>CAVRDN010000122.1:0-129898 GCA_963719675.1 uncultured Alphaproteobacteria bacterium | reverse complement strand
CGAACTCGTGTTACCGCCGTGAAAGGGCGGTGTCCTGGGCCTCTAGACGAACGGGACCGCGTGCCATGATCAAGGCCGGCGGTGGGTAGCGGACCCACCCGTCCCGGTCAAGCCAACCGTCAGATCCCGATCGCGGCCAACGCGCCAATCGCGACGACGCTCATTCGCCCCGGCCCGCTCCGTGACCCCGAATCCGACCTCACGGCGCCCCCGCCGCCGCCCGCGCCGACCAGTCGGAGTTGCCGGCCGCCGCATCCACGATCGCACCGAACCTGGTGATCCCCATCGGCGGAGGCGACCCTCGCTCAGGCCAAGGCGGCGTCCGTTATGATGAACCCGGGATTCTCCGCCCCGTTCCACGCCTCGACGCGGAGGTAGCCGGCCAGATGCATGGGGACCCGATCGCGGCTTAGCAATGCCTCGCTCAGGGCCCCATCACGCGCCCGGAACAGCATGCCCTTCAGTCGCGGCCCACCACCCTCGCCCTCCAGGAACACCCGGATGGAGGCAGCCTCGCGCCCCACGCGGTCCGCCCGGATCACCCGGGCGCGTTGCAGCACCAACACCGGCTCATCGTTGCCGGCTCCGAACGGTGCGAGCCGTTCCACGTGGCGGGCGAGGTCCAACGTCGCCCCAGGCACCGACAACGCTCCCTCGACCAGCAGGTCCACCGCGCCGGGCAACGTGGCCGCCGCCGACAGCCGCGCATTCAAAAACTCCCGGAACGCCTCGACCCGATCCGCCGGCAGCGAGAACCCGGCCGCCATGGGATGGCCGCCGCCGGTTGTCAGGATCCCCACCTGCCGCGCCGCGATCACCGCTCCGCCGAGATCGACCCCGGGCACCGACCGGCCGGAGCCCTTGGCCACCCCCTCGGCCACTCCCGCCACGCAGGACGGACGGTTGAATCGCTCTTTGATCCGGCCGGAGACGATGCCGACAACCCCGGGATGCCACCCCTCCCCGACCACCACGAGCACCGCGCAGCCGGCCTCCGCCTGCTCCTGAGCGGCGTGCATGGCGTGCTCCAGCATTCCCGCCTCAACCTCCTGGCGCTGGCGGTTGATGCCGTCCAGCCGCTCCGCCAGGGCCAACGCTTCGATCCGGTCCTCGCACAGCAGAAGACGTAGCCCCAGATCGGCCTCGCTGATCCGGCCGGAGGCATTGATCCGGGGACCCAGCGCGAAGCCACAGGTGAATGCCGACAGCTTCTCCCGCGCCTGCGTCACTTCCAGCAGCGCGGCGACCCCTGGGCGGGCGCGGCGCGCCATGATGCGCAGCCCCTGATACACCAGCGCGCGATTAACGCCGCTCAACGGCATCACGTCGCACACGGTCGCCAGCGCCACCAGATCGAGCAACGCCATCAGATCCGGCTCGACCCGGCCGGCGAAATACCCGCGCCGGCGCAACGCGCGAGTTGCCGCCACGACGGTCAGAAACGCCACCCCGGCGGCGCAAAGCATCGACAGGCCGGAGCGCGCAGTCCAGCCGGTTCGGATTGACCGTGGCGAGGATCGCCGGTGGCGGGCCTTCGGACTTGTGATGGTCCAGCACGATGACGTCCGCCCGCCCGGCCATGACCGCCAGCGCCTCGACCGCCGCGGTGCCGCAATCGACGCAAACGATCAAGCCGCGCGCCCTTTGCCACCAGCCCAAGCAGGGCCGGGCCATTTGGACCATAACCCTCACGCATCCGGTCCGGCACGTGATGGACGACGATGCAGCCCATGGCCCGCAGCCATGTTACCATCAGCGCGGCGCTGCACGCGCCATCGACGTCGTAATCGCCAAACACGCCGACCGTCTGGCCGCCGGCCACCGCGTCGGCCAACCGATCGGCCGCCGCGTCCATGTCGATCAGCGACGACGGATCGGGCAGCAGCGCACGGAGCGTCGGTTCCAGGAACGCCGCCGCCGCCTCAACCTCGATGCCGCGGGCGGCGAGCAACCGGCCGATGATCTCCGGCACCTCGAGCCTCTGGGCTATGCCGAACGCCACCCGATCTTCGCCGGTGCGCCAGACCCAGCGCCGTCCGCTCAGGCCTCGATCGACACCCAGGACCGCCCCCGGCCTCGCGGAGGGCGAAACCGGACCAGACTCCGAAGCCGGGGCATGACCCGCCGAGGCATGACCGGCCGCGGCGTGACCGGCTGGGGCGTGACCGGCTGGGGCGTGACCGCGGGGCGTGAACAGCCCGCGGCGGAACGCCCGGCGGGCGCGCGAGGGGATCGGGAGGCAACGCCGTTACGGCGCCTCCCACCAGGTCTTCTGACTGAAGTTGTGGTGCGCCTCGACATAGCGGACGGTACCGGAATGACTGCGCATCACGACGGAGTGCGTGATCGCGCCGCCGCCGAACCGCTTGACGCCGCGCAGCATGGCGCCTGGCGTCACGCCGGTGGCCGCGAACATTACATCGCCCTTGGCCATGTCCTCCACGGTAAAGCAACAATTCGGGTCGGCGTGCCCCATCGAGCGGACCCGTTCGCGCTGCGCCTCTTCCTCGTACATCAGCCGACCTTGCATCTGGCCACCGACACAGCGCAGCGCGGCGGCCGCCAGAACGCCCTCCGGAGCACCGCCGGAACCGAGGTAAATGTCGATCAGCGACTCGGGCATGGTCGTCGCGATCACGCCCGCCACGTCGCCATCGCTGATCAGCATGATGCGCGCGCCCGCCTCGCGGGTCTTGGCGATGAGTTCCTTGTGCCGGTCGCGATCCAGAATGCAGGCGACGAGGTCGCCCACTTCGCACCGCTTGGCCCGCGCGAGGTTTTGCAGGTTCTTCGCGACCGGATCGTCCAGGTTGATCACGCCCTCGGGAAGCCCGCCGCCGACCGCGATCTTGTCCATGTAAATATCCGGCGCGTGCAAAAAGTTGCCATGATCGGCCAGGGCGACGGTGGCGATCGCGTTGGGACCGCCCTTCGGCGGTCAGAGTCGTGCCCTCCAGCGGGTCGACGGCGATGTCCATGGGCGGTCCGCCGGCGCCGACCTTCTCGCCGATATACAGCATCGGCGCTTCGTCCATCTCGCCCTCGCCGATCACCACGGTGCCGGCGATCTCGACGGTGTCGAAGGCTTTGCGCATGGCCTCGACCGCCGCGCCGTCGGCTTCGTTCTTCTGGCCGAGTCCAATCCACTTCGACGCGGCGAGGGCCGCCGCCTCGGTCACCCGGATCAGTTCCAGCGCGAGATTGCGGTCGGTGTGATCACCGGTATTTTGCGCGGGGCGCCGCCCGCTGTTTGGCGTGGCCGTGGCCATGGTGTTTCCCTCCTGATCGTCGATCCTGACGGAAGGGTAGCACGATCCGGGACGATGTCAGGAGAGAACTGAGACCGCCGCCAATGCTCTACCGATGGAAGGGCGATGACGGAGCGCAACCGGCGCGGACGGCGCGCACCAGGTCTCCGGGTGCGGTCTCCGCGGTCCCGACCGAATTTCCTTTACGATTTTCTCATGCGATGTTTAATAATTGATACGCGATTGGGCACGGCCCTGGCATGCCAAGGTCGGTGTCGGGCAATAAGCTGGTGGAGTGATCGCCGCCGTCGCCGCGGGGTCGATGGTTCAGGCTCCCGTTTCAAGACCGGATGTGGTGATGGCAATGCGGGCGGAGGCGTGGATGCACGCGAGATGGCTTTTCGCGACCCTGATCGTTCTGGCATCGGCGGTTTCCGCTCACGCGCAGCCGCGCGAGCGTTGGCACGAACATTATTTCCACGAGCACGAACACAGCCTGCCTCCGATGTATGTCGCGCCTGAGCCCCGGCGCCCGGATCTGGAAGATCACGCTTTCGTGCACCGCCACCCAGTGGTGCCGGTGAGGAATGGGCGAACGGCCGACGCCTCCGTTTGCGACAACCCCGATACGGATCCCGACGCCGCGATCGCCGCCTGCGGGCGCATCATCGCGCGCGGCGTGGTCAAGAACGGCTACAGTCTGGCGATCGCGTTCATCCATCGCGGTCAGGCGTACGAAGACAAGGCGGATCACGACCACGCCATCGCCGATTTCTCGCAGGCGATCAAACGTGATCCAAAGGAGCCCGGCTATTTCGCCATGCGAGGCGCGGCCCTGGAAAAGGCCGGCGCCATGGATGCCGCGCAGGCCGATTTCCGTCAGGCGATGAGCCTCGACCCGAAGAACCAGGACGCGATGAACGGGCTGAAACGGATCGAAACCAGAAGCGCGGTCAGCACCCCCGCCGGCGCGCCGCCACCGCCTCTCGCGACCGCCGCCGCGCCCCCGGCTCCGACTGCCTCACCGTCTTCGATCGCGGTGCCTCCGGCGCCGCCCGCGGTCGCGGCGACGTCCCCTCCGCCGGTGCCATCCGGGTCGCCGGCCGCGGCTCCAGTCCCGGCGGCCCCGACGGTCGTCGCGACTACGGCAGCGACGGCGACCACCGCGCCCTCAGCCGCCGCCGGAACGGACATCACGGCGAACGCCGCGCCTGGCGCGCGTGTCGCGCTGGTGATCGGCAATGGCGCCTACGTCAACGCGAACGCGCTGCCGAACCCGCCGAACGACGCGCACGCGGTCGCCGAGGTCCTGCGCAAAATCGGCTTCGACGTCACCGAGGGCGAGAACCTGAACCACACCGACATGGAAAACGATCTGCACGCGTTTCTGCATAAGGCCGACAGCGCCTCGATCGTTTTGCTGTTCTACGCCGGGCACGGGATGCAGGTGGACGGGAGGAATTATCTGATCCCGGTGGACGCGAAACTCGCTGAAGCCAGCGATCTCCCCTTCGAAACCGTCGAGATCGACAAAATCCTCGATCAACTGGGCGAACCCGGTCACACCAACATCATCCTGTTGGATGCCTGCCGCGATAATCCGCTGGCGCGGAGCTTCGCCAGTCACCTGCCGGCCACACGGTCCGCCGCCGTCGCGACCGGCCTCGCGGCTTATTCCGCCGTCGGAACGGGGACGCTGATCGCTTACGCCACCGCGCCGGGCCAGACCGCGCTGGACGGTCAGGGCAAGGACAGTCCTTTCACCACCAGCCTGCTGCATTTCCTGCCGACGCCGGGTCTGGAGATCCGCCAGATGCTGACCCGCGTGCGGGCGGAGGTGGCGGCGGAGACCGGAAATCGCCAGATCCCGTGGGACAATTCCTCGCTGATGGGGGATGTGGTGCTGGTGAAATAGCCGCGGCGCGGCACGCTCGGTCTTGCTTCATGCCAGCAGGCCGAGGGGCTCGCGACAACGGTTCAACCGTAACCCGGCGTCGGGCGTGGCCACCCGGTATCGGGATGTCCGCTCCGGCCACGCACGACCAGCCTCTGGGCGCGGAGGCTTCGACACGTCGCGGGGCGAGGCGGTTTCGGTGCCGGGTCGTCAGTCGGGACGGGCGGACGGCCCGACCCTGAGCTCGATTTCGGTTACAGCCAGGATCCGGCTCAGGCGGTGCGTGATGCCGGGCGTCCGATTTCGACAACTGCCTGAAAGTTTCGCGGATGACAGCTTGCTTTAGCCGCGGCCGCGGACGGGAGATCATGCCGCCGAGGCGTTCGGTCCGACAATACGTTCCGCCAGTCCCGCGGCTCTTGCGCGTCGTAGTCGCGCGCCGTCCGTTATCATTCGCCGCGCCGCGGCCAGTTCCGCCCCCGCCACGACGAGCGGCGCGGCGCCCTTCGAATTCCCACAGCGACGCATTTTTGGCCGCGTGCTTCGCCGCGAAGTCTGGGAAGAGCCGGATCGTCCCACGCGCATCCAGGTCCGCGCGGTCGCCGGTATCGAGATAACTCTCCACGGTCAGCCCTTCGGCCAGGATCACGACGTGGCGCGGCAGTTCGACGTGATAGTAGGTCACCTCCGGTCGTTCCACCTGAGTAATACTCGTGCCGTTGATCAGCAGCTTCACCGGCACCAGCACCTCCTTCACGAACACCGCGTGATCGGGCGACAGATACAGATCGCGCGCCGGGACGTTCCCGCCGAACGCGCCGGCCCGGACGCGCACCGGCCACACCGCCTCCGGCTTCGGATGCGCGCGGCAGTTCACCGTGCGTTGCCCGATCCACACGATGGCCTCGGACGATCCACCCCGCGGTGACCAATCGATCCCCCTTGGTCAGATCCTCGACCCTGACCGGACCATCCACCGTCTCGATCCGGGTGCCTTCGGCGAAGCACTGCACCGGGATTTGCAGCGCCGCCGCGGCCGCGCCCGCGTCCGAGGCCTTCGACCCGGACTTCGTGAAGAACGCCAGCGCGCCCAACGACACGTCGCCGGGACCGAACAAATCCACCGTGTTGCCGTTCACCACGCTCGCCGACGACACGGTCATGTTGGCGAAGTCGATGTCGTCGCCGGTCTGATAGCCCCAGATCGCCGCGGCGAACCCGCCCGCCTGCAGCAGGTTCTCCGCCCCGGGCTCGACCACCGGCGCCGTGCCGCTCACCCCGGCCGCGCCGTTGTTGACGATCTGACCGATCACCAACGTATCCGTCGCGTCCTCGAACACGATCGCCTGGCCGCTATCGACCGTGTTGGCGTTGACGATCAGCGTGCCGCCGGAACTGAGCTGCCACTCGCCCTGATCGCCGTTGACGTCGATGTTGTTCTGCGCGTCCGCGACCGAGGTGCCGGTCAGCAGCATCGGCGTGTCCCAGGTCCCGGTGCCGGAGACGATCTGCACCGCGCCGATGTTCTCGACGTAGAGGTCGTAGAGGTTCGAGCCGAGACCCGGAATTGCTCTGCGTCGTCGATGATCGACGAACGGCGGATCGACGACGCCGCCGTTGTTGTTGAACGAGGCGTGACCGGCCTCGATGACGCCGGCGTTGGAATGCAATGTCGTGCCGGCGCCGATCGTCAGCACGCCGCTGCCGCCGCCGGCGACGCCCACGTTCAGCACGCCGCCGGTGCCGACGAACAACTCGCTGCCGGCGCCTTCCACATCGACGTTGCCGGAGGACAGCGTGCTCGCGTTGCCGATGGTGACGTCCAACGCGGAGACCGTGGCGCCGTTGAGGACCGACACCTCGCCGGCGCCCTGATCGCCCACGGTCAGACTGCCGGTCAGGGTCAGCGCCGACCCGGTGCCGGCGACCGAGATCACGCCGTCGCCACCGGCGGCGGACGCCTCGTCGATCGATGCCGCTGTGACAACCGCCCCTTGCGCGATGCTGAGCAGACCAAAACCGGCGTTGCCGTCGATCAAACTGCCGGTGACTGACAGCGAGGAGCCGGCGCCCGTAACATCGACCGAAGAACCGGAGGCCGCGCCTGTCGCGGCCATCACGGCACTCCCACCGATGAGTTCCGCCCCGCTCTCGATCGTGAGCGCGGCCGCCGCGCCATCGCCTACCGTGATCGCGCCGGACGCGGCCAGGCTGGCGCCCGACGTCAGCAGAACCGTATCGTTCCCGCTCACCGTCAGCGCCGCGACCGATATGCCGCCGCTGACGCCCGCGCTACCGGCGCCAAACACCACCGTGTCGGTCCCGGTTGGAGCCGAAGCGGCGGGCGTCACGCTGTTCGTTATATCGCTCCAATTGGCGGCATTGGCGAGGCTGCTGTCGGTCGTGCCATTCCATGTCAGGGTGCGTGGCCCGTTGACCACGTTGTACAATATTGTTTCGGTCGCCAGCGTGGAGGAACTCGCGATTGTCGCGTTTGTCGCGGTGGAAAGATTGAAGGAGAACGTCTTCTGCGCGACCGAGGCGGTGTGGTCGATAATCGGAACCCGCAGCGTCTGAACAGTCTGGCCAGGAGCAAAAGTCAGAGTACCGCTGACCGCCAAATAATCGGTACCGCTGATCGCCGTGCCATTGGTGTCGCTGTAGTTCACCGTGACCAAACTGGTCATGGGCGCGCTCAGCCGCACCACCAACTCGGCATAGCCATCGGCTTCATTCACGGTCACATCGGAAGTGGAGATCACCGGCGTATTGACCGTCGTCTGGTTGATCGGGCCGATCAACGCCGTGCCGATCGCATTCGGCAACGTCGCCCCAACCACATCCGACAGGACCAGATTGAAATTCTCCTGCGGCAGGGCCGTGCTGCCACTGTTGAGCAGGACAGTGACTGTCTTCGCCGTGTCGCCCGGAACGAAAACCAAAGTCCCGCTGGTCGGAACGAAGTCGCCGGACGTGTCGCTGCCGGCCGCGGTCGTGTAATTGGCGGTCACCGTCCCGGTGCCTGGCCGGCTGAGAGTGACCGCGAACGTCACCGTCGCGGCGCTTGCGTCAACCACGGGGTTGCTGATCGATATGACCGGCGTACCGCTCGGCGCGGTATTGGCGATGACGGTCGCCATCGTCGTGGCCGTGCCGACGACGGCGTTTGTCGGACTGGACAGGTTGAAGAAGAAGTTCCCCTTCGCCGGCACCGTCGAGGCGGGATCGAGAAGCGGCACACGCACGGTCTGAACCGTTTGTCCCGGCGCGAAAACCAGAGTGCCGCTGACAGCGAGGTATTCGGTCCCGTTCGCGGCCGTGCCATTGCTGTCGCCGTAGTTCACCGTGACCACGCTGGCGCTCGGCTCGTTCAGGCGCACCACGAATTCGGCATACCCGTCACCTTCACCCACCGTGATCGGAGAGGTCGAAATCACTGGCGTGTTCACCGTCGTCAGGTTGGTGGCGCCGACGAATGCCGTCCCAACGGCATTGGGCAGGGTCGCCCCGGCCACATCCGACAGGACAAGGTTAAAGCTCTCTTGCGGGTTCGCGCCGGGAACCAGCGGCACGGTGACGGACTTCGCCGTGTCGCCCGGCGCGAAGGCCAGAATTCCACTGACCAGTATGAAATCGCTGGCCGTGTCGCTGCCGGGTGCCGTCGCGTAGTTGACGGTCACCAGGCCGGTGCTGGGCTGATTCAGGGTGACCGCGAACGTCACCAGTCCGGCCGTCGCGTCGACCACCGGGTTATTGACCACCATCACCGGCGTGCCGCTTTGTGGCGTGTTCGAAATGATCGTCGCCATCGTCGTGGCCGTGCCGACAATGCCGTTGGTCGGACTGGACAGGTTGAAGAAGAAGTTGCCCTTCGCCGGCACCGTCGAGGCGGGATCCAGGAGCGGCACCCGCACCGTCTGAACCGTCTGACCCGGCGCGAAAGCGAGGGTGCCGCTGATCGCGAGGTATTCGGTGCCGTTCGCGGCCGTGCCGTTGCTGTTGCCGTAGTTAACCGTGACGATGCTGGCGCTCGGCGCGCTCAACCGCACCACGAACTCGGCGTAGGCATCGCCTTCCCCCACCGTCAGGGCGGTGGCGGAAATCAGGGGCGTGTTCACCGGCGTGAGATTGCTGGCCCCGATCAGCGCGGTCCCTACCGGGTCAGGGAGGGTCGCCCCGGACACATCCGATAAAACAAGGTTGAAAGCCTGCTGCGTCGTCGCGACATTCGTGAGCAAAACGGTGACCGTCTTTTCCATGTCGCCCGGCGCGAACGCCAGAGTTCCACTGACCGGAACGAAGTCGCCGGCGGTATCGGTGCCGGCGGCCGTCGTGTAGTTGACCGTCACCGTGCCGGTACTCGGTTGATTGAGCGTAACAGCGAACGAGACGACCCCGGCGGCGGCATCGACGACCGGGTTGCTGATCGCCATCACCGGCGTGCCGCTCGGGATGGTGTTGCTGACGATCGTGGCCAGGCCGTGATTGTCGCCGATAACAGCGTTGGCCGCGTTGGACAGGTTGAGGAAGAAGGAACCCTGCGCCGACACCCCGCTCGCATCGATGAGCGGCACCCGCACCGTCTGAAATCGTCTGCCCAGGAGCGAAGGCCAGGGTGCCGCTGATCGCGAGATATTCGGTGCCGTTGGCCGCCGTGCCGTTGCTGTTGCCGAAGTTTACCGTAACGATGTTGGAGCTTGGAGCGCTCAGGCTCACCACGAAATCGACATACCCGTCGCCCTCGCCCGCGGTCACATCGGCGACGGAGATCACCGGCGTATTGACGGCGGTCTGGTTGCCTTGGCCGATCAGCGCCGTTCCCACGGCGTCGGGCAGCGTTGCCCCCGTCACGCCTGACAGGACAAGGTTGAAACTCTCCTCCGGGTTCGCGCCGGGTATGAGCGGCACGGTGACGGTCTTCGCCATATCACCCGGCGCGAACGTCAGACTTCCGCTGACCGGCACGAAGTCGCTGACCGTGTCGCTGCCGGCCGCCGTTGTGTAATTGACGGTCACCGTCCCGGTGGCCGGCCGGTTCAAGGTGACCACGAACGAGGCCGCTCCGGCCGTCGCGTCGACCACCGGATTGGTAATGGCCATCACCGGCGTGCCACTCGGCAGGTTATTGGCGATGACGGTCGCGATCGCCACGCTGTTCCCGATCACCGCGTTGACCGGGGCGGACAGGTTGAACAGAAAGGCCGACTTCGGCGGTGACGTGAGGGCGTCGATGAGTGGCACCTCCACCGTCTGAACCGTCTGACCAGCGGGAAATGTCACGGTGCCGCTGACCGCTGAGTAGTCGACGCCGTTGGCCGCCGTGCCGTTGGTGGTGACGTAATTCACCGTGACGGTGCTGGCGCTGATCGCGCTCAACGTTATCAGGAAAGTGGCAAACCCGTCGTCTTCGCCAACGACGATGTTACCGACGGAGATCACCGGTGTGGCCATGTCACTTCTCCCCTTTTGGGCGCTGCCAGCAGTATACAGGGCGTATCTTATATTTATATTTGTACGGGCTGAGTCTTCTGAGACGCCGGACGACTTTGTAACAGGACTCCGACATGCCAGCAATACCAGGTTTTCAGCCGGAAATGCCGTCTGCTGCCGCCTGATCGCGTCGTCCTGTCCGGCTCATAAATCACGGCGCGCGGAGGTCCGCAGGCCACCGCTGCGATCTTCGCGAAAATACCGACTTTCCGACCGAACCCGGGGTTATCGCTTTCATTGGCCCAGAGGAACGCTCCCGCGACCTGTCAGGACCTGTATGTAACGGTCCTGGCCCCCAACCACCCCCACCAGCCGCGCCACCAATCCCGCCGCGTCCGCCTCGCGAACGTTGGTGAAGCCCAACATCAACCCGTGCCCAGGGTGATGCGCGATCGACAGGCTGGAGAGCGCCATCGGCGCCAGCCCGGCGGCCAGCGCGCGGCGCGCCACGTCGCCATCGTCCACGCCCGCGGGCAGCCGGATCAGCAGATGCATGCCGCCCGCCGCCAGTTCGACCGGGAAATGATCCGCCAGAGCCTCCGCCAGCGCCGCGCGCCGCCGCTTGTACAGGCCGCGCATGCGTTTCACATGCCGGGCGAAATGACCGCCCGCCATGAACGCGGCGGTGACCGACTGCTCCAGCAACGGCGGCCCCCGCGTGATCAGCCGCGCCGCCCGCGTCATTGTTTCCAGCAGAGCGTCTGGGACCACCAGATATCCCAGCCTTAGGCCCGGAAACAGCGTTTTGCTGAAGCTGCCGGCGAACAGTACCCGGTCGCCCCGATCGAGTGATTTCAGCGACGGCGGCGTTGGTCCGGTGTAGCGGAACTCGGCGTCGTAGTCGTCCTCGAGAACCCAGGCCCGCGCCTCCTCGGCCCAGGCGAGCAAGGCGAGACGGCGGGGCAGCGACAGGGAGACGCCGAGCGGCGATTGGTGCGTTGGCGTGACCACCGCCAGCTTCGCTTTCGGTGCCGCCACGATCCCCGCCGTGACGCGGATCCCCTCGGCATCGACCGGCACCGGCACGAGGCTGGCGCCGCCGACTTCCATCGCCTGAAACGCCTGCGGATGCCCCGGATCCTCCAGCCACACCGGGTCTCCTGGGCGGAGCAGCACCTGGCGGACCAGGGTCAGCGCGCCCTGATACCCCGGCGTGACGAACACCTGATCCGGCGAACAAACGATGCCGCGGGCGAGGCCCAGGTAGGCGACGATCTGCTCACGCAACGCCAACGCGCCGCGGACATCCGGGTAGCCGAGGTCCGCCTCCGCGACCGCCCGCGCCGCCTTGGCCGTCAGCGCCGACCAAAGCTTGCGCGGAAACGCGTCCAGCGCCGGCAATCCGCGCTGGAACGGCAACGGCGCGGCGGGCGTCGCCGGCCGCGGCCGCGCCAGACCGAGGGCCCGCTGCACCGGTGCCTTCGCGAGGTCGTGCACCTGGACGGAAATGATCGTGCCGGCCGCGCCGCGCGGCTCGATCGCGCCCTCGCCCGCCAGCAGGTCGTAGGCGGCGTCCACCGTGCCACGCGCGACGCCCAATTGCGCCGACAGGGTCCGGGCCGAGGGCAGCCGCGCGCCGGAGGTCAGCGCGCCGGTGGCGATCGCCGATCGCAGGCGCGCGGCGATCTGCAAATAGAGGGGCCCCGGTTCCCCAGGGTCGAGTGTGATCATGGACCAGTCAACCAACCAGTTTCTGGCCCTGGCTGATAGGCCATTCGCGCCGCCAGATAAACCCAACCTGTGATGGAGAGCCATCGATGCATGACCGGGTCTCATTTCCCAAAGCCGCCCCCGACACCTACGCGGCGATCCGCGCGCTCGACGCGATGGTCCGCCGGAGCGGGCTGGAGCCATCGCTCATCGAACTGGTCTACATGCGCGCGTCGCAGATCAATGGCTGCGCCTTTTGCCTCGACATGCACGCGAAGGATGCGCGGAGGCATGGCGAGACGGAGCAGCGGCTGTACGTGCTGAACGCGTGGCGGGAGACGCCATATTACTCGGACCGCGAGCGCGCCGCGCTGGCGTGGACCGAATGCCTGACCCGATTGCCGGCCGACGGCGCGCCCGACACGGTGTATCAGACGCTGGAGACGAACTTCACCGAGGCCGAGATCGCCAATCTGACCGCGCTCGTCGGGGTGATCAACATCTGGAACCGCATCGCCGTCGGCCTGAGCTGGCCGATGCCGAGGGCGGCATGAACGAGACGCTGCGCCACGCGGAAACCGATGCCGAGGTCGCCGCCTGCTTCCCGGTGATGCGACAGTTGCGCCCGCCATTTGACCAGTCCCGAGGAACTGTGTGCCCGGGTTCGGCGCCAGGCGCAGGCGGGCTATCGCATTCTGGCCGGGTGGCGCGGCAAGGAGGCGGTCGGCCTGGCCGGGTACCGGCCACAAGAGAACCTGATCCGCGGGCCATTTTGTTACGTCGACGATCTGGTGGTGCGGGACGACCTGCGGCGCTCGGGATTGGGCGCGCGGCTGCTGGCGGCGGTCGGGACCGAGGCGAAGGCGCGCGGGCTGCCGCACCTCGTACTCGACACCGGCCTCGACAATCTTTTGGGACAGCGGTTCTATTTCCGTTTCGGCATGTTGCCGGCGGCGTTACGGTTCGCCATGCGACTGGATTGATCGATGACCACAATTCTGCACTTACGCTGCAGTCCGCGCGGCGCCGACGCGTTCAGCAGCCGCATGGCCGAGGAAGTTCTGGCCCGGCTGCTGTGTCATCATCCGGGCGCGGAGATCGCGTTTCGCGACCTGGCGGCGCGGCCGCCGCCGCTGGTGGACGCCGGCTTCAGCGCGGCGATTCTGGGGCCGCCAGGACATGTGCCGCCCGCGCTCGTCGCGTCGGAAGCTCTGATCCGGGAACTGGAAGCCGCCGACGCGCTGGTGATCGCCACGCCCATGCACAATTTTGGCGTTCCCGCGGTGTTGAAGGCGTGGGTGGATCAGATTGTCCGCATCCATCGCACATTCGCCAGCACACCGGGCGGCAAGGTCGGCAAGCTGCGCGACCGGCCGGCGTGGCTGGTGGTCGCGTCGGGCGGCTGGTTCAGCGGGCCGGCTCCGTCGGGCGCGCCGGCGCAGCCGGATTTTCTGACGCCGTATGTGCGGGCGGTGCTGAACACGATCGGCATCTTCGATTTGACTGTTCTGACCCTGGAGGGTGTGACGCGCGGCGCGGAGATCGCCGAGGCGGCGTTCGCCAGCGCACGGACGGCGTTGGATCGGGCGTTGCCGCCGCATCCGGAACGCGATCGGGTCAGACGATGAGGCCGGCGATCGCGCTGGAGTTCGCGCTGGATTGGGCGTTCTCCTGCTGACTGATCAGGTACTGGTCGGTCAGGCTGGTGACGTAAGCGGGATTCTGGAGTTTGGCGATATCGAGACTGGAGGAAGCGATCGCTTTCTCCTGCGCCGACTGATCCTGGTTGACGATATCCGGATCGATGCCGAGCGCACCCGTGATCACATAGAAATTGGTCGCGTTGTCGAGCACGTCGTTGACGGATTTGATCGAACTGGCCTGGCTGATGAAATCGAGCGCGTTGGACAGGCCCGGGGTCGCCGCATTGAGCGACTGGCGCCACATCACCTCGGCATAACCGCTGGTCAGCGTGGCCAGGATCTTTGGGTTTTGTAATTCGGCGAGGCCGTTCTGCTGGAAGTCGTAGGTTTGCACGGTGCTCAGAAGCGTGCTGTCGCCGAGTTGGTTGACCACCGAATTCGGGTCCGACGTGTTGGACATGAACGCCTTCTGGACCAGCCCCGTCTCACCTATGTAGCTGGACAGGCCGCTCGCGGTCAGCAACACCTGTTGCACGTTCGGGTTGGACAAGGCGCTCGAAATGCTGGTGGCATTCTTTACCGCGTTCGTGAACGCGGTGATCGCCTCCGCGACCTGAGGCACCTGCGCCTCCTTGGCGGTATCGGCCGTTTGATCCGCCTGCGCGAGCCTGAGGTCGAGCAACGGGTTGCCGGTAGAAGCGAACCCGGTGGTGGACGCCGGCGCGGTGTTATAGAGCGCGCTGAGGATCGCCGAGGACGCGTCGGTCGCCGAAGTGTCAGGCGAGAACAGCAGGCTGTAGTCGATTCCACTGATAATGCCGCTCATGACTGGCGCACCCCACGAACGCCTGTCCGCGGATCATGCCGCTCAAAAGGTTGATAATTCCTTAAGTTGGCGACTTCGGCGCGGGGGCGCTCCGCGGCTGTTTGGCCGCCTCGCGTCGCTCGGACCGTCTGGACCCGATGTCGCGGCCGTGTTCAACATCGCGTTGTTCGAACCGTGGGTCACCGATCATGGGATGGTCTGGTTTGCTTGGGTCACGCGCTTTCGGTCTCCTCCTGATGTCCCTGGCATGCGCGCTCCCGGCGTATGCCGCGCCGCCCGCCTGCGCGCCGGAGATTGTCGGACCATGGACCGGCAAGGTCCTCGACGAAGGCCTGATCAAACAACTCCGCACCGATTTCGCCACCCGCTCCGGCGCGCTGACCGGCACGTATCACGTCCAGGGCGCGGATGGCGGCTATGACGGAACGCTGACCGATTTCACCCCGTCGGGCCCGTGCGCGGGCCAGTTCCAATGGCACGATCGTCACGGCACCGGCGTGGTACGGATCGAGTTCCATCCCGAACGCGACCGGTTCGACGGCTGGTGGGGCGACGACACGCCACTGATGGATCATGTGTTCACCGGCCACCGCTCCCGGCCCGTGCCGATCAGTTGATGGCTGGGTGTTGACCGCCGGTCGCCGATCTCTCGCGGTTGGGTCCCGGACGCCGGGGCCTGTCGCACGCGCGGCGCCGGCTGGCGTTCGCGTCCCGGCGCCCGCGCCGATCCGGCACGCGGGCGGATCGATCCGACCCAACAATCCACAGGGCAGACCTGAGCAGGGATCGCGTTGACCCGGCATTGCGAGGCGACTAAGCAACATTTGCAAAGCCGGCGCCTCCACCTCTCCGGCACTATTGGAGCGATCCTTGAGACAGAAGCGGAGCGATCTGTGAGAGACGTACGCGAGGCGCTGATGGTGGCGCGCAATTCGGACGGCAAACTGATCCGCCGGCCGCTCTCCCCACATGTTCAGGTTTATCGCTGGCCTTTGAGCATGGCGCTGTCGATCACGCATCGGATCACCGGCGTCGGTCTGGGCATCGGCACGCTGCTGATGACCGGATGGCTGCTGACCGCCGCCACGTCCGAAGGTGGCTTCGAACGGTTTCAGTATTTCCTTGGCTCGGCGGTCGGACTCTTCCTGTTGTTCTGTTGGAGCCTGGCGCTGGTGTTTCACCTGATGAGCGGCCTGCGCCATCTGTGGATGGATACCGGCCGCGGCTACGACGAAAAGGCCTATCGCGATTCGGGAATCGCCGTGCTCGCCGGCACCGCCGGACTGACGGTGCTGATCTGGGTCGTCGGCCTGATCAACTGGTAGGGGAACGTCATGCCGGAATTACCTTCCCCCCACGTCGATATGCTCCGCTCGCCACTGGGTCGCGCCCGCGGCCTGGGTTCCGCGCGTGCGGGCTCGAAACACTGGTGGGCGCAACGACTGACCGCCATCGCGCTGGTGCCGCTCACCCTGTGGTTCATCTGGTCGATCATGCATCTGACCGGCGCCTCGCAGGCCGATATTTCCGACTGGCTGTCGTCCCCGGTGCGGCTGTCGCTGCTGCTGGCACTGATCGCCGCGACGTTCCATCATCTGCAACTCGGCATGCAGGTGGTGATCGAGGATTACGTCACGCAGGAGGGCGTGAAGCTCGCCGCCGTGCTGGCGATCAAGGGACTGTGCATCCTGCTGGCGTTGATCTGCGCCATCAGCGCGCTCGCCCTTGGCCTGAATTCCTGAGAGGACGGTTTCGATGAACGCGATTACCCTGCCTTCGTCGCGCGCCTATAACATCGTCGATCATACCTACGATGTCGTGGTGGTCGGCGCCGGCGGTTCCGGCCTGCGCGCCACGTTCGGCATGGGCGCGGCGGGCCTGAAGACGGCGTGCATCACGAAAGTGTTCCCGACCCGCAGTCATACCGTGGCCGCGCAAGGCGGCATCGGCGCGGCACTCGGCAACATGGGCGCGGACGACTGGCGCTGGCACATGTTCGACACCGTCAAAGGCTCCGACTGGCTCGGCGATCAGGACGCCATCGAATACATGTGCCGCGAGGCGATCCCGGCGGTGTACGAGCTGGAACATTTCGGTGTGCCGTTCAGCCGCACCGAGGAAGGCAAGATCTATCAGCGCCCGTTCGGCGGCCACATGACCCAGTATGGCGACGGCGCGCCGGCGATGCGCGCCTGCGCCGCCGCCGACCGCACCGGTCACGCGATCCTGCACACGCTGTACCAGCAGAGCCTGAAGCACGAGGTCGAGTTCTTCATCGAATACTTCGCGCTCGACCTGATCATGGACCAGGAAGGCGTCTGCCGCGGCGTGATGGCGTGGAACCTGGAGGACGGCTCGATCCATCGCTTCCGCGCCCAGACCGTGGTGATGGCGACCGGCGGATACGGCCGGACGTATCTGTCGTGCACCTCGGCGCATACCTGCACCGGCGACGGTGGCGGCATGGTGCTGCGCGCCGGCCTGCCCTGTCAGGACATGGAATTCGTGCAGTTCCACCCGACCGGGATCTTCCCCGCCGGCTGCCTGATCACCGAGGGCGCGCGCGGCGAAGGCGGCTACCTCACCAACTCCGAGGGCGAGCGGTTCATGGAACGCTACGCCCCGTCAGCGAAGGATCTGGCGAGCCGCGACGTGGTTTCGCGCTCGATGACATTGGAGATCAACGAAGGCCGCGGCTGTGGTCCGAACAAGGACCACATCATGCTGCATCTGGAACATCTCGGCGCCGAAATCCTGCACGAACGGCTGCCGGGCATCTCGGAAACCGCGAAGGTGTTCGCCGGCGTCGAGGTCACCAAGGAGCCGATCCCGGTGCTGCCGACCGTGCACTACAACATGGGCGGCATACCGACCAACCACATGACCGAGGTACTGCGGCCGACCCGGGACGATCCCGACGCGGTGATCCCAGGCCTGATGGCGGTCGGTGAGGCCGCCTGCGTCTCCGTGCACGGCGCCAATCGCCTCGGCACCAATTCGTTGCTGGATCTGGTCGTGTTCGGCCGCGCCGCCGCGCATCGGGCGGCCGAGATCGTGAAGCCTGGCGCCGGACAGGCGCCGCTGCCTCCCAAGGCGGGCGAGGCGTCGTTGGATCGGTTCGACAAAGCCCGGCATGCGCGAGGCGGCACCAAGGTCTCGGCGTTGCGCGACGGCATGCAGCGCACGATGCAGGCGCACGCGGCGGTGTTCCGTACCTCCAAAAGCATGGTCGAGGGCGTCGAGAAGATGCAGCAGATCTGGCGCGGCATGGACGATATGTCGGTCTCCGATCACAGCCTGATCTGGAACAGCGACCTGATGGAAGCGCTGGAACTGCACAACCTGATGGGCAACGCGATGACCACGATGGTCGGCGCCGAAGCCCGGACCGAAAGCCGCGGCGCGCACGCGCATGACGACTACCCGGAGCGCGACGATCAGAACTGGATGAAACACACGCTCGCCTGGTGCGGCGACGATGGGGCGGTGACGCTGGACTACCGGCCGGTAAAGATGCGGACGCTGACCAACGAGGTTTCGGTGTTCCCGCCGAAGAAGCGGGTTTACTGACTGCTGTCGTTTCGTCATGGCCGGCCCCCGAGCCGGCCATCCATTGTGACGAGGTGCCGCGCATGATGACCGGCTCGGGGGCCGGCCATGACGATGAAATGAGAGAACGCCATGGTCGAATTCAATCTTCCCGCCAACAGCCGCGTCGGCCATGGGCAGTCGTTTCCCGCTCCGGCGGGCGCGAAACGCACGCGTGAGTTCCGGATCTACCGTTGGAATCCCGACGATGGGCTGAACCCGCGGATGGAACTCGTACAACATCGACCTCGACGCCTGCGGCCCGATGGTGTTGGACGCGCTGATCAAGATCAAGAACGAGGTCGATCCGACCCTGACCTTTCGCCGCTCCTGCCGTGAGGGCATTTGCGGCTCCTGCGCGATGAACATCGATGGCGGCAACACGCTCGCCTGCCTGAAGCCGATCGATGAGGTGAAAGGCGCGGTGCGCATCACGCCGCTGCCGCACATGCCGGTCGTGAAGGACCTCGTGCCGGATCTGTCGCAGGTCTACGCGCAGTTGCGCTCGATCGAGCCGTGGTTGCAGGCGGACAGCCCGGCGCCGCCGGACGGCGAACGGCTGCAGAGCAAGGAAGAGCGGGCGAAGCTGGATGGATTGTGGGAGTGCATTCTGTGCTTCTGCTGCTCCACGGCATGTCCGAGCTATTGGTGGAACGGCGACCGGTATCTCGGGCCGGCGGTGTTGTTGCAGGCGTACCGGTGGATCGCCAACTCGCGCGACGAGGCGACGGGCCAGCGGCTGGACGCGCTGGAGGATCCGTTCAAGTTGTATCGGTGCCATACGATCATGAACTGCACCGATACGTGCCCGAAAGGGTTGAATCCGGCGAAGGCGATCGCGGAGATCAAGAAGCTGATCGTGGAGCGGGCGGTTTGATCTCATGGTTATCGCGGCTTGCGTATAACCATTCGCCCTGACGGATCGTCACGAGCGTCGGGGAGCCCTCAGTCCGGCAAATCGAACAACCGGCACCAGCCGTTCGGACTGATATCGCCCTCGACCACCTGACACGACCGCGGGCGGCGAAAAAACGTGCAGCCCACGCAACTCAATCCACCGCGCGGGGTGTCCTGATACCGTGCCGCCGCGCGCGACATCTTCGCCGGAGCGTCAGCCCAGGCGACGTGGGTCGCGGAAATTGACGCGAGCAGTAGCCAGCGTCTACCCTGGACGGCTGACATACCCGTACCGCAGATTGCTCCGGCCCGGCCCGTTCGCCTGATAATCCGCCTTGATAGAGGCGAAACGATCCTGGTTCACAACGTCGGCGTGCTTTTCCAGCCCGTACAGCCGCGCCGAATTGCCGCTGAACACCGCCGTCTTGACCGGTCCATCGGCCGCGCCGAGCGGTTTGAAGCCAAACTTCTTTTGCATGTCCTCGGGGATTTCCAGCCGGCGCAAACCCTCGATCTGCCATTGCGGCGCGCCGGTCCACACCGCGTCGGTGCCCCACACGACGCGATCCACGCCGAGCCCCTTGATCAGCATTCCCATCAGCGCCGCCGACAACCGAGGTTCCGCCACGCTGGTCCAGGCGAACAACTGACCGAGATCCCCATACACATTGTTGACGCCGAACTTTTCCGGGATCTCCGCCAGGTCGCTGGTCCATGAACTGCGGCCGGTTTTGTCGAATTCCGCCATGCCGTCCGCCGGATTGCCACCGACCCAGCGATATCCCGAGTGATAGACAAGGAAATTCAGTTGCGGCCAGTCCTTCGCCGCGCGCCCGATGTCGCTGACATCGGCATAGGGCCGTAGCCGAGGGAACTTTTCTTCAATCGCCGGCGCGAACAGGCCTTTGTGAATGCAAACGTTGCGAATGCCGGTTTTGGCGATCTTTTCATAAAACGGGTACATCAACTTTTGATCGTCGGCGTGCCAGGGATACGCGGCGAGTTCCTTGTGCGTGTTGTCGCCGACCGTGTAGCCCTTCCACGAATCCGGCTGGAACCGTTCGATCGCCTCATCGACCTTGTCGAGCCAGCCGGGTTGTCCCGGCGTGATGGTGAAGTGCGCCAGCATGCGTCGCGAGCCGGCTTTCTTGTTCACCATTTCGCGCGTTTTAAATACTTGCTCCTGCGGAATGAACCAATCCGCCGGCACGTCCGAGGGTGAGTTCGACAGCAACGCCACCTTGGTGTCGCTGTCCATGTAGATTTCCTTGACGTAATTGCCGTACTTCAGATCGTCGATGGTCTGTTCCTTGGCGCTGAGTTCCTTGTTCCAGCCAAACTGGCCGACCGCTTCCCGGCCTTTGACGAAGCCCATCAGGCGCGTGTCGTCGCGCAAGAAATGCGTGTGCCCGTCGATCACCATCTGGCCCGACAACGCATCCGCCCGCGCCTGCGCCAGTTCCGGTGTCGCGGCTTCGGCCTCGCTCACCTCGAACAAATGCCCGAACACCTGATTGAGCGCGACGAACGAGGCCGCCATGCCCGCGGCGGTCTGGAAAAACCGGCGACGCGACAAGCCCTGGCGGCGCGCGAGGCGGTCGCTCAGATCGACCAGCCGCGCCTCGACCTCGCGTTGCCGCGGGCTTTGCGGGACAGGGGGAAATTCGTCGCTCGATACGATCTGCGTGGGCACCGGCGAGGGAAACGACGATGTCTCCGCCGGCAACAACCCGCTGATCATCTCGTCGGTCAGGAATTTCATGGCACTCTCCCCGGTTCGGTCTCGCCGTTTGGGGGACGCTATCGCGCTGTCCTGGCGTTGGGCAAGGCACCCGCCCGCGTCCGAGGCAAACCGACCCGGACACGGGCTGGCATCCGCCGCGTCAGAAGCGGATGCGCATGCCGGCGCCGACCACGTGGACCGAGTCGTTCGGGTTCAACGTGCCCGGCAGCAACGCGTTGGCATAGGCCGTCGCGCTGGTCCCGTTCATGAAGTCCTTGTAGGCGAACCGCTCGAACGCGTAACCGAAGATCAGCGTCATGTTGGGTTTAAACGTGTACTCGCCGCGGATCTGGATCATGTTCAGCATCGACGTGATGTCGGGCAACGGCTGGAAGGTGAGGCCCGCGATGGTGGACGGACTGGTCTGTCCGCTGCCGATCAGCGCCATGCCGTCACCCAGGGCGTAGGCCGTGTCACCGTAGGAGAAGTTATAGTCGAAGCTGATCTTCAGCACCTCGGGAATGACATGCCAGTCCAGGGTCAGCCCGAAGGTGTGCACCGAGTCCGTGGTCTTGGTGGTGTACGGCACATAATAGCCGGTGCCCGTGGGAGGGAAGCTGCCGCTCTGATAGAGGTCGTTCTCGCCGTAATAAATTTGCTGGAACGTGTAGTACGCATGCATATTCGTGACGGGCGTGATCTGCCAGGACACGTCCGGACCGACCTCGATATTGTGGTTGTTGCGCAACCCATACTGACCGATCGGATATACGTCGTTGGAGTATTTGACCATCAACGTCGTGGTCACCACGTGACTCGGCGACACATCGAGGGTGCCCTTGATCTCGTCGTGTTTCCGCGATGCCTCGAAATACATCAGGAAGCCGGAGATATCGGGGCCGACACCGGTGCCGGACAGCAACGAGAACGTGTTGCCATTGTTGTAATTATGCGCGTCACGATCCTGGTGCGAATAGCTCAGCGACCCGAACACATCGTCGATGATCTGGCTACGGATCTTGCCGGTCACGGTGTTCTGGGTGGTGAAGGACGTGTTGGCATAGCTCCGGTAGATGGTTTCGAACGTGTCGTTCACGGTAACCTTGGTCTGCGGGAAGATGCGGTAACCCGCCTCCGCCGTGATCGTCTGATGGTCATAGCTGAACGGCAGATTGGCGCAGAGCCCGCCGGTGAGCGCGCAGTCGCCGTTCGCGGACGTGCTGGTGTTGCTGCGCGTATCCACCTCATACGCATTGCGCGGGCTTTGATTGTCGCGATCGTCAACCGTGTACGATATCCGCATGTCGAATTTCGGGAACGGCTGCGCGGTCATCGCGACGTTGCCGTACAGCGTCCGTACCAACCCGTCGAAACTCGATTGCGGTTCCGCCAGCGTATTGGCCGAGTCGCCGGACCCGGAGATGTACGGGGCGTTCTGCATCTCCAGTCCGTACGCGAAGTTGGCGTTCACCCGCGTTGTCGGGGTCAGATTGTAGCCCAGCATGAGCCGGACCTGATGCGCGGAATTCGACGGCGGCAACGCGTACGGGCCGCTCAGATTGGCCGCCGCCGTCCCGAACGTGCTGGTGGGGTTCAGGTTGAACGGATTGAGCGCGTTGAACTCGGTGACGTTATCTTTGAAGTTGCTGAACGTGTAGCCAAGCTGCGCCTGGAACTTCGGATTGCCGTAGGCCGCGGTGATGTCGTAGCGGTCGGTGTCGTAGTCGATCGGTTGCGCGAAGTAGCCAAGCGCGCTGGTGACCCCTGACGTGGGCGCCGTGTTCTTCGACCCACCGGTGCCGACCGTCGTCAGCCCGACCGTGCCGCCGATTTCCAATGAGTTCGATTGGTAGCCGGACTTATGCTCATGCCGCCAGCCGGCGGTGATCGTCCAATCGTTCCACTGATACTTGCCGGAGCCGGCGAAGACGTCGCGGAGCGTGCCGAGGTTGTAGTTGTACAGCTTGCTCGCCAGCGACGGGACAGGCGTCGGCAACCAGAGCGAGTTGATGGTGCCGACGCCGCTCACCAGCGGTTTGCCGCCAAACGCCAGCGGAATGCTGCCGGGCGCCACGCCGGGCACCAACTGGCCGTGGTCCGTCCAAACGCTTTGGAAGTTGTTGGACGCCTCGTAGGGGATGCCATCATACGACAGGGTGACGCCCCAGGTGCCCTGGTCGCCCATTTTGAAATTGAACGACCGGCTCGTGAGACCCAGATCCGAACCGTTCAGTTCGAAGTAATGCGTGCCGCCCGAATCCCAGGCATCGCGTTGACCGTAATGAAAGCTGCCCAACCCATAAAACCCTGGGTTCTCCGTGCCGCTGAAGCGTCCCAGATAATCCGATCGGCCGCTGTCGTATTGCGCCCCGAGCATGATCCAGTTCGGGCTGACCGCCGCCGCGGCCGCGGCGGCTCCGGCCGGCTTCTCGCCGATATCGAAGCCGGTATCGCTTTGCGCGAGGGCCTCCAGCGGCAGCAGACATACGCTCGTCATGAGCGCGGTCTTAAGAGAAAACATGCGTGTCATGATCTCGTGCTCCGCGCCTATCGTGTGAAGAACGCGCCGTTCGGGCTGTTCGAACCGTGCACCTGCGAGTGACAGTTCACGCAACCGCGGGCCATCATCCGGACGTTGGCGGCGATCTGACCGGCCAGATTTTGTCCCGCCAACGGAATGGTCTGATGACTGCCGTTCGCATGGCATTCCTGGCAGAGGTACGGCGGCCGTTGGACCAACAGGCGAGCCTGGGTCGAGCCATGCGGCGTGTGGCAGTTCAGGCAGTTCTCGCGAACCGGCTCATGTTCCCACAGTAACGGACCGCGCTTTTCGGCATGGCAGTTGTAGCAGGTCTCGTTGACCGTGAATTCTTTCAGCAGTTTCGGGCCCGCCGAGCCGTGCGGGTTGTGGCAGTCGGAGCAGACGACCTTGCCTTCGCGAATCGGGTGATGCGAATATTTGAAGCTGTCGGCGCGCTGCTCCGCATGGCAGGTGAAGCATTTCTCGGGCTGCGTGAGCTTCACCAGCACCGGGTCTTTCGTCACGTGGATGGTATGACAATCGTTGCACGCGATGTCGTTGGTCTGATGCTGGCTGCCTTTCCAGTTCATGCGCAGGCCACTCTCGTGGCAGCTCAGACATTGCGCGTTCCGTTCCGCGACCGGTGATTTGGCCGGCCCCTTGAACACGATGTTCGGTTCATTCGCCCGGCTGGCGACGTGCGCCGCGCTGGGGCCATGGCAGGACTCGCAACCTTCCTGACCGAATGGCGTATGCGGATCGCCCTTGACCGCGTGCGGCGTTTGCAAGATCGGAATGACCTTGGCGTCGGTGCTGTGGCACTTCAGGCAGGTGCCCGCGCCACCGCCGGCCGCCTGTGGCGGCATGGCGGGCGCCTGCGCCGCGGCTTGCGGAACCTCGGCCAACGACAGCAGACCCAAGAGGAGCATAAAATTCAGGATGGTGCGCATGGGCCGTCCCTCTTGAGTGTGGTGCGACTGCTATTGCTTAACCGCGACGAGATCGGCGGCACCGTTGTTCAGCACCATCGTTCGCTCATACGATACGTAATGGAAACGATGTGCCGTGTGGCCGGCGTGAATGGCGAACCCAAGGTAGTACGTGGCGCCGGGCACGATCGCGGTGAATGGCGCGCCGGCGTTCAGCGGACGGTGGATCGTGACCGACCACGAGGTGCCGGACTGCGTTGCCTCGGCTGTCACCGCCGACGAATTCACCACCTCGCGCTTATCGAACACCAACTCGGCCGCCGCCCTGGGCGGTTGTCCCGGGTTCAGCATCGCCTGCCAGTATTCCAGTTGGTACCCGCTCGCCTTCAGAGCCGCGAGTTGATCCGGCGCCGCGAGCGTGTCGCCGGCACCCTGCCGTGTCAGTTTCGCATGCGTTTTGGGCAGATACATCGTGCGCGTGGCGCCGTGGGCGCTCGCCATTCCGGTCAGGTCGTCGTGGCAGGCCGCGAAGCAACCGCCGCGATTGGCTTCCGGCACCTTGCCGTCATTGAACATGACGGTGACTTTGGTCGCGTTGGCCGGATCCTGATTGGCGTTCGGTTGCGCGCCTTCGTTGAAATCAAGGTGCACGTAGAGATTGGTGCCGTCATTGGCGACCTTGACCACCGCCGCGATGGAGCCCGGCTTGCCTGGAATTGGCGTCGGCTCGATCGATGGTTTCACACCCGTTTTGAAGGTGCGCGGCTGTCCGGTGACGATCTGCGGACCCATGTCCTTCTCTTCGCCGATATGGCAGGCGGCGCAGTCCTTGCCTTTGCGGAAATCATCCGCTCCGGACATGTCGGTCGGCGTCAGCGCCCACTCCCATGAGGCCTGACCTGGGTAAAACAGTACCGACCTCTTTGCCTGGCACGGCCGCCCAGTTGATGCCGGCGGCATGCGCCGCGGGACCCGTGAGCAATCCGGCGAACCCGGCGGCGAGGGCGATGTTCCGGAAACGATTTGACATGGTGAGGATCGCTTTCCTTTGGCTCAGTTCACGTCGAAGTCGGTTGGCGCCGGAGCGTCTACCTTCTCTTCGAAATTTTTGTGGGTGATACCCTTGTGACAGTCGACGCAGTTCTCATTCTTCGTCATCGCGTCGGCATGCTTGACCCGCGCGCTCGGCTTTTGCTGCTCGGGGATCATGTTGCTGTAGTCGTGGCAGTGCCGGCATTCGCGGGCGTTGGTGGCCTGGAATTTCGCCCAGACCTCCTTCGCCAGCCGTGGCCGCTCCTTCTCGAAGTTCGCGACGTTGCTCATGCCGCCGAAGAAAAACGCATACAGCTCGTTGATCGTACCGATCTTTGCCGCGGCCTCGTCGATCCAGCTGTATTGCGGCACGTGGCAATCGGGACAGCCGGCGTGCACGCCGAACTGGTTACTGAAATGCGAGCTTTTCGTGTAATCCTGATACACCGTGTCGCGCATCACATGGCAGGTGATGCAGAATTCGGTGTGGTTGGTGTATTCGATCGCCGTCACCCAGGTCGCGAAGACGCCCCAGCCCACCACGGCGCCACCCAGAGCGATCGCGAGCAGACGCCAGTTGTGGCGGACCCACGCCATCAGACGTTGTCGCCGGCCGGGAACCGGAGTGGTTGCGGGAAGTATCGCTTGCGACATGGCGTTCCGGGCATCCTGCGGTGACGCCGCCGCGAAGCCGCCGTTGCCGGCCCGAACACGTTCGACGGTCCCGGCCTGAGAAAAACCGGCGACGATGCGAGGATCACGCGAACGTGCGGCGAACCGTAGGCCCAGCTATCCAAAATGTAATGATACCAGATTCGCTTAGTGCGTTGATATCGCTCGAAAGGCCCCAACGCATCTTCGTGCGGCAGACGACATAAGCGACGCCGCGAATCAGCTCGGCGGTCTCCGCCGCCGGAACAAACGCGCCCTTCGCGAGGGCCGTCATCGCGGGCCGGACGCTGGCATTCGGGGCCGTTCGCATCAATCCGGCGAAGCGTGCGATGCGTGCCTCGATCTGACGTTCCGGCAACAATCCAAATCCCAGTCGCAGCGCGCGGGGACCCGGCGGTCGTCCGCGCGGGTCAGCCGAAACCGGCGCGGCATCCAGTCCACAGACACGCGCCAACGCCGCCAGGTTGTCGGGGGACCCTGCCGCGGGCGGCGGAAACCAGGTCAGATGCAAGCCGGCATGCTCGCCCCAGACCAACGGCGATCCGCCGAGATGCCGGCGCATCGCGTCCAGCAGCGCGTCGCGCCGGCTGGCGTAGGCCTTGGTGAGCCGATGCAGGTGGCGCGCGTAGCCACCGGAGCGCAAGAACTCCGCCAGCGCCATTTGTTCCAGGCCGCTTCGGCTGTCGTCCATCATCAGTCGCGCGGCATGCGCGAACGGCGTCAGCCAGCGCGGCAGCACCAGATACGCCATGTCCAGCCAGGGTGCGAGCGAGACGCCGAAGCCGCCGAGCAAAATAACCCGTTCCGAGCGGTCCAGACTCATCAGGGGCGGCACCTTCATGTCACCGAACCGAACCTCTCCGTCGATGTCCTCTTCGACGATCAGTGCCCCGGCATGCGTGGCCCAGTACAGCAGGGCGATTCGGCGCTCCCGCGACAGTATGGCACCGAGCGGCCGCTGATGCTCCGGCGTGACATGGATCAGCGCGGCCTCTCCCGGTGGAAGCAGGTCCACCCGCAGTCCGTCCGCGTCGACCGGAACCCGGACCAGCGCGCCGCCTTCGCCCGCGAGCGCCGCCGCGGCGTCGCCGTCGCAAGGGTCCTCCACGACGATGCGCGCCTGATCGAGATCCATCGCGCGCTCACGTCCCTCGCCGCGGAGTGCGCGTAAAACGTCGCCGTGTTGGTTTTCATGCGGGCAACCGGGGAGGCTCACGCTTTCCGCGAGGCCCCCCGCGCCCAGGGTCATTGTATGATCGGT
The DNA here is from genome assembly GCA_963719675.1 of uncultured Alphaproteobacteria bacterium. GTDB lineage: Bacteria > Pseudomonadota > Alphaproteobacteria > Acetobacterales > Acetobacteraceae > Rhodopila. The sequence goes on along the minus strand of CAVRDN010000122.1, from coordinate 102,524 downwards.
CATCGTGTCCCGGGTCATCGCACGCCGTCCCTCGCACGGGCGCGAGGCCAGATGCGCGACCACGTGCAGCGCCTGCTGTCTGCCTTTCACCAGCATCACCTGATCCGGCGCCACCGCCAGGCCGCGCGATGTCGAGAGCCAGGACGCGATGGCCTCCCGGAGATCCGGGTTGCCGGCGGGATGATCGGCGCCGGGATGCGCGCCCATGCGATCCAGGCCGGCGCGCATCAAGGCCCGCCACCTTTGCGCCGGAAACAACGAGCCGTCCGCGGCGCCCACGCGAGCCTCCCGCCCGACGGGTCCCGCGCCGCCCGGTTGGCCGCCCTGGCCGGCATCCTGAGATGCCGCCCGCTGGTGCGCCAGCGAAAGTATCGAGGCGTCGGTCGCCGCGTGCGCGGGTGAGCGCGGCGTGGGTCGCGCGACGAACGTGCCGGCCGCCGGCCGTGTCTCCAGGTAGCCTTCCGCGGTCAGCCGTTCATAGGTCAGCAGCACCGTCATGCGCGAGATCGAGAACTGTTCCGCCATCATCCGGGTAGACGGCATGCGGGCGCCGGGCCGTAACCGGTTCGACACGATCAGATCGCGCAACTGGTCGAAAATCTGCTGCTGCAGTTGTTGGTCGCGCACCAGCTTGAGCGGAATCAGCATGACGTCACCGCGCTGATCGGCGCGCGCCGGGAATACGCCAGTGCTGGCATGTTCACGCCGTTCCCCGACCGATCCCCCGCCTGGCCATTCCAGCGCGGGCCGTTTCGTTACCCGAGGGTAGACATCGGGTTTGAACCATCAGCTAATAACGCGGGAGAGAACTTCATTGACCTGGATCAATTCATGAAGAATTAACGTAGCATTGATGCAGATCAATGACGGGTATACTCATCCCGAATTCGAAGCCGCGACCTTGATCCATGTCAATGAGCGCCGCGTTTTTCGCGGGTTTATTGTTAGCGCGGACCTGATCGATGGACAGAACCGCGCGAATGGTTTTTCGTGCGAGAAACCGTGCGGAATATCGTGCCCAATATCGTGCCCAATATCGTGCCCAATATCGTGCCCATCGGGGGTGTTCAAAATGACGGAGTTTCAGGCCTTCTGCCGTGAGTCGCTGGATAAAATCCGGGCGCAGAGGCGTTATCGGACGTTCACTCCGTTGCGGAAGCAGGCGGATCGCTTTCCGATCTATCGCGACACCGAACGGCAAGGACGTGACGGTCTGGTCCTCCAACGACTACCTCGCCATGGGCGGCCACCCGGTGGTGTCGAAGCCGCCTGCGCCGCCGCGCGCACCATGGGCGCCGGCGCCGGCGGCACGCGCAACATCTCCGGCACCAGCCCGCTGCACGACGCGCTCGAAGCCGAACTCGCCGCGCTGCACGGCAAGCAGGCCGGCGCTGCTGTTCACCTCCGGCTTCGTCTCCAACCAGGCCGCGCTGTCCACCATCCTGAACAGCCTTCCGAACGGCCCCGAACAGCCCTGGCAGGTGTTCTCCGACGCCAAAAACCACGCCTCGATGATCGCCGGGATCAAAGGCTCGCGCGCGCGTTTGCTCGATCTACCGCCACAACGACATGGCGCATCTGGAGGCGCTGTTGCGCGCCGCGCCCCCCGCCGCGCCCAAACTGATCGCCTTCGAGTCGGTGTATTCGATGGACGCCGACATCGCCCCGCTCGGCGCGATCCGCGACCTCGCGAAGCAGTACGGCGCGATGACCTACCTCGACGAGGTGCACGCGGTCGGCATGTATGGCCCGAACGGCGGCGGCGTCAGCGAGCGCGACGGCGTCGCGCAGCGACATCGACATCATCGAGGGCACGCTGGCGAAGGCGTTCGGCTGCCACGGCGGCTACATCGCCGGCGACGCCGAGGTGATCGACTACATCCGCTCCACCGCGCCGGGCTTCATCTTCACCACGTCGCTGCCGCCGATGACCATGGCGGCGGCGCTGGCCAGCGTGCGGCATGTGCGGCAGCGACCACGCCCGGCGGGCGAAACTGTTCGAGCGGGCGGACGCGCTGAAGCGCCGCTTCGACCGCGCCGGGCTGCCGCGGATCGAGTCCGGCGAGCCACATCGTGCCGCTGCACGTCGGCGAGGCGGCGTTGTGCACCGAGGTCAGCCAGCGGCTGCTGTCCGAGTTCGGCATGTACGCGACGCCGATCAACTACCCGACCGTGCCGCGCGGCGAGGAACGGCTGCGCTTCACGCCGGGACCGCTGCACACCGACGCGATGATGGACGATCTGGTGGGCGCGCTGACGGCGATCCTGGTTCCGGCCCGAACCGCGGTGGCATGAGCCGGCGGCGTGGGTCGTGGTCGTTTCCCCGGCCGTCGGTATAACACGCTTGTAAGTTCGCCCCTCATCGGCACATCGAGTAAGGTTCCCGCCGCATGATCACTGAACTCGGCCATATGGCGCTGATCCTGGCGTTCTGCGTCGCGCTGGTGCAGTCCACCGTCCCGATGTTGGGCGCCGCGCGCGCGCACCCCGCGTGGATGGCGGTCGGGCGCAACACCGCTCTCGCGCAGTTCGCCCTCGTCGCACTGGCGATGGCGGCGTTGATGCACGCGTACATCACGTCCGATTTCTCCGTGATCAACGTCGTGCAGAACAGCCATACCGATAAGCCGCTGCTGTACAAAGTCACCGGCGTCTGGGGCAATCACGAAGGCTCCATGCTGCTGTGGATTTTCATGCTGAGCCTGTGCGGCGCGGCGCTGGCGTTGTTCTCCGGCAACCTGCCGCCCGATCTGCGCGCCCGCGTGCTCGCGGTGCAAGGCATGATTTCGGCCGGCTTCCTGATCTTCATCCTGCTGACATCGAACCCGTTCCTGCGCATGTGGCCGCCGCCGCCCAATGGCCAGGGTCTCAATCCGGTGCTGCAGGATCCCGGCCTCGCGTTTCATCCGCCGTTTCTCTACCTCGGCTATGTCGGATTTTCCGTGGCGTTCTCCTTCGCCGTCGCCGCCCTCATCGAAGGCCGCGTCGATGCCGCCTGGGCGCGCTGGGTGCGGCCGTGGTCGCTCGCGTCGTGGTGCTTCCTGACCGTCGGGATCGCGATGGGAAGCTGGTGGTCGTACTACACGCTCGGCTGGGGCGGCTGGTGGTTCTGGGACCCGGTCGAGAACGCGTCCTTCATGCCGTGGCTGGTGGGCACCGCGCTGATCCACTCCGCCATCGTGGTGGAGCGGCGCGATACCCTGAAAAGCTGGACCATCCTGCTGGCGATCGTCACCTTCTCGCTGTCGCTGGTTGGCACATTCCTGGTCCGCTCGGGCGTGTTGAGTTCGGTGCACGCGTTCGCCGTCGATCCGCTGCGCGGCAGTTTCATCCTGATGCTGCTGCTGGTCGCGATCGGCGGTTCGCTTGACGCTCTACGCGATCCGGGCGCCGGCGCTGAAGGGCGGCGGATTGTTCGCGCCGGTGTCGCGTGAGGGCTCGTTGCTGCTGAATAATCTGCTGCTGGCGACCTGCGCCGCGACGGTGTTTCTCGGCACGCTGTATCCGCTGTTCCTGGATGCGGTCGGCGGACCGAAAGTCTCGGTGGGACCGCCGTTCTTCGATCGCACGTTCGTGCCGATCATGGTGCCCGTGCTGATCGCCATGGCGGTCGGACCCATGCTGTCCTGGAAGCGCGGCGACCTGGTGGGCGCGTTGCAGCGGCTGTGGATCGCGTTCGCCGTGGCCGTGCTGTTTACCCTCGCCACACTGTACGCGACCTACGGCGGTCCGATACTCGCCGTGTTCGGGCTCGGCCTCGCGGTGTGGACCGGCATGGGCGTGGCGACGGAATTCGCCGAGCGGGTGCGTTTGTTCCGCATCCCGATCATCGAAAGTTTCCGCCGGGCGATCAATTTGCCACGCTCGGCCATCGGCATGAGTTTCGCGCATCTCGGCATGGCGATCTCGGTGGTCGGCATTTCGGCCTCCGCGTTCGAGCAGGAGCATCTCGCCATCGTTCCGATCGGCGGCGATTTCACCTTGGCCGGATATACGTTCCGCCTCGATAAGGTCGAGAATTTGCAAGGTCCCAACTACATCGCCAACGACGCGACCGTCGAGGTTCGGCATGGTGGAAGCCTGATCGACGTCATGCATCCGGAGCGGCGCTATTTCGCGTTGCAGGATCAGACCACGGCGGTGACCGCGATCCGCACCAACCCGATCGCCGATCTTTATCTGGCGCTTGGCGATCCGTCCGATAAGGGCTGGACCATCCGGGCTTACTGGAAGCCGTTGATTTCCTGGATCTGGGGCGGCGCGATGGTGATGGCGTTCGGCGGCGTGGTCAGCCTGAGCGATCGCCGCTGGCGGGTCGGCGCGGCGGCCCGCTCCCGGCACGCCGTAACGGCGCAGACCGCGGCGGCCGAATGAAAAACGGGATCCGCAATTTGCTGTTTATCCTGCCGGTCCTGTTTTTCCTCGCGCTGGCCGGATACTTCGCCCTCGCGTTGCGGCCGGGCTACGATCCGCATGCGTTGCCGTCCGCGATGATCGACAAGGAGGCGCCGCATTTCGTCCTCGCCGGATTGAACAACGGCGCCGGCGTGTCGCGCGACGCGTTGAAGGGCGGCCCGGTACTGATCAACTTCTTCGCCTCGTGGTGCGTGCCGTGCCGGATCGAGCATCCGTTGCTGATGCGGCTGGCCGAGCAAAACCACCTGCCGCTGTACGGCATCGACTACAAGGATCAACCGGAAGACGCGCAAAAACTGCTGGCGCAGTTTGGCGATCCGTACCGCGCCGTCGGCATGGACCGCGATGGCCGGGTCGGGCTCGACTTCGGCGTCTACGGGGTGCCCGAAACCTACGTGCTCGACAGCACCGGTCACATCCGCAAGCGTTTCGTCGGACCCTTGACGGCGCAGCAGGTGAACCAGGAATTGTTGCCGTTGCTGAAGCAACTGGGACAGCCATGAAGGCCGCGTCCCACGCCGCTTTCGTTTCGATCCGCGTTGTGACTGAAAACCGCGGCCCCGCCAAAGGGTTTGGCCGTTTGATCCATCGCATCGCGCTGCTCGCTCTGGTCGTTCTGTCATTGGCCACCCTACCCGCTCTCGCGGTCGAGCCGTCGGAACAGCTCAAGAATCCCGCGCTCGAAGCCCGCGCGCGAGAAATCAGCGCCGGCCTCCGCTGTCTCGTCTGCCAGAACGAAACGATCGACGAGTCGAACGCCAGCCTGGCCCATGACATTCGCATGTTCCTGCGGGAGCGGCTGACCGCCGGCGACACCGACGAACAGGCCGTCAAAGCCATCGTCAACCGCTACGGCGAGTTCGTGCTGCTCGATCCTCCGGTGCGTCCCGCGACCTACGTCCTGTGGTTTGGTCCGGTGGCGATCCTTCTGGGCGGCTTGCTCGGTGGCGCGGTCTGGCTCCGCCGCCGTACCGCCACGAACGAGACCGCGATGCCGTTGAGCCCGGACGAGCGCAGCCGGCTCGACACCATCCTGCGAGAGGCTGACCGTTGATGCTGTTCACCTTGATTTGCGTCGTCATGGTGCTGGCCGTGCTCGCCGCCGTCAGTCTGCCGTTGCTGTCCGGCGCGCGGGAATTGGCTGGCCGGGGCCAGTATGACCGTGCCGTCTACCGAGACCAGTTGCGCGAGGTCGATCGCGACCTGGCCCGCGGCGTGCTGAACCCGAAAGAGGCCGACGCGGCCCGATTGGAAATCCAGCGGCGACTGCTCGCGGTCGATACCACCACGGGCTCCACGGTGGCGGCGGTGGCGCGCAGCCCCCGCATGGCCGCCGCGGTCGCCGCTTTCGTTGTGGTCTGCGCGGCCGGGTTGTACTGGCGGCTCGGTGCGCCCACGATGCCTGACGTCCCGTTCGCGGAGCGGCCGGTGGCGCAACCGGAGATGGCCCGGACGGATGTGCCTCCGGCCGATGCGTCGCCGCCGGGCGCCCCATCGGCGTCCGACGCCAAACCAGCGCCCGCGCCGCATACCGACATGAAAGAGGCCGCCGAGCGACTGGAACAAAAACTCCAGGCCGACCCGTCGAACGCCACCGGGTGGATCCTCTACGCACGCACCGAATCCATGCTGGGCGACTGGCAAAAGGCCGCCGACGCCTACAAGCACGCGATCGATCTTGGGCAAAAGGGCGGCGACGTGCTGGCCGGCTACGGCGAGATGCAGGTGATGTCGACGGACGGCATTGTGTCGCCGGCCGCGCACGATACCTTCGTCGCGGCGCTGGCGGCCGACGCGACGAACGGCGTCGCGCGCTATTATCTGGCGCTCGCCGACAGCCAGGCCGGCGAGGAGCACAAGGCGATCGACGCCTGGGTCGAACTGGCTTCCGGTCTGCCCGAGGACTCGCCGATGCGCGACGCGATCGCCGGCCGCATCGCCGACGCGGCGAAGAATGGCGGTTTCGCGCCGCCGCCCATGCCGAAGGGCCTGCCCGCGGAGGCCGCGCAACCTGGACCAACGCCGGAACAGATGGATGCCGCGGCGGCAATGCCTCCGGCCGAGCGCGACAAGATGATCGGTGACATGATCGATAAGCTGGCGGCCAAACTCAAGGCCTCACCGAACGACCTGGAAGGCTGGATGCGGCTTGGCGGCGCCTACGCGGTACAAGGCAAGACCGAGCAGGCGATCGACGCTTACGATCACGCGGCGGCGCTGAAGCCGGGAGATCCCGCGATCATGCTGCAGACCGTGGCCGTGCTGCTGTCCGGGCTGAAGCCCGAAGACAAGTTGCCGCCGCGGGCGATTACGCTGCTGAACCAGGTGGCGGCGGTCGCGCCGGACGCGCCCGAGGTGTTGTGGTATCTCGGTGTCGCCGCCGCGCGCGATGGGCGCCCGGCGGAGGCGCGGGACAAGTGGACGAAATTGCTCGCCACGCTGCCGGCGGATGGCGACGACGCCAAGATGGTGAAGTCGGCCCTGGGGCAATTGCCCGGGAAGTGACGGGACCGGACGATCGCGCCGGCGCCAGGCCATGCGATGTTGACCCTGGCCAGGGATGACGCCGGGTCGTCCGCGCGACCAGTTATCGCGCCGCCGGTTATCGCGCCGCCGGTTATCGCGCCGCCGGTTATCGTGACGGAGCCTGCGACGCCGCTGCCTGATTGATACGCCTGGCGAACGCGCTCAGCGCCCCCTCATCGACCTGACCTTTCACAAGCTCCTGGGCTCGCGCGAGATCGCCATTCGCCGCGTAAAGGATCGCGAGGTTGACGCGTACGCGGGTGGGAGCATCGTAAAACTCGCCGACCGGCTGCAACAGTCTCTGAGCGTCTCTCTGTCTGCCTTCCAGCATCATCGATAGCGCCATATCGTTTTTAATCGATATGTCGTCCGGATCGACGGCGGCGGCCTGACGATACTGCTCCTGCGCCTCCACATGCCGGCCGGACAAATCCAACGCAACGCCCTTGTCCATCCGGGCATGCGCATCGCCCGGGTCGGAGGCGATCAGGCGATCCAACCTGGCGATCGCCCCGGATGTGTTGCCAACCATGATATCCAGCAACGCGGAGGCTCTCGCCACATCGCGCTGACCGGGGTTGGCCTTTAATTGCTGCGCCAGGACACTCTGTGCCTGGTTGATCCTGCCGCTCCGTGCCAGCGCGTCGGCGTAATGAAGCTGTACCGTGACATTCGACGGAGCACTGCTCGCCGCGTCATGATACATCGACAAGGCAGCCTCGATATTCCCATCCCTGTCGGCGGCTTCCGCCAGTCGCATTTTCGAATTGGCCGTGAGTTCCGCCTGCCTTTGGCTCCCACCACCTGAACAAGCGGTGAGCAGGCAAAGCCCGGCGACAGCGCACAAACAGGAAAGTATCTTGGACTGAACCACGTTCAACGCCCCAGGCTCGTGTGCACGCTATGGAGCGTGTCGACCAGTGAAAGTGCGCTTGGTCCCACCAGGACAATAAGCAGTGTCGGCAGAATGCAAAAAATCAACGGGAAGACCAACAGCGCGGGCAGGCGGACCGCCTTTTCTTCAAGTTTCACCATACGCTCGCGCCGCAATTCAACCGCCATCGATCTGAAGGCCTGCCCCATGGGTGTCCCCAACCGTAACGTTTGCGCCAACACGATCGACATGCGCCGGATGCCTTCAACGCCCGACCTCCGGCCGAAATTCAGGAACGCCTCGTTACGATCGGGGAGCACCCGGAGTTCGTCCAGGAAATTCGCGAGCGCCACGGAAATGGGTGCGTTGGAGGACCGCATTTCCTGAGACACCTGCTCAATCGCGCTCTCCAGTCCCAGCCCCGCCTCGGCGCATATCACCAGCAGGTCAAGAGCGTCGGGCAGCCCGCGGCGCAACGAATTGGCGTGCGAGCGACGCAACATGTTCAGGATGGATTCGGGCACCATGATGCCAATCGGCAACGAAACCGCGACCAGAAGCAACCATCGTCCGAGATTGGCGTGCGTTACGGCGCAATACCCGGCGGCGGTCGATACACAAAGAACCAGAAACAACCCCTTGGCGCCCAACACGACAGGCAGAAGTTTCCGCGGGTCGTAACCGGCGCAGGTGATGATGTTCTCGAGGACTTCGATGTCTTTGACCGAGTAGAACTTCCCGGACGTGCGCAGCCATTCTCCGGTCCGACGAATGACAGCGAGCATACCCTGAGGCGGACCGACCGGGCTGTGGCCCATGACCGCCCCCCGCCCCGCGACGTCCTGAACCCGAACATACAGGTCGCGTGCCGCTGCTTCGCGCAACAAGAGCACGACGGCCGTGGCGACCAGGAACCCGGCGCTCCCCAGTAATCCCCAGAACAAGACGGCCTGATCGTGGGTCAATCGCTCAGTGCTCCCCTGATCATACGGCGCATGATCAAAACACCGGCGAGCAGCGTGCCGATCGCGATCATGAGCATCTTGTTGCCGCGAGGATCGAAAAACAGCGGATACAGATAGCCCGGCTTGATGATCGTCAAAACCAGTCCGCCGACAACCGGCATCAACGCGATAACATAGGCCGAGAGTTTCGATTCGGCGGCGAGCGCGTTACCGCGGGCCACGATAGCCAGCCGCTGGCGGATGGTCTCGGCCAACGTCTGCACGGTTTCCACCAGCCGTCCACCGCTTCTCGCCTGCACCCCCAACGTCACCGCCAGGATCGCATATTCGGTCACGCCGGTCCTGGAGTGCAGATTCAACAGCGCCGCGTCCTGCGCCACGCCCAGGTCGATTTCCTGAATCACCCGCTCGAACTGTTCCCGCGTGGGCGAGGACATCTCACGCGCGACATTCCGTAACCCTTCGATGGCGGGCAGGCCGGCGGTGACGGTGCTGGCGATCAATTCGATGACATCCGGCAACTGTCGCGTCAGATGCGTTGTGTAGCGCCGCGTTTCCCAACCGAAGATTCCGCGGACGAACATCAGGCCCGCGACGATCGCCTCCCCGAGCGAGATCCATCGGGAAAAATACAGGCTGGCGATCATATAGCTGCCAAACGCCACGCCGATCCCGAGTAAACAGACAAGCCACACGGGAACAATGTTCGCCTCTTTCAGTTCGACGGGGATGCGCATCAGCCGGATGATTGGAGTCATCATCCCGTGCGGGCGCGCCGCCACGCGGATGCCCTGCGATCCTTCCTGATCCGAAGCATAGGGCTTCTCGCCTCCGCTCACATCGGCGACGCGCCGGCGAAGTTCCTTCTCGCGTGCATCGACGCGCAACAGGATCAGCGATCCGCACAGCGCGATCAGCAGCAGGAGCATCGGCAGAAGCAGGGTGCGCGGCAAGCTCAGATCTCGCGCGTCGCGGTGGCCCAGGCGCGTTCGAGCTTGAAATATTCGAGCCGCGTACTGAAGCCCGGCCGGATTTTCGAGGACACATACCTGCCGACGATATTGCCTTCCGCATCGTCCCGCTGATACTCGAAGGTGATGTGATCGTTCATCGTGATCACGTCGCCTTCCATGCCGCAGACCTCGGACACCTGTATGATGCGGCGTTTGCCGTCGCGCATTCGTTCCAGATGCACGATCAGGTCGAGCGCACCGACGATCTGCGAACGTATCGCCCGCATCGGCAGATTGCCATGTCCCATCAGGACCATGTTTTCCACGCGCACCAGAGCATCACGGGCGTTGTTCGCGTGAACTGTCGAAATGGAACCGTCGTGGCCGGTATTCATCGCCTGCAACATGTCGAACGCCTCAACCCCGCGCACCTCGCCGAGGATGATGCGGTCCGGACGCATCCGCAGCGCGTTCCGCAGGAGATCGTTCTGGGAAACCTGGCCCGATCCCTCCAAATTCGGTGGCCGGGTTTCCAGCCGGATCACGTGCGGCTGCTGCAATTGCAACTCCGCCGCGTCCTCGATGCTGATGATACGTTCCCGTGGTGAAATAAGCTGACTTATCGCGTTCAGCAGCGTTGTCTTGCCGGAACCGGTGCCGCCGGAGACCAGCACGTTCAGGCGAGCCGCGGCGGCGATTCCAAGGATCTTCGCCACGCCCTCCGTCATCGTGCCGTTTTCGGTCATCGCCTGCAAATTCAATCGCCGGCGAGGAAATTTCCGGATCGAGATGCAGGGACTGTCGATCGCCAATGGCGGCAGGATCACGTTGATGCGGCTTCCGTCGGCCAGCCGCGCATCGACCATCGGGCTCGATTCATCGATCCGCCGGCCAACCCGCGCGGCGATTTTCTGGGCCACGATCGTGATGTGCGCCGCATCCCGGAACTGAACATCGACGCGATCCAGCATTCCGTTGCGTTCAACGTAAATGTTGTCCGGACCGTTCACCATGATATCGGTGATCTCGTCATCATTCAGCAACGGTTCGAGCGGACCGTACCCGGTCATGTCCTGGGCCAGTTCCTCGGCCAGCCGCGATTGTTCCCGCCCCGAAAGGCCCAGACGGTCTTCGTTCGCGATCTGATGGATGAGGCGCTCGATCTCGCGCTGCAGCGACTGCGGTGCGATCGCCGTGGCAAGCCGCGGGTCGATCTCCTTCAGAACGCGCGCGCGCAACTCGACGATCTGCACCAGTGGCGTGTCCACCAGCGCGGTCGGAAACACGAACGGGCTGGGCTCCGCGAGATCCTGCCGCAGGTCACGACGTCCGAACGCAGCTTTCATAACTTAAATATCCTTCGCAACAGCCCACGTTTCGCGGTCGACCGGATCCCGGCGACTTCGCGAACGATCGGTGCGAGATACCGGCGCAGAACCGGCACGCGCCGAACCGCGGGGACGCCAAGATTGATCGACTGAACCATGCGCACACCGAGGTCGGGAATGGTCACTTCAGGGGCCAAACCAAGCCCTTCCTTGACCAGCGCGGCCGACAGCGCGCCTTTGGCATCGTTCCGGTTGACAACCGTGATGACGCGATCCGTTCCCGTCACCGTCGTCACCAGCCGGCGCAACGCCCTCGCGTCGCGCAGTCCCGTCACGTCGGGCTCCAATACAACGACCACGTGCCGCGCCTCGCCAATGACCCGAAGCATCGCCCGGGGCGTCGGAACGGGGAGATCGACAACGATGAAATTGAATTTCTGGCGAAGCAGTTCCAGCACGCGCGCCACGCCCGCCTCGCTCACCTCCGGACTGGTTTCGAAGCTCTCCTCGGACGCGATCAGGCGCAATCGCGGGCCAGCCTCGATCGCCGTCCGCTCCAGGAACAAAACGTCCGCGCGCGCCGGATCCTCCAGCGCGATCCGGAGGCCGGGTCCGGGCCGGCCGCCAAACATCACCGCGGCGCTGCCGTTTTGCAGGTTCAGGTCGAGCAAAGCGACATGACCCTTCATCACCTCCGATAACTCGGACGCGAGACAAGCGGCGATCGTCGTGGCGCCGACACCACCCCGGGCACCGCAAACCGCGATCACGCGCCCGCCGCGGGCAGAAGGCTGCGCGGCGTTATGTCCGGTCAGGTGCGGAAGGATGAATTGCTGAACACTGTCACGCGTGAGCGGCTTGGGCAGGTACTCTGTGACACCCAACTCGTTCACCAGCAGACGATAGAACCCAATATCGGTGTTGTTTCCAATCACCACGACCCGAACGTCCGGCGGACACACCCGGGCGAGGTCGTCCAACGCCGCCTGCGGTTCCTCGGTTCCCTCGAGATCGAGAATGATCATGCCGGTCAGCGTCGCCTTCTCAAGATAGCGCACCGCCTGGCGAATACCGCCGTTGTGGATGGTCAGTTCGTCGGACAGAGGCATCAGCCCCAGACGCAGCGCGTCCGTGCTCTCTTCGTCGGCCACGAACGCGACAATCCGTGCCTCCGCGCCCGGCATTGCCGTGGCCGCAGCGGCCTCCATCGCGATGGAGGCCGATGGTTTACTGCTGATCGCCTGCACTGGCCGCCCCTGTTCCACCTGCCCCGGTCGGTGTGTAGAGCACCGACGCGTTTTCAACCGGCAACGCCGTTCGTTTCCCGGTGACGAGGCGATTGACCGGCCCGGCCGCTTCCGGTCCCACGCTGGTTCTCTCACCTCGCCCAATGACCAGATCCCGTGGCGACGCGACCATCGCACGCAGGTTCGCGTCATTCGAACCGGGACTGTTCCCCAACGACCATGTACCGGGCTTATCCATCGGATGATCCGGCGTGCATCCCGCCACGGCGATCAGCGCGAGCACGAACCACCAAGGAGACATGACTGACCTCATTTCAAAATAAATCCGGCATCGGGTGGCGGCACTCCCGGCCGCGATGTCGCGAGCTGCCTGCCGAACAGGATCCGGTCCAGGTCGTTCGCCGGCCGGAAGTTATCGGTCGGGGCGCGCAAATCAGCCGGGCTTTCCGCGGGTTGCACCAGATAGGGCGTGACGATGATCACCAGTTCGCTTTCGCCCCGCTGGAAATCGTTCGACTTGAACAACGTGCCGATCACCGGCAGTTCGCCGATTCCCGGCAACGCGTTGGTCACGTCCAGACTGGTCTTTTGCAGCAGTCCGGCGATCGCGAAGCTCTGCCCGCTGCCAAGCTCCACGGTCGTCTCGGCGCGCCGCACCGACAACGCGGGAATGGTCAGCGTGCCGCCCGCCAGCGGCACGCTGACCGCGCCGTTGGTGGTGAACTGACTGACTTCGGGCCGGATCCGCAAATTCAACCGGGTCGGCGACAGCACCGTTGGGACGAAGGCGAGGCTGACACCGAATTGCTTGAATTCGACTGTGATCGTGGTCGAACCATTACTTGTGTTTCCGGCCACCGGGATCGGAAACTCGCCACCCGCCAGGAAACTCGCGGTTTCGCCCGACAGCGCGGTCAGGTTCGGCTCCGCCAGGATGGTGATCAGTTGATCGCTGGCCAGCGCGTCGATCACGCCGTTGACATCCCAGGCACCGTTACCCGAGGTGAAGCCCGCGCCGATCTGATTGGGCGCGGCGGTCGCGCCCGCGAGGGCCGGAATTCCCAGCGGCAACAGCGGCGTGATCCCGGCGCTGGCGATCGCCGCTCCGGTGCGCAGTCCGAACCGAAAACTGTTGTTCGATCCCAACGCCTGCCAGTTGAAGCCAAGCTGCCGCGTGATTTGCCGGTTCACCTCCGCGATGCGGACGCGCACGTTGACCTGGATGCTGCCGAGCACGGTCAGGTTGTCGACGACATTGCCCTTCTCACCGAGATGCGCGCGGGCGATCGCGACCGCCTGCTGGGCCGCCAGCGCGCTGGACACGGCCCCGGTGAGGATGACCTCATCGCCGGCCGCGCGAACACGCACTCCGGACCCGCCGGAGACACTTTGACCGATCGCGGTCTGGATCGCGCGCGCGGTCGTCGGACTGACGCCGGTCGGCACCGGAACCAGCGGCGCGGCGGTCGTGCGGGGCGCCGAAACCGTGACGTCGTACTGCGCGATGAGCGCGCCGGCGTCGGACGTCGCGATCACCGTGGTTCGCCCCGGTGCCACGCCCATGAGAAACAGCCGGGTCGGAGATGCCGGCTGAACTCGCGCGACGCCCGGATCGGCGGACATCACGGTGCCGGCGGGATTGGCCAGTTGCAGCAGCACGCCGGTCCCGGCCTGAACCGTGATCGGCTGGCTGATGGTGGCGGCGCCAGGCTCCGCCCTCGATGGTCCGCGTGGCGGCTCGGCCGGGGCGGCCGGACTGGATTGCGCCCGGGCCGCGGGTGCCAGATCCGGGTACCGGGCGGCGCCCGCCCCGGAGATACACCCCGCCGCCAGACCACCAGCGGACATCAGGGTCAGAAAGGAACGGATCATTCGCATCAGTGGAACTTTATGTCGTTGTGCTGTTCACCCTGGATCACGCGCACCGTCGTGCCGGCGGGATCAGTCAGAACAGAGGACACGTCCTTGCCGTAGACGGAGGGGACGGACGCTCCACCGCCTCCACCGATCCGTCGTTGATGGCACGCACCGCCAGCGACAGATGTCCAAGTTGACGCGCCACCGCCAGCCGGTCGGAGTCCTCGGGACTGACCTGCAAGGTGACCGTGCGGGCGATATGCCCGGCCGAAGTCGAAGCGCCCTGATCCTGAGCCGACCGCGCGATGTCCTGATCGACGGCGAGGACTTTGACATCCCGCAGGACCGCCTCACTGACCACGCGCATGCCGACCGACGTGGCGTGATCCATGCTTTGCGTCAGGATCACATCGACGCGATCGCCGGGCCAGATCAGGCCGGAGACGCCGCTGACCTCATCGACGCCGATCGAGGCGGCCCGGGTCCCGGGCTCCAGCACCGCGGCGAGAAAACCGCGATCGCGCACCCGCAGCACATCCTCCGCCGTCACGTCCGAGCCGGGATCGAGATATCGCCGCACCAGCGCCCCGCGCAGGCTGGCGCGGGTTTCCGGCGAGTCAGTCAAGGCGTTGTCCGGCAGGCTGCCGGGCAGGCCCATTTTGACGACGAAATCCTCATCCCGCGCAAGCGTACCGGCCGGAAGCGCCCTGGATGTCACCAGATAACTGATCATCAGCGGCGGGGGGGCCGCGGCCGGCGTGGCCTGCACGATCGCCGGAGGCGGACGGGAGACCTGAAAGGCGATCATGCCCAGAGCCAACGCGGTGATCAGGATAAGGCCGACAATCGACAGTCGCATTGACATGGTCAGGTTCCCACGTTGGACAGCATGGCCCAGGTGCCGCCGCAGGCGATGGCGACGCCGTAAGGGAGGCAGCCGTCGCGTTGCCAGCGCCGCTTCTCGACAGTCCACCACCGCCGCGGGCGCGACGCCTCCCGCGGGCAGCGCGCGACGGGCGGCCGCCGTCTCGCCACGAGATGGACGGCGGCGAGCAGGCCGCCGGCGAAGGCCGTGCCGAGCAGCATGTGATAGGTACCGGTGGCGGAGAGCCCGATCGCGGCCGCCGACAGCAGCTTGACGTCGCCGCCGCCCAGTCCGCCGCGCGCATGCGCCCATGCCAGCAGAAGAAACAGCACCGTCGCCAACGCCAGCGACGTGGCGACGGCGCCGAGACCCAGGATCGCGCGGTTGGCCAGTCCGACCGCCGCCAGAACCACGGAGATCCAGTCCGGGATGATCCGGGACAGAAGGTCACGACACGCCGCTGTAACGAACAATGTGAGAGCCGTGACTGTACTCAGGTCCCGGAAGCAGCCGATCAGGTCGAATTTGGTGCTCATGACGCGATCTGTAACACGGCTCCCACCTTTTTGTTAATAAAACTTTATCGTCTGGTAATGCTCGGAGGGACAGTATGTCTGTCCCTCCGGCTTTGAGCGGTGGCGTCCGTACCACACGCCCCAGACGCCGCGGGAGAGTCCGAACCTGTCACGTTAAAGCGCGGCCGAAGCGCTCATGAGATAGCCGCCGATTTCGCCGAGCGCGGGACTCAGGTCACCACTCAAGGTCTCCGCGGCGCCAAGCACCAGCGCGGCGATGCCGACAATCAGCAACGTATACTCGGTCGCGCTGACGGCCTTTTGGTCAAGCCACAGGTTATTGACAGTCGCGGTAACTTTATGAAGCACGGCACGGCTCCCTTTTCAGAGACAACGCGACACGACCTCAACTCATTGCGCAGGCGCGGACCAATCCAGTCTTTAATCCGCGCCCATCGCCGTGAGCTGCCTGTCTCGCTTCAGATGCCGGCGGCTACGCCCGTCAGATATGTGCCGATAGAACCCAGCGCGGTGCTGATGTCGGTACCCAGCAGCTGAGCGCCGCCGAGAACCGCCGCGGCGATGCCAACGACCATAAGCGTATACTCGGTGGCGCTTACGCCCTGACGGTTGCGCAGAACGTTCGCGATGGTAGTCCAGGCGATCTGAAACATGGTAATTCCCCTTTATGTAGACGCCGCCGCTGTGCCAGGCCGATCGCCCACGTGACAAGATTGAGAGAGGTCCGGATAACGAACCGTTGACATTAACGCATCCTTTCAATTAGATTGCAATCATCAAATTTTATTTTTCGTCGAAAAAAAATGACAGAGCCCGCGGCCACCCGTTCAATCGTCTTCCCCGTGTCGCTTCTGACACGCTTGCGTAACAGCCCCGGGTTGCAGCCGCGGGGGGACGATGCCGGATGGCGGCTACCGTACAGTCATGGCTTCGCCGGAAAAGCGCATCGCCGGGTCGTGGACATCATGCGCGCTTTGTCAACCGGAGCCCGGGTTCATGGACGTCGTGGCGTCGCGGCGCTGGAGTTCGTGCTGATCGCACCAGGTACCGATGCTGATGCTCTTATCGCTGGTCGATCTCGGCGTTGCGGCGATGCAGTTCATCGCATCGTATGAATCCCTGCGGGTCATCGCCTCCTACGCGACGTCCAACCCGCCGGCGAATGTGCTCAACACCACCGGCTATTTGTCCGGCAAACTGCCGACCGGCGTTTCCGTCTCCGTGTTTTGCAATGGGGCCGCCTGCACGCCCACGAACGCGGCGAGTTTTCCAAAGTCATTCGAATTCACGCGATCGGTCACTCTGAAAGCCATCGTCGTGCCTGGGCTCGCGGGCACCTACACTCTCAACTACTGGGACCGTTTCGAATAGGAGATGACGATGTTGCGTTGCCGTCGCGGTTCGATATCGATCATTTTCGCACTCAGCGGTTTCGCGCTTTGCGGCCTCATCGCGCTTGGGACCGAGGTCGGATCCTGGTACGTGGTCAAGCGCAATTTGCAGAACGCAGCCGATTCGGCGGCCATCGCCGGGGCGCTCGCGATCGCTCATAATAACGTCACGGCGGGCAGCGACAACGTCGTCGGAAGCGGCGTCAGCTTCGCCAATCAGAACGGCTTTTGTTCGGGAGGTGGCACCGCCTGCACGATTTCGGGTTCGCCGGTCACGGTGTCCGTGGCGCAGGGAAGCTACACCAACGGAACTTTCACGGCCGGCGCCGGCAGCGCGGTCCAGGCGATCGTCTCGCAGACACAGACCGGGGTGTTCGCGGGGCTGGTCGGACTGACTTCAATTCCGATCGCGGCCGGCGCCGTCGCGACGGTGCAGCAGCCATCGTTTCCGTGCGTGCTGGCGCTCAGCACGACCGGCCCGGCTATCACCTTTGAAGGAACGGTAAGGATATCCGCGTCGAGCTGTGGCGTCGCCGCGAACAGCACCAACGCGAGCGCAATCAGCGACACCGAAAGCGCCGCCTCCGTGAGCGGGCCGATATCATCGGCGGGTGGTTGCTCCGGCGCGGCCTGTGCGAACGCGAAGACATACGCCATTCCGGTCGCGAACCCGTTGAGTGCTCTCGACGCGTATTTCAGCGCGCCCGCGCTGACGGGCCTCCCCAACTGCTCCCCGGGGACACCCGTCGATTATGGAACGGACCACTGCCAGAACGCCAACAGCACCCTCTCCGGCAGCGTCAGCCTGAACGGCACCTACATCTTTTCCGGCTCTCTTAACATAGCGGACAACGCGATCATAAGTGGAACGGCAACGATCATCATGCTGCCGGGATCGACCCTCACCCTGAGCCAGGTGAGTACGACACTCAGTCTGGTCGCGCAGAACCCGGTTCCCTCCACCGAACTCCCCGCGTCCATTCCCGCGGGCGCTTTGGATGGCCTGCTGTGGTACGATCCCGAAGGCAATGCGGTGACAATAGGAGGGAGCAGCGCCAGCGCGACGTTGACCGGCGCATTGTATTTTCCGAATGCCGCCCTCACATGGCACGGGGCTCCAAGCGCGAACCCAGCGTGCGTCGAGATCATCGCCGCGACGATTGACTTCATCGGCGACGCATCGTTCGCCAACAGCGCCTGCGCAACGGATTTGCAGCCTCAAACTCAGGTCGCGGTGTTGATGCAATGAGACGTCGATCCAATCTCCGAAAAGACCGGTCCGGAAGCGCGGCCCTGGAGTTTTCGTTCATCCTGTGGCCGTTCGTCGCGCTCATCTTCGCGATGTTCGATCTGGGACATTACCTGGTCGTCCAACAATCGCTGGGAACGCTGGCCAGTGAGGCCGCGCGCTCGATGATCATCCAGTGCGGCAGCACGCATTACGGGAAATTGGTTTCCACGTGCCTGAATAGCTATACGCCATTGACCGCCGCCCAGCAGAAACAGATCGCACCGATGTTGTTTCTGGGCGGCGCGTCACCGGCCATCCATATCCACGGAATCAGCAACATTGGTGTGCCAGGTGGATCGTTCGTCTTTGTCGCATCGCTTTCTACTTTCCCCACGGTATTGCCATGGTGGGGACATCTGGTCGGTTCCTTGTCCGCCTCCACATCCGTCCCGTATTGAACGATCGCCTCGCGGAGAACGGCCCGCGCGAGACGGATTGTGATCGCTCAGCTGGCCGTGGCCTGAAACTGGCGGCGCACAGATGGTATTGGCGCATACCTGGCGCTCCCGTCGCGTCACCCTGATGCGTGAGAGCCATTGATCCGCGACTGAACAAAGCCAGGAAGCCCGCCGCGCCGGTTTTCAGAGCGGTTCCGTTCAGTTGAAACGGGCCCGCCCCGGCCACGCCTTTAACCCATCGAACTGCCGCGACAGATGGCCGGGTCAGGCCCGGCCATGACGGAGAGAGACTCAATTTGATCCGATTTCGCGGCAACGCCTGAAGAGAGCGTGGAACCGGATGCGGCATGTCCGACCGTTCAGGTCGGACATGCCAGCGGAATGATCGCCGCATGCATACGCGCGTCTGATAATTCTGCTACCGAACGGGGTCGCGCTTCGACCCCGTCACCGTTCCGGCTATGCCCAGGCCGTCGCGCGAGTTCGCGTTAGCTGGCCGCTCCACGGTCGGCCCGGGCGCGTCGCCGCCGCAGCAGACCAAAGCCGAAGACACCGGTTGCAAGTATCGAAAGTGATGCCGGTTCAGGCAGTCCCGCCCCAGCACCCCCTGCTCCTCCCGACGCGAATTCGATCGCTTGCTCGTAACCGGTGACCGCGGTTGGATCGATTCCCGCCGAACTCAAATCACCCCATGGGAAGATGTCGGTCCCAAGCGCGATCAGCGGCCCCGCCGAAAAGGGAAGCGAGAGACCGCTGATCCCGGTTCCGGTTCCCGTCATCCCAGGGTACTGGGTTGGTTTCGAGGCTGTAGCCTCCGAAAAAGGCTGAGGTGAGCGCCAAAGCGGTGCCACTTTCGGTAAACTCGGAGTACGCGGCGACAAGATTGACCGCTTCCGCCGCGTCGAGGCCCACCTGATTAATCGACCAGTCCTGACCGACCTGCGACAACGGCCCGCCACTGGCCGTCGAATAATTGAATACCAGCCACTCTTCGCCCACCCCGGCCGGGACGATCGAAATGGTCAGGCTCAGGGCGCCTCCGTCGAGCGACGTGGTGCCCGGCGTCAAATTCACGTTGTCCGTGAAGCTATCGGGCGAACTCGTCGCCTGCACCTGGAAACTGCTACCCGATACAAACAGATCCGCGTTGGCCGCCGAAGCACACAGCAACACGCTCAAAAAAGAGCCGCAAATCGCGACTTTATCGGCACGCATGCCAATCTCCCGCCCAGATTTCACCATGGTTTCTATACATTTCTTCTTTGTAAGGCCAGAGAAAAATCCGCCTTTGGCGAAAAAATGTTGGAATGAATAAAAAAGGAACGGAGCGGACATCGTCATTTTTTATCGTCGCCTCGGCGCGAACGGCCAAACGACGTGACAAGGGCGGTCCAGGAGCACCACCCGGCGGCGAGCCAAATGCCGGAAACATCGGCTACAGGTGCAATCCATTCCAGCCCACGAAAGCCACCCAAAGCCGCGAGGACCGGAAAATCATAAATGAAAACAAGATCCAGGCCGAACACGCTCAAAGGGCGACAGTACATTCCCGGGTTCATTGACACAACCAATGGTTGTGTATCCGCCAGTGGCCCTCCCACCAGCCCAATACCGCTCGTCGGGTGCGAAGCCGAGAAACGCGGCGAGTCTGCCCGTGATACGCGCGGCCTTCACCGCGTCGCCGGCTTCGGTGAACCTCTACCCCCTGTCGATCGACGACCGCCGCCCCGGCGAGGCAGCACCCGAACGGCCGACCCCGCGCACGAACGCGCACCCCATCCTGCCCGGCCGCAACGGCAAGGCAACAATGCGTCATTACTTCGGCCGGTCGATCTTATCGCGCTTCGGTCATCGCCCGGCGCGAACGCCAAACGCGCGGCGGCCGATCAGATCACGAGACCGCCATCGACGTGCAAGGCCTGCCCGGTGATGTAGCTCGCGGCGGGAGAAACCAGGAAGCCGACCGCGGCGGCGACCTCGGCCGGCAGCCCGATGCGCCCCAGCGGAATGCGTTCGGATTGCGAAGCCAGAACACCGGGACCGATCGCCCGATGCGCGCCCGCGTCCTTGCGAATGAAGCCGGGCACCACCGCGTTTACGGTCACGCCGGCCGGTCCGAGTTCAACCGCGAGCGCCCGCACCAGCGCCTCCAGCCCCGCCTTCGCGGCGGCCGAGGCCGGGAATGTCGCGACATCGGTGCGGAAGCTATGCGCCACGAAACTCGACACGGCGACGATGCGCGGCTCCGTCGCCGCGCGCAGATGCGGCATCGCGGCCCGCGCGAGGCGAAAGAACGCGCCCAGGATCCCCTCGACCGAGGCGGTCATCGCGGCATCGGTGAGACTTCGCGAACGCCGTGCGATCGGCGAATCCGGCGTTGGAGATCAACACGTCCAGGCGACCGAACCGTCTCACCGCTTCCGCCACCACGGCGCCGGCGGCCTCGGGCCCGGCGAGGTCGGCGAGCACGATCTCGGCCGTTGCTCCCGCCGCGCGCGCCTCCGCCGCGACCCGCGCCAGGCCGTCCTCGTTTCGGCGCGTATGCAGCAACAGCGCGACATCGGGCGCCGCGAGGGTACGGGCGATCGCGGCGCCGATGCCGCTCGCCGCGCCGGTAACCAGAATGGTGCGTCTGATGTCGTTCATGATGGCACGGTCAATCCTCGCAACGCCTGACGAACCTGGGCCGCCACGGTCATCCAGTCGCCCTCATGATCCTGCCGGAACAGGCGGGCGGAGGGATACCAGGGGCTGTCCGCGCGATCGAGCATCCAGCGCCAGTCCGCCTGCCGCGGCAACAGCACCCACACCGGTTTGCCCATCGCGCCGGCGAGATGCGCCACGGCCGTATCGACCGAGATCACCAGGTCAAGCTGGCTGATCACCGCCGCCGTATCGGCGAGATCCTCCAGATCGCCGCCGAGATCCAGCACCCGCGCGGTTTCGCGTAACCTGGCCCGGTCGCTCTCCGGCACGTCGATCTGCAAGGAAACGATCGACAGGTCAGGCCCGGACATCGCCAACCCAGGCGCGGAATCAGGCGACGCCAATCCGGGCGACCCCAATCCCAGCGACGCCAACATCGCGGGGAGCGGCATTGATCGCATGCGATCGTTCGCATGCCGCCGGTTGCCGCTCCAGACGATGCCGATCCTCGGCCGCCCATGCTTTGGCGCGAGCCTGGCCCTCCAGCGTTCCACCCGCCCAGGATCGGCGCGCAGGTAAGGCGGTCGAGGGATCGTCTCCAGATCGTTGCCGAGCAGCCACGGCAGGCTCATCATCGGACAATATACGTCGAACCTGGGCAGCGTCTGCCCGGTCACGATCACCTCCGGCGCATCCGGCTGACTGGCGAACAGCGCCGCCAACCGCTCGGACACGCCGAGCACGACGCGCCCGGATCGCATCGCCTGACGCACGAAGCGGTAGAACTGGATGGAGTCGCCCAGTCCCTGCTCGATATGGACATACAATGTGCGCTCGCCCAACGGGCTGCCGTCCCACATCGGCTGCGCGAACAGCCGGGCCGGACCGGGCGCGTCCGGAACGAACCATCGCCATTCATACAGCGGCCAGCCTTCCCGGTACCGCCCGAGCGTCAGCAACAGCAACGCCTTCGCGAACCAGCCCTGGGCGAAATCCTCCCGGAGTTCGATGACCCGGTCATAGGCGGCCAACGCCTCCTCGAACCGCCGCGCGCGTTCCAGCAGGCCGGCCCGCGCCATGCGAGGTTCGACGACATCCGGCCGCAGCGCGATGGCGGCGTCGTGATCGGCCAGCGCGTCGTCGGGCCGGCCCGCCACGACCAACAGGCCGGCACGCCCCTCGCGGAACAAATAGTCGTCCGGCCGCAGCGCGATCGCCTGATCGTAGGCCGCGATCGCCGCCTCGGTCCGGCCGGAAGCCGCCAGCACCAGCGCGCGGCCGAAAGGAAACTCCGCGTCCAGCGGGTCCGCGCGGCTCGCGTTGTTCAGCGCGGCGAGCGCGTCCTCGGGGCAACCCCGTTGGGCGGCGAGGACGACGTGGTGCCTGATGGCGTCGCGGTGGAGCGGATCGAGCGTCAGAACGCCACGATACAGCGCGTCCGCGGCCGCCAGATCGCCGGTCGCGCGCGCCGCCGCCGCCTCCCGCAGCATTGTGTCGATATCAGCCGCGATCGACCTCGCGCGGGCCTCGGTCATGGCGGCGCGACCATCGCGGTCAGCGCCTGTCGGACCCGCGCGGCCACGCCGCTCCAGTCGCCGGGACGGTCCTGCCGGAACAATCGCGCGGAGGGGTACCAGGGACTGTCTTCCCGATCGAGCATCCAGCGCCAGTCGGCCGCGAACGGCAAGAGCACCCAAACGGGCCTGCCCAGCGCGCCCGCCAGATGCGCCGGCGCGGTATCGACCGAAATGATCACATCGATGTCTCGCATCGCCACCGCGGTGTCCATGAAATCACGGAGATGCCGGCCGCGATCGACCACATGGCCGGCGCTCGCGAGCGTATCGCGGTCGGCGTCCGGCACGTCGCGCTGCAACGAGACGATCGTGACGCCGGGAACCAGCATCTCCAGCATGGTTCGCAACGGCATCGATCGGTTCGCGTCATTGTGATGCGCCGGGTTGCCGGCCCAGACGATGCCGACGGCGGGCTGCGGCCAAGGCTCCGCGCCGGCCAACTCCACCCGCAGGTAGGGCGCGGTGGGCAGATTGGCCAGTTCCACGCCCAGCAGCCACGGCAGGCTCCCCATCATGCAATACAGATCGGTTGGCGGAAGGACGCCGTCATAGGCGATCACCGTCGGCGCGTCGGGTTGCGCCGCGAGCAACCGCGCCAACGGCGGCGGCACGCACAAAACGACCCGCGCATCGCGTCGCGGCACCGCCAGGAAGCGGAACAACTGGATCGTATCGCCCACCCCTTGTTCGGCATGAACCAGCAGCGAGCGTCCGCCGAGCGGCGACCCGTCCCATAACGGTTGAGGAAAGCGCGGTTGCCGGTCCGCGAAGTCCGGCGTCAGCCATCGCCATTCGTAGAGCGGCCAGCCCTCGGCGTAGCGCCCTGACGCGAGCAGCAGCAGACCCTTGATGAACCAGGCGTGCGCGTGGTCATCCTGAAGCTCGATCGCACGGTCGCACGCCTCAAGCGCTTCATCGACGCGGTTCAGGGCCCGCGACACCTGGGCTCGGGCGACATGGCCGCGGGCGTCGTTCGGCCGAACCGCCAGCTCGGCGTCGATCCTGGCCAGCGCCGCGCGCGGGCGTGCCAGACACAAGAGTTGCGCGACGGCATGCAGGACCGCCGCGACATGATCGGGCCGCAGCGCGATGAGGCGATCCAGACTGACCAGCGCGTCCGCCGGCCGCCGCATCCCCATGAGCAGCGTGGCGCGCGTGGCGTGCGCCTCCTCCAACGCCGGATCGCGCGAGATCGCCATGTCGGCGGCGGCCAGCGCGTCCTCGGTTCGGCCAAGGTCCCGCAGCACCAGCGCGCGGGTCGCATGCCGGCCGCGGCGTCAGCCTCGAGTGAGATCGCCGCGTCGATCCGCGTCAGTGCCTCCGCGAGCCGGCCGCTGTCCCGCGCGATCAGGCCATGCAGATAAAGCGCCTCGGCGTCGCCGGACGCGCGCTCCAGCCAGCTTCGGCACAGCGCCTCCGCCTCGCCGAACCGGCCCGCCTCACGCAGCGTGTTGGCGCGGGTCAACAGCGCATACCGGGCAGCTTCATCCAGAGTTCCGGCAACGGTCATCGCACCGGCAGCCTATCAAACGCGGCGATCGTTCCGCCATCCTCGTCGCGGGTGCCCTTGCGTCCACGCGGGCGTCCCCCGCACAGTCGGGCCAACACGCGCGACAGGAGGAAAGCCAGATGACTGACGACCCGCATGGACGGCGGCTTCGCTCTCGCCGGTGGTTCGACGACCCGCACGACCCGGCCATGACGGCGCTGTACCTCGAGCGCTACATGAATTACGGCATCACCCCGGACGAATTGCGCGGCGGCAAGCCGATCATCGGCATCGCGCAGACCGGCTCCGATCTGTCGCCCTGCAACCGGCATCATATCGAGCTCGCCAGCCGGGTGCGCGACGGCATCCGCGACGCCGGCGGCGTGCCGCTGGAGTTCCCGATCCATCCCATCCAGGAAACCGGCAAACGGCCGACCGCCGCGCTGGATCGCAACCTGGCGTATCTCAGCCTGGTCGAAGTGCTGCACGGTTATCCGCTGGATGGCGTCGTGCTGACCACCGGCTGCGACAAGACGACGCCCGCCTGCCTGATGGGCGCGGCGACGGTGAACATCCCGGCGATCGTGCTGTCGGGCGGGCCGATGCTGGACGGCTGGTGGCAAGGCCGTCTCTCCGGCTCCGGCACCATCGTGTGGGAAGGCCGCAAACTCTTCGCCGAGGGCAGGATCGGCTACGACGAGTTCATGAAGATGGTGTCCTCGTCGGCGCCTTCGGTCGGTCATTGCAACACGATGGGCACCGCGACGTCGATGAACTCGCTGGCCGAGGCTCTGGGCATGTCGCTGCCGGGCTGCGCCGCCATTCCGGGTCCGTATCGGGAGCGCGGCTGGATGGCGTTCGAGACGGGGAAGCGCATCGTCGGCATGGTGAAGGAAAACCTGCGCCCGTCCGACATCATGACCAAACAGGCGTTCGACAACGCGGTGGTCGCGGCCGCCGCGCTCGGTGCGTCGTCGAATTGTCCCATCCACATGGTGGCGATCGCGCGGCACATGGGCGTCGATCACTCGCTCGACGACTGGCAGCGGCTTGGTCCCGAAATCCCGCTGTTGTGCGACGTGCAGCCCGCGGGGCGCTTCCTCGGCGAAAAGTTCCATCGCGCGGGCGGCGTGCCGGCGGTCATGAAGGAGTTGTTGAAGGCCGGCAAATTGCACGGCGACGCGATGACGGTAACCGGGCGGACGATCGCGGAGAACCTCGCGGAGGTGCCGGATGGCGATCGCGAGGTGATCCGGTCGTATGCCAATCCGATGCTGGAGGCCGCCGGCTATGTCGTCATGTCGGGCAACATCTTCGATAGCGCCGTGATGAAGATCAGCGTCATCGACAAGGATTTCCGCGCGCGTTTCCTGTCCAATCCGGACCGCCCGAACGTGTTCGAAGGCAAGGCCATCGTGTTCGAGGGCCCGGAAGACTACCACCAGCGGATCGAGGATCCCTCGCTCGGGGTCGAGGAACAGTCGGTGCTGATCATCCGCAACTGCGGTCCCGTCGGCTATCCGGGCAGCGCCGAGGTGGTGAACATGCAGCCGCCCGCCGCTTTGATGAAACAGGGCGTGATGACCTTGCCGACGATGGGGGATGGGCGGCAGTCGGGGACCTCGGGCTCGCCGTCGATCCTGAACATCTCGCCCGAAGCGGTGGTCGGCGGCGGGCTCGCGCTGCTGAAGACGGGCGATCGCATCCGAATCGATCTGAATACGCGAAAGGTCGATGTGCTGCTGCCGCCAGGCGAACTGGAGGCGCGGCGCGCGGCGTGGGTACCGCCAAAACTGCTGAGCATGACGCCGTGGGAGGAGATCTATCGTTCCATGGTCGGACAGATGAGCACAGGCGCGTGCCTCGAACCGGCGACGCTGTATCTGAACGTGATTGAAACGCGCGGCGAGTTCGCGGAACAACCACTGACGGCGACGGCGGGCGGGGATCGCCCTGTTTAAGGCGGGCGTTGGGCGCGCACCCGGTACCTCGACCCGGAGTTGCCTCGTTCGGGGATGGTCCGGTTACGCCCGGCGCCGGCATCAACCGCCGCGCCGGAGCCTGCATGCGAAAATGCGCAACTTTACGCACCAGCCGAAAAGCGCTACGGCGGAACGAAGGAATTGAAGAGGGAACAGATGTCCGAACATGAGGAGGAACACCGGCCGGTGCGCCGCGTACTATGGGCGAGGCTGCTGTTGATCCTGCCGTTCATCGCCATGCTGTGGGTGTCATCCTACAACAGCGTCGAACCGATGGCCTTCGGCATTCCGTTCTTCTACTGGTATCAATTGCTTTGGGTCCTGATCGGCGCCGCGTTGATCGCGCTCGTCTACGCCGTGGAGCGCTGACCGATGCCCCTGAATACGACCGCGTTGGTCATCTTCATTATTCTGTTCGCGCTCGTCACGTTCATCGGCTTCTTCGCCGGACGCTGGCGCCGCGGCGATCTCGATCAGTTGCACGAATGGGGTCTGGGCGGCCGCCGTTTTGGCACCGTCGTGACCTGGTTCCTGATCGGCGGCGACCTTTACACCGCCTACACGTTTATCGCGGTGCCGGCGCTGATGTACGGCGCCGGAGCGCTCGGTTTCTTCGCGGTGCCGTACACCGTGATGATCTATCCGTTTCTGTATTTGATCTTTCCGCGGCTGTGGTCGGTTTGCCACAAGCATGGCTACGTGACGTCGGCCGATTTCGTACGCGGACGTTACGGCAATCGCTGGCTGGCACTGGTGATCGCGCTGACCGGCATCATCGCGACGATGCCCTATATCGCATTGCAACTCGTCGGCATGCAGGTCGTGATCGGCGCGATGGGGATCGAGACGTCGGGAGTCTTCGGCGATCTGCCATTGATCATCGCGTTCGTGATCCTCGCCGCGTTCACCTACAGTTCGGGCCTGAGGGCGCCGGCGATGATCGCGGTGGTGAAGGACGCGCTGATTTATATCACCGTTTTCGCCGCCATTGTCGCCGTGCCCGTGCACATGGGCGGATTCGGACCGATGTTCGCGGCGATCCCAAAAGCGAAGTTGCTGCTCGCGCCGCCGCCCGCCGGATCATGGGGCACGTTCAGCGCCTACGCGACCTTGTCGCTTGGCTCGGCGTGCGCCTTGTTCCTCTACCCGCACTCCATCACCGGCATTCTGAGTTCCTCCAGCGGACGGGTCGTCCGGCGCAACGCGGCGATGCTGCCCGCCTACTCCGTGATGCTGGGCTTGCTGGCGCTGGTCGGGTTCATGGCGATCGCGATCGGCGTTTCGACGATGCCGCAATTCGCGCCGGGATTTAAGGCGTACAGCAACAACTTCTCGGTGCCCGCGCTGTTCATGGCGATGTTCCCCGATTGGTTTGTCGGCGTGGCGTTCGCGGCGATCGCGATCGGCGCGCTGGTGCCGGCGGCGATCATGTCGATCGCCACCGCCAACACCTACACGCGCAACATTTATCGCGAGTTCATCAATCCGAACTGCACCGACCAGCAGGAAAGCCGGATGGCCAAGATCGTTTCCTTGGTCGTCAAGGCGGGCGCGTTGGTGTTCATCTTTTTCGTGCCGCTGCAATACGCGTTATGGCTTCAGCTTCTGGGCGGGATCTGGATCGTGCAGACGGTGCCGGCGGTGATCATCGGCCTGTACACGCGGTTCTTCCACGGTTGGGCGCTGTTCCTCGGCTGGGTCGCGGGCTTCGGCGGCGGCACCTGGCTGGTGGTGATCAACAACTATGCCCCGGTGTACCCGTTGAAGATCATGGGGACCACGTTCCCGTGCTACATCGCGCTGGCGATGCTGGTGCTGAACATCGTGGTCGCGGCGGTGCTGTCTCTGGTGTTCAACGCCGTGGTGCCCGACAAATCGCACGACATGACCCGAGCGGCCGATTACGCGTAACGGGTCGCGGATCGGACGCCGCATACGATCGGTCCGCCGACGGTACGGCCGGCTGGTATGACACGCCGCCCCGGTTCCGACCGGCGCGCAGCCGAACGGTCGGAACTGGTTTCCATTGATATGACTGATACGAACCGCCGGCCGGCGGTTCGCCCGAACGCTCATCCATCTCTCCCGGCACCGCGCGGCGACCGATAGCCGGGTCGGGTGATGCCGGGTCGGGTGATGCCGGGTCGGGTGATGCCGGGTCGAGTGATGCCGGGTCGGGTGATGCCGGGTCGGGCGTCGATGCGCATTGGTCATTTGATCGCGCGGTTGGTTCGCCCGCCGGATCGGCATCTTCCGTCAACACTTCATCAGGACTTTCCCGTCAGTCTCTCCGGACCAACGGGAAAAGCCCAGAATGCGCCTGCCCCAGCTTCGCGTCGCCTTGCCCTGGCTGATCGGCCTCAGTCTCCTCGCGAGCCTGGGTTGCCTCGTGCTCGCCGTCTGGCTCGGCCTCGCGGCGCGGACCGACGCCATGCGGCAGGCCGGACGGCGCCTGGCGGCACAGGGTGAAAGTCTGGCGCGGCGGATCGATGCCGACATGGCGCAGTACGACCTGGTGCTGCGCGATGCCGCGCGCCTCGGGCCGGGCGGCGACGCCACGGCCGCCACGTCGAACATGCCGCTGCTCGACCTGCCATTGACGGCGCGGTACATTGGCTTCATAAACGTCCTCAATGAGGTAGGCGACGTGGTCGCCGACCCCCGATCCAACGTGTCCCGGCCGGCGAACTTCGTTGGCCGGGATTATTTTCAGGATCACCTGAAGAACCCCGCCGATATCGTGATGATCGGCCGGCCCTTCGCCACCGCGCCAACGCAGCATGCCTCCATTCCGATCAGCCGGCGCATCAACCGGCCCGACGGCGCCTTCGCGGGCGTCGTGGTGGCCGGCGTCCAT
Organism: uncultured Alphaproteobacteria bacterium; assembly: GCA_963719675.1. Taxonomy (GTDB): domain Bacteria; phylum Pseudomonadota; class Alphaproteobacteria; order Acetobacterales; family Acetobacteraceae; genus Rhodopila. The sequence goes on along the minus strand of CAVRDN010000122.1, from coordinate 73,326 downwards.
CTCACCTGGCTGAGCGACCTGCTGTCTCACCCCTCGCCCGACCCCTCTCCTTTCGTCACCATCCGGCGCGACGACGGCCTGATCCTGATGCGCACGCCATACGATGCCGATGCGATCGGACGCGCCGGGACCGCCGACCCGGCCTGGCGGAATTACCTCCGCACCGGCGTGGCGGAGACCGCGAACGACGCCGGGATTCATCTGTTCCGCCGCCTCGGCACACCGGCGCTGGTGCTGGAACTCGCCGAGGATCGCAGCGACATCGCGGCGGGCGACCCCTCGTGGCTGCTTTGGCTGCCGCTGCTGACCCTGACCCCTGGGCTTTGCATCCTCGGCCTGAGTTTCGCCGGCTGGCGCCTGCTGCGCCGCGGCATTCGGGCTGAGGCCGAGGCCGGTGTGGCCAACGATGAATGCATGCGTCTGCTGGCCAACATGAGTCACGAGTTGCGCACGCCGTTGACCGGAATTCTCGGGCAGGCGGAGTTGCTGACGGATGAAGGTGGGCTCAGTGAGTCGCAGGCGGATCGGCTGGCGCGACTGACCGCGGCGGGCACCTTGATGCGCAACGTCGTCGATCGCGTGATCAACATCGCCCGCCCGGACGAGGTCGCGACCGCCCCGGTCCTGGAGCCATGCGACATCGATTCCCTGATCCACGATTGCCTGGCCATGGTCGAGCACGAGGCGCGGCGAAAAGGCGTGCTGCTGACCAGCACAGTCAGCGCTTCAGCCCAACGAAGGGCGATGCTGGACCGCGATCGCGTGCGGCAGATGGTGATCAATCTGCTGATGAACGCGGTGAAATACACCACCCGAGGCTCGGTCGCGCTCCGCGTCTCGGGCGATGCGTCGCTGCTGCGGATCGAGGTCGCCGACACCGGACCGGGCATTCCGCCCGACAAACGATGGCGGCTGTTCCGCGCTTACGACCGTATCGACGCCGCCGATTTCGCGAGCCGAGGGCTCGGGCCTGGGGCTATCGATCACGCAACGGTTTGCCCGCCGCATGGGCGGTCAGGTTGGCCACGCGGAAAATCCGGGCGGCGGGAGCCTGTTCTGGATCGAGCTGCCGCTCACGCAACCGCCCGCCGCGCCAACCGCCGTCACCCAGGCCAACGAGGTGCCGCGAGCGGCCGAAATCCGCCATTTGCATGTTCTGCTCGCGGACGATCTCGACCTGACCCGCGCCGTGACGGCCGACTTTCTGCGCTCCGCCGGTCACCAGGTCACCGAGGTTCCGGACGGCGAGGCCGCTGTCGCCGCGGTCCGGGGCCGCGACTTCGACGTCGTCCTGACCGACATGCGGATGCCGGTGGTCGATGGGCTGGAGGTCACGCGGCGGATCCGTGCCCTGCCCGGCCATCGCGGCCGCACTCCGGTCGTGCTGGTGACCGCCGACCTCGTGGCGCTCGCCGCCGGCGAGTTCGGGACAGACCGGGGTCGATGCCTGCGTGAGGAAGCCCTTCACCCGCGCGGAACTTCTGGCCGCGGTCATGAGCGCTGCGCGGCTGACGCCGGTGCCGGACGGCGAGCCGTATCATGGCGATCCGACCACCCACGAGCGGGGGCGCGACGACGCGGCCATCAGCCACCAGGTGCTGAACGCCGCCGTCCTCGCCGATCTCAGACACGCGGTGGGCGGCGCGGCATTCGCGACCCACCTCGGCACCGCCATGCGCCGGATCGGTGATTTGCTGATACTGCTGGAACGTCCGGACGCTCACGAGCCGCGCCCACCGGCGGATTTCGCGGATACGGTGGGGGACGCGGTGCACGATCTGGTGGGCGTGGCCGGGCTGTTGGGCCTGACCGCGCTGGCCGCCAATCTGCGATGGTTCGACACGTCGCTGGATCGCGCCGCGCCCGCCGCCGCGCTGCGCGATGCCGCGGCGGCCGCTCTGGCGGCGCTTCGCCGCCAACAGGAACCGGCCTCGGCGGGATCCGCCTCTGGTAGCGACCGTCCGAACGCATGACGTACCTGGACGCATGACGTACCTGGCCGGCGCGCCACTATTCCGGCCAGCTGGTATGACCGCTGTTGTGGACGGTCGTTCGTCGATCGTGTCTTTCCGCGACCGCTATGAGCGTCACCCTCTGACGGTCCCCGATGAAGTCACCCCCTGGGAGGCCGCGAAACCGCCCAACCGCCGCCGCCGATCTGCTTGGCCTCCCACAATGCCTTGTGCGCCCGGCGCAGCAACGCGCGCGCGTCCTCGCCATCGCCGAGCATCCGGCTGGCGATGCCAACCGACAGCGTCATCTCGGAACCCTCGGGCTCGGCCGGTTCGATGTCCCCCACACCTTCGGGCAACGCCAGGCGCCGCTCCGCGAGCCCAACCGCGCGCTCGGCCGCCGTCATGTGATCCATGTTGTCCAGCCACACCGCGAACTCATCGCCGCCGACGCGCGCCACCATGTCCACCGGCCGCACGATCCCGCGCAACAGGTTCGCGGTCCGGATCAGCAGGTCGTCGCCCAAAGCGCGGCCGTGATTGGCGTTGACACGGCGCAAACCGTCGAGATCGATCAGCAGCATCGTGCCGGACGTGCCGTCCTGTTCCAGCCGGTCGATATGGCGATTCACCTCGCTCAGGAAATAGGAGCGATTGGGCAGGCCGGTCAGACGGTCGATCGAGGCTTCGCCCGGTCCATGCTCCAGAATGACCCGCATCAGGCCCGCGACGGATGCCGCGAATTCCGAGTCGCGCTCATCCCACCCGGACGCGCCGGCCTTGCGCCAAAGCGCGAGACCGCCGCGGCGGTCGGGATGCAATATCCACGGCGAGACCATGATGGGACGCTTGTCCGGTCCGACCGCGTAGGATGGGGCGTCCGGGCATCTCCGCAGCATCTGATGTGCGCTGCCGATCGCGATCAGGGACGCCGGGCACCGCGTCGAACAGCAGGACTGACGCGGAATTGGGTCGTGCCATATCGATAATCGCCGCTCCCTCCAAATGCGCCGTCTTGCGTAATTCGGCCAATGCCGTCGATGCCATCGCAGGTAATCCGCCGTCGTCCATTCCAATAATCTCCGCTGCGCGCCAGCCTGAATTGTCTGAAGCAGGGGCGGTCATCTCACGTTTATGCTTGCCGGCTGGTAACGAGGCGGCGCCCGCGGTCTTATTCCTCGGGTTTCAGTCGTCTGTCGGTCCCGTCGATTCCTCGCGCACGCGCCATCCTGACCGGCCACGGCACCGGTCATTTCGATCCCCGCGGGCGGCGACAAAGTGACCGGCCCGGTGAGCGGTCGCGCCGTGATACGTCTGTGCGCCGGACCGCCGGTTCACCCGTCCGATGCGACGGAGCCGCGGGCGACGAAACTTCCGGGGCAACTGTCCCGGGCAACAAAGGAGACGGTGCGATGCGAGCAGTCTGGTACGACCGCCAGGGACCGGCGAATGAAGTCATTGTGCAGGGCGAACTCCCCACCCCCGAACCCGGCACCGGCGAAGTGCGGGTGCGGCTCGAGGCCTCGGGCGTCAACCCGTCGGACACTTACCGCCGCCGCGGCGCGGTGCCGGCGGAATATCCCCGCGTGATCCCCAACAGCGATGGCGCCGGCGTGGTCGACAAGGTCGGTCCCATGGCCCCCGAACGCTGGGTCGGCAAGCGCGTCTGGCTGTACAACGGGCAGCGCAACGGCCGCTGGATGGGCACCGCCGCCGAGTATATCTGCCTCAACGCGGATCTGGTGACCGAGCTGCCCGCGCATGTGTCGTTCGCCGAGGGTGCCACCCTGGGCATTCCCGGCATGACCGCGCATGGCTGCGTGTTCGCCGCCGGCCCCTTGCAGGGCAAGATCGTGCTGGTGACAGGAGGCGCCGGCGCCGTCGGACACTACGCCGTGCAACTCGCCGCCTGGGCCGGCGCGTCGGTGATCGCGACGGTCAGCTCGGAGGAGAAGGCGGTGCGGGCCCGCGCGGGCGGCGCCGCGCACGTGATCAACTACCGGACCGAGGACGTCGCCGCGCGGGTGCGCGACATCACCGGCGGCGAACTGGCCGATCACGTCGTCGATGTCGATCTCGGCGGCAATCTGGCGGCCGTGCTGGCCTCGGTGCGCGATGGCGGCAGTATCGCCTATTACGCGTCGAACGGAGCGCTGGAACCGGAGGTGCCCCTGCGCACGGTGATGGCGAAGAACCTGACCATCCGCGGCTTCGTGCTGCCCACCAGCCCGCACGCCGACCGCAGGCGCGCGCAAACCGACATGGCTCGCTTCATCGCCACGCCCGGCCGGATCCTGTCGGTGGACGGCAGGTTCCCGCTGTACCAGACCGCCGCCGCGCATTTGTCCGTCGAGCAAGGCGGTAAAGTGGGCACGGTTGTCGTCGAGCCACAAAACCAGGCAAACTGAGGATATCTCGCAGGAGTTTCGACCATGGCCGACCCGTCGCTCGCCCTCATCGTCGGTGCCAATCGCGGCATCGGGCTTGGTGTCGTTAAGGAAATGCTGCAACGCGGCTGGTCGGTGATCGCCACCGCCCGCCGTCCCGACGCCGCGGCGGAGCTGAAATCGCTCGCCGCCGCGAACCCGGGGAAACTGGAAATCCTCCCGCTCGACATGACCGATGCCGCTCAGGTGGATGGGTTCGCCGGCGCGCTGAAGGGTCGCAAGCTGGACGCGGCGCTGATCAACGCGGGCGTCTCCGGCCCAGGGCACATGAGCGCGAGCCAGGCCACCGAGGCGGAGACCGGCGCGCTGATGTTCACCAACGCCGTCGCGCCGATCCGCCTCGCCCGCGTCCTCGCCGGCTCGGTGCGGGAGAAGACCGGCGTGCTGGCGTTCACCAGCTCGATCATGGGCAGCGTGTCGCTGAACACCGGCGGGCACGAGTTGTACCGCGCGAGTAAGGCGGCGCTGAACTCGCTGAGCCGCGGGCTGTGGTCCGAGGTGAAGGACCGCGGCATCACGCTGCTGACGTTGCATCCGGGTTGGGTGCGGACCGACATGGGCGGTCCGTCGGCGCCGGTTGGGGTCGAGGACAGCGCGCGCGGCCTCGTCTCGGTGATCGAGCGGGAGCGCGCCAAACATCACCACGCGTTCATCGATTTCCAGGGTGAAGAACTGGCGTGGTGACACTGTCCGACGCATGACCCCGGTCTCGATCGTCACCGGCTTCCTCGGCTCGGGGAAAACGACACTGATCGGCCGGGTATTGCGCGATCCCGCGTTCGCCCGGACCGCCGTGATCGTCAACGAGTTCGGGGAGATCGGGCTGGATCACGAGCTGATCGCCAGTGGCGACGAAACGTTTCTGGCGCTGACCACCGGGTGCCTGTGTTGCGCGGTGCGCAGCGACCTGATCGAAACTCTGCTGGGGCTGCGGGAGCGCGCCGGAGGTTTGTTCGACCGAGTCCTGATCGAAACGTCCGGCCTCGCCGACCCGGCGCCCATCCTGCACGCGCTGATGACCGATCAGGCGGTGTGCGCGACGCATGTGATGGATACGATGCTGACCGTGGTCGATCCGCTGCACGGCGAGGCCACGCTCGACCGCTATCCCGAGGCACGGCGGCAGGTCGCGCTGGCCGATCGTCTGGTGTTCAGCAAGACCGATCTCGCGGCGCCGGGACGTTCATTGCTGGATCGGATTGGTGTGCTGAACCCGCTCGCACCGCGGTCGTTGAGCCGTGATGCGACGCCGGCCGCGTTGTTCGCCGGTGCCGATCCGATGGCGCGGGCCGCGCGCCTGACGCTGCCGGCAGACCCAGGCGCGGCGTCGCCGTTCGCGCGCGCGCGGCATTCGGACGGGATTGAAACGCACGCGTTTCGACGAGCGCGACCGTTGCCCGCGTTGGCGCTGACATTGTGGTTGCAAGCCCTGACCGAGCATTGCGGCGATCGGTTGATCCGCATGAAAGGCCTCATCGCGATCGAGGAAATGCCTGGGCAGCCAGCCGTCGTGCACGGCGTGCAACACGTGTTCTCACCACCGGAGTTCCTGGAGCGCTGGCCATCGGCGGATACCGAAACGCGCCTCGTGTTCATCTACCGCGATATGCCGCGCCATTTCCCCGCCCGTCTGCTGGATGCGATCGAGGAAGAGGTGCGCGAGGAACTTCAGCTTAAAGGGATGGCGACGCGCGGCGCCGGCCGGCCTCTGGAAGCGCCTCCGCAACCGGGCTAAACTCGCGGTGAAGCGGAGGAAACATGAAAATAAATCGTCGCGGCTTTTTGGCCGGGAGCGCCGGCACCGCACTGGCGCGTCCAGCGATCGGCGGTACCACGAAAACCCTGCTGTTCACTCCGCAATCGCCGCTGGCCAGCCTGGACCCGGTCTGGACCAGCGCCATGACGACGCGAAATATCGGCTTCCAGATCTACGACGTGCTGTTCGGCCGTGACGAGTGGATGAACCCGAAGCCGCAGATGCTGGCCGGTTACGTCATCGACAACGACGGCAAGCGCTGGACCATGACACTGCGCGACAACCAATGGTTCCACGACGGCAGCAAAGTGCTGGCACGAGACTGCGTCGCGTCATTGAAGCGATGGATGGTGCGCGATCCGGCGGGAGCGACCTTGCACTCCCGGCTTGACGCGCTTGAGGCACCCGACGACCGCACGATTGTTGTGCGGTTGAATCGAAAATCGCCGTGGCTGCCAAAGGCCTTGTCGAAATTCCAGACCGCGGCGGTCATGGTGCCGGAGCGGCTGGCGATGACCGATCCGTTCAAGCAGATGCCGGAAGCGATCGGCAGCGGACCGTTCCGGTTTCTGAAGGAGGAGTACGTCATCGGCAGTCACGCCGCGCTGGTGCCGTTCGAACGCTATGTGCCGCGCGATGAAAAGCCGAGCTTCACCTCCGGCGGGCACAAGGTGCTGGTCGATCGCATGGAATGGAAGATGATCCCGGACGCCTCGACGGCGGCGAACGCTCTGACGACCGGCGAAATCGACTGGCTGGAAATGCCGCTGCCGGATCTGCTGCCGGTGCTGCGTGCCGCGCCGAATGTGATCGTGGGGCGGCTGGACGATTACGGGTTCATCAGCCAGTTGCGGCCGAATCACGTGATCGCGCCAACCAACAATGTGAAGTTGCGGCGGGCGATCCGGGCGACGATCAGTCAGCGGGAGGTGATGGACGCGGTGATGGGCGGCGATCCGGAAAGCGCGATCGTGCCGATGGGGTATCTGGCGACGGGTAAGAAGGAGGTCGATCTCGCCGGCATGGACGAACTGACCCGGAAGCGCTCGCCGGCCGAGATCAAGGCGATGTTCGCCGACGCCGGATACAATGGCGAACGGCTGGTCATGCTGCACACGACGGATCAGCCGTTCTACAACCTGGCGACTCTGGTGGTGCTGGATTCGCTGAAGCAGGCGGGTGTGAATGTCGAGGACCAGTCGATGGACTGGGGCACGACATTGCAGCGGCGCAGCAGCAAGGAGCCGTTGGACAAAGGCGGCTGGTCATTGTTCGTCAGCGTCACGCCGGTGCCGGAATACCGCGACCCGCTGCTCGGTTCATTGCTGCGTGGCAACGGCAAGGATGCCTGGATCGGCTGGCCCGACATCCCGGAAATGGAGGCCGCGTACAACGCGTGGCTCGACGCCGATACTGAAGCGGAACAAACGGAACTGGAGCGGAAGATCGAGTTGATCGCCATCGACCAGGTGCCGTTCATTCCGCTCGGCCGCTATTTGCCGCGGGCCGCCTGGACCAAGGCGATCAGCACCCCCGGGAAGGGACCGGCGCCGACGTTCTGGAATGTCAGCAAGGAGTAGCCGGCGCTACTTTCCGATACCGTACCAAGGATGTGGCAGGCCCGGTGTATTGACACGTAGCGTGTAAACCGACGTGCTCGCGGTCAGCAGCAGCGTGCGGAGATCGTCGCCGCCGAACGCGATGTTGGCGCAGACTTCCGGCGTTTCGATGATGCCGATCAGTTTGCCGTCGGGCGTGTACACCCAGACGCCGGTCGTCCCGGTGCAAAACACGCGACCCGCCGCGTCGACCTTCATCCCATCCGGCACGCCGTTGGTGCCATCGTGCGACATGTCCGCGAAAATCCGCCGCCGGACCATGTTGCAATTCCCGTCCAGTTCGATGGCGTGAATATATTTCGTCCATCGTGTGTTCGCGACGTACAGCGTTCGTTCGTCCGGCGACAGCGCGAGACCGTTCGGATACTCGAACGCGGCGAGTTCGCTGACCGTGCCATCCGGTGCGATCTTGTAGATCATGGCGTTCTGCACCTCGCGCTCCGCCACCGGCACACGCAACGCGGGATCGGTGAACAGCAGCGTACCGTTCGAGTGGCAGATCACATCGTTCGGCCGGTTCAATCGCTTGCCCTCAAAGCGGTCGATCAGCGTCCCGACGGTGCCGTCGCGTTCCGTCCGCGTGACGCGCCGCGCATCGCCTTCGCAGTTGATCAGCCGCCCCTGGAGGTCGAAGGTCAGCCCGTTGCCGCCCTGCGTCTCGCGAATTTTCTCGTGCGGTTGACCCAGAGTGAGGCGGAACAAACCGCTGGCGCGGACATCGACGAAGTAAAAGAAGCCGTCGGGATGCCAGAGCGGACCCTCGGTGAACACAAATCCGGTGGCGACTTTTTCGAATGACGTCGTCTCGTCCAGGATATCGTTCAACGTTTCCACGGCCGCGCCCTCCCTGTTGGCTGGCGGCATGGCACCAGAAACCGCGCCGGGTTGCAAACATCGGCGATCGACGGCGGAATAGGCATCACACGGCGGCAGCACCAACCCAAACCGCGCGGTCGCGACGTTCGAATAACAGGAGGCAACGATGGCGAAACTCAATCGTGACGGCGTGAACATTCATTACGAAGCGCACGGCGGTGGACCGGCGATCCTGCTGAGCCACGGCTACAGCGCGACCTGCCGCATGTGGGACGGCCAGATCGCGGCGTTCAAGGATCGTTACAAAGTCATCGTCTGGGATATGCGCGGCCACGGCGAGAGCGATTACCCCACCGACGCCGCCGCCTATTCCGAGGCGCTGACCGTCGGAGACATGGCCGCCATCCTCGACGCCTGCGGCGAAACCCGCGCCATCATCGGCGGTCTGTCGCTCGGCGGTTACATGACGATGGCGTTCCATCTCCGCCATCCCGAACGCTGCCGCGCGTTGATGCTGTTCGATACCGGTCCAGGATTTAAGAAGTCCGAGGCGCGCGAGGCGTGGAACCAGCGGGCGCGGGCGCGCGGCGACGATCTCGATGCGCGCGGGCTCGCCGCGCTCGGCACGTCCGATGAGGTGCGCATGAGCCAGCACCGGTCGGCGTCGGGTCTCGCCGGCGCGGCACGCGGGATGCTCGCGCAGGAGAACGACGGCGTCATTCAGTCGCTGGAAAAGATCGCGGTCCCCACATTGGTTCTCGTCGGAGCGAACGATACGAACTTTCTCGCCGCGACGGATTACATGGCGGCGAAGATCCCCGGCGCGCGGAAAGCCGTGATCCCCGACGCGGGCCATGCGTCCAATCTGCATCAGCCCGCGGCGTTCAATCGCGCGATGGAGGATTTCCTCGCGCGACTCAGTTGACAGCGACGCGAATGCTACTTCGCCACCTCCAGGCTCGACAGCGCGCGCCCCTTGGTTTCCGGCAGCATCAGCAGCGCCACGATCATCACGGCGAAGCCAAGTCCGCTGAACACCACGATGGCGTTGGCGAGGCCGAACTGTTTGGCGAGAAAGCCGACCAGGGCGGGAAAGATCGCCCCGATGCCGCGCCCGGCGTTGTAGCAGAAGCCTTGCGCGACGCCGCGCACCGCGGTCGGAAACAACTCCGTCATGTACGAACCCATTGGCGAGAACATCATCAGGTTGATGTAACCAAGCACGAATCCGACCGGCAGGATCATGTCATTCGACAACGGCGCCAGCATGTAGACCAGGGTCATGATAACCGACCCCAGCACCGAAACGAAAAACGTGTTCCGCCGGCCGATCGCGTCCGCCAGGAAGGCGCCGGAAACGAAGCCGAAGAATGCGCCCAGTATGAGAACCATGAGGTAGGAGCCGGTGCCGACGGAGGTCATGTGGCGTTCCGTCTTTAAGAAGGTCGGCAGATAAATCGTCAGCGCGTAGCTGCTGCCTTGCGCGCCCGTTACCATCAGCGCGCATCGCCAGGTGGTGGCCAGATAAGGCGGCTTCAACGCGGCGAACAGGTGGGTCCAGCCGACGGCTTCGCGCCGCCTCACCGACAGATCCGGCTCCTCGACGAAGCGGCGGATCCAGAACACGAGCAAGGCGGGCAGCAAACCGATCCAGAACATCGCGCGCCAGGCGATGCTCTCCGGCATGAAAGCGAAGAACAACGTGTAGAGCAGCGCGGCGGCGCCCCAGCCGATCGACCAGCCGGTTTGCACCAGGCCCACGGCGCGGCCGCGATATTGGTCGCGGATCACTTCGCCCATCAGCACGGCGCCGGCCGCCCATTCGCCGCCGAAGCCGAAGCCCTGCAGCGCGCGCAGGATGAACAACTGGTTGAAGTCCTGCGCGAAGCCGCACAGGAACGTGAAGAGCGCGTACCACAGAATGGCGATCTGCAACACGCGGACGCGGCCGATACGGTCCGCCAGCGCGCCGGCGATCCAGCCGCCGAAAGCCGAGATCAGCAACGTGATGGTCGCCAGTTCGCCGGCCTCGGCGGTCGATATCTTCCAGATCGCCAACAGCGATGGGATCACAAAGGAAAATATCTGCACATCGAGCGCGTCCAGCGTCCAGCCGCCAAAGCAGGCGGCCATCGTGCGCCGTTCGCGTGTCGTCAGGTCTCGCATCCATGCCAGCATCGTCGTTTCCCCTGGGCGGCCTTTGAGCGGCGCTTCCGCGAGCTCAAGCGCGTGGGACGAAATTGATCAAGCCCGCGTTGTGGCTTACAGCTATGGCTGTCTCGGGAGACTGACTCACATGCACAACGATATCCGCGGCCTGCCGGTGACCGCCGCTTCGGCCGATGCCGTGGCGGCCTTCGATCATGCGATCGACGCCTATCTCGGCTATCGGTCCGACATCATGGCGCGGATGGAGGCGTTGTTCGCCGCCGATCCGGCCTGCGGCATGGCGCATGTGCTGAAGGGCTATCTCATTCTGCTCGGCTACAAAAGCCAACTTGTCCCGGTTGCTCGCGCGGCGGCGGAAACGGCCGCGCCATTGCTGCGTCATGCCACCCCGCGCGAGGAAGCCCATCTGCAGGCCCTCATTCACTGGTCGGATGGCGATCCCGACAAGGCGTCCGCAGTCTGGGAAGCGATTCTGCGAGAATCATCCGCACGATCTGCTCGCGTTCCGATTGCACCACTTCATCAACTTCTGGTTCGGCCGGCCGGACGTCATGTTGTCCACCGTGCTCAGCGTGGAAAAGCATTGGTCCGACTCGATCCCGGGCTTCAACTCGATCCTCGGCTGCCGCTGCTTCGCGCATGAGGAAAGCGGCTACTATATCGAAGCCGAGACCGCCGGCCGTGAAGCGATCCGCCGCGATCCCACCGACCTTTGGGCGGCGCATGGCGTCGCGCATGTTCTGGAAATGACCGGACGGCGGCGCGAGGGCATCGCCTGGGTTGACGCGCTACAGGACGGCTGGGGCGCGGCGAACAACCTGAAACACCATCTGTGGTGGCATCAGGCGATGTACCACCTCGAACTGGGCGATATGTCCCACGTTCTGACGCTGTACGATACGCGGTTCCGCGATCTGAACTCGCCGTTGGTCCAGGCGGCGCCGGACCTTTATATCGACGTGCAGAACGCCGCCTCGATGCTGTTCCGGCTGTCGCGGCACGGCGTGGACGCCGGCACGCGCTGGATCGAACTGGCAGACAAAGCCGAGGCCAGGATTGGCGATTGTCAGTCCGCGTTCACCTTGCCGCACTGGATGATGGCGCTGGCCGCGACCGGGCGCGAGGACGCCGCGCGCCGCATGCTGGAGGCGATGCGCGATTACGCGCAAGGGCCGCGGCCTCAACGCGCGGCTGGTCGGCGACTTCGCCATTCCGGTCAGCCAGGCGGTGCTGGCGCATGGTCTCGGCCAGTATGCGCAGGCGGTCGCGCTGATGCGTCCGGTGCTGGGGGAGATGTACCGGCTCGGCGGCAGCCATGCGCAACAGGATGTGCTGGAGCAGGTGTTTCTCGACGCCGCGTTGAAGGCTGGCCTGGACGACGATCGCCTGCTGATGATCGAGCGGGTGTCGGGGCGGCATCCGGTGCCGCCGGCCCGCCGCCGCGGCTACGCGATGGCGGCCTGATCAGCGCGCGGGATCGATATCCAGAACGAGAGCGGAATGGTCCGACACGCCAATGGCCCGTTCCGCGTGCGAGTAACGCACGTCACCGATCCGCGGCGCCAGCCGCGGCGAGGCGAAGGCGTGATCGACGCGGAAACCGTTGCCGCGATGGCTGTACCAGGAAAACTCCCGTCCCTCCGGAAACCGGTCGCGCCAGACATCCTGGAATCCGGCCGCCAGGATTTTGTCCATGAACGGCGCGGTGCGGTCGGTGGCGCCTGGTTCGTCCACGAAAGGCACGGCAGGTATTGAAGTCGCCGATCGCCAGAGCGTGCCGCCCGGAATGCGGCCGGGACGCCTCGATCAGTGCCTCCCAGTAGGGGATCTTCGCTTTCAGGTTGGGCATGTAGATGCCGAACACCCGCACGCGATTGATCGTGACGGTCAGCATTCGCCAGGGTTCGGGCACGTGCTCGGTCACGTGCGCGATCGATCCGGGTTTGCGCGGGTGGCGATCAGCACGCCGTTGCAGATACCGGGCGGCTCGACGGGGCTTAGCCAGACGTAGCCCTGATCGCGCAACACGGCGCGCAGGCGTTGGCCGGCCTCGCCGGAACGATACTCGGTCAAAATGAGCACATCGGCCTGATGCGCGGCGAGGCCTCGGCGATCCGCTCCAGCCGCGTGCCGCCGCCGGCACGGATGTTCCAGGTCACCAGCCGCAATTCCTACGTCTCCCGCAGAAATTCCCGTGTCTCTTCCACCGCTTTCGCCAGTCCGACGCGGTGCACGACCACGCCCTCCGGAAATGCCGACATCAACCGGCTCGGCGCGCCGCGGTCCAGCAGCACGAACACCCCGCTTGTCCGACGCGCGCCGGATCAGCCGCCCGAACGCCTGGCGCAACCGGGAGCGAGCAATCCGGTCATCCCAGCCCTTCGGATCGCCGTGCGACAAATGCACGCGCCGTTCGCGATGCAAAATATCCGGGCGCGGCCACGGCACTTTCTCGAACACCACCAGCCGCAGCGCGCGGCCCGGCACATCGACGCCGTCGCGCATCGCATCCGTGCCGAGCAGGCAACTATCCTCCTCGGCGCGAAAAATATCGACCAGCGTGGCGTTGCCCATCGCATCGACGTGCTGTGCGTAAAGCGGGATATTCCGCGCCTCCAGTTCCGGCGCGATCCGGGCATGCACCGCGCGCAGCCGGTTGATCGCGGTGAACAGTCCCAATACCGCCGCCGCCCGCCGCGACGAATAACGCCTGAAACGCCGACGCGAGTTGTCCGATGTCGCCCTGCGCCAGATCGGTCACCACCAGCACGCGGGTTTGCGCCGCGTAATCGAACGGCGAGGCCACCGCGGCCCGGATCGCCGGCGACGGCAGATGCGGCGCGCCGACCCGCGCCTCGGCGGCGGACCAGGCCTGCTCGGGATCGCCGGTGCCGGCGTCGCGCAATGTCGCTGAAGTGACCAGCATGCCCTGCGCGGGCGCGGCCAGGCTCAACGCGAACGGCACCGTCGGATCGAGCCAGTGCCGATGCAGCCCGACATCGAAATCGCGGTTGCCGTCACGCCGGTCCAGGCGGAAGAACGGCACATAGCCCGGCCGCTGGCCCGGTTCCCCGTCAGGCTCCGCCAATGCGGTCAGCATCGAGCGCCACGCACGCAACGGCTGGATCGCGCGCCGGTCCAGGGAGCGGGCGATCGCCTCGATCCGGGTGCGGGTGGCTGCGTCCATATCCTCCGCCTCATCCTCGGCAGCGGGCGAGCAGGCGGGCGCGCAACGTTTCCACGGGTTCCACGAGGCGGCCCAGCGCGCGGGCGAGGCGATCGGCGGCATCGGCCACCGACCTCATTCAGTGGGTGCACGTCGCATTCGACGGTCCCGTACGGGTTCGGCCGCGCGCGGGGGCCTTCATCGGCCGAGGTGCGCGCCATCACCTGTTTGCGCACCAGACGCAGGAATGTCTCGGTCGGATTGCCGTGGCCAGGCTCGACGCCTTCCAGTTCCGGGCCGTCATCGGTCAGGCGGGCGGTCCAGCCCGTGCCGGGCAAAGCGCGGGCAGCCTGCAGGATGGCATCCAACGGCGCGGTCAGGTTGGGGCGGTCCGTGACGAGGTCCTCGACCCGCCGCGCCAGGCCGCGGGCGCGGGACCGGCCGCCCTCGCCGCCCAGCAGCCAACGGCGTAGTTCGCTGGTCTCCAGGCCAGACAGCGTGGCGGAGAACGCGCCATCGGCGGCGTCGAACACGTGGTGCCCCTCGTCGAACACGTACCGCGTGGGCACCGCGTTGTCGTCCAGGCCACCCCACGCCGCCTGCGCCATCACCAGCGCGTGATTGGCGACCACCAGTTTGGCGGTCCGGGCGCGGCGGATCGTATGCTCCACGAAGCAGCGACGGTAATGGGTGCAGGCGCCGTGAATGCACTCGCCGCGGCGGTCGGCGAGCGTGGCGATGAAGGCGGCGCCGTGCAGTTCGCCCAACCAGCCCGGCAGGTCGCCGCCGTGGATGTCGCCGTCCTCGGTGACCGCGGCCCAACGGGCGACCAGGCCCAGCGGGACCAACTGGTTTTGCAGGAAGCCGGAGGCGGCATTGTTCACCGCTTCCTCCAGGTTCAGCAGACACAGGTAGTTCTCGCGTCCCTTGCGCACGACGACGTTGGCGCGGCGTTCGGTCGGGTCGGGCCAGATGCGGGCGACCTCGGTCTCGATCTGGCGTTGCAGGTGGCGGGTAAAAGTGCTGATCCAGACAGGGCCTTTGTTTTTCTCAGCCCAGACGCTGGCGGGGGCGAGATAGCCCAGTGTCTTGCCGGTGCCGGTGCCGGCCTCGGCGAGGACGAGGTGGGGGTCGCCCTTGGTCTCGCGCGGCAGGAACGCGGCGGTGGCGGCGCCCGCGTAGTCGGCCTGGCCGGGCCGTTGCTCGGCGTGGGCGCCCAGGATCAGCGACAGGCGGGCGCGGGCTTCGAGTTCGGTAACGGGATGCGCGGAGGGCGGCGGCGGAACGGCGGTTTCCTCGAACTCCGGCAGGCGCCGCCAGACCTTCATTCCGTCGATCGAGGCGGCGGCATCGGGCTGACCCAGCGCTTCCATGATGTAGGCCGCCCACCCCCAGCCGACACGGCCCATGCGCGCGGCGAGCCCGGCGGCGTCGCGGTTCACCGGTGTGTCGCGGCCGCGGGCAAGGTGGTTCAGCAACTGCAGCGCGAGATCCGGAAGCAGCGCCGCCTGATCCTCCAGCGCGACCGGCGGATCCTCGTGGTCCAGCGACTGCGCCAGGCCGCGTGGCGTGGGCGCCGCGCTCTCCCCCGGTCTGGCGAAGGCGAACAGTTCCAGCAGGTCGAACGCCGGTCCCTGACGCAGGCCGAGGCGGCGGAACGTGGCCGGGGCATGCACCAGGATGGGCGGCGGCAGCGTGCGAAGAAGCGCGGCGGCTTCCTCGGTCGGCAGGGTGAGCAGCTCGCCATCCGGGGTGAGTATGGCAGCGTGGCCGAAGCCGGCGACCACCGCGGGGAGTCGGGCAAAGCGAGGGTGCGTTTCACCGGATGGAGGTAGACGGATTTCGGTTCGTCCGCCACCGGATTAACCGGTCACCATCAATTCTCGCCGTGTGCGAAGACAAGCGGGGCAACGCGCGGAGCGAAACAACGAGCCATCGCGCGAAGCATGACCCAACCGGTCGCGCGGCCGGAAATTGGACATCCCGCGCGGTTGGATTTCTGATGTGCGCAAGTCGTGTGGAGGAAGCCGAACGTGAGCCATGTCGAAGCCGCGATCATACGCAAAGTGGCCTGGAGACTCGTGCCATTTCTGTGCGTCGCCTACATCATCAATGCCCTTGACCGCTACAATGTATCGATCGCCGCGCTGACCATGAACAAGGATCTCGGTCTTTCCGCGTCCGCCTATGGACTGGCCGCGGGAGCCTACTTCTGGAGCTATGTCCTGTGCCAGGTTCCCGCGAACCTCATGCTGCGCAAGTTCGGCGCGCGAGCATGGCTCACCATTATCATGGCGATCTGGGGAATCGCGTCGGCGAGCACCGCGTTGGTGACAGGCGAAACAAGCTTTGTCGTCGCCCGCTTCGTGCTGGGGATCGCCGAGGCCGGTTACTTCCCCGGCGTCACGTATTTCATGACCTGCTGGTTTCCGGGCCGCTACCGGGGACGCATGATGGGCTTCTTTTTCGCCGCGAGCGCGATTTCCAGCGTGCTCGGCGCGCCATTGTCCGCCAATATTCTCCGCCTCGACGGCTGGCTGAACCTCAGAGGCTGGCAGTGGGTGTTTCTCATGGAAGGCGCGCCGGCGGTGCTTCTGGCACTGGTCGGCTATGCCATACTCCGCAATCACCCAGGGGAAGCGCCGTGGCTGACCGCGTCGGAGCGCACATGGCTGCAGCGGGAAATCGATGGAGAAGGAACGCGCAAACCGGCGCACGGCACGGGACTGAAGCGGGCGATATTCAATCGGCAGATTGTTACGATTACCATCGCATTCGCGCTGATCTTATACGGCGTTTATTCCGTTGGGTTCTTCCTGCCGTTGATTATCAAGGGTCTCGGCCTGTCCAACCTGGCCGTGGGATATGTCAGCGCATTGCCGAGCCTCTGTTCCGCGATCGCCATGATCGCCATCTCCCGCGGTTCCGATCGGACCGGGGAACGTTTCTGGCACGTTCTCTGTCCGTTGACGATCGGCGCACTCGGGCTCATCGCCGCCGCGTTCTCGCTGGGGAACATCTACGTCGCGATGGCGGCGTTCTGTGTCGCGCTCGCGGGCCTGTCATCGACGCTGCCGGTCTTCTGGAATTTGCCGACGGCATACTTTGGCGCGGCCACGGCGGCGGCCGGGATCGGTGCGATCAACACCATCGGGAACACGTCGGGGTATCTCGCACCGCAATTCATGGGCATCCTGCATGACATCAGCGGCGGATACAGGGTGCCATTGCTCGTATCAGGGTGCCTGGCACTCGCCGCGCCAATGCTGATCGCGGCCTCCGGGATCCGGCGACATGTGCGGCGCCCGGACCACCTGGCGCGGGCGGTTTGAGGTCCGATCCATTCCGGTCAACTTCACGCGGCCCGGGCCATGCGTGCCATGGACGCGCTCCGCCGGCGGAGGAAGGGCCGGCGGAAGAAAGGCCGGCGCGCGACCGGGCGTAACGACCCGCCCTGGACGGCGCGCCGTTTCCGCGCCATCACTCCGCCGCACAAAGCCAAAGGGAGCACGCCAATGCGCAGCGCTGTCATCGTGTCCACCGCCCGCACGCCGATCGGCCGGGCCTATCGCGGGGCGTTCAACGACACCCAGTCCAGGCGCTGGGCGGGCATGTGATCGCCGAGGCGGTGAAACGCGCCCGCGTCGCGCCCGCCGAAATCGACGACGTGATCATGGGCGCCGCGCTGCAGCAGGGCGCGCAGGGCTTCAACGTCGCGCGTCAGTGCGCGTTGCGCGCCGGATTGCCGGACACCGTCGCGGGCATGTCGGTGGACCGTCAATGCGCCTCCGGCATGATGGCGATCGCGACGGCGGCGAAACAAATTCTGCACGACGACATGCAGATCACCATCGGCGGCGGCCTGGAGTTGATCTCGCTGGTGCAAACCAACGCGGTGAACCGGTCCCGCGCGCAGGATCCGGAGTTGCTGGCGCATGTCCCGGGCCTGTACATGACGATGATCGAGACGGCGGAACTGGTCGCCGATCGTTACAAAATCTCCCGCGAGGCGCAGGATGAATATGCGCTGCGCTCGCAGCAGCGCACCGCGGCGGGCCAGCAGGCGGGCGCGTTCGACGATGAGATCGTGGCGATGCCGTCGGTCATGCTCGCGACCGATCGCAACACCGGCGAAACGTCGAAGAAGAATGTCAGCCTGGGCAAGGACGAAGGCAACCGGCCGGAGACGAACCTTGAGGGTCTGTCGGCGCTGAAGCCGGTGTTCAAGGACGGTCAGATCGTCAAGGAAGGCAAATTCATTACCGCCGGCAACGCCTCGCAGTTGTCCGACGGCGCCTCGGCCGCCGTGCTGATGGAAGAAGCCGAGGCGTCGCGCCGCGGATTGCAGCCGCTGGGCATCTACCGCGGCATGGCGGTCGCGGGTTGCGCGCCCGATGAGATGGGCATTGGCCCGGTCTTCGCGGTGCCCAAGCTGTTGCAAAAGCATGGGCTGAAAGTCGACGACATCGATCTGTGGGAACTGAACGAGGCGTTTGCCTGTCAGGTGCTGTATTGCCGCGACCGGCTGGGCATTCCGCACGACAAACTGAACGTCAACGGCGGCGCGATTTCGATCGGGCATCCTTATGGCATGTCGGGCGCGCGCATGGTCGGCCACGCGCTGATCGAGGGCAAGCGCCGGGACGCGAAGTTGGTCGTGGTCACGATGTGCGTCGGCGGCGGCATGGGCGCGGCGGGGCTGTTCGAGGTGGCGTAACGCGCCGCCTCACGTGAGGCGGCACCGTTGGTTCGTGATCATGGCCGAAGTCTCGGCGCGGTTTACGGTTCCGGCGTTCGCGTTGATCAGATGAGCGCGTGCCCGCGACCGCCGCCGTACGGCGTTCAACACGGGTCCATACACGACGAGTGGCGCGCAACCCATCGCCTCCCAGGCGTATGTGGAGAAATCCGGATGCAGCATGATCACCGAGCCGCCGTTCGCGAACTTCGAGCGGTCGCCGGTATCGAGATATGAACTCGGCGGGCAAGCCGTCGGCCAGCAGAACGTCGTGCTCTGACAACTCAAGGTGATAGTAAGTGATCGTATCCATCGGCACCTGCTCGATGGTGGTGCCGTTGATCAGATGTTTGATCGGGATCAGCACGCCATCCACGAACACGGCATGATCCGGCGACAGGCACAGATCGCGGCGAGGTGACTGCTCCCCGAACGCGCCGGCGGCGACTTGCACCGGCCAGACCTTGCGCGGATTGGGATGGCGGTGGCAATCGATGCGACGATAACCGATCCACTGAACCGGCGTCATGCCGGCGAAGTGTGCCTGAACAAGATCGCCGGCCATCAGGGTTTCGATCGCGCGGTCGCCGTCGGAGGTACTGATCCGGGTGCCCGCGAGGTAACAGGTCGCGTTCTCCACCACATCGCCCGGTTGCTCACCCATGATCGTGCCTTGCATGCCTGACGGGTCCGCCTCCTCCAGTGTGCCGCTGCCGTCGCTGTTGAAGTCGATGGTGACGCCGGAGTTGACCGCGCCGTCCAGCAGCAGCGTCGCTCCGCCGTCGATCGTGATGGTGCCGGGACCGTTGATGGCACCAGTGAATTGCAGCACGCCGCCGGAGACGGTGATGAAGCCGTCGTCGGTGATGCTGCCTCCGATGACCCCGTCGCCGATGATGGTGCCGCCGGCATCGATGGTGAGCGGGTCGGTGTCCACGGTGACGCCGTGCACCTGGAGCGTGCCACCCGCGTTGACGACCAGGTTCGCGAGGTTGGCATTGCCCTTCATCGCGACGTTCGCGCCGTTCGCGATGGTAAGTTCCCCTGTGCCGGCCAGGCCGTTGAGGGTCAACACGCCGGCGGGCACATAAATCAGCCCATTATCGGTGGCGACACCCGTGATCGTGCCGAGCGCGGTCAGGGTCCCGCTGTCTTGGATGGTCGGGCTCAGCATTGTGCCGCCGGCCGACAAATACGCGCTGCCGCCGCCGCCGATCGTCATGCCCTGGGCGTAGCCGCCCGGATCGATCGTCGCGGTACCCCCGCTGTTGACAGTGGTGAGGAAATCGCTTCCGCCGCCGTCGACGTCGTCCAGACCTCCCGAGTTCGACCGTGGTGTCCACGGTGCTGCCGCCCGACACCACGCCCAGATAACCGCGGTTGCTCACATCGATCTCGCGGCCAATGCCGTCGATGATTTCCAGCCCGCCGTCGACATCGGCGGAGATCGCGAGGCCGCCCGGGTTCACTATTTCCGACCCGGAATTCGCGGCTGTGTTCGAGGTATTCAACGCCGAGCCGCCGGACCTGACGGTGTCCGAACCGCCGCTCTCCAGCAGCAGGCCACTCACGAACCCGGCGATGGCCGCACTGCCGCCGGACTGCACGACAATGCCGTAACCCGTCCCGCCCGAAGCGATCAGCATCGATCCACCGCTCAGGACGGTGACGGTACCGGCCTGGGTCGTGCCATTGACCGTGTTACCGGCGGAGAGAAACTCCTCGCCGCCCCCCGAGATCGTTTCCGAGCCGCCGAAATCGACCACGGTGTTAAAGGCGCTACCGCCCGAACTCGACGAACTGGTACCCGCCGTTGAGCACGTGGGTATCGCTGTCGATCCCGTAGACATACTCCTCGCCGGTGGCACTCACCGTGGCGGAAACCGACGAGCCGCCAGCCTGAACAAATTGGCCATAGCCGTTGACGAAGCTGCCCATTGCGCTCCCGCCGGGCTGGATGAACGCAGACCCACCGTCTTCGACCGCCAGGCCGCTTACCGTCCCCGCGACGTCGATCGCGCCCCCGGAATGCACATCGATGCCGTAACCCGTCCCCCCCGAGAAGATGGCCATTGATCCGCCGCCGCCGACAATGACGGTGCCGGGAACGACACTACCGCCGCCCTCGGGGACGACGCCGTTGGCGACGTTGAGCGATTCCGAGCCGCCCGAATAGATCGTTTCGGAACCGCCCTGCGAGACCACCGTATTCTCGGCGACGCCACCGGACGCGACATTCTCAAAGCCGCCGGAGCCCACGCCAACGGAGACCGCTGAGCCACCGACGTACTCAACCCCAAGGTAGCCGACGCTGGTGGCACTGCTGTAACCGCCCGAAAGAACCGTTTCGAGCCCACCGTTGAGGAAGCCGCTGATCGACGAGCCACCCGGCCGGACCAAAACCTGGCCAAACTGTCCCGTCGCGGTGCCGCCTTCGTCACGCAGGCCGCTGACGGTGCCCGACACGATAACAGTGCCGCTGGCATGCACATCGATGCCCCAGCCGGTGCCGCCGACCTCCACGTACATGCTGCCGCCGCTGCCGACGATCACCAGCCCGGCGACAACCGCGCTACCGCCTTCAGGAATGGCGCCGTCGTTGTTGTCGAGTGCCTCGATACCGCCTGAGAAGATTGTTTCGGTGCCGCCGGAGTCGACCACGGTGTCGACGGCATAGCCGGACAACTCGATTTGCACTTCCGCGCCGTTGCCCGCGGTGGCATGCGCGATGAGACCGTCCGCATTGACATACACCGTGGCCTGGGATGCGAGCTGAACGCCGATCGCTGAGCCACCGCTGTCGACCGTGAGAGAGGCGCCGGTGGGGACCGTGAGGCCGCTCTGTACCACGTTCGACGCCGAGAACTGGCCGACGGTGAGGTTCTCGATCACCATGCTGCCGCCGCTGCTGACGACCAAATTCGGCTCCGAGCCGCCCAGAAGTAACATGGTCCCGCCCGCCAGCACGGTCCCGCCCGCCTCGATGCCGCCGGTAAACACCCCTTCGGTTCCGCCGGAGCTGATCACCGTGTTGTAGGTCGTGCCGCCTGACGCCACACCGGCGGCGCCGCCGTCGCCGACGTTCGTCGCGTAGGTGGTGCCGCCCGACTCCACCGCCACCTCGCCTTCATTGGTGATCAGCGTCGCCGACGCGACACCATTGCTGTAGACGTACTGCGAGCCGCCGGCATTAATGGTCGTGTTCCACGACTCACCTTCGTTCGTCACGTACTGCGAACCGCCGTCGTTGATCGTCGCGCTGATCGATGTACCACCGCCAACGTACTGGAAACCGTCATCGTTGATTGTCGCGCTGATCGATGTACCACCGCCAACGTCCTGGAAGCCGTCATCATTCACGGTGGTCTGGATGCTGAGTCCATATTCCTCCACCGTCTCACCGCCGCCGTCGACCACGGTGGAGAGAGACCCTTCCCCGTGGGCTTCTTCATCACCCTGCAGATCGATCGACCCGTTGTTGGTCGCCAACGTGTTGGTGATCTGGCCACCGGCCTCGACAGTGATGGATCCAGAGACAGTCTCGACCGTCAGGCCGCCGGAAGCCTGACCGTCGTGGACATAAAGCGGGCTGGTAACGGTCATGGCGATAATTCCTGTGCTGCCACACACGGTGGCGAGGTCCCGCGATCCGGCTCAGGTGCGTCGCCGGAACCGCGTCGCGCGGCGCCCTTGTGTGAAATGTCGAGCGTGACGGCGGACGCCGCTTGGACGCCGAAGTCCGGCACGCGTTCGATCGCCCGCCGCACCTGCGCCGAGGTGATCAGCCGCGTGCATTCAAATTGTCGCGCGGTGCCGGCGTGGCGCGGACACCACATGTAATCGGTGCGGTCGAACGCGAACCGCGAGTCGTTGAAACAACTGTTGCAGGCGTGGCGGTTGATCACCCGGTACGGGGTGGCGAACTCATTACTTGGGTGGGTGAAGCCGCTGATCATCACCACCGGGGTGCCGACCGCCCAGGCGAGCCAGGATAAACCGCTGGAGAGCCCGATGAAGCAGGTGGCCTGACGCAACCAATAAGCGCGCTCGGCAGCGGACGATCGCCGGTCATGTCCTCGACGCCGTGCGGGATGTGGTTCCAGATCAGGCCCTGGCCGTGCACGGGCTTCTGATCGATGCAGATAACCCGGTAGCCGGAGGCTTTCGAGGAACCGCACGGTCTCGCGCCAACCATGCGGATTGTTCCAATATTTGCTCTGCGAGGTCGACTGCACCGCGATGCAGACATACGGTTCCTCCGGCGGCGGTGCGTAGGGACCGGGGCCGGGTTGCAGCGCGATCGTGGGCGGTGTCTCGACCGGTTCGATGCCGAGGATCTCGGCGGCGTTGCGATGCAGCCCCACCAATTGATAGTCACTCGGCTGATACCGGTGTTTCGTATCGTTGAAGTAAAGGATCGGCCGATAGGTCGCGTAGAACGGCCTGGTCGGCACCGCGTCGCGATTGACGAACTCCATGTCCGGATAAGCCTCGCGAAACAGTGGGATCAATTTGGCGGACATCGCGCAGGTGAGCCGGCAGCGGTGTTGCCGCTGGAACGCGGCGGCCTGGGCAAACCATGCGATGGTATCGCCCACGGAATTGACATCGAGACGGATCAGCACGTCACGGTCGGTCGCATCATAGTCGTGGATCAGTTGTTCCCCGTTGGCGCCTTCAACGAGCAGCCGGAACCGGATGAAGAACCGATTGGCGCTGTTGACACGCCCAGCACCGATGCGGGTGTCGTAGAGCAGATTGGCGGTGTCGAGGTCATACAACCGCACGCGCCACCGCCCGTCCGGTAACAGCACGCGGCAGCCATCGTTAAAATCGAAGCGAATGCCGCCGACTCCCAACTGGGCTGGCCGATCGTCGACGGAGGCCTCGACCGTGCGGCAACCGCCCGGCGCCGCATCACCGGCCTCGATCAATTCGGGGTCGATGAAGGAACTTTGTCGCGCCGGCACGGCGGATATGTCGGGCGAAGTTAAATCCCCGCCGATATCGCCTGAAATCGGACCGATGCCGACGCCTGGGTCCACGCGGTTGTCTTCAACAGTGGGGGGCGTCATCGCGTGGTTTTCTCCGTCGCGGTAACCCGCGTGCGTGGCGATGCTGTGCGTGAGTTGCACGTTCGCGGCACTGATCTGGATCAAACGTTAACAACAATGTCGTATTGAACAGACGCGGCGCGGACGCTGCACCTGAGCCCCGTGGCATGACGTGTTCGGCCGATTTACTCAGGCGCGGGCTTGCCCATGCCGGCGGCGTTCTCCACACTGGCGCATCCAGAAAGAGGGAGAAAACCAATGGAAGTTCGCCTCGACGGCAAAAGCGCGATCATCACCGGTGCCAGCAAGGGACTGGGTCTCGCGATGGCGAAGGAGTTCGCCGCGTCAGGCGCCGATGTCGCGATATTGGCGCGCGACCCGGCCGGCCTCGCGGAGGCGAAAGCCCAGGTGATGGAGGGGGCGAAGGCGAAGGTCGCGACGTTCCAGTGCGATGTGTCCAAGGACGAGGACATCAAGAAAGCGGTGGCGGCGGTGATGCAGGCTTTCGGCAAGGTCGATATCCTGATCAATAACGCGGGCACCTCGCGCGCCATGACGTTCGACAAGATTACCGACGACATCTGGCAAGAGGACCTCGACCTGAAACTGTTCGGTGCCATCCGTCTGACCCGGCTGGTGTGGCCGGGGATGCAGGAGCGTAAATGGGGCCGCATCATCAACGTGCTGAACCTCGGTGCGAAGGCGCCACGAGCGGGCGGCGCGCCGACGGCGGTGTCGCGGGCGGCGGGCATGGCGCTGATGAAGATCCTGTCCAATGAGGGCGCGCCGCATGGCATCCTGGTGAACGGCATGCTGGTGGGCCTGATCGACTCCGATCAGCACGTGCGCCGGCATCGGACGACCGCGTCGAACGTCCCGTATGACGAGTTCAGGGCGAAGATGGGCGCGAACGTGCCGATCGGCCGTATCGGCAAGGCCGAGGAGTTCGCGGCGATGGCATGCTTCCTGTGCTCCGACCTGGCCGGGTTCACGACCGGCGCGGCGATCAACATGGACGGCGGCGCGTCGCCGGTGGTGTAAGGGCAAGGCCGGGGCGTCCGCCCCGCCCAACCAGGCCAGTGCCCTTGAAACCATTTATTTTGATAGAAGAATGATAGCGGCCCGTCGGTGACCTCTCAAGGTCCGTGTCGGCCCGTTATCATTCCCCTGTTCAATGGACAGATCTCAAAGGGCCTCGCCCTTTGATCTGGTCCGGGGGTGAAACCCCTGGCGGGTTCGAGGACAGCGCCCTCGCCCTGCCCACCGGAAATGTTTTGACGCGATTTCGCCGATGCGCGACATGACGACACTCCTGCCTTAGTCATTTCTTCTCAGGAGCGCGACGTTCATGGACAACTCATTCGATGAATCCCTCGAGTTCACGCTGGCCGAAGAGGGCGGATACAGCGACCATCCCACCGAACCTCGGCTGGCCACCAACCACGGCATCACCCTGGCCCGTCTCCGTCGTTTCCTCCGCGCTCCTGGGCTTGGCAAAGACGACGTCCGGCATATGCCGTGCGCCACCGTGCGAGCGCTGTATCTGGCCGATTTCTGGAACCGCACGCGCTGCGACGCTCTGCCGCCCGGCATCGACCTGATGATGTTCGACCATGCCGTCAACGCCGGCCCCGATCGCGCCGGCCGCGCCCTGCAACTCGCCTGCGGGCAGAAGCGCGCGGACATCGATGGCGCGGTCGGGCCGGAAACGTTGGGCCGCGTCGCGCTGACCGACCGGCTGACCCTGCTCGACGCGCTGACCGCGATGCAGCGCACCGGCTACCGGCAAATGGCCGCCTACACCCTGTTCGGCGAAACCTGGCTGGCGCGGCTCGACCGCCGGCGGACAAAGGCATTGGAACTGATGGCCGCCGAGGAACCCCTCAGCCGGCGTTGATTTCCTGCACCACGTCGAAGCCCTCGAACTCCGGGTGGCCGAGATAGAGCGGCTTGTTGCCGCCGGCGCCGCGGTGCGCGAGGCGGAATGCCTCGGACGTTGTCCACGCCTCGAAATCCGCCCGGCTGGCCCACAGCGTATGCGAGGCGAACAGCGTGTGATCCTCGCGCTCCGGCCCGCGCAGCAGATGAAAGGTGATGAACCCGGGCACGTCGCGGAGATGCGTGTCGCGGGAGGTCCAGACCGTCTCGAAATCCGTCTCCGCGCCGCGGAGGACCTTGAAGCGATTCATGGCGATGAACATCGTCGCACCTGCTTTGATTGGGACGCCGGGATTGGGACGCCAAATGGGCGGGGCCAGGATGCGGGAAAACGCGCGTTTGGTCGAGCCGCCTTATGTGCTATCTCGCGCGCGTGGATTTGCTGGAGGACGCCATGGGCCGCATCGATGAAACCCGCCCGTTCCTGGCCGTGAACATCGCCGTGCTGACGGTGTCGGACACAAGGACGTTGGAGACCGACACCTCCGGCGCGACATTGGCCGAGCGGGTCGTCAAAGCCGGTCACACCGTCGCTGTTCGCGCGATCGAGAAAGACGACGCCGGTGCGATCGAGGCGCTGTTGCGGCGCTGGATCGCGGACCCCTCGATCGATGTGGTGATCACCACCGGGGGCACCGGGATCACCGGTCGCGACGTGACGCCCGAAGCGTTCGATCGTGTGCTGGAGAAGAAGATCGAAGGGTTCGGCGAATTGTTCCGCATGTTGAGTTACCAGAAGATCGGTACGTCGACGATCCAGTCGCGCGCGGTGGGTGGCGTCGCGCGCGGCACGTATTTGTTCGCGTTGCCGGGCAGCACCGGGGCGGTGAAGGACGGATGGGACGACATCCTGGTGAACCAGTTGGACAACCGGTTCCGGCCATGCAACCTGGTCGAACTGATGCCGCGGTTGCAGGAGCATTTGAAACCGGCGGCGGAATGATACGATCCGGCCCTGGAAGCGTGACTGCCAGGCAAGCCATGTCACAAGGCTGGCGCCGCATATCAGTGTGGGCGTCAGGCTGAAGGACACTCGTTTCGCGCGGTGGTCCTGTCAAAGCGACAGGGATCCCTGAGACCGGCTAACGGCGCGGCGGAAACCCGGTCTCATGGTCGAAGGCCAGCATGGACCGAGCACGCGTTTCAGGCATGGTGTTCGTTCTCCGCGAACATTCGCAAGAGATGATTTCGACTTCCGGCAGACGATATCGATTGTCCCATCAGGACGACTCTCCGAGGACCCGATAAGACGGTGATACCGTGTCGGCAGCAGAAAATTGCGTGAAGGCGACAATGTATAGGTCGTACCATTCGCGACAGCGAATTTGATTTCGCCTCCCTGGATCGTCACGGGCAGGTTGGCTGGCTGCTGCCTGGGGAAATAGAACGTAACCCACGGCGCGTCGCCGGGCCCACGATAGAAGTATGCCTCGACCGGAGAATAGATGCGTGCCGGGATCGGGAACACGCCTCCCACCGCGCCCGAGTAATTACCAGTGCAGGTCTCATTGGCGACAGTTTTGAAAAGAGGTGACCACCCGTCCTCGCCGGTCACGCCGGCCTCGGGCTCCGGCCGGTTCATGAGTTGCGAAAGCATCCGCACCGATTTGTTCGATTGGGATCCCGGCGACAGATCGGACGTTCGTTGGCTTTTCGCCGTCCGGTTCGGCTTTCGGATGGTGGCCGAGGACGAAGCGATGAGCGTGTTGCCGGTGATGGGAGACGGCGCGCGCCGCGGCGTCCCTCGCGCGACCGCGGCTGACGGCGGCAGCGCCATGGGTGGGAATGGTGGGAGCGGCGCGACGGTTTCGGTTCGCGGGGCCGAAGCGGGCGGCGGCACCGCCGCGCTCGGAGTTGAGGTTGGCTCCGTCACGACGGACGGCGGCGGTGCCGTCATCGTGACCGGTGCCGCGGCCGGGTTGGCGGGGGTAAGCGGCGGTATCGGCCGCGGGATTGCCTCTGTCGCCCCCATGTCAGCCAGACGCGTCACGGAGGCCCGCGGATCCCCCGACAGCGGCGGCCGCGCCGGCGGCGGCGAGGGAAGGATCATCAGCGTGGACAGCAATGCCGCGAGGGGAACGATGCCCATCGCCAACATCGCGCGGCCATACCGGCTTGTGCCTTCGGTCAACGGCGGTTCTGACAGAATACGCCGGATGCGCGCGGCGACGGACGCCGGCCGGGCCATCGAGACAACGCCTTGCAATCTGGAGACGCTCTCCGAGATTTCCAGCAAGATATCCGCATAGGCGAGTTGATCGCCGAGATGGGCGATGGCGGCATCGTCGCTCGCGAACTCAGCGAGGTCGCGCAGATGCCGCCGCAACCACCAATTGAACGGATTAAACCAGAAAACCATGCAGTTGGCGCTGGCGGTCAGTTGGATCGCGAAATCCCGCCGCGAGACATGCGCCCCCTCGTGGGCAATAACCGCCGAGCGCATAGCCGGTGTCCAACCGGTGTGATCGTCCGGCAACAGGATGACAGAGCCAAATGTCACCGGCGCGTTGAGATGCCGACTGGTGCGGACGTCGAAACCCTCGGCCCATGCTTCGTGGATCGGCGTCGCCTGCCGCACGATTCTCCATGACAGCGAGAGCCCGGTCAGCAGACGGAGCAGCAGTACACCGAACACCGCGACGTAGAGCAGCGAGGCCGTCTCGTTCCACGATGGCCACGCCGTCGATACGGTGGAAGATACAATGGCTTCGGCGGACGACACGGGAGATCCAGGCCAGTCAACGACCAGCGGCGCGAGAGGCAGCCGCGCGACCGGGATCATGTCGTGTGGCAGCGCGATCGTCGTCAGCCGCATCGCCGCGGGCATCACCAGTGATGCCGCCAGCACCAGTGTCCACGCGGCCAATGAAACGCTCGGATTGTGTGTCCGCCGCAACCGCAATCCCATCCCCACGGCCGCCGCCAAAAGGAGGGAGCGCAACGCCGCCCCGGCCAGCAGTTCCAGCATCACTCCCTCCGTTGCTTTGCTTTCGCGATCATGTCGGCGAGCCGCCGCAACTGCGTCGGATCGAGCATATCCGAGTCGACCATCCCAACCAGAACTTCCTCAATCGACCCGTTGCACAGCCATTCGACGATCCGCCGCACCGCCCGCGCCGCGACGTGCCCTCGCGCCTCCGACGCTTCAAATACGTAGGTCCGGCCCTCGACGAGGTGCGTCACAAAACCCTTGTCCTCCAGACGGCGAAGCACGGTGCGGACCGTCGACTCTTTCAATTTACGGGGCAATTGCTCGCGGACCGCCTCTGACGTCATCCGGCCATTGGCCCAGAGAACCTGCATGACCGTGCGTTCAAGGTCGCCGAGTTCGGTTGAATTTTCCGCCATTGCCCTGCTACGAGATGTAGTGCTACATATCGTAGCGGTCGGGGCCGCCGAGTTCAAGTGCGGTCCCGCGGCGCGACACGGAACGACGAAGCGAGCACGGATATGCGGGTGGCCGTCAGGCGAGGGTCCGATGTGGAACCATGCGGTGCGGATCGCCCATACGCGGCCCGCCGAGGAGTATGCGCCAATCAGTGGGGCTACGCGGAACCTGGCCGTCGCATGGTCGCGCGCCGGCTCCATCCGTGTCGTGGAGACGGCAATGTCTGATCACACCGTGCGCAAGGTCGCCTTTATTCTCGCCGCCACGGATCATGGCACGATGATCGTCAACCGGTTTGACCACCATACCGACGGCGAGGGCAGAGGTTTCGGGGTCGGCTTCAAAATGCTGAATGAATTCAGCGCACGACTTTGGCGAGATCTCCGTCGCGGCATTCGTCCTGGCGTCACGACGGCGTTACTTCGGCGATGGCGTGATCGTCGTGGATTGCGGAGCGAACATCGGATCGCACACCGTCAGTTGGGCGAAACAGTTGACCGGTTGGGGTTCGGTGATCGCCATCGAAGCACAGGAACGGATCTACTACGCTCTCGCCGGAAACGTCACGATTAACAATTGCTTCAACGTCAGGCTCATACGCGCGGCGGCCGGGGATCGCAACGGCGTGATGAAAATCCCCGATCCTGATTACTTCGCCCCGGCGAGCTTTGGCAGCCTCGAACTGAGGCCGGCGAAACAGCCGGAGCAGATCGGACAGATCATCGATTATTCCGACGCGAAACTCGTGTCGGTCGACGCCATCACAATCGACTCGCTGGGGCTGCATCGTCTCGATCTTCTGAAGATCGACGTTGAGGGGATGGAATGCGAAGTACTGGAAGGGGCAAAGCGAACCATCAGGCGATGTCTTCCGGCGATCATAATCGAGCATACCAAGGCCGGGCCCGACGAAATCGTCAGATTTCTGAAGCATCACGGCTATCGCATGGGCGAACTGGGGCTTAACATATTGGCGATCCATCCCACGGATAAGACGTCACAGGGATTTGCTCAGCAGGCAACGTTTGATTTGTCGTGAGGCCCGGTTTTCGGGTGATCACATGGTTGCCGCTCAATTGAAATCATCTTGACGCATACGCCGCCTTCGGACCGGCTTGTTGGCATGGGAACCGGCTACCGATGGTGTCGCCGCGGTCGTGCCTGCCCCGCCTCAAACGCCAAGGCCACTTTTTACCGCGCCGGTCGCAACCGCGGCCGAACCTCCGTCAGCAGCAACCGCAGCGACCGCATCATGTGCTCGGCCGGCAGGATCGCGCCGAAGTTGAGTTCCGCGAGAATTCCGTCGATTCCCAGTTCATCCTGAAGATCGGACAATCGTGCCGCCACCGTATCGGGTGAGCCGATCACCACCTTGTCCCGCATCACCGCGTCGTAGGTCAGCGACCGCACATCCGCGAGTTCGGCGCGCCGCCGCGCGTTCGGCGAGCCCTCCAGTTGCGTGATCAGCTTTTGGTATCCGGCCATGATGCTGTCGTGCGCCTGGCGCTGAGCCTCCGCGTCGGTTTCCGCGACGTGCAACGACAACCGCAAATGCACCTGACCTTTGCCTTTGTGGCCGGCCTCCACATAAGCCTCGCGATACGCATGCAGATCCGGCGCGAGACCACCCAACGTGCCACTGCGCACCGCGACGAACAGCGGATACCCCAACGCGCCAAGCACGGGGAACGTATCCTCGGACGCGCCGGCGATGCGGATCGGCGGGTGCGGCGACTGAAACGGCCGCGGCACCGCGCGCGCCTCATCGAAGTTATGATACTTGCCATGGAATGAAAAACTCGGTTGCGACCACGCGAGTTTCAGCACCTCCAGCGTTTCGTAAAACCGCTCCCGGCTTTCGGAGTACGGCACGCCATAAGCCGCGTAAGCGCGCGGGTTGCCGCTGCGGCCGACCCCCATCAGCAACCGGCCGCGACTGATCTGATCGACGGTGGCGGTCTCCTCGGCCAGACGCAACGGGTGTGTCAGCGGCAGCACCTGAACACCGGTGCCAAGTTTTACCTTTGTCGTACGGCCGGCGATCGCGGCCAGCACGGTCATCGGCGCGCTCATGACCGAGCGGGCGGCCTGCTGGTGGATCTCCGCCAACCAGATCGCGTCGAGCCCCCACTCCTCCGCCTGACTGACCTGATCGAGACCCATCGCGAATGCGTCAGTGTCGGATTGCTTGTCCACCTGGCGGTGAAACTCGTGATACCAGCCGATTTCCATGGTCATGTTCCGTACGAGGCCGCGCAACTTACGGGCCGCCGCCGCATTTGGCGAGTCAGCCGATTTTGTTTTAGGCTAAGCCCGGAGAAAAGGGAGACAGCAATGCGGTTCGGACTGTTCGGCAGCGCCGCGGCACGGCGAGGCAGCGGTGAATTCGACAGCTCGGAAGGGTTCCGCGACTTCATCGAATACAACGTCGAGGCCGAAACTCTCGGTTTTCACGGCACTTTCGTGGTCGAGCATCATTTCACCGGCTTCGGTCAGGTCTCCGCCACACTCAATCTTCTCACCTGGCTCGGCGCCCGGACAAAAACGTTGCGGCTGGGCACCGCGGTGATGGTGTTGCCGTGGCACAATCCGGTGTTGCTGGCGGAACAGGCCGCGACGCTCGATTTATTGTCCGGCGGCCGGCTCGATTTCGGCATCGGCTCCGGCTACCGTTACAACGAATTCGCCGGCTTCGACGTCGGCATGACCGAGGCACGCGAAAAGTTCGAAGAGTCCATCGACGTCATCCTGAAAGCGTGGACCTCGGAAGAACGCTTCTCGCATCACGGCAAACACTGGACCTTCAACGATATCATCGTGGAGCCGCCGCCGTTCCGGAAACCGCACCCCGTGGTCTGGATGGGCGCGGGAAGCGATCGTTCGATTCGCGACGTGGCCCGCCGCGGTTTCAATTTGTTACTCGGTCAGTACGCGTCGCCCGCCGACGTCGCCCACAACATCGCGATCTTCCGCGAGGAAGTGGAGCGTACTGGGCAAGCCTGGGATCCGATGCGGGTCGGCGTGACGCGCGCGTTTTTTGTATCGGAAAGTGAACGAGAACGCGGCGAGGCGCTGGAACGCCGGCTGGCGAACCGGTTGCGCCAGTTGAAGTTGGCCACGACACCGGACGGCACGGTGCTTGGCGGCCCGGATCGCGCGACCGGCGATCCGGTCGAGATCAATCTGAACAGCGCCATTTACGGCACGCCCGACGAGATCGCCCGAAAGTTGCGCGATTTGCAAGCAGCGGGCGCCGGCTATTTGCTGATGAATGGCGGCGGCTCGGGCGGCGGCGAACGCGGCCGGCGCAGTCTCCGCCGATTCGCGCGCGAGGTGATGCCGGCGTTCCTGGAAGAGACCAAGGCTCAGGCGGCTGATTAGCAGCCGCGATCAGCGAAGCGTGAGTCTTTCCATGCGTGACGCGGCCATTTCCAGCGCCCCGCGGCACACCGCCAACCAAACCGCTTCGCTCTCGTCGCGCTCGTGATGCGGGATACGCAACCCGAAACGATTGAAATATCCGACGTAAAGGCCCGCCGCGATCTCGCGCACGGAACCATTGGGGTTGGCTTCATCCGCGTAGCTGCCGATCAGCAACGATGCCCCACCGAACCGTGTCACGGCGCGGTAAAGATCGCGCATTTCGGCTTCGGTCAGAACGCACGTCGTTTCGCGATAAACAAATATCTTCTCCGCCGCCCGAAGGTCGTCCAACAACTTCCGGGCCAGGAACGCATGCCGCCGGCACGCCTGACGCAGCACATCCGCGGGCGCCATTTCGTTTACGCTTTGATGTGTGTGCGAATTGACATTGAACCTGGCGTCCCGCACCATGAAAACGCCGTTCCACTCATGCAGTTCGGTTTGTTCCGGGGAGCCGACACCGGCCAGATCGGTATCCAGCGCGGCGATGAGACTGCCGTGCGCGATCTGAGACCAGCGCAGCCATCCAAGCGGTTCAAGTCCGGCCTGACGCTGCACCAACCCAAATTCACATCCGTGCCGCCGGCCGCCGAGGCTTTCGAAATGGCACAAAATCTCTGCCGCGCGTTCGGGCTCGGAAAACATCCGCGCAGCTTACACCGGACATCGCCCTTGAAAACCCCGGCACGCGGATCAACCAGCCCACATCTGATCGTTAACGTCGAACCCGACAGCGCCGACGCACCGGCGAACGCCGAACGTCGCTTCCCTCTCTGGGCCCGCGACCCAGAGAGGGATTTGGCGGAACCGTCAGCTATGCCAGCGGAACTCTTGCGCCTTCCGCTGCGAACCCAGGCTGAGCTTCACGTTCACCAGCGCCGGACCCTTGTGAGTTCATCGCCTCATCCAGCGCGCCACGCAGATCCTTCGGATCCTCGACGTAAGAACCGTAACCGCCGAACGCCTGCATCATCAGGTCGTAGCGCGCGCCGTAGATCAGCGAGTTCGGCCGCAACTTCAGCATCGGATCGTCCGGGATGTCGCCCATGCCCGGCCCAATGCCGCCGTTGTTGAACACCACGATCTTGGCCGGCATGCCGTAGCGGCACATCGTCTCCATCTCCATGCCGGAGAAGCCGATCGCCGAGTTGCCCGAGACATGGACGACCGGCCGGTCGGGATGCGCCACGCAGGCCGCGATCACAAAGCCCAGCCCAACGCCCATCGTGCCGTAGCTGCCGGCGTCGAGGCGCGAGCGCGGCAGATAGTTCGGCAACTGGGTGCGGCCGATATCCATCGTGCTCGGCGCCTTCGCTGCAAATGATGGCGTTCTTCGGCACCCAGGCGGAGACGTCCCGCAGCAGCCGGTAGTAGCCGCCCGGCGCTGAGTTGTCGGCGATCTGCGGCGCGATCAGCGCCGCGTTCTCGGCCGACTTCTTGGCGATCGCCGCATGCCACGGCGTCTCCTTCGGGTAGAACCATTGGCGGTTCTGCAGCGCCTGATTGAGCTGCCCGACGATCGCCTTGCCGTCGCCGACGAGCGCGACCTCGGCCGGCTTGTTCTGGTGCATCGCCTCCGGCTCGATGTCGAGCTGGATCACCCGCACGTCCTTGTTGTACCGCGGCGGCAGGCCGAAATGCATGATCCAGTTGAACCGCGCGCCCATCAGGAACACGACGTCGGCCTGTTGCAGCGCCAGGCTGCGGGCCGCGCCAACGGACAGCGGATGGTCGTCGGGCATCACGCCCTTGCCCATCGGCGAGGCGAGGAACGGCAGGCCGGTCCGCTCGATGAACGCGCGCACCTCATCCTCGGCGTGCGAGAAGGCCATGCCCTTGCCGATGATCACCAGCGGACGCTGCGCCGATTGCAGCACGTCCAGCGCCTGCTCGACATATTGCGGCATGGTCTGGATGCGCGGCGGATCCGGGCAGCGCGCGGCCTCGTGCGCCTGCGACGTGTCGCATTTGCCGGTGATGATGTCGTCCGGGATATCGAGATAGACCGAGCCCGGCCGGCCATAAATCGATTGCCGCACCGCCATCTCCACGTAGAACGGGATGCGGTTCACGTCTCGATGGCATGCGCCCATTTGGACACCGGCGTCGCGGCGAGCACCTGACGCTCTTCCTGGAACGCGCCCATGCCGTTGCGGTAGGTCTCCGACGCGCCGCCGATCAACATCATCGGCCAGCAGTTTTGCTGCGCGTTCGCGAGACCCGCGAGGCCATGGATCACGCCGGGGCCGGTCACGACGATGCACGAGCCGGGCCGGCCGGTGAGATAGCCAATGGCGCCGGCGGCGTACGACGCGGTCTGCTCGTTACGCATTCCGATATAGGGAATGCCAGCCTTTTGCGCTGCCTCGGCAAGCGGTCCGACCGGGAAGCCGACCACGCCGAACATGAACTGCACGCCTTGTTCTTTAAGGCTTTTCGCCAGCAAGTCGGCGCCTGTGATATCTGCCATGTTTCCTCCTGTCATCCGGCGACCGCGATTGGACCCGGTTACCAATACTCCGAACGGCGGCAAGACTACGCTTTTATGGCGCGACGGCAACTGCGGTGCCCGAGATGGCATCGTGGGGCGTTGCCGGGGATGTGACGACACCGCGGTGGCGACATCGGCGACATCGCGACGCCCACGCGGATCGGCGCGTCACACGACGTCGCGAAGATCCAGAGTTTCGCACGTACGGGTCGGCGATCAGCGGCGCGGCCGACGCTTTGGCTCCGGTATTCGCGGACTTCGAACCGGAGTTGTTTCGATGTGCTGGAGCGTGGTGCTGAAACGCTCAGCCGTCCCTTGGCGATTTCATACCGGATTCGGAAGGAATAAAAATATCGCCGCTTCAGCTTCATGTCGGCCGCCGGGCCGGCCGCCTTGAAAGGCACGGGCGGCGAGAGATGGCCGGCTCGGCGGGCGACGGATCAGCCGCCGGCGAAGCGCGCGAAACTCTCCACCAAAGCTTCGTAGATCGGCCGTTTCCAGGTCACCGCGAGGTCGGGCAGCTCGGTCAGCCGGGCCCATCGCCATGCGTCGAATTCCGGATGCGGGTCCAGGTCCAAGCGGATGTCGCTGTCCTGACCGATGAAGCGCAAGGCGAACCACCGCTGCCGTTGACCGCGGAACCGGCCCTTCAAGGCGACTCCGACGAGTTCCGGCGGCAGGTCGTAGGTCAGCCATTCGTCATGCTCGCCGATCACTTCGGCGCGATCGGTGCCGATCTCCTCGGCCAGTTCGCGCAGCACGGCCCGGCGCGGGTCCTCGCCTTCGTCGATGCCGCCCTGCGGCAATTGCCAGCCGCCCGCCGGCGCCTCCGCGTTCGGCAGATCGGCCCGCCGCGCCACCAGAACGAGGCCCGCGTGGTTGAACAGCACCGCGCCGACGTTGGGACGATAGGGCAACAGGCTCACTATTCGCGCTCCGACAGTTTGACCGACGGCGGCTCGGCCGGAGGGATCGCCAGCGCGGAGACCGGCGCGAGGGTCAGGCCGCGATCCGCGAGCCCGTTGCTCCAGGCCGCGATCCGCGCCACCGCGACGGGAGTTGGCCGCATCACCAGACCCAACGCGGACCCGGTGTCCTTGGCGCGTTGCTCCAGCTCGGCGAGCCTGGCGTCGATCATCGCCCGGTCCGCGACGCCCCGATCGGCGGCATCGTCGATGATCAGGTCGGCGTGGCGGCCCCAGGCCCGGGAAATCGGCGTTGCCGCGTTGACGGCATGATCCTCGCGTGGGTCGATATACAGCAGTCCGCGTTCGGCGAGTTCGTTCAGCACCGGGTCCATCTGGTCCGTCATCGCGGCCAGCCGTTCGCCGCGCATGGTGCCGATCACGCCGGTGGCGCCGACATATCCCTCCACCCGCGACAACGCCCAATCCAGATTGCGCGCGTTTACCTGGCCGGAGGCTCCGGTCAACAATGTTCGAGGCCCAGGATCGTTGAGCGGAAAGCCGGCGGGCTCCAGCGGAATTGCGATGAGATATTCGTGGCCGGTGGTGCGGGCCGTCGCCAGCAGCCTGGCCAGGTTCACGCCGCCGCCTGCCGCGCCCGGTGCGTGGGCGTCCGTCGCGGTGGCGCCCGGTGCGTTGGCATCCATGCCGTCGCGCCGGGGAGCATCGCCACCCGACCCGTTCGTGATCGCATAAGGCGAAATGGCGAGCGAGACGGCGCCTGGCAAGGTCCGGATCGCGGCCTCGCTTTCGGCCTCATTCATGCCGATCCCGGCCAGCAGCAAGGCGATGCGCGGCCGGCGGGAACTGTGATCAAAGCCGGCGGCGTAGAGCTTCATGGCGGTACGGCCATCGGACGCGATCCGCGGCAGGTTCTCCTTGGAGCCCTCGCTCAGCGGTTCCAGCAGCGCCGGATCGGGATCAGTGACAGGACCGGGGGTATCGCGGCCCGCCACGACCGGGGGCGCCAGGCGGACCGTCGCGACCAACGCGGGTTGTTCGGCCTCGCCTGCCGGCGGCCGCCGCGTCGCGACCACGTCAGGCCGGGCGGGAGGCGGCGGTCCGTTGGCCGCCAGCGACACCGTCGCGGCGGGCGGACCGAGGTATTGCAGCACGCCGCCGCCGATCCCCGCCAACGACAGGACGCCGATCCAGAACGCGCCTAACCGACGCCAATGGCCGCGGTATCTGGTGCTGCGTAGGCCGCCGATACCCGCCATCGCGTCTCCCTTAGCGCGCTGATGCGCTCTTCTGCCGGATCATGGCCTCCGCGAGGACCACGGCCTGCTGTAACTGGAAATCGGTTTCATCCGGTTTCGCCGCGTCGAACTTCGGGAAATTCTCCGGCGGCTTTTCCGGGATTTGCTTGACGATCGGCGGCAAATCGGTGCGCGGAGGCAATGCCGTCGCCGGCGTCCCACCCGAATTGCTGATGATGTGATTGTAGTCGGACTCGCGTTCCAGGCCGAAGCTGGCCGGATCTTTGGCCAACTCATCGACCTTCACGTCCGGCACGATGCCGGTTGCCTGAATGGACCGGCCGGACGGCGTGTAGTAGCGCGCCGTGGTCAGTCGCATCGCGCCGCCACCCGGCAGCGGGATCACGGTCTGCACCGAGCCCTTGCCGAAGCTCCTGGTGCCGAGAAGCACCGCGCGGCGGTGGTCCTGGAGCGCGCCGGCGACGATCTCCGAGGCCGAGGCGGATCCGCCGTTGATCAGCACCACCAGCGGGGCGCCGTCCAGAATGTCGCTGCCGCGGGCGTCCCAACGCTGGCTGTCGTCGGGATGGCGCGCCCGGGTCGAGACGATCTCACCCTGCTCGATGAACGAGGAGGAGACGGCGATCGCCTGATCCAGCAGCCCGCCCGGATCGTTGCGCAGGTCCAGGATCAGCGCGTGCAACGGGCCGCCCGCCTGCGCCTTCAGCTTTTTGACCGCGTCGCGGATGCCCGAATCAGCCCGCTCGGTGAACTGCGACAACCGGACGTAGCCGATGTCGTCCGCTTCCATGCGGGACTTCACGACCTGGATCTTGATGATCTCGCGCACCACGCCGATCTGCAGCGGCTGGTCGTTACCCTCGCGCTTGATGGTCAGGGTGATCTTGGAGTTGGGCGCGCCGCGCATGCGATCGACCGCGTCGTTCAGCGACAGGCCGAGCACCGTCTTGCCGTCGAGCGCGGTGATGATGTCGCCCGCCTTGATCCCGGCCTTGAACGCGGGCGTGTCGTCGATCGGCGAGACGACCTTGATCAGGCCTTTATCCTCGGTCACTTCCAGTCCGAGACCGCCGAATTCGCCTTTGGTCTGGACCTGCATGTCCTTGAACGCCTTGGCGTTCATGTAGGAGCTGTGCGGGTCGAGGCCCGTCAGCATGCCGTTGATCGCGTTCTCGAGGATTTCCTTATCGCTGACCGGATCGACGTATTCGGAACGGACACGCTCGAACACGTCGCCGAAGACCTTCAGGAACTGCGTGGCCTCCGCGTGAGACTGATCCTGCGCCAGGGCGCGGCCCAGTACGCCGAGGGTCGGCCCGGACACGACGCCGACGAAGAAAGCCGTACCCAACAACAGGCCGAACCGAAAACGCCGCTGGCGGAAGTTCATTCGCTCTACCCCTCTGGCCCAATGGCCCCATGATGCCGCACATCGGCACGCTCCCTTACCCAGGGCAGGCTGTCGCCGACATGGATCTCACACGACAATCGTGTTCATATTCTTTTCGCGCGGCCTCATAGGTAGCGTCCAGCACTCATTTTCATAGGGGACAAATGTTAACCAATGGTTGCTGAGCGAAAATCATTGGTCAACTCGCGCGAAGCATGGGAGGCGGGGCGGGTGACGGGTCAACCGGGCGGCTTCAACCAGGGGGCGGGGTTCACCGGCCGGCCGGCCTTTCGCAGTTCGAAGTAGAGGATCGGCGACACCGCCGCGGCCGGCGGACCTCCGGACACGGCGGAGGCGGTGGCCGTATCCGGCGGCGATTGGCCCCTGACGATCTCTCCGCCTGAATTCGGACCGCCCGCGGATTGCCCGGACTGAGCAAGCGTGGAGGTCTGCCCGGTCGCATCCGGCCCAGTACCGGATGCCACGATGGCTGTCGTCCCGACCGACGGCGACGCGGCGGCCGATGGGGCAACGTCAGAAGAGGCAACGGCCGACGGGGCAACATCCGTCGGAACGATCGCATCCGGCGCGATGGCGGCCGGCGCGGAGGCAGCCGAGGTCGAGCCGGCCGGCATCGGGGCCGCCCGCATGGCGCCGATCGGATCGCCGCCGCGCAGGCTCTCGCCCGGAGCCACCGAAATCTGGTCCAGACCCGCGAGCACGGCGTGATAACCGCCGCCACAGTCGATGATGACCAACAGGCCATAGCCGCGGAATGGCTCGGCGAAGGCCACGATCCCGCCGCACGGCGCGACCACGCGCGCGCCCGGTCCGGTCTGCCAGGACTGACCGGTCGCCGCCTCGCCGCCGTCGGGATCGCCCCAGCCGCGCAGCAACGTCCCGCTGACCGGGGGCAGGATCTGGCCCGCCGGCCTCGCGTTGGCGGCGAGCGTGCCGGCGCCGGTGGGACGAGTCAGCGCCGCCTGCCGCACCCGCGCGGCCTCGGCGGCGCTCTCCTTCTGCTCCCGGTCGGCGCGCAACTCATCCTCGCGCGCCCGCGCCTCTTCCAGGCGGCGCTGCGTCTCCAAAATCTGCAGCATCGAGCGCAAGGTATTGGCGCGCGCCGCCTCCGCCGCCGCGCGCCGGGCCGCCGCGACCGCGTCCTGCTCCGCCGCCTCCCGCCGCTCTTTGGTGTCGCTGAGTTGCCGGGCCAACGCATCCGCCTCCACCGCGCGCGCCGCCTCGGCCGCGGCGAGATTCGGCGCCACATCGGCCGCCGCTTTGGTCGCGGCATCCAGCGCCTCACGGTCCGCGATCAGCGACCGCGCGTCGATCTCGGCCTGACGGGCGATGCCGCGCAGCACCAGGATGCCGCGCACCGCGTCCTCGGCGGAGCGTTGCGCGCCCAACAAGGTTTCCAGCGGGTAGTCGGACATGCGCACGATCACCGGCAGCATCGGGCGCAGCGCGGCGACCCGCCTGTCGAGGCGGTCCCGCGCCTCGTCGCGTTGCCGGTCGAGGTCCCGCATGCGCCGCGTCACCGCATCGACCGCCGCTTCGGCATGTTTCAGCCGATCGAACGCCGCGCTTTGCTCCGCGGTCAGACGCTGCTCCTCGGCGAGCGCCTGTGCCGCCTGCTCGGTGGCGAGCCTTTGCGCATCGATCTGCATGGCGCGAACGCGTTCCGAGTCCTCGACCTGACGCCGCGTGGCGTCCTCGCGTCCCAACGGACCGGCGTCGGGCCCAGAACCGCCCATCTGGTCTCCTACCTGATTTCCGGCTGGGCTGCCCGCTGGATCGGACGCCGAATTGGGCACGGGAGTGGACACCGAATCAGGCGCGTCATTCCGGGCGGAGCCCGAAGCGCCATCGGCGGCCGGCCCGAGACCGGCATCCCGCGCCGCCGCGTGATCCGCACCGTCGGGAGGTCGGGACGTGGGGGTGCCTCTCGGCGAGGCAGCGAGGCCAGTCCCTGGCCCGTTCGCCGGCGGCGCGCCCTGCGCCAAAGCGGACCCGATCCCCGAACCGGGCAAGGTCTGGGATGTCAGCAGCAGGAAAGCCAGCAGGCTACTCGGCCGCGCGTGCCGCATCGGTGCGCAGGATCGAATGACCGGTCATCTCGCGCGGGACCGGTATCCCCATCAGGTCGAGCATCGTCGGTGCGAGATCCGCCAACGTGCCGTCGTGGATCGCGCCCGAGGCGCCGCTCCGCATCACCACGACCGGCACCGGATTGGTGGTGTGCGCGGTATGCGGGCCGCCGGTCGCCGGGTCCTTCATCAACTCGCAATTGCCGTGGTCGGCGGTGACGACCAGCGCGCCGCCCTGACGTTTCAGCGCCTCGGCGATGCGGCCCAGACCGGCGTCCACCGTCTCCACCGCCTTGATCGCGGCGGCCAGATCGCCGGTGTGGCCGACCATGTCGGGATTGGCGTAATTCAGCACGATCATGTCGTATTTGCCGCTGTCGATCGCCTCGACCGCGCGGTCGGTCAACTCGGGCGCGGACATTTCCGGCTGCAGATCGTACGTCGCGACCTTCGGCGAGGGGATCAGAATCCGGTCCTCGCCCTTGAACGGCGTCTCCTGGCCGCCGTTCAGGAAATAGGTGACATGCGCGAACTTCTCCGTCTCCGCCATCCGCAGCTGGGTTTTGCCGGCGTCGGCCACCACGGCACCCAGAATATTGGTGAGGTGCTCGGCGTCGAACAGCCAGGTCATGAAGGGCGCCAGCGCGTCGGAGTAGCGGGTCATGCCCACGGCGGCGGAGAATTTAATCGTTCGGTCGCGCGGGAACCCGTCGAACCCCGGATCCAACAACGCGGCGAGGATTTCCCGCACCCGGTCGGCGCGGAAATTGAAGCACAGGATCGCGTCGCCATCCTTCATGCCGGCGTAGTCGCCGATCACCGAGGCCGGCACGAACTCGTCCGTTTTGCCGCCGTCGTAAGCGGCCTTGATCGCGGCGGCGGGGTCGTCGCAGCGGGCGCCCTTCGCCTCGGTCATCGCGGCGTAGGCCTGGGAGACGCGGTCCCACCTTTTGTCGCGATCCATCGCGAAATAACGGCCGATCACGGTGGCGATTTGCACATCGTCCGGCAGCGCGGCGCGCAGCTTCGCGAGATCCTCGGCGGCCGATCGAGGCGGTGTATCGCGCCCGTCGGTGAACGCATGCACGACGGCTTTGACGCCCGCCCTGCTGAGATGATGGGCGAGGCCCGCCGCGTGATCCTGATGCGAGTGCACGCCACCCGGCGACACCAGCCCCATCAGATGACAAATGCCGTTCGACTGTTTCAGCGCCTCGACGATCTTCACGAACGCCGGCAGCGTGGCGATCGAGCCGTCCGCGACCGCGTCGCCGATGCGCACCAGTTCCTGCTTGATGACGCGTCCGGCGCCGATGGTCAGATGGCCGACCTCTGAGTTGCCCATTTGCCCGTCCGGCAGGCCAACATCGCGGCCGGAGGTGCGCAGGAACGCGTGCGGACAACCCGACCACAGCGCCGAGAAGTTCGGCGCGCGGGCGAGGCGGATGGCGTTGTCGGCGGACTGCTCCCGCCAGCCGAACCCGTCCAGGATCACCAGCATCACGGGTTTGGGTGGCATGGTGGGCGTCCTCCGTCGGTGCGATGTGGCCATATTACATCTGGTGATGGTTTACGCTCATAGGTTGTCGCGAGATCCGGGTAAAGCAAGGCTGGTGGCGATGCCACCCTCGATCGCGGTTGCTGACGGCTTCCACCGCTTCGGCGCGAGGTGGTCCCCTGACCGAATTCGATGGCCACGATATCCTCGCATGTCGAAGCGCCGCACTGCCTATGAACAGCCGCCGCGGGGCCAGGGGCGGCTGGCAATCATCGGGGCGTGCCAATCGTGCCGGCTGCGCGTAAGAATGGTTCGAGAAATGCAAAACTGGCGGTGCGGGCTGCGAACGTTTCGCGAGATAAGTCCCTTCCCCCACGCCACGGAAACGGCTGGTCGGGATTGATGCGGTGGCGCCGAGGCAAAGAGTGCGGGTTGTTCACTGGATTGTGAAATTCAGAGTCCGATAGAGCACGAAATCAGTTATTACTGGGATTCCGAAGACGCCACACACATCTGGAATCCTACGTTCGGCGCGCTTTTTCGAGGGCTTTGAAACTTCTCGTGTTACTATGGCACGGTCTGTCCCGCTCAATGCCGCGGCTATCAGGAAAGGGTCTTTACCAATTTCCTCGATCTCAACGTCATTCAAATCAGGGGCGTAACCATGTGCGAGAACGTGTTGAACGCGCGCTCGATCAACCGGCTCATCCAATATCATCGCATCTCGGACATGCGCTTGCTTGATCCATTCCGCCAGTGGCCCTGTCGATGGAGTGACCTCGTTGAATATCAGCCGAGGCACCTTGATTACATTCGAGGTCCCCATATCGATCAACCATGACCAGAATTGCGGGATCCGATCAACCGGATAATATTGGCCGAGCACCGATCGAGCGAACTCGTCAGACCAGCCGGAGCGCTTGCGTTTCCTTCGGATCGAGATGTCCGGCCGGGCTGTTCTCAGGACATTGAGTGCCAGTTTCCGTAATGTCGTGATGTTCTCTGGCCCATGATCTTTGCGATTGCGGGCACGATCCTCATCAAAGCCGACGTCCAGCACCCAGTGGAGGCAGTTCTCGATCCGCCAGTGCGCGCGTACGGCAGCCGCGAAGGCGGTGGCGTCGAGGGCGGCCGAGGACAGGTAAAAGCGGCGCTCGGTCGAGGTTTTTCCATCCCGGGTCACGGTTGACTCCACCATGCCGAGCGTGGCGAGACCCGGCATTGGCGCCTCGTCCGGATGGCGCCGGTCCGACCGCATCCAACTCACGTCGTGGCTGATGG
The DNA here is from genome assembly GCA_963719675.1 of uncultured Alphaproteobacteria bacterium. Taxonomy (GTDB): domain Bacteria; phylum Pseudomonadota; class Alphaproteobacteria; order Acetobacterales; family Acetobacteraceae; genus Rhodopila. The sequence continues at coordinate 29,925 of CAVRDN010000122.1, read as the reverse complement.
CATGGCGGCGGACCTCGATCCGGCCATTATCGGCATCAGTCGTGGTGTATTCGCCATCGGGTCGGTTGAGCGGGTCAGCGAACCAGGCACGCACCTCGGCATGCTGCACGGGACGGTTCGCCTTCAGCGTGAACAACGATTCTCCGCCTCGATCCTTGATCAGACGGGCGGTTTCGCCCTGGCAATGCAACGCGTCGCCGGTCACCAGCGCTCCGGTCAGATCGATGAGACCGAGCAACGACCGGGCCGCGGTGATCTCACTTTCCTTATCACCCGCCGCGACCTGACCGATCGTCATCCGCGTGTCGGCCGCGAAGGCGGTCACGACATGCAGGGCGGACTTCCCCGCCGCCCGGTCGAACGAACGGCGCATCGTCTTGCCGTCGATGGCGATGACGCCAGGTCCGGCCTGGCCGAGATCGCCCAGAAAGCTCGCGAAGCAGGCGGCGAAGGCCGCCGGATCCAGCAGCCGGAACAGCCGCGAGAACGTGTCGTGGCTGGGCAAGCCACCCGGGAGTTCGAGAAATTCCCGGAACAAAGCCTCCCGATCACGCGCGAAATCGGCGAAGTCGACGCAACTCTCAGCACCGCATATCGAAGCGGTCAGCGCGATCGTCAAAACATCCAGAAGCTTGTGTCGACGGGCGTTGCCGCTGCGGGGGTCGGGAAGCTCGGCCAGACAAGACCAGATCGAAAGCATCGCAGTCCTCATGCGAAAAGAGAACCGAACAAGAATCCACGCTATCGAGCCGTGTCTACACAGGAAAATTCCTTATGCGATTTGCCTTAGTCTTCGTGCGCCCGTATGATGACGTTGGCGTCGAGAAGGTAGATGGTCATAGGGCGTGGGGACGCTCGTGCAGCAGCGGTCCCACAGACGCCGGGCTGACACCGAGGATTTTGGCGGCTTTTGTATGTGTCAGGGTTTCCCCTTGCAACGCTCTCCGAACAACATCCAGCAATGCTGATCCGAGACGATGGCGCCGCACGACATAATACGACGGTCCTTTTTCGTCTGGCTGGCGGTTCTCTCTGACACGCTGCTTTTCGCCGCGCCATCTGACGGCATATATTGTAAAAAGATCCGTCGCGACATCACTCGTTATCCAACCGTTTCGTGCGAATCGATAGGCTACGGCAGGTTCGCTGACGTTCCAGATACCTGCCATACGTTCAACGACGCGGGTAACCAACCTTATATCGGCACCTTGAAGTTCCGAATGGTCCGAAATTTGATCGGGCGGGAGCAGGAACTCGCCAGCGACATCATTGCAGAACCGCTCGATCGCGCCGTCCGCCATCCCGACAAGCGGACCACTGACCCCGCTGGCCCCAAGCCAGATGTGAGCGAGTTCGTGCATCAGTGTAAATGGTCTTGCCGCAACCGCATCGTTATCGTTGACAACGATAAACGGAGCTACATTGTCCGCGAGCGCGAAGCCACGGAAAACGGCCTCGCTGATGTCAGAATGGTGAGATCCGACGTCGCCAAGGAGCAGGACATAGATGCCAATTCTCTCCGCCGCCGAGCGCAGAAGCGAAAACAAACCCCCTGCCCCCTTGTTCTGCCTCTGCTGTTCCGGAGAAATGTCAAGTGCTGTTCTGATCGCCGTGGCGACCTTCTTCGGCCCATCTTCTATCCGCGCAGCACCGACGAAAGGCAGCATTTCTGCTTCCTCCTCATCCTCAAGCACGTGGCGGAGCATTTGTTGCCGGGCGCGAACATCTCGAACCAAAGCATCCAACGTGCCATTGTCTCGTGCGGAGGCGGCGCCGGATGGCATCCGAAAATCTTCTCCACGCTCACCGCGCATCGGAGGCTCCGCCATGTAGAAGGCGATCAACGGACGTCGATAGACCGAGGCAGCCTTGAGCAACGTCGTCTGGCCGGGTTCACGCAGCCCCTTCTCGAAGGCCAGCAGTTTATCTACGGCGCTTGCCTTGGCTGAATCCTTCAGGCCAAGCTTCTCCGCGGCCTCCTCGACCGACAATCCGGCGGTTTCCCGCGCCCAGGACAGAATCCTATGATTGATTTGCTCCGTCTCGGCCATTCGGTTCATTCATCTCCTTTCGAGAGATTAGGATATAATTGCCAAAAATGGAATCGTCATCCCGAATCGGGTAGGTCTGCCCTGCCCTCTTCGGACCGCTATACAATCCTTCCGCTGACGCTTAAGCGACGTATCAAACAACTGGTTGCGACAGGAGAAGTTACAATTATTGAGATGAGGGACTTATTCTCGAGCATCTTCGGCTAAAAGAATCTGACAACGCGGTAGATCAACCCATGAGCACACCTGTCAGTCTCGGATACAAATCAACGACCCGGGAGCAACGCCCAATGTCCAGCACCATCGACGCATCAGCATTCACGGTCGAACCATTGTCCCCCGTGCTCGGCGCGGCGGTATCCGGTCTCGACCTGCGCCAGCCGCTGGACGATCGCACGAAACGCGCGATTTATGACGCGTTCGTGCGCTATCACGTGTTGTGCTTCCGCGATCAGCATCTGGACCCGGAGCAGCAGATCGCCTTCACCGCGCAATTCGGCACGTTGGAGCGGCACATGGCGCGCAATCGCGGCCCGGTTAATCCGCTCGTCAACATCGTCTCCAACCTGGGCGCGGACGGCAAGCCCAGCGGCAAGGTCGGCTCGACCGGCTGGCATTCCGACAAATCGTTTCGGCCCGAGCCATCGCTGGCGACCATCCTGCACGCCCAGATCATGCCACCGGAAGGAGGCGAAACCTGCTTCGCCAACATGATCGCCGCCTATGACGCCCTGCCCGCCGCCGAGCGCGCGGCGCTCGCCGGCGTGCGCATTGTTCATAGTTGGGAACAGTCCCGCGCGCGTCTGGGCCTGCGGGCGACGCCCGAGGAAATCGCCGACGCACCGCCGCTGACGCATCCTCTGGTGCGCACGATCCCCGAAACCGGCGCGAAGGCACTGTTCATGGGCGAGCACGCCTCGCATATCGAGAACCGGCCGATGGCGGAAGGCCGCGCGCTGCTCGACCGGTTGACGGCGCACGCGGTCGAGGAGCGGTTAGTTTACCGGCATAAATGGCGCGAGGGCGATATGCTGATGTGGGACAACCGGTGTTTGCTGCATCGCGCGAACCCCAATTTCGACGCCGCCCGGTTTCCGCGCGTGCTACACCGGACCTGCCTGCGCGGGACCGCGCCGGCGTAGGTTTTCGGTCAACGGAGGTCCGCTCATGCGTCCGCAAATCACCGGCACGATCCTGCCCGTTCTGGAAATCGGCCTCGATCCCGGAGAGACAGTTATCTCGGCGCCGGGCGAGCTTGCCTGGATGACGCCGAACGTGCGGATGAACACGACCACGGCGACGGCGGGTAGCTCGGGATTATGGGGAGCGTTCACGCGGGCGGTGTCCGGCGGCGGGCTTTTCATGACCGAGTTCGTCGCCGACGGCGGCCCAGGCGGGGTCGCGTTCACGCCGCGCATCCCCGGCCAGATCGTTCCGGTCGAGGTACAGCCGAACCGCGGCTTTCTGATCCATCGGCACGGCTTCCTGTGCGCCACGCAAGGCGTGCAACTGAGCACGGCGCTGCAACGTTCGCTCGGCGCGGGGGTATTCGGCGGCGAGGGATTTATCCTGCAACACCTCGCCGGCGCCTGTCAGGCGTGGGTGGCTCTGGGCGGCGAGATCGTCACCAGCGATCTGGCGGCGGGTGAAACGTTGCTGGTACATCCAGGCCATGTCGGGATGTTCGAGGACAGCGTCGCGTTCGACATCACCACGATCAGTGGGATCAAAAACGCGCTGTTCGGTGGCGACGGGATTTTCCTGGTGCGGCTGACCGGGCCCGGCCGGGTGTGGCTGCAGACCATGACGCTGCCGAACCTCGCGCAGTCGCTGGCGCCCTATCTGGCGAACGCCTCGGGCGCGACGCCCACGCAAACGGTGGAGGCCGGCGCCGCGGGTGCGATCCTGAGCGGGATTTTCGGGAATAATCGTTAACGTCCCGGCGCCAGGTCAGATTCGTTTTTTCCGTCGCGAAGGCGAAATCGTGTGCGAGGGTCAACGAGTCCTGGACGACGTGCCTGTGCTAACCGATCTTGCCGGGCGCGCTCGTCCACTGTGATCGTTCACCGGGAATGCCCGTAAGGGTCGACATACGGGAGGTGTCGGCTCGGCGCTGATGGATCGGAGCCAGGAAATGCTGCCGCAAAAGGGAACCAAACTCAGTACGTGGCTACCCACCAGATCTCAAAGTGCTGAAAAGAGTACTTCGTTCAAATGATCTGGTCCGAAAGATACCCTTCAGAGTGGATAACCCTGGGCAGAGGGATGGAAGTGTCTTGTCGATCTCTCATATCCCCCCTTGCCGGTTGTGGAAGGGCTTTACGATACACAGTGAATTCATTTGCGTTAAAGCGGGTCTTGTCACGCATACTCTGTCCGACGAACTTCACGCCCAGGTCATCGGCCAATACATCAGGCTTGCGTCGGCGCCGCGGCTCATTTCCGTGAGCCTCGTCTGTTTCTCCATGTTGGAATGCCGCACCCGCTTGCCGTGCGATGCGCGCGGATAAGTGTGCACGTCTGACGGCCGGGCCCGACGACGTTGCCTCGGTCGCCCCCCGGCCGTCCGGATGCCATCGAAACTTGACCCGGCGGGACGATCGGTCTGTCATCGCTCCAACAATTGAGTTCCAAGGAGCAAAGCGATGCATGACACGGTGATCAGAGGCGCCACGATTGTCGATGGCTCCGGCAAGCCCGGCTACACCGGGGACGTCGCGCTGGAGGATGGCAAGATCGCTCAGGTCGGCGGCAAGGCCGGCGCGGGGAAACGCGAGATCGACGCCAACGGATTGCTGGTCACGCCCGGCTGGGTCGATGTGCACACGCATTACGATGGTCAGGCGATGTGGGATTCCGAACTCGCGCCGTCGTCGTGGCATGGCGTCAGCACCGTGCTGTTCGGCAATTGCGGCGTCGGCTTCGCGCCGGTTCGCAAAACGGATCATTCCGCGTTGATCGGCATGATGGAATTGATCGAGGAAATTCCGGGCATCGCGCTGGCCGACGGATTGAAGTGGAACTGGGAGACGTTCCCCGAATATCTCGACGCGCTGGACCAGAAGCCGCGCGCGATCGATATCGCGGCGCAGATCCCGCATCATCCGTTGCGCGTCTACGTCATGGGCGAACGCGCGATCCGCCGCGAGAAGGCCACCGGCGACGACATCCAGCAGATGCGCGACGCGGTGCGTCAGGGGCTGAAGGCGGGGGCGTTCGGGTTCACGACCTCGCGCACCAATTCGCACAAAACGCCCGCCGGGGACATGGTTCCGGGCCGCTACTCCGAGACCGAGGAACTGCTTGGCATTGGCTCGGCCTTCAACGGGCTCAATCACGGTGCGTTCGGCGTCAACAGCGACTTCGACGATGAGGCCGCGGAACTGAAGTGGATGACGCAATTCAGCCGGGAGAGCGGTCGTCCCGCGTGGTTCCTGCTGACCGATCGTCCTACCGACCTCGTGCGCTGGCGCCGGTTGATGGACGGCGTGCACAAGGCGCGCGCGCAAGGCGGCAACGTTACCGCGCAGATCGCCGGCCGTCCGGTCGGCGTGCTGCTGGGCATCGACACCGCGCTCAATCCGTTCTCGATCCGGCCGAGCTATCAGGCTTTGTTGCGACTGCCGGTCGCGGAACGAATCAAACGCATGCAGGACCCGGCGTTCCGCGCCCAGGTGTTGAACGAGGCACCGTCGGGGGAGTTGCTGAATCGGTTGTCGCAGTTCCGGCAACGCATCACCACCGGCTGGAACCGCATGTTCCCGATGGCCGATCCGCCGAACTATGAGCCGGAGGAAAAAGACAGCATCGGCGCGATGGCCGCGCGGTCGAACCATTCGCCGGATGAGGTCGCGTACGATTATCTCGCGGGCGGTGCCGAGCGGTTCCTGTTCTATCCGATCGTCGGCTACAACGAGGACAATCTGGACGTCATCCACGAGATGCTTTCCGATGATACGACGTTGCTCGGATTGTCGGATGGTGGCGCGCACTGTTCCTCGATCGTCGATGCCAGCGTACCAAGTTGGATGCTGATCCATTGGGCCCGCGACCGTAGCCGCGGGCCGAAGCTGCCGCTGGAAATGCTGGTGAAGCGGCAGACCAACGATACGGCGCGGTTCTTCGGCTTCCATGACCGCGGGCTGCTGAAGGAGGGCATGAAGGCCGACGTCAACGTGATCGACTACGAGCGGCTGCGCCTGCATATCCCCGAGGTCCGCTATGACCTGCCGATGAACGGGCGCCGCCTCGTGCAGCGGGTGGACGGATACAAGCACACCTTTGTCGCGGGCGTGCCGACGTTCGAGGATGGGCAGTACACCGGCGCCACGGCGGGCCGCCTGGTGCGGGCCCGCTGACGGGCCCCGTACGCTGACGGATTGGGCGCGCTGACGGATTGGGTGCGCTGAAGCCGCGGGCGCGTCCCATCTGGCTGATCTCCCCGCCGGCTGGTAAGCTGACGCATCAAACGGGGTGGCGACGCCCCGTTTTTGCTGATCAACACGGGAGAGTCAGATGGAAAAGCGCCAGCTCGGCCAGTCCTCGCTTCATGTCTATCCGATCACCTTCGGCGGCAACGTCTTCGGCTGGACCGCCGATGAGGCGATGTCGTTCAAACTGCTGGACGCGTTTGTCGCGGCGGGCTTCAACTTCATCGACTCGGCGGACGTGTATTCGCGCTGGCATCCGGGCAACAAGGGCGGCGAGTCCGAAACCATCATCGGCAACTGGCTGAAAGCGCGCGGCGGACGCGACAAGGTCATCATCGCCACCAAGCTCGGCATCGAGATGGCGCCGGGCAAGAAGGGCCTGTCGCGCAAATACATGATGCAGGCGGTCGAGGACTCGTTGCGGCGGCTGCAAACCGATTACATCGACCTGTATCAGTCGCATCGCGACGATCCCGAAACGCCGATCGAGGAGACGCTGTCCGCCTATGCCGACCTGATCAAACAGGGCAAGGTGCGGGAAATCGGCGCGTCGAATTTCTCCGCCGATCGGCTGGCCGAGTCGTTGCGGATCAGCACGGACAAGGGACTGCCGCGCTATCAGAGCCTGCAGCCGCAATACAGCCTCGTCGAACGCGCCGAGTTCGAGGGACCGTTGGAAGCGCTGTGCCTGAAGGAGAAAATTGGCGTGATCGGCTATTACTCGATCGCCAGCGGGTTCCTGACCGGCAAATACCGCGCGAAGACCGACGCCGAGGGACGCGCGCGCGGTGCGCGGGTCGAGAAATACCTGAACGAGTATGGGTTTGGCGTGCTCGCCGCATTGGATGACGTGGCGAAACGATACAATGCCAAACCGGTTCAGGTGGCGATGGCATGGCTGATCGCGCGGCCGAGCGTGACGGCGCCGATCGCCAGTGCCACGAATTTGGATCAGTTGGGGGAGTTGTTGAAGTCGGCGGAGATCAAACTCGACGCCGCGGCGATCGAGCAGATCGACGCGGCCAGCAAGCCGCGTTGAGGGCCGAGGCATACTCCCCGACCTGCTGTGCCCCGGTCTGGATCTCGTGTTCATCGGGATCAATCCGTCGCTGTATTCGGTCGCCCAGGGACATTATTTCGCACGAAAAACGAATCGATTTTGGCCGGCGTTGTCGCGCTCTGTCCTGAGTGAGCCGGCACGCCGGGCGCTCGGGGTGGATCGGTTGGAACCGATGCATGATGTCATGCTGCCGGCGCACGGGATTGGCTTCACGGACGTCGTGAAGCGAGCGACCGCGCGCGCGGACGAACTCGACCCGGCGGAATTCGCCGCCGCCACGCGCGAACTGGTGGCGAAACTTGAAACGTTCCAGCCGCGTATCGCCTGCTTCCAGGGCATGATGGGGTATCGCCCATTCGCGCGGCGGCACGCGCCGGCGCTGCCAAAGCCTGTACTGGGCGAGCAACCGCTGCGTATCGGCCGGACCCGGCTGTTCGTTGTTCCCAGCCCGAGTCCGGCCAATGCGCATGCCTCGCCCGCCGTACAAACCGAATGGTTCGACCGACTGGCGGCGCTTCGCGATTGATCGGGCGGCGGCGTGCCTGAATGAACCCCGCGAGCCGTGTCAGGCCGAGGCGCTGGGACGCGCCTTCATCCGGCCATGCCAGGCCAGGATGTTCTTATTGTTCTCATTCAGCGGCTGCTTGATCCCGGCGAAGAAATCGACGAACACGAAAAGCAGGATATCCGCCAACGTCAGGCGCTCCCCGCAAATATACGTGCGGCCGGCGATCAGTCCGTCCAGCCACGTCAGCTTTTCCTGCGCGATCGCTTTGAGGTCTTCGGCGGCGGCCGGAATGCAGCGCATCCGGTTCTCGAACATCTTGAGACCGTCGCTGTAACGGAACCCGTTCGCCATCGGTTCCACGATATTAAGGTCCACACGGCGGGTCCACATGCGGGTTTCCGCGCGTTCCTCGGGCGTTTTGCCGATCAGAGTGGTGCCGGATGGCCCGATTTCATCGAGGTATTCGCAGATCGCCGTGATCTCGGCGATGACCGTGCCGTCGTCCAGCACCAACGCGGGGCTCTGGCCGGCCGGATTAACGGAGAGGTACGGTTCGCGACGGTTCTCACCACCGCGCAGATCGACGGTCTGGGTGGGAATTCCGCTGACTCCACGCTCCGCCATGAACATCCGGACGACTTTTGGGTTCGGTCCGATCGAGTCGTAAAGCAGCATGGTATGCCTCCCTGATCAGGCCGGTTCATGCCGGCTCAGAGCGGTCAAACCATCATCACGGGTTCGGCGCAAGCCGCCCATCTGCTTCGGATGTCAGGGGGTGCCGCGGATGTCAGGCTTTTTTCTTCGGCAAGGCCGATTGCGCCGACATTCCCTTCGGCGACAGCAGAGAATTCGCTGGCCCCGCCGCCGGTTTTTTGGATTTCGGCTTTTTCGGCTCACGATTGCCGCGGTTCATTCCCTTGGCCATCGGTGTCTCCGGTTGTTGTGGATGGACCAGGAAGCGATCGGCGCGCACTTCCCCACCCGTTAGCGCGTATCCGCGATACAGCGTCGATCGCGGCCTCGAACCGCGACGTCACATCGCGATTGGGCGAGAAGCAAAGCGACATCGCGCGATGCCGACGGTCCGAAGACCGCGACACCGGCGACATGGTTTAATCAGGAATGAACCTTCAGGTTGTCAGCGGACATCTTGCCGCTCTTGCGGTCAGATACCAGTTCGAAGTCCACTTTCTGGCCTTCGCGCAGATCACGCAGTCCGGCGCGCTCCACGGCACTGATATGAACGAACGCATCCGGCCCACCTTGATCTGGTGCGATGAAGCCGAAGCCCTTTTGGGTGTTGAACCACTTGACGGTCCCAGTAGGCATGAGAAGCCCTTTCAGAAACATAGGTTTGTGCACCGGCGAATTGCCGGCTGTCGAATTAGCGATTTCGGGAACAAAGGGTGGTCGGCCCTGCGCAAAACTCTCCTGTACGCGAGGCCGAGTCATCTGGCCGTGTCTCGACATCTGTCATGTGCGCCGTCTCCGACCGAAATACAAGGAGTCACAATGAACTTCGGTGCGAGTTGAACGCCATGACAGGTGTCCGCAAGCGAAAACGCCCAGACAGCCCGCGCGGTTGCGGGCGGGAACGAATATTTTCGCGACGGCCCCCCGGGGATCGCGAGGGGATCGCCAGGGGATCGCGAGGCGATCGCGAGACGCTTACGCGGCGGCTTCCGCCTCGACCTCAACCACGAAACGCGGATCCGCGAGGCCGGAAATCAACAATAAGGTCGAGGCCGGCGCGTGCTCTCCCAACAACGCGGTGCGCGCCGCGCGATACGCGCCGATCAAGGAGCGGTCGGTGAGAAACACCGTCAGCTTCACGATATTCGCCGGCGTCATCGCGTTCGCTTCCAGCACCGCGCGCAAATTGGCGAGCGCCTGATCGATCTGACCGCCGCCTGTTTCGGGAATCGTACCATCCAGCGCCATGCCGACCTGGCCGGAGATCACCAGCCAGCGCTCGGGCGTTCTGATTTCAATGGCGTGCGTGTAGCCTGTCGGCTGCCGTACAGAAGGCGGGTTGCTCAACGTGATCGATACGGCCATGGCACACTCCGGTGGAAAAACTCTGTCAGCCCGTACCCCGCGCGAGCCAGTCCCGCACAGTGGTCCTGATGAAACCGGCATCCTCTGGGTTGAGTACCGGATTACCCGCGCGATGGCCCCATATGCTGGGTATCGGACGCAATTCGGCGTGCGCGAGAAAGGGCAACTCCAACTCGTTGTCGGCGACGCGAAAATAGAGATCGGTCGTGCCGGGCATCAACAGCACGCGTGCCTTGATGGCGCGCAATGCCGCCTCGAGATCGCCCTGGTACAGTTCGTTCGCGCTGATATCGGCCCGATCCCAGGTCATTAACTGAGCATAAAGATTTGCCGCGGGGGCCGCGCCGAAGCGATCCTCCCAATCGGTGCGCAGAAACGTGTCGAGGTCCGGCGAACCGAGATTGGGCTGCGAACTCCACGACAAATGCAGATTGGCCCGGTAGAAGTCCTGACTGAGCGCCCAGGCGGCGTAAATACGCCCAAACGCGCGCTTGGCGGCGCGGGGCTCGCAGGTGAACCGGCCGTTGCCGATATGTTGCGGGGCCGCTTCCAAGGTCGCCATCAGCGAACGCAGGAAGACCTGATTGTGGACCGCGGTGCGGGCGACCCCGCAGTTGACGACGATCCGGTCCACCGCGTCGGGGAACAGAGCGGCCCAGTGATAGGCCTGCAGGGCACCCATCGACCATCCATAAACACAGGCAATGCGGTCGATGCCGAAAAGTTCCATCAGCGCGGTGCGTTGCGCGTCCACGTTGTCGCGGACGGTCACCAGGGTCGGATAGTCCGGAGTATTGGACGGCGAGGACGACAGCCCGTTGCCGAACTGATCCATGATCACAATGAAGTAGCGCGCGGGATCGAGGATCCCGTCCGGGCCGATCAGCCACTCCAGATCCGGGTGCCGCGCGCCGTAGCTGGTGGGGTAGACGATGACGTTGTCCTTCGCCTCCGACAGCGTGCCGTGGGCTTTCCATGACAACAGCGTGTCGGACAGCACGGCGCCCGAGCGTAACGTCAGGTCGCCGCCGCGCCAGATGCCTTGTTGGGTGGGCCAGGTCATCGTGTGTCGTCCTCTCCCGTCAGATTAGATCCCGTGCGCCCGGGCCTCGTGAGGTTGGCCCGTATTGGGTCCGGTCGTTGGTTCGGTCAGGCCGATCCCATCGGCTTCGATCGTCGCGGATGCCTTGGTAGGTCGCAAGCAGTATCCACATCGCGCAACATCCGCAGCATCGCGACGCGGCGGCCACGGAAGTTCCGCAGCGTGTCCGCCAACGCGTGCTCCGTAGACCATCGCGCGTTATCAAATGGTTGCGCCGGCCGCCGCGCACCCAGGGCGACCAGCCAGTAGCCCCCGTCCCGCGCCGGGCCGAACACCGCGTCGTGCGAGCCCAACGCCCGAAACGCGGCGCGGAGGTCGCCGGCGTTCGCGTCCGGGATATCGCTGCCGATAATGGCCACGTTGCCGCGACGGTAGGCGCGACAGGCCGCGTCCATCCGCTGCCCAATGTCGCCCCGGCTTTGCGGCACGCGGGCGACCCTGACCGGCAGGCGATCGCGCGCTCCGGCCGGCGTCAGCGCCAGGACGGTGCGAAACCGGCGATCCCGCAGCAGGCCGCGCAACAGACCGAGCAACGTCGCCGTATGGAAACGCAGCGCGGCGCGGTCGCCGATATCTCTGGCCAGCCGCCGCTTGACGGTCCCCAACCGAGGCGTGCGCGCGAACACCACGACCGTGTCCCTCATTCGTAGATCCGGGCGATCCGCGCCGGGGGCACCCCGAGATGCCAGAGCGACAGGCACAGCAGATTGCGGCCGGAGCGGCGATACCAACCGTCCCGCTCCCATTTGGCGGCGGAGGTCACGGCACCGGCGGCCAGTCCGGCCAACCGGCGGCGGCCGAGGCGGCGGATCAGATCGACATCCTCCATCAACGGGAGGGGGCGCATGCCGCCGGCCTGACGCAAGGTCTCCCGGCGGATCAGCAGCCCCTGGTCGCCGTACGGCAAGCTGAGCACCCGGCATCGCCAGGCGACGAGCCGCTCCAGCCGGCGCGCCCTTGGATCGGCGCTGTCGAGGAGAAACCGGAAATAGCCGGCCTGCTCCGGCCGGTCGGTGATATGCCGCCCGGCCTCGGTCCGCCAGTCGGGGGTCAGGCGCGTGTCCGCGTGCAGCAAGAGCAGCCACTCACTCCGCGCGGCCGCGATCCCGGCCGCGAGTTGCACTCCCCTGCCCCGCGCCGAGGCCACGATCCGCGCACCCGCGTCCCTGGCGATCGTCACCGTCGCGTCGGTGCCGCCGCCGTCGGCGACAATGATGTCCGCCAGCGGGCCAAGCGCGGCCAGCGTCGCGGGCAAGGTCGCGGCGGCATTCAGGGTGGGGATGACGGCGGTGATTTCGCGGCTGAGTTTCACGTTTTGTTCTTGACGGCGGAGAGTCGATTTCGCGATTGTATGAGCCGTGAACACACGGGGAACGGACCATGCCGGAACTCGCTGATCGGAACAAGAACCCAGGTTCGGCCGACCCGAACTCCACCTGGGACGCGTTCGACGCGGAGGCCGCCGCGGCGCTGGACAAGGCCGGCGCGGCCGAACCGGCGCCCTCGGCGCGCATGCCGTCGGGCGCGCGGAAAGGCCGCGGCGCGGTGACAAATCCGGCGGTTCGGTTCGAACTCCTCGGTCGTCAGCCCATTCGACGACGGCTGGGACACGCTGACCGGCGAGATCGAGGAGCCGATGAAGCTCGCCACCACGCTGATCAAGGACGCCACGAAATCGGTCATCGCGTGGAACACCTCGCCCGACCTGGGGTTCGATCGCGCGGTCAACCCGTATCGCGGCTGCGAGCACGGCTGCGTCTACTGCTACGCGCGGCCGACGCATGCCTATCTCGGCTACTCGCCCGGCCTGGATTTCGAGACGAAGCTGATCTTCAAGCCGGACGTCGGGGCGCTGCTGGAGAAGGAACTCCGCAAGCCGGGCTACGTGCCGAAGGTGATGGCTCTGGGGTCGAACACCGACCCGTATCAGCCGGTCGAGCGGACCTTGAAGCTGACCCGCGCGGTGCTTGAGGTGCTGGACAAATTCAACCATCCGGTCGGGATCGTGACCAAGTCGGCGGGCGTGTTGCGCGATCTGGACATCCTGTCGTCGATGGCGAAGCGGAGCCTCGTGCGGGTGTATTTGTCGGTAACGACGCTGGACCCGCGGCTGGCCCGGGTGATGGAGCCGCGGGCGGCGATCCCGGCGCGGCGGCTGCACGCGATCGAGGAACTGACCCGCGCCGGCGTGCCGACCGGGATCCTGACCGCGCCGATGATCCCCGGCCTGAACGACGCCGAGATGGAGAAGCTGCTGGAAGCGGGCGCGCGGGCGGGCGCGCGGCACGCCTCCTTCATTCTGTTGCGGTTGCCGCATGAACTCAAAACGATCTTCGAGGCATGGCTGCATGAGAATTTCCCTGACCGCGCGAAGCACGTGCTGAACCTGATCCGCGACACGCGGGCCGGCGGGTTGAACGATCCGCGGTTCGGCCATCGTTTCTCGGGCAGCGGGCCGTACGCGGATTTGCTGCTGCGGCGGTTCGCCCGGGCGGCGCGGCAATGGGGCCTGGACGAGGCGCGCGAGGGACTGGATTGCTCCCGGTTCGCCGTGCCGGGAGAAACAGCCGGCAGGCAGGACACCCAGCTGTCGCTGTTTTAGGGTTGTCGGCTGTTTCAGGGTTGTCGCTGTTTCAGGGTTGTCGCTGTTTCAGGGCGGGGCGGGATCGGTCCGATTTCGTTCGGCTGGCGAGTTTTTTCTTGCGCCGCGAGGTAAAATTGAATAGCGTCCGGTGAAACGGGAGATGATCCATGCCACCGGAACTCATGGCAATTGGAGACTCTTTGGGGAATGGCGTCCGCTCACTGACCATCGACAGTGACCTCGCGGCGCATGCCGTCCCCGCTCAGGTTGCCCGCGCGTTCAACTGGGATTTCGTCACGCCGGATTATCCACGCCCCATGCTGGCGGATTTCGAGGCGATTTTCCGCGACCCCGTGGTTGGAACGCTCGATCTGCTGCGCAACGCGGTGGCCAACGCGCATGCGTGGTTGAGCGACACGCGTTGGTCGCGACAACCGATGTTCCATAATTTGAGCATCGCGCAGCAGGTGGTCGCGGATACGTTCAACGCCAACTACGCGGATGCTCTGAAAACCGCCACGGATCTGGCCGCGTTGGGCGTCGCGATTCCGCTTGCGAAACTTCCGACATTATACCAGGCGCTCAATACGTGTTTCGTGTTGAACCCCGCGAGAGCGCCAAACGACAACCGCACGGCGATCGCCATCCTGGCCGACGCGAAACCGAAACGTTTGCTGATCCACATCGGCGTCAACGACGGGCTGTGGGCTTTGCTGTTGATGGCCGACCCGACGGACTACGCGCACCGGATCAACCCAATCCCCGACATGCGCACGCTGGCTTTGCATTTGAAGGAATATTGCCCGGATATCGAGCATTTCTACATCAATCTGTTTCCCAAACCGAGCGCGATCGCCAACCTGATGCCCCCCTGGAGCGGGGGCGACGCGCCAACGCCGACCAATGGATATTACGACAAATACGTCGGCAATCTGCTGAGCAATGGCGGCATCACGCGGGCGCAGATGCGAGAGATCGACACCTGGGTGTTGAACACGTTGAACCCCCAGGTCAGGAGCGCTTTCGCGCCGCTGGCGGACCGCGCGCACTTCGTCGATCTCTATGCCAGCGCGGCCGCTTACGATCGTAAGAATGGCATCAACACGGCGACCGTGACCTTGCTCAGCGGCCGGCGCGAGTTCCTGCTCGACAATCACGCTGTCGAAGTGACGCCGTGGGGTGGGCTTGGCGGGTATGGCGGCGGATTATTCGGCCTCGACAATCTGCACCCGACGTTGGTCGGCTACGGTCTGATCGCGCAGTCGGTCTGCGATGCGATCGCGACGACAGAGGGTCTGCCTCGGCCGGCGATCGATCTGCAGGCTTGTTACGACGCGGATACGTTATTGAAGAACCTGCCGGGCACGATCGGTCTCGCGGATTTCGCGCTCGAGTTCGTTGGCGCATTCATTCCGGGCGGCTCCCTCAGCGCGACCGCCTGACGTTCGCCGGCCATCGCGCTGAGGG
Source organism: uncultured Alphaproteobacteria bacterium (assembly GCA_963719675.1). Taxonomy (GTDB): domain Bacteria; phylum Pseudomonadota; class Alphaproteobacteria; order Acetobacterales; family Acetobacteraceae; genus Rhodopila. The sequence goes on along the minus strand of CAVRDN010000122.1, from coordinate 14,665 downwards.
ACGTGGTCAGACCGCGACCTTCAACGCGGCGCCGAAGCGGTTCGCGGCCTCGAACGGGTCGCCATATTTGCGGTGCGCGGACAGCAGTTGCGCGGCGGCCAGCAGGATCCGCCCGCGACCGGCGCCACGGTTTTTCATGGCGTCCTCCAGCATACCCTGCGGAATTTCCTGGTTGTGCGGATCGTTGCCCATGTTGCAGGAGCACAGCGCCAGCGTGCGGATCAGGGTCTCATCGGTACCGAAATGATCGATGTAGGCCTTGGTCCAAACGACACTGTCCGGACCATTCAGCGCGCGGATGGCATCGTTCACCTTGGCCGCGACCTGTGCGCGATTGAGCATCGGCGCGGTCGCCGGCGTGGGGATCGGTCGCGCCACCAGTTCCTTGGTCAGGGTCTGATGCCAGGCGGTCATATTGACGAACTCCGCCGCGACATACAGCAGCCGCGCCCGCCGCGGATGGTCGAAGGTATCGTAGAACCAGCCGAGCGCGTTGGTGTACTGGTAGCAGTGCATCGGCATGGAGAAATTGTTGACGCCGTGCGTGGCGAGCACGATCTCGGCCGCCGCGATCTGGATCGCATCGACGATGCGGCGCGGATCCTTGCCGGCACGCAGCAGCGCGGAAATCATATCGAGATTCGCCGGCGAGTGTTCATGCAGCAACGTTTCGACCAGTTCGGCTTCTTCGATCTTGCTCAGCGGCGCGCTGTTGCGCAGCACATCCCGTTCCGTCTCCGAAACGCCACCGTACGGCACAGCGTGCAGCGCGACGCCTTCGATGTCGCTTTTCACGGTGTTGCAGGCCATCTCGTACAGCGAATACCAGCGTGGCCCGACCGCCATGTCCAACGCGCCGGCATAGATCACGTTGTGCGCGTTGTCCCAACCGAGCGCATTTCCCAACTCGACGGTGGACCGGGCGCGGTAGGCTTTGTGGCCAGTGGTGTAGGAGCGGTTCTGATACATCCGGTCCTGCACGTCGATCAGTCCGGCGAAGCACAACTCGGCCAGCACTTCGCGATGATCGGCCTTGTTTTGCATCATTCCGAGGAAACAGCGATACGCGTCGATCACCTGACCGCGCTGCACCAGCGTCAGCCACTCGCCCAGACGCTCCTGCAACGGCGCGTTGGACCGGGTCGGCGCCTGATCGGGCCAGTAGACGACCGGTGCCGGCGGGTTTTCGATCTTGCCGGCGAAGCCGCGGGTGTAATGGCCGGGCGCCTTGTTCAGCTTCTGGTTCCAGATGTCGAGACCGGTCGGGATGTACCAAATGGTTTGCGCCATCGGCAGCATCGCGAGCTCCGGCGGCATCAGCTTCGTCAGATTGAGAGTGGCCCGCGCCGACAACAGGCAATGATCGTTGTTGACGAAATTCGGATAGCCGTCGTCGAATTCGTTCGTGGTACGGAACGTGCGTGTAGGGCGCGTGGATGCGCACCCCTTCGGCGATGATTTCGTTCAGCGGCCGGCCGGCGCGCACAAGGTCGTAAAACACCGCGCTGGCGCCGACCTGGTCGCGCACGACGATGCGTTCTTCCAGTTGGCTGTAAAGGGACGCTGTGCTCGCCGGGAGCGCTGATCCGTTCGCCTGGACGTCCATGTTTTGCTTCCTCCGATCGCCGTTGGGGCGTGAGTGGGAAGGAAGGCGGAACGCGGGCGGACAGGCTTTGATCTGAGTCAAATATTACGGATTGGCTATTACGGATTGGCGGCGGCCCTCACTCCGCCGCCATTTTCATTTGCCACGAGCCCAGCGGCGGGCGCGGCAAACCCAGGTTCTCGCGCAACGTCCGGCCGGCGTAATCCTTGTGATAGATGCCGCGGCGCTGCAGCTCGGGGATCACGAACCGCACGAAATCCTCGTAGGCGCCCGGCACATGCGTCGCGGAGATCACGAACCCATCGCAGGCGCGATCGGTGAACCACTCTTCCATCCGGTCGGCGACGTCTTTCGCGGTGCCAACCACCGCCTCCCGCGGGCGGCCGCGTTTGGTCACTTCCAGGAAGTCGCGCACGGTCGGATTGCGGCCGACCTCGCGCATGACGCGGTCGCGCATTTCCTGCATGCCGGACATGCCCGCCAGTTCATCGCCAGTGAATGCTTCGTCCATGGCTTTCTTGGCGAAGTCGAAGTTCAGCGCTTCCGACAGCAGCGACAGCCCATCCACTTCGCGGTACTGGCCGTCGATCGCGGCTTTCTTGTCCTCGGCTTCGGCGCGACTGGACGCCACCACCGGATACAGGATGGTATTGACCGGCACCAGGTCGGGGTCACGGCCGTAGAGCGCCACCTCGGCCTTGAACTCGGCATAGCTGGACCATGCCTTCGGTCTTGTCCGGATAGCCGACGAACACGGTATCGGCCCACCGCGCGCCAAAGCGCCTGCCGCGCGGGCTGGAACCGGCCTGGATCAACACCGGATGGCCCTGCGGCGATCGCGGCACGGTGAAGGTGCCGTGCGAGTTCAGGATACCGGCCCTCGATAATCGAGCGCGATGCACCTTGTCGGGATCGGCGAACAGGCCGGTCGTCTTGTCGCACACGAGGCGTCATCGTCCCAGCCATCCCAGCAGGCAGCACGATCTCCATGAACTCGTCGGCGCGGTCGTAGCGCAGCTCGTGGTCGAGTATGCACCTGCGGCCCATGTTGTGCGCCTCGCCGTCGTTGACCGAGGTCACGACGTTCCAGGCCGCCCGGCCGCCGATCATGTGGTCCACGGTCTGGAACGTCGGGCGACGTGAACGGCTCGTAATAGGTGGTGGAGTCGGTGGCGCCGATCCCCAGCCGCGTGGTGCCCAAGTCCCATCGCCATCATGGTGGCGACCGGGTCGAGTTTCACGCACACGGACGCCGTGCGCGACGACATGGCGGAAGTCCGCCGCCGTAGATGTCGGGCATGGCCAGGCGGTCGTCGAAGAACGCGAGGTGGAACTTCCCGGCCTCCAGCACCTGGCCGATCTGCTGATAGTAAGCGGCGGAGGTGAAGTCGGTGCGCGAATCAGGATGCCGCCAGGAACTGACGAGGTTGGTGCAATTCTGGGCTTGCAGGAAGCCGACCAGCACGATCTGGCGCATCGTTTCGCTCCACCGTTGACTATGGTGGGCCTATCAGGGGGCGGACCGGATGGGTTGGGTCATTGATATGGATCAAACGACCGGCGGCGATCGTCTCGGCAGGGCAAGCGCCGGGGCTTCCGCCCCGGACCCCGACCAAGGGGCATTGGCCCGCTCTTCGCGGCCCAATCCCATTGGATCCCCGCCAAGGGCGAGGCCCTTGGAACCGATCATTTTGGTGGGAGAATGAGAGAGGGCCGGCCGTGACCTCGCGAGGTCCGCGTAGGCCCTCTCTCATTCTCCCACCAATGGACAGATTTCAAAGGGCCTCGCCCTTTGATGGAGGTCCAGGAGGCAAAGCCTCCTGGCGGGTTCGAAGGGCGGAGCCCTCGCGCTTGTCTTACTCAGGCGATCGCCCACCGGTCGTTTGATCAGTTCGACCGCAACCCCGCGCGGAACTGTTTCGCCAGCGCGCGGTACACCTCGGCGTTGCGCGCGAAACGTTTCTGTTCGTCCGCGTCCATCACGCGACGTAGTTTCGCCGGCGAACCGGTCCACAATTCGTTCGGGCCGATGACCTTGCCCGGCGTCAGCAGTCCGCCGGCGGCCAGCATGCCGCCTTCCTCGATCACCGCGCCGTCCAGCACCGTCGCGCCGATGCCGACGAAGGCGCGGTTCCGCAACGTGCAGGCGTGGATCACCGCGTTGTGCCCGACCGTCACGTCATCGCCGATGAACGTCGAGAACTCGCCGAAATCGACGTGGATGATCGTGCCGTCCTGGATGTTGGTGCGCGCGCCGATGCGGATCGAATTCATGTCGCCGCGTACGCAGGCAATGGAACCAGATCCCCGTCTCCGATCCGATTACGACATCGCCGATCACCGCCGCGGTGGGCGCGATGAACGCGTCCGCGGCGATGGTCGGCGTGACGCCGTCCAGCGAGAAGATGGGACCGAACCCGCCGTAGGGCAGGTCAGGCATCGGCCAGCTCCCGCGGCCCGACGCCCTGGTGCAAACCCAACATCAGGCCGATGTTCTGCACGGCGGCGCCCGACGCGCCCTTGCCGAGATTGTCGAGGCGCGCGACCAGCACGGCCTGACGATATTTCTCGTTGACGTGCACGTACAGTTCCAACCGGTCGGTGTTGTTCAGCGCCTCCGGCTCCAGCTTGCCGTCAGTCCGCGGCGAAACGACCCGCACCAGATCGCACCCGGCGTAACGCTTCGCGAGCACGTCGCGCAGATCGGCGCCGGTCGGTTTGCCGGCGAGCGTATCGAGATGCAGCGGCACCGAAACCAACATGCCCTGACGGAAATGTCCCACTGACGGAACGAATATCGGCCGCCGGGTCAGGCCGCCGTACAGTTGCGTCTCCGGTACGTGTTTATGTTCCAGCTGCAAACCGTACAGCTCGAACGCCGGGCCGTGCGTGGTGTCGTGCGCCTGGATCATCGCCTTGCCGCCGCCGGAGTAACCGGACACCGCGTTGATGGTGACCGGGAAATCCTTCGGCATGATGCCGGCATCGACAAGCGGCCGGATCAACCCGATCGCTCCCGTCGGATAGCACCCGGGGTTCGCCACATGCTTCGCCTGGGCGATGCGCTTGTCCTGGCCCGGCTCCATCTCGGCGAAGCCGTAAACCCAGGCGGGATCGACGCGATGCGCGGTGCTGGCGTCCAGCAGCTTCGGCGCCGCGTTGCCGAGCGAGGCGGCGAGTTCAGACGACTCCTTCGCGGCGTCGTCGGGCAGGCACAGCACGACGAGGTCGACCTCGGTCATGATATCGCGGCGCGCGGCGGGATCGCGGCGTCGCTCGGACGGCAGGCTCTTCAGGGTGACGGAGGGCAACGCGGCCAGGCGCTCGCGGATACCAAGACCCGTGGTGCCGGACTCGCCGTCGATGAAGATCTTCGCCGTGGACATGAACAAGGGCTCCTTTCGCGCCGCAACTTCCGGGTTTGGGCAGGGGTTTGCAAGCCCCGCCGCGGGATGGCGGTTATGCGCCGGTCCCGTCGATGTACGGCTTCAATATCGTATACAGCACCGTATGCACCGGCGTCGGCACGCCAAGTTCCCTCCCCATCGCCACGACCTTGCCGGACAGCCACGGCAGCTCGATCCGGTTGCCCTTGATCAGGTCGTGCGCCATCGAGGCCATCATCGCCGGCGGCGCACCCGTTATGAACGCGCTGTTCCGATCGGCGGCGTTCTCCGGCAGCGGAATGCCCTTCGCCAGGCCGACCGCCACGACCTCCCTCGTCGCCGCCTGAAACAGCGCGACGATCTCAGGATCCTCGCGCAACTTGCCGATCGGCGTGCGGGTCGCGGCGGTGATCGCGCTGTTGGTGGCCAGGATGATGAACTTCAGCCACAGCTCGACGAGGATCTTGTCGCTGTGCTCGGCATCGAAACCGGCCTTCTGGCACAGCGCCAGGAACGCGTCGCCGCGCGCGCTACGTCCACCCGCGAGCTCGCCAAAAATCAGCTTCATGAACGTCCCGGTCTGCCGCACCACGCCCGGACCCTCGATCGTCGCGCTCACCTGGGCCACGCCGCCCATGACCGCGCCGGCGCCGAGGATGGGCAGCAGCCGCTCCGACGCGTCGATGCCGTTCTGCAACGGAATGACCGCGGTGTTCGGTCCGATCAACGGGCGGATGCGTTCGCCGGCACTCTCGACATCCCAGAGCTTGACGCAGAACAACACGACATCGACCGGTCCGATCGCGGCGGGATCGGCGGTCGCCCGCGTTGGCACGAGGTGCGTCTCGCCGCGGCCGCCAACGATGCGCAAACCATTGTTGAGCATGGCGTCGAGATGCGCGCCGCGGGCCACGAACCACACGTCCGCTCCGGCTTTCGCCAGGGCCGCGCCAAATGTTCCGCCGACGCCGCCGGCGCCGATCACCGCTATTTTCATTGGGAACTCCTCGTCGCGGCTTCAGCCGCTGGGTAGCAGCGGTACAGCGAGAATGGCGATTTGTCACCCGTCGCTTTTGTTGACGACTGCCCCGAGGTCGCCTCGGCCATACTGGTCGGATGACGGCCGATCATTCAACGTCCGCTCGCCGATGTCAGCGAAACGGATGATATTCGCGGCGCGTTCGTCGCGGGTGCGTCCGATCAAACCGGGTCGTATTCGCGATCCTTCGACGGGATCAGATCGTACGGCAGCGCGAAACCCGGCATCGCCTTCAACCGGTTCGACCACGCGAGTAAATGCGGCCAGTTCTCGATGTTCATGCCGCCCTCGTGCATGAACACCATGCGGCCCCAGCAGCCGATATCGGCGATCGTCGGGCTGTCGCCGACGAGCCATTCGCGACCCTGCAACGATTTATCGACGAAGCTCAACGCGGCCTCGGCCGGCGGGCGGAAATACGCCATGACAGCGGGATCGACCTGGCGGAACCGGCTGTAATGCCGGACCTTGGCGACATTGCTGATGGCGTCGGATTCCCAGTCGAGCCACTCGCGCGCGGTCCAGCGATCCTGCTCGGTCTTGCCCTCGAAGTGGCCGGTGGTCTGCGCGAGATAGCTCAAAATCACATTGGACTGCACGATGGTCAGGCCGCGATGCTCGAGCACCGGCACCTTGCCGTAGCGGTTGCGCGCCAGGTGCTCCGGCTCGTTCTGCTTGCCGATTTTGAGGTTGACGGTGCGGAAGCTGAACGGCAGCCGCGCCAGCGACAGATACAGCATCGGCTTGTAGGAGGAGCTTGAGGTGAAGCTGCCGTACAGCGTCAGGCGGTCGTTCATGGATGTCCTCCGGTTATCCTCATGACCCGGAGCAACCGGGCCTTCTGTCCGCGCACATTCCTGGATCGATCGTCTGGCCAGGCCATGACGGGAACCGTAACGAGACGACGGATCCTGGCCACGACGTGAAGACCCGGTCAATCGCCAGCGCGCGGAGGCGCGACCGCGCCGGCGATGGAAACGCGAAAGGGGCCGAGGTTCGCACCACGGCCCCCTGTCGCATCGTGCCGGCCGACGGCTCAGCGCTTGCTGAACTGGAAGCTGCGGCGAGCCTTGGCCTTACCGTATTTCTTCCGCTCGACCGCGCGCGAGTCACGGGTCAGGAAGCCGGCGACCTTCAGGATGCCGCGCAAATCCGGCTCGTAGTAGGTCAGCGCCCGGCTGATCCCATGCCGCACCGCGCCGGCCTGGCCGGACAGCCCGCCGCCGTTGACCGTGCAGGTCACGTCGAACTGGTTGTAGCGGTCGGAGACCAGGAACGGCTGCGTCAGCAGCATGCGCAGCACCGGCCGCGCGAAATACTGCACGACGGGCCGGCCGTTCACGGTGATCTCGCCTTTGCCGGGCTTGATCCAGACGCGCGCGACGAACTCCTTGCGGCGTCCGGTGGCGTAAGACCGGCCGAACGCGTCGCGCTTCGGTTCCCGCTTCGGCATGTCGGCCGCGTCGGCGGCGGCGGTGCCGCCCTGCGCGGCGGTGGCGGCCTGGCGGGTCGCCAGAGCCTCTCTCAGATCGGCCAGTGTCCCGGTTTGGGTGGGGCCGTTTTGGGTGCCTGACATCGCGTTCAGCCCCTCTTGTTCTTCGGATTGAGCGCGCCGACGTCCAGCGGCTTCGGCTGCTGGCCGTCATGAGGATGGGTCGGACCGGCGTAGACATGCAGATGCTTCATCTGCCGGCGCTGCAGCGGACCGCGCGTGATCATGCGCTCCACCGCTTTTTCGACCACGTTCTCGGGGTTCTTGGACTCGAGCCGCTGACGGAAGCTGCGGCCCTTGATCCCGCCCGGGAAACCGGTGTGGTAATAGAACAACTCGTTGTCGGCTTTATTGCCGGTGATCTTCACCTTGCCGGCATTGACGACGATGACATTGTCGCCGCAATCGACGTGCGGGGTGAAAACCGGCTTGTGCTTACCGCGCAGGCGGTTGGCGATGACGACGGCGAGGCGCCCGAGCACGACGCCATCCGCGTCGATCAGCACCCAGTCCTTCTTCACCTCCGCCGGTTTCAGCGATTGGGTGGTTTTGAGCATGGTTTGGATTGGCCCGTATGGATTGAAGGCGCGGGTTATCGGTGCGAAGCGCTGTCCCGTCAAGGGTTTCCTTATGTGGTAACAGGATACCACCTCAGCGACATGGTCGCGCGTGGCCGTCCCCACGGACGCACCGGGACGCGCGTGTCTCGCGGTGGCTGGCTCGCGACCAGGTAACGCCGCTCCGGATCCGCCTGAACCACCTTCGCCCCGCTGCCGCCTTCGCCCCGCTGCCACGTTCGCCCCGGCGCGAGTTTCCCCCTGCCCGCCGCGGAATCAGGCCCGGCGCCGCCCGTTGCCTTTGCGCAAAACACCAGCAACGACGACATCATACGAAACGATTTTGGAACCGAAAAACGGTTAAATGCCGTCCATCGATATTTTGTGGTTTGTATCAAATTTTGCATGAAAGGGTTTCCCGTAACAGCGAATTCACCAGGACCTGGTTGATCCGGACGACCGTTTTCAGGTCGCGACGATCGCCATCGATAATTCCCTTCCGGCCACCCATGACGCGGACGACTTCCGTGGCGGACGCGGACGTCTTCCGATGATGAGCCGGTTCGATCGTTTCGAGTCAAGGCTCTGACGGCCCGCCGGACAAGGTCTCGATCCGAAAGCCGTGTCGATACGGGCCAGTGACGAACCGCCGGAGCGATGGAAGGCTCGCGACGGGGTCTCGGGGAATTTCGCCAGGTGAACGCGCCGATTTTTCAGTCCGGTCTGGCCCTCGGGAGCCAGTCCATATCTCGCCGATAAAGGATGATCCCATGCGATCAATTCTGAAGACATTTGCAAAATTCAGGCGAATTCCCGCCGCGCTTTCGCGGCATGAACTGGCGCGGTCCACGCGCGGCGTCGCGGCACTGGAATTCGCCCTGGCGGCAACGCCGTTTCTCATGATGGTGTTCGGTTTCATCTCGGCCAACCTGATCTTCATCACCTGGTCGAACATGCAAAACTCCGCGTATAACGCGGCGTTTCTGATGGCGACCGGCCAGATCACGAGTTTTCAGTCGAAGTCGGTCACCTGCGGGTCGAGCCTGTCGTCCTCCTCGGCCGAATATTACGCCTGCCAGAACCTTCCCAGCTGGGCCAGCTACACCGCCACCGCGACCGAGAGTTGCACGGCGCCGGCATCGGTCACGGTTCAGGTGTCCTCCACCGCGCCCGTCATGACGGGAGTCGACGTGTTTTCGTTCTTCTCCGGGAAATCGGTTGTGACCAACGCCACCATGATCAAGCAGGGGACCTGCCCATGACCAGCCGGAAGTGGATCTTTCGCCGGAATGTCACCGCGACGCCGGATCAGGCCCCGCGCGACAGCCGGCACCCAGGCAGCCGACCGGGCCGCGCCACGCGCCGCCGGCTGGGACGCCGCGGTTCGATGGCGGCGGTGATGGCGGTGTCCATCCCCGCGCTGGTGATCGTCGGCGGTTGGGCGGTCGATCAGGCCTACGTTTACTATCGCTACCAGTTGCTGGAACACACGGCGGCGGCGGCGGCCCTGGCGGGGCATACCGAACTCGCCTCCTATATCACGGCCGGAGGCACTTATTCGGCGGCGTCGATGGCGACGATCAACAGCGCGGTCAGCACGACCGTGTCGGCCAACATGCCGTCCGCTCGGTACGGGTCCGTGGTTCCGACGAGCGCGTCGAACACGACCTCCGCGGTGCAACTCGGCACCTGGGATCCGACGGCGAAGGCGTTCACCGCGACGACCACCAACCCCAACGCGGTGCAGGTAACGGCCTTCAGTACCAGCGCGAACGGCAATGCGGTCAAAACCCTGTTCGGCGGCATGGTCGGAAAACCCTCGGTCGATATGACGGCCTCGGCGGTGTCCAGCTACGGCAACGGCCTGTCCAACGCGGGCGGCTTCAACACCATCATCCTGAACGATCTGAGCCAGTCGTTCAGTTCCGAGATGGCCAATCAACGCGCCGCCGACAACGCGATCCTGAACTGTATTTCGGCCGGGACAAACGGCAATGGCAGCGTCGGTCTGACGTCGTTCGATGGCGATCCGTACATGTGGAATCCGACCGCCGCGCTGCTGTTCCCAATTCAGCTCACCTACGTGGCCACGCCGTATGTGCCTTACAGCACGACATCGTACGCGAACACATTGGTCAAAGCGACATCGACCAACGTCGCGACGATGGCGACCTATATCAACGGCACGTTCAATTATTGCGGCACGACGCACGGTCCGCCGTGCACCGGATCGAAATCTCGCCGGCGGTCTGTATTCGGCGATCCAGCAGTTGAAAGCGGCGGGCATCGCCAACGCGTCCTCCAACATCATCGTCATCACGGATGGCGTGCCCAACGCCGACGTGCGGACCTACACGACCGCCGACGGAATGGGCGTCACGCCCAGTACCGCCATCAATACCCAGTACGGCTGGACCGGCTGCACGACGAAATGTTCCGACGCCAACCTGTGGACGGGAGCGCAGGCCTGGGCCGCCTACGCGGGTTCGCTCGGGATCAACATCTCCACGGTTTATTATTCGGGAGATACGACCGGAGCCAGCAACATCGCGACCTATTCGGCGCAACTCGGGTCGCTGGTGACCGGCCAGGGCATCGCGCTCGTGGCACCGACGGCCTCATCGCTCAGCGCGTCGTTCGCGACGTTCTGCTCGTCGATGGGCACCGCGGTGAAGCAGGTGAACTGAGCATGCTCATCGTCACCACGCACCATCGTCCGCAGATCGCGCTCGCCGCCGGCGTCACCGCCGGTGCGGGCGGCGCGGCCGGCAAAAAAGGGAAAGGGACTGGCATGGCTCTCTCGATGAAGGTCGCCCTGGTCGCGATCATGGCCATCGCGGTACATGCGGGCGCGAGTCACGCGCAATCCACGGACTCGCAGGACTCCTCGGCGCAGTCGCCCGACACGACGTCCACCGACCCGGGTTCGACGACGGGCGTGGATCCCGCGCTGACGCAAAACAGCCCGGACGGCACGCCCTATCAGTACGGCGTGTTCCGCGAGGTCGTGCCGACCGCGCCTGTCAGTCAGCGTAACTGCTGGGTGCAGGGCCTGATCAGCGGCCAATCGATCAACGGCGATCTGCTGACCGAACGCGTGTCGCTGACGCAGGCGCAATGCGTTCTGACCTACCTGGATCAGCGCGGGCTCTGCGCGAACCAGCGCATCACGGCGTATTGGAGTGCCCGTCAGGACAACACGACCACCGGCGACAGCAGCAACTGGCAAAACCACCAGGGCTCCAACAACTGGCAGAACAACAACGGGCAAAGCGCCAATGGGCAAAGCTCCAACGGGACGGCAAAGCTCCAACGGGCAAAGCTCCAACTGGCAAAACTCCAACGGGCAAAACGGCAACGGGCAGAACGCCAACGGGTCCCAGGGCGGCTGGTCCGGGCGAAGCGGCCGGAACTCGCACGGCGGCGGCCAGGGCCACCAATGGGGCCAGAACAGCGGCGACACACAGAACAGCGATGGCTCGCAGGCCCCCGCGCAATGGACCCGCCAAGGCGAGTGGATCCGGAACGGCGGCGTCAACCCGGCGTGGATCAACAAGATTTGCGGCGGCAGCGCCACCGCCGCTGGTTCCACCACTGGATCCGCCAACGCAACGGGAACGGCTCCGGCCACCCCGGCGAGCAACTGATCCCGGAACCCGGGACGGTTCCGGCGCACGTCAATGCCTGTTGAACCCGGCGTGGGTCTGACGATCGTCGCGCTCCGGCTTCGCGCGGCGAGCGTGTGCCATCCGATCGAGGGTCGCAGCATGCCGCGCGTCGGCCGCGGCGCGCGGACCGTCCGGCCGGCCCGGATGAAAAGCCGAAATCGCCCGGAAATCGGTCGCCGAATGCGCCGGAACGCGGATGCCGGCGTGGCCGGTTCGTGGCACGAGCCGGAACCACCCGCGGCGAATACCAATCGGCCGAGACAACGACGGATTGCCGGCTCACGGTCGGGGCCGACCATGACATGGCTGGTAAACACTCAATCCTTCCGCCGCCTTGCATAAGCCGAACGTTCGCGGATCGCGCGTGCGGCCGACCGGAAATACCGTTCGAAAACCTTCGCGCGACAGAATGGCATTGACAGCCGCGCCAATGGACAGAAAAATCGACTGGTCTCCCGCGCGTGTTCGTGTCGCTGGCGGTATGACAGGCCTGGACTGAGAGTTGTCCCTCGCCGGCCATCGGCCAGAACGACCCGGCGAACACAATCCGCGGCGGAGGTCGAAAATGAAATCCATATCATTTGGAGTTACCGTCCTGAGCGCGCTGGCATGCGCGACGGCGGCGCGCGCCATCCCGGTTTCCTGCGTCAACACCTTCGACTTCACCGGCGCGGAGACGACCTGCACGGTCATGACATCCGGCCTCTACGACGTCACCGCGTTCGGGGCGCAAGGTGGCTCCGGAGGCGGCGGCTCGGGCGGCCTCGGCGCCGAGGCCGGCGGCGATCTCACGCTGACGGCCGGCAGTATTCTGACAATCCTGGTCGGCGGGGTCGGGGGCACCGGGATCGGCGTTACCCCCGACGGAGGCGCGGGTGGCGGCGGCGGCGGAACCTTCGTCGCCACCAGCACCAATGTGCCGTTGGTGGTCGCCGGCGGGGGCGGCGGCGCGGGAGGCGAACCCCTTGCTCCATCCGCTGGCGGCGGCGGGGTCACGACACCCTCGGGCGCGCCGGCCGCGGGCGGCTCCGCCGGAGGCAGCGGTGGCCTCGGCGGGTCCGGTATCGGTGGTGGCGGTTTCACGGGTAACGGCGCCGGGGCCGGAGGGGGCGCCAGTTTCCTCAATGGCGGCGCCGGAGGCGTCGTGGCCGGTGGATCCGACAGTGGCGGATTTGGCGGCGGCGGGGGCGGCACTCCCAACGCCGTCATCGAAAATAACACCGAACTCGTCTTTGGCGGGGGCGGCGGAGGGGGCGGCTACAGTGGCGGCGGCGGAGGCGACCTGGCGGAGGGCGGCGGGGGCGGCGGTTCGTTCCTGATCTCCTCGGCGACCGACATCGATCTCGTCGGCGCGGAAAACACCGGCGACGGTGAGGTGATCGTCAGTCTCGTCAGCACCCCCGAACCGGCATCCCTCGCTTTGCTGAGCGGCGGGTTCGCCCTGCTGTCTCTCGCGCGGCGCCGGCACGCGGCGCGGCGCGCCACCGGCCGGTAACACGCGCGGACCACAAGCCGCCCGCATCCGGGCTGGCCGTGCGTTCGTCGCCGTCCTCGCGAACCGGCGGCGTCCCGCGCGAACTCAGGCCGTGCATCGTGGTTCCGGGACGAAGGCCAATCCGCCTCGCACGCGGGGGCGTGCGCGCGGGGTGCGGGCGGGGGCGCTAATGTCCGCGAAGCGTCGCGTGCCCGCCGCCCGGCCGGAGCGGCCGAACACCGGTGGAACGGCGCTGGCACGCCGTCACTGCTTGACGATCAATAACCATTCGGTTATGGGTCCGTATGGACACACGGCCGAATACGCTGTTCCGGACGCTCTCCGATCCCACCCGCAGGGCGATCTTCGAGCGTCTGACCCACGACGGAGAACTGACGGTACACGCGCTCACCGGATCAGTCCGGCGTGTCGCAGCCGGCCGTCTCCAAGCATCTCGGCGTGCTGAGACGCGCCGGGTTGGTGCTCGACCGGCGCGAGGGGCGAGAAACCCACTACAGCGCCGACCCGACCGGGTTGGAACCCTTGATCGACTGGATGAATTTCCATCGCGGGTTCTGGCATGACCGGCTCGATCGTCTCGAGTCACTCCTGAACAGGATGGATCAATGACCGAAGCCACTTCCGCGACGCGATCCGTGATCATCGAACGCGACCTGCCGCATCCGCCGGAAAAAATCTGGCGGGCGCTGACGCAAGGTCATTTGATCGAGGACTGGCTGATGAAGAACGACTTCGAGCCTGTCGTGGGCCACCATTTCACCCTCACGGCCGACTGGGGCGCGGTCGACTGCCAGGTCATGGCCGTCGAGCCTCCCAAAACCCTCTCCTACACCTGGGCGGCTTACGGTCTTGAGAGCGTGGTCACCTGGACGCTGACCCCGACACGCACGGGCACCCACCTGCGTATGGAGCAGTCGGGCTTCCGGCCGGACCAGCAGCAGGCTTATGTGGGCGCCCAGGGCGGATGGCCGCGGTTCTTTGAGGCGTTGGAGCAGGTGCTGGCGCGGCCAGAGTGAAGCGCGCCGGCGCGGGTCCGGAAGGATGCGATCATGACCAAAGCGAACGCGGCGGCCGACGAGCACGCCGGTCGGAACGAACCGGCGTCGGAACTCATCTCGCGCCGAATTACCGAACTTGGAGAGTGGCGCGGGGAAACCCTCGGCAGCATGCGCGAGCTCATCAAGCAGGCTCACCCGGACGTCGTCGAGGAGTGGAAATGGCGGGGCACGCCGGTCTGGTCGCACGACGGCATCCTGTGCACGGGTGAATCCTACAAGGCGGTGGTCAAGCTTACCTTCGCCAAAGGCGCGTCTCTGAAAGATCCGGCCGGTCTCTTCAACGCGAGTCTCGACGGCAACACGCGCCGCGCGATCGACATCCGCGAAGGGGACATCATCGACGACACGGCCTTCAAGACGCTGA
>CAVRDN010000121.1:0-9946 GCA_963719675.1 uncultured Alphaproteobacteria bacterium | reverse complement strand
AAAGCTCCGGTGGTCGGCCCTAAATTATCATTGAACTATGCGGGCTTGGCTACCCTTGTAACCGAAACCAACGATAGTGGTATGTACACTTTCCCCAATATCGTCTCCGGGACTTATAACTTATCGGTGACAGCGCCAGGTCTTGCGGAGAAGCGCTTCGAAGATGTAAATCTGGCTCCAGGGCTGGAGTTGAAGGTAAATGTCTCCCTGGAACCGATGGTTGCGGAAAGCACCGCCAGTCCTGCCGACAATGGGCAACCACAAGCCCATCCAGCTAAAGAGAGTGGCAAAGGTGCTCTCTCTGGAACAGTTACCGACCAGAGCCAGGCAGTTGTCGTTGGCGCAAAGGTTTCTTTGACAAATGCCGCCGGCGCGAAGTTTGAGAGCCAAACAGACGCTAAAGGTGCATATTCGTTCGTCAATCGTCCTTGGCCGCTTCATCGCGGCGATTTCCGCCGCGGTCGTGCAGGCGGGCGGGGTGCCAAACAGTTTCTCGGTGATGGGATCATGGCGATTTTCGGCCTCGACACGGACGTCGAGACGTCGTGCCGTCAGGCGCTGACCGGCGCGCTCGGTGTCGCGCGCAACATTCGGCTGCTGAGCGCGCTACTGGCGCCCGAGTTGCGCGACCCGATTCTGCATCGGCATCGGCGTGCATTGCGGAGAGGCCATCACCGGCGAAATCGGATTCCGCGATCACATCACGTTCACGGCCATGGGCGATGCGCCGAACGTCGCCTCCCGGCTGCAGCAAATGACCAAGGAGCTCGGCTGCGAAGCGCTGATATCGGATCCCGTGTTCATCCGCGCCGGATTGTCCGGCGATCCCCTGCCGGTGGAGACCCTGTCCCTGCGAGGGCGCGCCAACATGATCCCGGCGCGTGTCCTGCACCACGTGGAAGCTGAACTGGCGGCGCTGCTGGATCGTGGAGACGGTCGGGCCAGGGCTGCCTCCGAACCACCGCCCGCCATGTCCACGGGCCGTACACCGGGCCCCGCCATGACCTGAGCTCCATCGCCGGTTGGTACGGCCGAATGCTTTCGGAGACGGCCGAAGCCGCCGGACGAAATGCGTGTCGGGCGCGGGACGGTGCCACCGGTTCACGGCGGGAGGGCGGCGGCGAACAACGCTCAGGCGGCCGCGTGGCGCACGGCGGGCCTGCCGCGCCGGACGCACAGGAGAGCCGCGAGACCCATCAGGATCGACGCCAACGTCGGTGGTTCGGGTACGTTGTTCGTGGCCGGAACGGTCGGGTAACCTTGCGGCAATTCCGCGTAGTCCAGCGTGTCGCTGTCTGACCCGAACATTTCGCCCAGACTGACCCCGTCTCCGGTGCCGACCGCGACGCGGTCCATCAGGTTGGGAAGCGCGAAATTGGAGATGCCGTTGCCGCCATAGGTCGAGCCGATCACCGCGAACAACGCGGAATACGCCGCGATCGACAGCAGCTGGCCATCGGCGAAAGCCCAGCCCGCGGGGGCGGTCGTGCCGGCGAAAAGACTGATCTCGCCAAGGAAGGTGTCGCCATCGGCCACGACCGCGGTGGAGGTCGGAAAGTCGCCAGTTTCGGCGATGATGTAGTGCAGCCCGAGCGTCGGATCCTGCACGTTGAACGACTGGCCACCGCCCAGCACGGCCGTCTTGCCGTTCGGCAGGGTCAGTGGTTGCGGCGGCAGATTGGCCAGGGTCAGGAGCGTGCTTTCCGATCCCTCGGTCTGGCCGAGTGCCTGGGGTGTCAGCCCAGGCGCCGCGCCGGCCTCGGTCGCTGCCCGTCCGGCGAGGTTGGGAGCCGCGAATGTCGTGGGAAAATTGCCGCCGAAATTGTTGCCGATCACGCTGAACAGCGCCTGGTTCTGATTGACCGCGAGTTGCTGACCGTTGGCCGCGATTTGCCCGTTCGGTATCGTGACGCCGGCGTAGGTCAGCACCTGGCCGATCAGCGGCCCTTGCGCCGGCGGTCCGCTGCTCGACGGAAAGTTTCCCTGGGTCACCAACGTCTGGTTCAACGCGATGGAAGGCTGCGTCGTCGGCAGCGGCGTGCTGCCCGTGGTGAGCCCGGTCGCCCCACCGAACGCCGGCAACTGGCTGGTGGTCAGGGTTTGCGTTGCCGATCCGGCCACACTCCCCAGGGTGCGCGCCGTGAGCCCCGTGCCGGCGCCGGTTCCGACGACCGTGCGTCCCGACAGGTTGGGCAATGCGAAGGTGGTCCTGCCGTCACCGCCATAGGTCGTTCCGGTCTCCGTGAACAACGCCTGATTGCTGGCAATCGGCAACAAATGCCCGTCGGCGATGGCATATCCGCCAGGGGCGAAATCGCCCGCGAATAACACGACCTCGCCCAAATCGTTCAAATTGGCGGCCTCGGTACGGACCAGGTAGGTCAATCCAAGGGACGGCTGCTCTGTCGAGACCGGCTGGCCGCTCCCGGTGATCGGGCCTGCCTGGGACGGCCCGGTGGTCGCGAGGCTCCACCCCGCGACCGCCGCGACGGCGATGACGGAACGGCGTGAACGGATGCTGCTGTGCATGGCGGTGCCCCTCGGTTCGATGACGGGTCCGCAACTGCCAGCGTCGTGATGGGCACGGGTATGAGTCGATTCACACGTCGCCGCGAATGGCGGCGCGGTCCCATCCGCGCGGCGCGACCTTCAGGCGCCGTCGCCCCGCGCGATGGCCCGCAGCGCGGCCACGTCGTGCAGCGTGATCGCGCGTCCGGACAGACTGAGCCAACCGGCATCCCGCCAGCCGCCGAGATGCTTGTTGATGCTCTCGCGAATCAGTCCGGTCATGCCGCCGAGTTCGCGTTGCGACAGGGCCAGTTCGAGACGAAGCCCGCCTTCCACCGGCCGTGAGTGCAGTGCCGAGAGCTCCATCAACGCTTTGGCCAGGCGGACCGGCGCCGGCAGATCCAATCCGTCGGTCATCTGTTCGGTGGTCCGGTTTACTCGCCGCCCCAGCAGGCGGATCATCCAGAACATCGCCGCGGGAGACCGCGCGAGCGCCTCCGCGAAGGCGCGGCCATCGAGCACGAACAGCGCGCAGGGGGCCAGCGCGACCGCCGTCGCGGCACGCGGCCGATCGGTCAGCACCGCCAGTTCCCCGAACACGTCGCCAGGCCCGACCACATCCAACACAACCTCTCGGCCACCCGCGGTCAGGATCGACAGTTTGAGATAGCCGTGGACCACCACGAGGACGGTCTGCCCCACCTCGCCCTGACTGAACAGCACACCGCGCTCGTCATAGGTTTTGACTGTCGCGCGATCCACCAGCACACGCAGGTCTTCGGGGTCGAACTGGCGCAACAGTTCATGACGGCGAAGTTGCTCCAGAACAGCGACGTGTGCCGAGGTCAGTGCCATGCGGCCAATGTAACACGATGGCGGCGCGATCGACCACATCGCGCCCCATCCCGTTCGCTGGTGCTGGCGGCGTCTCTCGTGCCCGCGGCCAAACCTCCGTTCGGTGTGAATTGACTCATACCCGGAGCGTCGGGTGACGCTTCAGAAGGCGCGCCGACACGTTGCCTCGACGGCGCGGGTCCGGTGCGGGTCCGATCCTCCCGTGATACCCCATTACGGGAGAGAAACCATGCGCGCACGCGTTCTGGCGGGCCTGCTGACCGCCGCCACCGGATTGCTGTCGATCCAGGCCCAGGCCGCGTTGACACCGACGCTCGAGTTCGAGGAGGGGCCGCTCGCCGCGGCGCCGACCACCGGCGGCAGCCTGTCGGGAGCCGGCCTCACCGCGACCGGCGCGCCGCTGATCGGCAGCGCCACCCAATCGGTTTTGCGGTTCGACGGCAATGTCACCGTGGGGATTTTCAATCCGCTGCAGATTTCGGTCACCGAATACAACCTGACCAATCCTGGCGCGGTGAACAGTTTCGTCGCCGCGATCAGCGGTACGCTTCCCGCATCGACCGCCGTGTCCTGGGCGGCTTACGCCGATCCGAACAACACGCCGTTCGGTGAGACCGACCTGCTCGCCTCCAACAGTTTCACGGATCCAAGCCCGAACATCGCCCTGGGTTTCACCGACACCGTGCCCGACATGGGCAACCTGACCGGGCCATTCTCGCTGACCGAACTGCTGACCATCAGCGCCCCTCTCGGCGACACGCTCACGTTCAACTCCTCGGTCACCGCGACGTCCAGCGCGGTACCGGAACCCGGCTCGCTCGCGGTGCTCGGCGTTGGCCTGACGACGCTTGGCCTGGCCGCATCGCGGCGCCAGCGCGCCGTCGTCGCGGCCGAGAACCCGGCGCCCATCGAACATTACTGATCCGATAATAATACTGTGAAGAAATGAGGGTGTCATGCGGACCATGACCGTCGGGTTCCTCGCGAGCCCACGCCAACACGGCGACGATCGCTCCACCATCAATGCCGCGGCGGATGGCTGCCATGCTCCGGCCGACATCGCGCGCCGCGGTCGCGACGTCGTGCTCAGTCTGCTGCTGCTGTGCGCCACGCTGCCGCTGCTGCTGATTGTCGCTGTCCTGATCAAGCTCGAGTTGCCGGGACCCGTGCTGTACCGGCAGGAACGGGTGGGTTTGCGAGGGTGCTGCTTTCATCTGTGGAAGCTTCGCAGCATGCGGACCGACGCGGAGGCGTCCGGACCGGTCTGGGCGGCGCGACACGATCCACGCGTCACTCGGGTCGGTGCGTTCATCCGCGCCCACCGGATCGACGAGTTGCCGCAACTGGTGAATGTGCTGCGTGGCGAGATGTCGTTGGTCGGTCCGCGTCCGGAACGGCCGGTCTTCGTGGAGCAGCTTGCCCGGGCGATCCCGAACTTCGCCCAGAGGACCCGCGTGCTGCCGGGCCTGACCGGTTGGGCGCAGGTGAACAATCCCTATGGCGCGTCGGTCGAGGACGCACGCGTCAAGCTCGACCACGATCTGTATTACATCAGCGAACGCAGCCTGATGCTGGACACGCGAATTTTGTTGCGGACGGTGGGCGTGGTGCTGCGGTGTACCGGTGCGCGGTAACGCCGCGCGTCATCGCTCGCCTGCCGCTCCGACGTGCCTGAGCGGTCGATCCCCGGCCTTGACATGCGATCCGCGCACTATATAAACCATGTGGTATATATAACGAGTGGTTTAGATATGCACGATCCGTTGAGCGCGAAATTCGCGGCTCTCGCCGACCCGACGCGGCGCGCGATGTTGGCCCGCCTCGCGTTGGACGACCTGACCTTGGCCGATCTCGCGAAGCCGTTGGAGATGACGGTTCCAGCCGTCGCGAAGCACCTGGCCGTTCTGGAACGCGCCGGCTTCGTGACACGGAGCAGACCGGCCAAATCGGTCGCTCGGCCCGCGACACTTCAGGTCGCCGCGTTTTCGGAAATCGCGGATTGGATCGAAAAATGTCGCCTGCACTGGGAAGGGAGCTTCGATCGCCTGGCCGCGTATCTGGACACGCCAGAGGCCAGGGGACCCGAGGATGTCTGACCGCGACGCGAACCCTGGCGAGGCCTGTCCTGGTGTCGGGCCCGGCGACTCAGCGCGGGTGTTAAGGATCACCCGGGACTTTAAAGCCCCGCGCGAGCGCGTATGGCGAGCCTGGACACAACCCGACGCGCTGATCCGATGGCACGGCCCAGAGTTCTACCCGGCCGCTGAAGTTCGCGCGGATGTCCGCGTGGGAGGAGCCTGGCGCGCCTGCCTCAAATCAGACAACGTTGACGACGTTGTTCTCTGGCAATCGGGACGATATCTCGTCGTGACGCCGCCGGAACGCCTCGAATTCACGTTCGCCTGGGAAACGCCGGACCACGAAGATGGTCCTGGCGTTCAGACCCATGTCATCGTTCGCCTTGAGGCGCTGGCGAACGGAGGCACCCGGATGCATTTTCGTCAGACCGGGTTTTTGTCGGTAAAGAGCACGGTCAGTCATTCCGCCGGCTGGAACGGCACATTCGATAGATTGGCGGAATTTCTCCTCGACGAAATGGCCGGCCGGCCCCCCGATCTGGTGCCGGATGAAACGGCTGTCCAGATCGGTTCACTCTCGGATGGAGGTCCCCCGTGGGAAAGGTGCGCGTAAGAGGTTTCGCGGTGTCCACCGACGGCTTCGGCGCCGGGCCGGACCAGAGCCTGGAGCATCCGCTCGGCAAAGGGGGCAGGGAGCTGCACAACTGGTTCTACCCGACCCGGACCTTTCGATCGATGGTGGGGCAAGACGGCGGGACCGACGATCGCTTCGCCCGCGCCGCGGCGGAAGGCTTCGGCGCCTTCATCCTGGGCCGCAATATGTTCGGGCCAGCCGGCGACAATTGGGGCGGGCCCGGCTGGAAGGGCTGGTGGGGCGACAATCCCCCGTATCATGCGCCGACCTTCATCCTCACCCACCACGCCCGGCCGCCCATCGAGATGGAGGGCGGCACGACTTTCCATTTCGTCACCGACGGGATTGAATCCGCGCTCGCCCAGGCCAAGGCCGCCGCGGGCGACCTGGACGTGAAGATCGGCGGCGGCGTTGCGACGGTCCGCCAGTATCTTCTCGCGGGCGCGATCGACGAGATGCACCTGGCGATGGCGCCCGCCTTTCTGGGCCGGGGTGAATCCCTGTTCGAAGGGATAGACCTGCCAGGCCTTGGCTATCGTGTGACGGAGGTGGTTCCGACGGAGTTGGCGACCCATCTCGTGCTCACTCGCTGAGCGCCGCGATTGCGTTTTGTCCAGCGCCTGACGGTCGCGGCGGCCAAAGTCACTCGGACGGATCATACAGCGGTGGAACTTCGTGGTTTCGCCGCGAAGAGCGACGTTCGGTCCGGCGATGCGCCATCAGGACAGAAGCGAAAACAAACACGTCGCGATGACGGCAAGCCCGGCGGCATACAAGCCGTTGCCGCGCAAACACAACCGATCGGCCGATACGCCGAAGCTCAAAACCGTCGTTACGGTGAGGATCGAGGCCGGTGAAACGACCATCGACAGGCCGATGGCGACGATCCAGGCCTGCAACACGCCAGGTTCGGACATGCCGAGCAGGGCGGGCGTCAGCACCGGCGCGAGGATGGCGAACAGTGCCATCGGATGAATGCCGAGGGTGGTGACCAGGGGAACGCCAATCATCATGACGAGGAGGCCAGGATATCCATGTGGCACGAACGCGAAGACGGCGCGTGCGGACGCGGCGATGGCGGGTTCCCGCATGAAGCCCAGGACGAGGCCGCATGCCAGGAACAGCGCGGTCTCGGCGCCCGCGTGGGCCCATGCCTCGCCGAGCTGGACATCGGATCGCAGGAGCACCTGACGCATGGCACCGTGCTGTTTCCGCGCGGCGGCACGCATGGCGCAGCTCAGCAACAGCACCGCGACGATGACCGCGGCGGTCGCGATGCCAAGAGTCATGGACAGATGAAGGACCAGACGAAGCAACACCGCCACCACCGGGACCGCCAGGATCGCGAGAACGGCGCGGGTCAGTTCTCCGGCTGATGCCGGCTCGGCGGAGATCGTCAGGCGCCGGGCCGCGATGGAACCGATCACGATGCCGGCGAACGCGATCGGCAACCCGGCCAGCAGTGCGTCGCCCCAGCTGACGCCCGGGTATGCCGCCATCACCGCGGCGACCGAGGCGGTGGACGGTCCGAGGATCATGGAGAGAGCGAGGCCGCGCATGGCGGCATGTGCCGCGGTCGCGTCGTCGTCCGTTCGGCCTCGCAGTGACCCGCCAAATATGCTGACGGCGCCGAAGGAGAGGCCGAGGCCGGCAATCGTCACACCGAGCAGGATCGCGCAACCCCGTAGCGGCCTTGGGGCGCGCGCGGCGATCGCGGCGACGGCGTGGTCGAGCCCCAGTTCCATGAGGGCCGGGCGGATCAGCGCGACGCAAAGGATGAGCACGATAACGACCCCCATCCCTGACGCCGCGACCAGGACACGGAGCAGGTCGCCGCCGACGGCGAGCGTGCCGAGGATCGCGCCGACCGCCAGAACAATCGCCACCTTTCCGCTGCGACGCCTGACCCAGTGCTTCCGGGTTGGCACGAGACCAAGAGCCAAAGCCGTCGCCAGCACGCCGTAAGCACCGGCCGAGTGGCGCACTTCCGCGAGCAGGGCCACGCCGAGAGCGCCAATCAGCATCGCGATGTGGATTGGAAATTCTCGTGGCGCCGAATCAGCGGCGCTGGCCGGCAAGTCCGCCGGCCTTTTCATCGCGTCCGGAACGGTGGCGATCAGGGCGTAAGGCTCGGGCGTTCGCATAAAGCCAGTACCCTCACTATCACTGAAGCGCGGGTGAGGACGTTTTCACAGCGTCATGGCGTGGCCGAGGCGTTCCCTCAGCCTGAGCCAAATGTTCGCTCGCGCAGCGCGTTTCGGCTGGTTGCCGGTCGAGCGAGGCCAGGTCGCGTGGCACAGTTGCCGTTTCCGGCCACTAGGCGGCAAGCAGCAGCGCTTTGGCGGGTTCGCGTTCATGCATCCGGACCCGGATCAGGTGACGGACCGGATCCTGAAAGTCGGTCCGGCCATGCAACAGCCGGGTGTTGTCGAAAACGATCATCTCTCCGTCGGCCATCAGGAACTCGGTGCGCGATGCGTGGGCCTCGGCGGCGTCGCGGAACAGCTTGTAGTTGGAGCGGTGCGCATCGGTTGCCAGATCGGGGCAGAGGTCGAAGCCCCGTTCGATGCAGTCGTGACGGAATTGTATCATCGGCTCCTCGGCGAGAATTTTGCCGGTGATGAAGCGCTGGCCGGTGAAGAATGCGTCAGGCACCCGAAAGGCATAGTCGGTTTCCCGTAAGAACCGGATGCAGTCGGCGCCTTGCGAGGTCTTCGCGAAATCCCTCAGAAAGCGTGGTCCATTGACGATGACCGTCTGACCGCCGCCGCAGCGAGACTGACGGACCACGTACAGCGCATTGTAACGCTCCGGGTGGCGCGAGAACGCTGAATCGGTGTGCAGCGGCGCCTCACCCAGACTTTCAGAAAAGGTGGCCTGGTTTCCGGCGGCGACCGGCCGGCTGCGCACGGGCCACATGACGCGCCTGTCCGCGCAGTGATCTGTCGGTTCGCCGATCGCCGACGTCAGTGCCAGCACCAGCGCGTCTCGCACGGCGTCTCCATTGATGGCGGCGGCGCGTTCGAAGCCAAGCCCTCTGACGAGGACGGCGCCGGCATTGGTGGCGACGATGCCGCGGATGGCTTCGGCGAGTTCGAGGAGTTGCGGCGCGGCCTGCTGAACCACGTTGCGCCAGAGCGGCCTGTCCGTCCGGGCTTTCGAGTGCAAGACCAGGTCCGGGGCCCGGAACTTCTGTCTCGCCCGGTGCCTGGCAGGCGCGGACAAATTCGATGAACGTGCCTGAAGGCGTGAAGCCGGTTGTCGTCAGGCTGGGCAAAAGGTTCATGGCGTCCGTCCTCCCAATACGCACTCAGTGTCGGTCGATCGTGTTGAAATGGACTGGTCACGAAGCATAACGCGGAGAACAGGATCACTGAGAAGGCGCTTTGACGGCAGATCGCACCGAGGCCGACAGTCTGGCGATCGATGTCCAGGACGACGCGACAGCCGCGACACGCCGGCTGGGTTCGTGATCCCCCCGGCGACGTGGCCATGGCGGCAAAGAATGCTCAAATCGGCTCAAAGGCCAAGTGCGCGAACCACCTTTGGCGGGATTTGCGCCATATTTGGCGGGATTTGCTCTGTGTCGAGGTCGATTTGATCGTAGTGTGCGTCAGGCGTGAAGCGACCGCGGGTTCGCGGCGGAAGGCTGGGAGGGAGCATGACGAAGGTGATTCGGAACGCGGCGCCAACCAACCCGAAACAACACCGCGTCGCGATGCTGATCTATCCGGGCGTGACACCGCTCGATGTGGCCGGGCCGCTGGAAGTGTTCGCCTTCGCGAATGTATTGCGTAAGCAACAGATTTACGACGTCGTAACCGTGGGCCCCACCGCCGGGCCGGTGACGACCAAGGCCGGCATCGCCTTC
>CAVRDN010000120.1:0-11194 GCA_963719675.1 uncultured Alphaproteobacteria bacterium | reverse complement strand
ATCCGGCACCATTTGACGAAGCGGTACGATGTGCACTTCGGTTGCCTGATCGACGATCCCGCCGATTTCGAGCACATCGACATCATCAAGGCGCGATGCGCGAGCATGTTCACCGCGCCGCTCGACCGGAAGCGGGCGAAGCTCACCTGCCTGAGCGGACTGCTGACCGGCGAACCGTTGAGCGTCACGTTCTTCCATGACCGCGGCCTGCGCCGCTGGGTCGAGGATGTCATGACGCGGATCAAACCGGAGATGACGTTCGTCAATTCCTCCAACATGGCGCCGTATATTCTCAATTCGCCGGCATCCGGCAAACGGGTCGTCGAACTCGGCGATGTCGACTCGGAGAAATTCCGCTCTTACGCGGACGCCGCCGGGCCGCCGATGCGTCAGGTCTACCGGCGGGAAACCGGCCTCGTGGAGCGGTTGGAGTGGCGGGTGGCGCTGGAATGCGACTGGTCGGTGCTCGTCTCCGAGGCCGAGGCCGCGCTGTTCCGGACGAAAGTGCCGGAAGCCGCGGCCCGGATCGTGGGGATCAGCAATGGCGTCGATCACCATGATTTCGATCCGGCGCCGGGTATCCCGCGCCCTTCGATCCGTCGCTTCCGGCGTTCGTCTTTACCGGCACGATGGATTACGCGCCGAATTGCGATGCCGTGGTCTGGTTCGCCAATGAGGCGCTGCCACGCATTCGCCAGGCGCATGCCGATGCGCGGTTCTTTATCGTTGGCAGTAACCCGGCGGAAGCGGTAAACAGGTTAGCGAAGCTGGACGGTGTTACCGTCACGGGCCGCGTGCCCGATGTTCGGCCTGTACGTTTTTCATGCCACCGCGGCGGTTGGCCCCATGCGGATCGCCCGCGGCATTCAGAACAAGGTGTTGGAGGCGATGGCCATGGGCAAACCCGTCATCGTCACATCCGGCGCGCTGGAAGGCATCGACGCCACTCCTGGACGAGAGGTTATCCTGGCCGACGACGCCGAAACTTTCGCCGCCGCCGCGATCCGCCTGATCGGTCCCTGGCGGCGCGGCAACCGAGGAGGGCGAGGCGCTCGGCATCGCCGCGCGACGCCTGATCCTGCGACGCTACGACTGGAACGCCTGCCTGAGCGGGTTCGACGATCTGATGCGGCCGCCATCGGTTCCGCCCGCTTCCCTGCCAACGGCGATCGGAGCGGAGCCATGAGCCAACCCGCCGCCACGCTGGACAATGAGTTGCTGACCGATACGCTCAGCGGCCTGCGCGACGCGCGACTGGGGCTCGCGATCGGCCTGCTGGCCCTGGGTGTTCTGTTCCATGCCGAGATCGTCAGCGCGGTTCGGACCTGGGTATTGATTCCACCGCCTATAATCACTGCTTCCTGGTGCTGCCGATCGCCGGGTTTCTGCTGTGGGACCGGCGATCGACGCTGCGCGGGTTGACCGTCGCCGATGCCGATGGTCGCGCTGCTGACCCTGCCCCTCGGCGTGCTGTGGCTGGCCTCCGAGCGTCTGGGCATCATGGAAGGCCGCCAACTCATCGCCGTCACCATGGCGCAGGTGCTGTTCCTGGCGATATTCGGCCGCCGCCTGTGGCTCGCGATGCTCGGGCCACTGCTTTACTTGTATTTTCTGGTGCCGTTCGGCGACTTCCTCACGCCGAAATTGCAGGACGTCACCACGTGGTTCATCCGGCACGGCGTCGATATTCTGGGGATCCCGGCCTATATCGATGGCTACATCATCGAAATTCCCGAAGGTTCGTTCTTCGTCGCGGAGGCCTGCGCCGGCCTGCGGTTCCTGATCGCGTCAATCGCGTTCGGCGCGCTTTACTCGTTGCTGATGTATCGCAGCGCCATGCGGCGGATCCTGTTCATCACCGCCTCGATCATCATACCGATCATCGCCAACGGGTTCCGGGCTTTGGGCATTGTCGCGCTGGGTCATGTGCAGCGCCGAAGCGGCCGCCACCGACCATGTGTTAGATGGCTGGATCTTCTTCTCGATCGTGATCCTGCTGCTGATCGCGGTTGGTTTGCCGTTCCGCGAGGACGGCGAGCCGGACCCCGTCAACCTGTCGCCCATGACGCCCGATCCGTCCGCCACCCGTCGTGGCCTGATCGCCGGCCTGGCGGTCGCGGCGCTGGCGGCGCTCGGACCGGCCATCGTCCTGGGGTTGAGCCAGGCGTCGGCGATGCCCGAGATGGCGCTGAAACCGTTCGATCTGACGCCGTCCTGCGTCGCCTATGGCGCCCCCACGACACCCGACGCGGTGGGGCGGGCAATCGTGCAGCGCATAACCTGCGGACGCACCGCGATGATGGTCGAGATCGGCAGCGTGTCTCGACCCCCCCCACCGCCGCGCCGGTCAACAGCGAGCGCCGTCACCTGACGCACTATCCGGACGCCGAGGACACCACGGAAGCGCCGATGCTCTCGCGTGCCGGAAGCGCGATGCCGGGCTGGCGTTTCGTGCGGGCCAGCGACCCACCGTTCTTCGCGGCGGCCGGTCTGTATATCGACGGCCAGCCGACGACGTCCGGGATGGCGATGCGGCTGCGGATGGCGCGGACCAGCATCCCGGGAACCTGCCTACGTGCCGGGACCTGTCGTCATTACGCCGGTTGAGGACTGGCCGAAATTCGACATGCGCAATCGCCGCTGCGACCTGGAGCGCCAGATCTCCGATCTGCTCGAGTTGCATCCGGAGATTGGCGATCAGGTCCGGGCGATCGCCGCGCGGGCGCGGTAGGATCGGCCGGCCGATCCATCGACCCGGGTCGGCCACGACTAGACTCCAACGCTTCGCTCTATCGATTCCCTGTCGGCACCTGATTGAACGGCATTCCCTTGTCGGCCCGAATATCGGACGGCAACCCCAGCACCCGCTCGGCGATGATGTTGCGCAAGATCTCGTCCGACCCGCCGGCGATGCGCGCGCTGGGCGATGACAGCAACGCCGACTGGAACATCGCTAGGCCTCCGCCAGATCGTCATCGACGACCAAACCGCCCGCACCCATCAGGTCCAGTCCATAACTGGCAATATCCTGCAGTTTCGACGCATTCACCAGTTTGTGGATCGAGTTCTCCGGCCCCGGCGTTTCGCCCTTCGACAGCGCGGTCATGGTGCGGAAGCGGGTGAACTTAAGCCCCTGCGACCGCGCGTGCCATTCGGCGATCTTCTCCCGCACCGCCCGTTCTGGATCGCCGGCTTGCCGTCGATCGTCGACCCGGCCGAGTTCAGCAGATCGTCCACCTCCGGGCGCTGCACGTCACCGACCGCGAGGCGTTCGTTCATCAGGGTGGTCAGCGAAACCTTCCACCCCTGCCCCACCGCGCCCAGGCGCTGGGTGTCCGGAACGCGGACATCGGTAAAGAACACCTCGTTGAAATGGCGTGCACCGGACATCTGGTGGATCGGCCGGATTTCGATCCCCGGCGTCTTCATGTCGAGGAAAAAGAACGTCAGGCCTTCGTGTTTCGGCAGGTTCGGATCGGTGCGCACGACGATGATGCCGAAATCCGACAGATGCGCGCCGGAGGTCCAGATCTTCTGGCCGTTGATGATCCAGTCCTCGCCATCGCGCTCCGCCCGGGTGCGCAAGGCGGCGAGGTCGGACCCGCCGGCGGGTTCGCTGAACAACTGGCACCATACTTCCTCGCCGCGCAGGGCCGGCCGGACGTACCGATCAAGCTGTTCCGGCTTCGCATAGGTCATCATGGTCGGGATGCACATACCCAATCCGATCTCGTACAGGCCACGCGGCACGACGAACGCATCTTCCTCCTGGTTGTAGATCACTTGGAGGATCGGCGATGCCTCCCGACCGCCAAAACGTTTCGGCCAGGTCAGGCCGGCAAATCCCGCATCGGCCTTCTTTACCT
This sequence comes from uncultured Alphaproteobacteria bacterium, assembly GCA_963719675.1. Classification (GTDB taxonomy): domain Bacteria; phylum Pseudomonadota; class Alphaproteobacteria; order Acetobacterales; family Acetobacteraceae; genus Rhodopila. The sequence goes on along the minus strand of CAVRDN010000120.1, from coordinate 7,328 downwards.
GCCACCCCTTGCAGCGCTGCACGGCCTCGGCGTCGATGCCGGATTGTCGCAGCACGGGCGGCTGCCGGCTTTCGGTTCGGCGTTGGCCTGCAGGAAGGCACGTGCCTCGGCGCGGAAAGCGGCTTCTTCGGGTGTGTCGTTGAAGTCCATGTCATTTCCTTCAGGCCGCGTTACGTGTTTCGAGCAGATCGACCAGCCGGTTTTTCCAGAACGGTGCCGATCCGATCGGCAGGCCGAGCTGCTTGGATCGCCGGTAGAACAGATGGCAATCGACTGCCCAGGTGAAGCCGATGCCGCCATGGGTCTGGATGTTTTCCTTGGAGGCCAGATGGAACGCCTCGGTCGCGGAGACGCGGGCGGTGGCCGCGGCCAGCGGCAGGTCGGTGGCATCCGCGCCCAGTGCCCAGGCGCCGTAATAGGCATTGGAGCGCGCCAGTTCGAGCGCGACGTACATATCCGCGAGCTTGTGCTTGATCGCCTGGAACGACCGATCGGGCGGCCGAAGGCGAACCGTTCCAGCGCATACTCGCGCGCCATTTGCAGCGAGGCGTCGGCGCCGCCGACCTGCTCGAACGCGAACAGGATCGCGGCGCGGTCGAGCAAACGCTGCACCTGGCCACCCGCCGGCCGGCAAGGACTGGACCGGTGTCCCATCGAAATCGAGCCGCGCATGATCCCGGGTGGGATCCAGCGTGCTCAGATTGCGCCGGGAGTCCTCGATTTTGTTTAGCGAGGAAGAGGCCGATCTGCGATGCGTCATCGCTGGCGACCACCACGGCGATATCGGCGATACCGCCGTCGGCGACCGGCCATTTCGCACCGCTCAGGCGGCCGCCGACGACGCGGGCATGGACGGCGGCGGGTTTAGGGTTGCCGTTGCCCTCCGACAGCGCCAGACAGCCAATCAGGGAGCCGTCCGCCAGCTTCGGGAGGTATTGCCGGCGCTGAGCGTCCGATCCCGCGGTCAGGATGGCCTCGGCGGCCAGATAGGCGGTTGACGCAAACGGCACCGGCGCGACAGCACGTCCCATCTCCTCGGCCAGCACGCACAGGCCTTCGTAGCCGAGGCCGGCGCCACCGAACTCTTCGGGGATCGCGGCGCCGATCCAGCCCATCTGGGCAATCTCCCTCCACAACGGCGCGGCATAGGCGTCCTCGCCGTCCAGCGACCGTCGCACCACGGCCGGGGGGCATTGCTCGGACAGAAAACGGCGGGACTGGTCGCGAAGTTGTTTCAGATCGTCGGAGAAATCGAAATTCATGACAGGATCCCTCGTTCTGGATCAGCCGTTGTGCGCGGGCAGGCCCTGGGGAAACAAATTCGCCACCAACAGGCCGCCATCGACATCCAATGTCGTTCCGTTGACGTAAGATGCGAGGTCGGACAGCAGGAACAGCGCGGCCTTGCCGATATCGTCCGTTGTCCCGCGGCGGCGGACCGGCAGCAAACTGGCCGCGTAGCCCTCGGCCCGGCGCGGCGTGTCGAACAGCCGCGGCGTGACGATGTGGCCGGGCGCGATGGCGTTGACGCTGATGTTATGCGGCGCCCACTCGACGGCCATGGTCTGGACGAGACTGATGAGGCCGGCTTTGGCGGCGCCATAGGCCCCGCGCATGGGACTGGCGCGCTGGCCATCGACCGAGGCGATGCCGACGATCCGCCCACCGGTGCCGCGACGGATCATGACGTTGGCGGTTTCTTTCGCGATCAGAAAGAAATAGCGCAGGTTGAGGTGCATCTGCTGGTCCCCGACGTCGGCCGACGTCTCCAGCAGCGAGCCCCAGGTGGCGGCGCCGACAATCGAGATCATGCGATCGAGGCCGCCCAACTTCTTTTCGGCTTCGGCGACGATGCGGGGGATCTGCGCGTCGTCGAGCACGTCGCCGATGACGGTGACGGCCTTGGTGCCGAACGCGGCGACCTTGGCGGCGACCTGTTCTGCTCGTTCCGGAACCAGATCGACGAGCGCGACATCGCAGCCGGCGCGGGCCAGGAAGCCGGCGGAGGCTTCGCCCATGCCCTGGCCGCCACCGATGATCATGGCCTTCTTGCCGGCGAGGCCAAATAGCGAGGTTTCCTCGGTCATTCGTTTCCTCCGTCGCTTATCCGCACGCAGGATTAACGCCTCGCCGAGACATGCACAACGAACCGCCGCCGGCACCGGGCGTTGGCACCATTCGGGCTCGGTTGGAGGGCGCCTATACCGTCTTTATGGTGCAGGTATCCGGGTTCATCCGCCACCAATGCGAATTGAGGTCGCTCGGAACCTGCGCCCCTTGAAAAGCCGTACGGACCTTGTACTGGCCGTCCTCCGCACTCCCCCCGGCGACCCACGTGATCGCGTCGTTGCGCTTATACCACATCGCGCATCCGCTCGGGTTGTTCGCCGACGCATGAACGCGCTCCAGCATGATCACGACCGAAATCGGCTCCCAGCTTACCGGAATCCTGTCCGAGGTGTTTCATGATCCGGTACACGGACGTAGGAGGAGAATTGAGCCGTTTCTTCATGTCTTTCATTTCATCCGCGGCGTCCGTGCGATTGCTGCCGTTCACGAACGCGAAAAGATAGCCGTGGCCTTTGCCCACCGCGGCTTCGTTGTTCTTGACCAATGTCTCGAACTGAACGCGCGCGCCCTTCTGAACGTCGTCGTGGTCGGGTGGTATATGGACTGCGTACATCGCGCCGGTGCCGACATAAATAATCCCCATGCAACCGCGGATTCCCGTAATCCCAACGATATCCTGGGCATGACCATAAGAGTACATATTCGAAAAATACATTGCGTTGACTCCTTGGGTTGCGATGGACGGCTGTCAGGCGCGGGGGACATCAATCGAATTCCTCCGAAGTCAACTGAGGTCCACCCGGATTCTCGGGCCGATCCGGCGGGCTCGTCCCGGCGGCGGTCGCACGCGGATGTGAACACAAACGAGGGATGTCCGCGTCCATCCGCGGCTGAGAATGCTCCCTCACCTGGCACCGGCGGCGGCCACCGCACGCGATCATGCGCGGCCGCGAGCGGGGTGCCCAAGGTCGCGGTCGCCGGAACGCGGTAGACGGATCGCGGTGGACAATCGTCCTTATCGGCCCTATCGACAGCCGATCTACCCAACGGTAGATTTCGGACGTTATCAGTAAGGGAAGAGCCATGAGCCAATCCCGGCAGACCGAAATCAACGCGCCCAATCTGTGGCGTCTCGAAACGCCCGGCCACAAAGGCTGGCAGCGCACCGCGCGCGCCGGAGACCCGAACAAATACTTCATGGTCTCCACCGACTCGCACGCCAACGAGCCGGCCGACCTGTGGGCCACCCGCATCGACGCCAAGTACCGGGAGCGTGTGCCTCGCATCATCACCGACGAGCAAGGCGTGCAATGGCGCTATTGCGAGGGCTACCGCCCCGATCGCGTCCGCGTCATGAGCTTCGAGGGCGAAGACTGGCTGCGTCAGCAATCCGGCGCCGACGTGCGGAGCGCATTCGCGACAACCGCAGTGACGGCGTCGATGTCGAGATCATTTTCCCGAACAAAGGTCTCGCGATGTGGGCGACGCCCGATCCGGTGTTCGCCAACGCGCAGTGCAAGGTCTGGAACGAGTGGGCGTGGGAACAATACGGCCCATACCCGGAGGCGATGCTGCCCTGCGCCGCGATCGCGACGGGCGACCTCGACGGCGCGATGGCGGAAATCGCGCGCGTGGCAAAGGTTGGTTTCCGCGGGCTGACCTTGCCGTGCAAGCCGATCTGGGGCGGGCATGACGTCGATCACGTCAACTACAACCTGCCGCATTTCGACAAGATGTGGGCGCTGATCCAGGAATGCGACCTGCCGATCACGTTCCATGTCTCCACCGGCCGCGATCCCCGCGCGGCGCGCGGCAACGGCGGCGCGGTGATCAACTACGTCACCCACTCGCTGTCGCCAACGATCGAGCCGGTGGCCAATCTGTGCGCCTCGGGCGTGTTGGAACGTTTTCCGAGGCTGCGCTTTGCCACGATCGAGGCCGGGATCGGCTGGGTGCCCTGGCTGCTCGACGCGATGGATGAGGCCTATCGAAGCACCACATGTGGGTGCGGCCGAAGTTGCAGGGCCTGCCGAGCGATTATTATCGGGCGCATGGCTTCGCGACGTTCCAGGAGGATCCGTCCGGCCTCTATCTGGCCGAACGCTTCAACCTCATGGACAATTTCTGCTGGGCGAACGACTATCCGCACCACGAGGGCACCTGGCCGCACTCGGCGGAGGCGATCGAACGCACCATGCCGATGCTGAACGACGTCCAGCGTGCGAAGATCCTCGGGCTGAATGCGGCGCGGCTGTTCAAGCTGGACGTGCCGAAGCATCAGCAATTGGCGGTTTCATAAAAGGAGAACCAGCATGGCAGGCAACGGACAGGCGATCATCGAGCTGGATGCCAAACGCATGGCGGCGTCGGTGGCGAAGGACTTCGACACGCTGAACCAGTTGATCGCGGACGATCTGATCTACACCCATTCCTCGGCGCGGATGGATACCAAGTCGTCGCTGATCGGCAACATGCGGTCCGGCTCGACGGTTTATACCGCGATGACGCCGTCGGACGTGGTGGCGCAGGACCTTGGCGACAGCGTCGTGCTGACCGGGGTTTGCGCGATCAGCGTGATGTCGGGCGGCAAGCCGAATTCGTTCAAGGTGCGGTTTATCGATGTCTACGCGAAACGGCCGGCCGGCTGGCAGATGGTCACCTGGCAATCGACGAGGTTGGCTGATTGAAGTTTATCCGTCGTCATGGCCGGGTCGAGCCCGGCCATGACGACCTACAGAACGGATCCATTGCATGCCTGAACGCACCCTGCGCGGCAAAACCGCGATCGCCGGCATCGGCGAAACGACTTACTACAAGCACGGCCAATCCCCCGACAGCGAGTTCAAACTCGCGCTGAGGCGATCGTCAAAGCCTGCGAGGATGCCGGCATCAGTCCGCATGACATCGACGGGTTTGCCTCCTACGGCAACGACCGTTCCGACGGGCCTCGGCTGGCCGCGGCACTTGGCATCAAGGAACTGCGCTACTCCAACATGTTCTGGGGCGGCGGTGGCGGCGGCGTTTGCGGTGCGGTCGGCAATGCATCGGCGGCGGTCGCAACCGGCATGGCGGATTGCGTGATCGCGTTCCGTTCGCTGGCGCAAGGACAATACGCCCGCTATGGCCGCAGCGCGGCGGCACGCGGTGGGCGGCGACGATGCCTTCCTGTTCCCCTACGGCGTCATGTCGCCAGCGCAACGCTTCGCCATGAAGGTCACGCGCTTCATGCACGAGAACGGCATCGACAGGAAGCGTTACGGGCCATCTCGATCGCCTGTTATCACCACGCGCAAAACAACCCGAACGCGGTGATGCGCGGCCGCACGCTCGACGAGGCGAAATATGACGCGTCGCGCTGGATCATCGAGCCGTTCTTCCATCTGTACGATTGCTGCCAGGAGAATGACGGCGCCGCCGCGGTGGTCGTCGTGCCGGCGGAACGGGCGAAGGATTCCCGGCATAAGCCGACCTATGTGCTCGCCTGCGGCCAGGGCTGCGATCATCGCAGCGCGGCGCCGGTGCACAACATGCCGAACTACCCCAGTTCGCATTTCCGCCAGATCGCACCCCGGCTTTACGACATGGCGAAATTGAAGCCCGCCGACATGGGCATCGTGCAGTGCTACGAGAATTTCACCGGCGGCGTGCTGATGAGCCTGGTCGAGCACGACCTGGTCAAAGCCGAACAAGCCAACGAATTCCTGGTCCCGGAAAACCTGATGGCGCCGAAGGCGGCAAAATGCCGTTGAACACCAGCGGCGGCAACCTCGCTGAATGCTACATGCACGGGCTGGAACTGGTCATCGAGGCGGTCCGGCAGATCCGCGGCACGGCGATCAATCAGGTGAAACGGAACGACGCCGCGATCATCATCGGCGGCCCGATGGTCACGCCGGTCAGTTCCCTTATTCTCGGTTCGGAGGCGACACTATGAGCGAGCCTTATCTTCCGGCCGGCCTGCCGACCCCGTCCTCCGCACCCGACGGCCTCGCCGCGCCGTACTGGGAAGGCACGCGGCAAGGCATGCTGCGGATCCAGAAGTGCAACGGTTGCGGCGCCTGGCAATGGGGACCGGAATGGATCTGCCATCGCTGCCATTCGTTCGACTGTCCTGGCGGGAGATCGTCGGCAAGGGACGATCTACTCCTACCAGCGGCCGCACCATCCGGTACACAGCGCGCTCAATGGCCACGGCCCCTATATCGCCGTGCTGGTGGAACTGCCCGATTATGGCAACATCCGCATGGTCGGCAATCTGTTGGGCGATCCCAGGCAGACCGTAACGATCGGCGCGCCGGTCGAGGCGGTGTTCGAACCCCACGACAAAGCCGACCCGCCTACACGCTGGTGCACTGGCGCGTGGCCTGACCGGCACGGGCTGGCCGGGATGACGAACCTGTTCGATCTGACCGGCCGTGTCGGGTGGTCACCGGCGGCGCGCAAGGGATGGGCCGCGCCATGGCGCTGGCCTTGGCCGAGGCCGGCGCTGACCTCGTGCTGCTCGATCGCAACGCCGCCGGCATCGAGGCCACGGCCGAGACCATCCGCCAGCTTGGCCGCGTGGCGCTGCCGGTCGCCGGGGACGTGACCGACACCGGCCACATGGATCAGGTGTTCGCCACCATCGATCGCGAATTCGGCCGGTTGGATATCCTCGGCAACGTGGCGGGCGAGGCGAAGACCGGACTGGCGGAGGAAATGTCGCTCTCCGATATCCGCGTGTTGTTCCAGAACCTGGTGATCAGCCGGTACTCACCTGCCAGCTCGCGGGCCGCCGGATGCTGTCGCGCGGTAAGGGCAGCATCATCAGCATCGGCTCGATTTCCGGCGTGTCTTCGCTGGGCCGGGCCCAATGGGTCTACGGCATGGCGATGGCGGCGGTGATCCAGATGACGCGCGAACTGAGCACCGAATGGGCGCCGCGCGGTGTGAGGGTGAACTGCATCCTGCCGGCGCAGGTGCTGGGCGCCAACGGGCTCGGGCCGCGGATGGAGGCGGATCCTTGGCTGCGCGAGACGTTCCTGCGCGGCATCCCCGCCGGACGTTTCGGTCAACCCGACGACATCAAGGGACTGTCGGTGCTGCTCGCGTCGGACGCGGCCGGCTGGATCACCGGGGCAATCATTCCGATGGACGGCGGCAACCTGGCGATGAACGCCGGCGGCGGCCTGCTGGCCCCGATCATGGAGCGGCACGGGGTCAGGCGGGAAGCATTGGGGCTTCCCACGTGGCGACGGGGTCATGGTCCTCCGCGGGCA
>CAVRDN010000119.1:0-15875 GCA_963719675.1 uncultured Alphaproteobacteria bacterium | reverse complement strand
CGGGTCGTTAAATACTCCCAACGAGGTCTTGCCATTGTTGAGCGAAAAGTAGTCCGCCGGTCCCGCAACCGTCGCGGGCGTGTTCAAGGCCGAGAATCGGTACAGTCGAGGATCAACTCGGAGTTGCCGGCGCCCGGGACCTGACTTAAATCGGCGACCCGGCCGAACACTTCCGAAATCTCGTGCTCGAGCGCGCCGACCGCGCCAACCTCGCCGGGGACTGCCTGATCGGCCAGGTTGTAGTCGAACGTTACGTTATTGAATGTATCGAGCCCCACCCATCCGGATGGCGTGCCGGGCGTCGCCGCGCTGATCCCCAATAGCTGAGCTTCGCGGTGGTCTCCAGGATGAGACCACCGTGCGACGGATCCGACACCGGTAGGTAGGGCAACACGCCTGAAAGGCGCAGAGTACAGTGCCGCTGAAGCTGCCATTGCCGATACCGGTGATGCCATATCGGCTTTCGGATGAGCCGGCCGTGATGGCCGTTCCGTCCACGAATCCATAATCAAACTGGATCGATACGGAGACGGCATTCGTGATGCTGACCGGAACGCTGCTGGTCCAATTGGTTTCATAATATGCGATCGCCGCGCTCACCGCGTTTTCGATTTCCAGCGCGGTCGTCGGATCGACGATACTGCTGACCTGATTGGTGATGCTGGCGCCGAAGATCGGCGTGATCACGAGCGGTGCGTACACCGTCGGGCTGGACTGGTTCGCAACCACCAGGCCCGTGTTGAGGTCGACAGCCGATGAGCCCGCGGCCACGACACCCGCGCTGCCGCCGCCCTCGAAGCTGAGTACCCTCGGATCCGGTGTCGCCGGGCGGCGCGATGCCCGGGTCGGTTGCGGAAAAGCTCGGCGACGCAAACCCGGCCGGGGTGTCTTCGGTATCCATAATGGTCCCACTTTGGCCGGTTATCGTTTGCATTCGCCAACCCCTGACCCAAACTTTGGTGCGTTGTAGGAGCGGATGATCAAAAGGTAAATCACATTTCATTAATCAGACAAAAATCCGCGACCAAGATTTGGCGCGGCGTTAACAGTAGTACGACTGTAATTGGAACCGTGCGGGAATTGAAACTTTGGTGTACCCGGTGTGTCGCCAGAGTGACCTCGGCTGACTTCACACGTTCAGCCACTCACCATCGTATGATGTCTTGATCGCGCGAGGTCGCCTGACCGTTGGCTGAACGTACCACCCATCCTGTTTTGCGGTTCGGCTTCGCGATCGCGACAATTCTGCTCAGCCTCGCCGCGCTCGAGATGGCGATGCGATACCTGGATCGTCCTCACGCGGTCGTCAGCGGATGGCGCGCGACGGACCCTCTCGGTCCGGTCAATGCTCTTGGGTATCGAGGCCAACCCTCGCGCTCACTGCGGCTCAACGATTTCGTGATCATTCTGACGGGCGCCGCGGCGGTCGAATGCCTCGCGTGCCCGCGCGAGGAAACCCTCGACGTGATGCTGGAGCGCGCGGTACGGCAGTTCAATCCGAATGCGCGCGTGGTAACCCTCGGCAGCGGCGGTTACAGTCAGGACCAGGAGTATCTGGCGCTGCATCAATTTCTCGCGCTCCGGCACGCCGACCTCGTCATCGACTGGGCTTCGTTCGCCGACGACGTGCCGGGCAATACGTTCCGCACCGGCCGGACGGGTGCCGGTCAAATCCGTGCCAAACCAACGTTCGTGCTGCGTGGCGAGGACAGCGTCGGGCCGACCGAGGGGCTCGGCGCGCAGGTCTATAAAACCAAGATCACAACCCTCCTGCGCCCGCTGTTCATCGATCTCGACCGCAACTGGACGACGCTGCTGCCGCGAGCCGATCCCGGCGCGTCGAGCCCTCCATCCGGCGCGGAGACGCAATCGCATGTGACCGATCTGTTGGAGCAGCAACGCACCGCGTGGTCGATCTGGATGACCCCGAGGCCCGCCCGGGTCGCATACGGGATCGCATTGACCCGCGCGCTGCTCCGGCACATGCGGGACCTCTCGATGCTGCGCGGCGCGCGCTTCGCCATCCTGGTGGCCCCTGACCCGACGCTGCCGACGGAAGCCGCCCCCACGCGGCGGACGGACGCTCCGATTGCCCTGGAGCACGACGGACATTGGTTCCTCGCCGATCCGGCGACGCGAGACGCCGCCATCGCCGCGATCACCGCGGGGTTCGATACCATTACGTTGCCGGCGGGCGCTCGCCCGCTCGATTCCCAGGCGGCCGATCCATCCACGACCGGGGATGCCGCGGCCAGCCCGTTTCCGGCGGGCGGAGGCGCGGCCGGCGTTGATAGACTTCTGGAAGGCACACCCGCGACCGGCACACGATCGCCCATCGTTCCGGCCGCCGTCGTGAATGGCGGGACCGCCGCCGCGCCGCCGGCGGATGCTCAGCGGCAACTGATGGCGCGTTTGGCCGAGGTCCTGAACGAGCAGCGGTTGCTCACTCCAATCGCGGCAGACCGACCGCGTCATTGATCATCCAGGTCGGGGATCAACTGGCATTCTCACGCCGCGAGCGCGTATTACCGGCTCACCGATTGCGTTGCCAAAATCTACACGCCCGATGGCAAAACAATGGATGTCAACGTCAAAGCCGGTCTGGCGGGAGTGTTCAACCCCCCATTCCGCAACACTCGTTCGAAAACGTATCGAATTCATGAATGCGAAATTCTGATGGTCGAGCGGGAGTGAAGTCGGCGACCGCGTCCGGTCACGCGGCGCCTCGCTCTTCGGGACGACAGGCCAACCGTCGATATCGAAATCCGGCCGGATGCGATCCGGCGAGGGTGTCATGGCTCAATCGCCCGCGGCCGCCGCCGACGGCGCCGCTCCATGCTCCCCGGCGGGCATCGGTTCCAGGGCGGCGGTCTGATCTGGGCTTGTGAACTCGCGAGCGGGTGGCGCCAAAAGCTGCAACGCGGAGAATGGCGTCGCGATCCCGACCATCTGGAACCGCCCCTTCAATCGGCGATTGAACTCGCGCCCCACCGGCCACCGGCCGAACGGCGTGCACATCACCCGGCATTTGATCTGCAGCGCGGTGTCGGTGATGCGGTCCAGGCCCCAGACCTCCAGGTCGTCGAGAATGATGGAACTCCAGGCGTCCTCGGCGCGCATCTCCCGCAGAATCTCCCGCATCGCGTCGATGACGCGGTCGACATCCTCGTTCGCGCCGATGTTCGCCACGATGACGGCGCGGCTGTAGTCGCGGGTCATGTTGATCACCGTCGTGACGGCACTGAACGGAATGACCACGACCGAGCCATCCTCAGTACGCAGCCGGATCGTCCGCACCGACAGGCTTTCCACCAGCCCCGACTGATCGCCGACCTTCACCACGTCGCCAACCTGCATGGTGTTCTCCAGCAGCAGGAACACGCCGGTGATGACGTCCTGCACCAGCTTCTGTGAGCCGAAGCCGATCGCCACGCCGACGATCCCGGCGCCGGCCAGCAACGGGGCGATGTTCACCCCGATCTCGCTCAGCACCATCAATCCGGCCACGACCGAGACGGCGATCGCCAGCGTGGTGCGGATCAGCGGCAACAGCGTCCGCAGCCGGGCGGAGCGGGTCGCCTGCGCCTCCCGCCGCAGCGTTTCCAAATGGATCTGGATCGCGATGTTGACACCTTCCCAAACCGCGAAGGCCAGCGCGATCGTGACGGTCAGCGTGATGAACCCGGATACGACGCGCTGACCGACATCGGTCGTCACCAGCCAACTCAGACCGCCCACACCGTAAACCTGCAACAACGCCAGCAGCGCGAGCAGATTGATCGCCAGAGTCGCCAAACGCAGGATCGCCGGATGATAGACGCTGAAACGCACGCGGAACGGGTTGGCCTGCGTTGGCGCGGAGGCGGCGGACACAGCCGGCCGCGCGGGCCCAAGCAGGCTCACGACCGCCGCCCGCCCAATGGCCGCCAACGCCACGACCGCTGTCGTCACCGCGAAATACCACAGAATTCGCGCGAACGCGTCCGGTGCGCCAAGAGTCCAGGCCAGCCAGGTCGCCGTCAGAAAGAACAGAGCGATCCAATGCCAATGACGCGCCAGAACGTTCCGTGTCCACGCCAGGATCCCGGTGGCCTCCGGGCGGGCACTGAGCCGCCGCCGCACCGAACGCCGCCGCTGCACGACGATGATCGCGAGGCAGATTATCAGCGCCAGCCCGACAACCTTCTCCAAAGCCGCGTGCGCCGGAGGAGACAGCCCCAGCAGCAACGCCACCACGCCGATCGTGTAGCCCGGCACCGCGATCAGGATCAGTCGCCGGCCCCAGCGCATCAAATAGGCTCCGGCCGAGGGCCGTAATGAGATCAGCCGCAATCCCGGCGGGTCGGGCATGAACAGCAGCGCCAGCAGCGCGAGCAGCGTTTTGGCGGCCACTGTCGCGTCGAGCACGGCGAGGATCACCAGCCGGCTGCCTTGTGGCCCACCGAGCACGGACGCGGCGGCCATGTGGCCAGCGACCAGCAGGCCAAGCACCGGCACCATGCTCAATGCGAACCGCGCCAGGCCGAGGCCGATGCGCCGCCCAGGGCTGTCACGGCTGGTGTCGCGAGGGACAACCGGGGGCTCGACCGCACCTCGTTCGGCACGGGATACGGCGTCTTCTACCTCGACCGGAGGCAAGGGCCGCCGCGCGCCGGCGCCGAGCACACGCGCCATCGGCCGCCGGAGCAGGATGCGCAAGGCCAGTTCAACGCCCAAAGCCAGCAGCAGAATGACCACCACCCGCCAGCCGGTGTCGCGCAGCAGTTGCTGGCCCAGAGGGTTGGTCGCCATGACCACCGTCCAACCCCAGAGCAGCGGAATGCTCTGCACCGTCTTCAGCCCCTCCGACAGGTCGCTCGCCGTGTCGTTCAGAAACGAAGACGCGCTCAGCAACACCTGGGCGCCGAGACTATTGGGCGCGAGTTGGATCGCGATGCCCTCGGACGCCGGTTTGGTGTCGCCGGCGGCCGTGCCTGGCGCGCCCTGAGCCTCCGGCGACGACGGAGCGCCCGGCGGAGCCGAACCGGCCGACGCCGCGGCGGGCGGGGAGGTTGCCGGTCGCGCCGCGGCCTGGCTCGCGACCAGCGCTTCGAGCGTCGCGGCCACGGCGGCGCGCTTTTTCGGGTCGTTCAGGGTCTCCAGCGCGGCGCGGGCCTGTTCGGGCGTGAGCGTGCCAAACGGCGTCGCGGCCGGAGCGGCGGGCTTTTGCTCAGCATGCGCGGCGGACCATGAAGCGGTGGCCAGCGAGACGCCCAACAGCAACCAGAGACAGAACCGGAACATGGACGTGAGCGACCACGAACCGCCGGTGCCGGTCAATCGGATAATGCCGTGTGGGTTAACGCGGGGCACCGTTGGTGTTGCTTCTGGGGCGGGGCGGGACGCGGGGGGCGCGCGGCACGCTGAGAACGCCATTGCAAAGCGTAACCCTATTGATATGATTCATGAGCGTTAAAGACGCGACCTCGGATTTTGGGGGGAGACCAACAGGGATGGCACAGCCGGCTCAGGTCTCGCGGTGGCGATCGTCCCGTCGCGCCATGTCGTTCGGCTGCCCGAGGCGGGCGTAGGTTGCTTCGCGGATGGGCGGACCCACTGACCCGCCGCGGCCGTCGCGATGGTTGCCGGATGGCCCCTGACCAAAAGCCCATGCCCGACCGGCCGGGTCTGCGACGCCGAGGTGGTTTCGCGGCACTTGTCCTCCTGGCGCTGGCGTCACCCGGCCACGCGCAGACCGTTGGTGACCTGCGGGACCTGTCCATCGAGCAGTTGGGCCAGGTCGAGGTCACCTCCGTGTCGAAATCGGCGGTGGCGCTCAGCGACGCGCCCGCCGCGATCTATGTGATCAGCCATGACGACGTCATCCGCTCCGGAGCGACCACGCTTCCGGAGATGCTGCGGCTGGCGCCCAATCTGGAAGTCGCGCAGATCAGCAGCACCAGCTACGCGATCTCCGCGCGCGGCTTCAATGTCGGCAGCAATGCCAGCCTGTCCAACAAGCTGTTGGTCCTGATCGACGGCCGCAGCGTCTATTCACCGATGTTCGGCGGCGTTTACTGGGACATGCAGGTCGTGCCGCCGGACGACATCGACCGCATCGAGGTCATCAGCGGTCCCGGCGCGGCGCTGTGGGGCGCCAACGCGGTGAATGGCGTCATCAACATCATCACCCGTTCGTCCACGGAAACGCAGGGCGGTTTCCTGACGCTCGGCGCCGGCAACCAGGAGCGCGATGCCGCCGTGCAATATGGCGGGCGGCTCACGCCGGAACTGACCTATCGCCTGCACCTCGAGTTTTCCGACTTCAGCGCCTCTTCGTTGTCCAACGGCAACAGCGCGGGTGACGCGTGGTGGCGGCCGTCCGGCGGTGTGCGACTGGACTGGAACCGCGGTGCCGACCAGGTCAGCGCGCAGGGCGACATTCTGACCGCGACCGAGCAACCCGGAGGTTTCGTTCGGGGCAGCGACGCGGCGGCGACCTGGCACCATCAGTTCGCCGGCGGCTCCAGCCTGCAACTGTTGGCGTATGTCGATAATTCGTCGCGCGCGGTGAACAACGGCAGCAGCTTCTCGGTCAACACATACGACATCGAGGTACAGCACAACTTCACCGTAGCCGGCTGGAACGCGATCGTTTGGGGGGCGGGGGAGCGCGCCCTGCGGTATACGTTCGAGAATACGGCCCTCGCGCTGCAGCCGCCGCGGCAGACGTTGAACCTGGCCAACATTTTCGCGCAGGACACGATCTCGCTCGCGAGCCGGCTGAAGCTGACCCTGGGGCTGAAGCTGGAGGACGAGCCGTACGCCGGATGGCAGGCCATGCCGAGCGCGCGCATCGCCTGGAAACCCCGGGACCCGGTGCTGCTTTGGGCGGCGGTATCACGGGCGCTGCGCGCCCCGACGCCGGTCGACGCCAACCTGCGCGAGTACGCCGGCACGCTGGATGTCCTGAACGGATCGACCGCGTTTCGGCCAGAGGCGTTGACCGCGTATGAAGTTGGCACGCGGGTCGCGGTGTCGCCGAACGCATCCTTCTCGATCTCGGCATACTACGACGTCTATGACGACCTGCGCAGTATCGACCCCGCTCCCGCGGCGTCAGGCGCGCTGTTTCAGTTCGGCAACCTGATGAGCGGCAAGGTTTATGGTGTCGAAACCTGGGGCGATGTTCAGGTGGCGCGTTGGTGGCGGCTGTCAGCCGGGTTCAACCTGCTGCACGAAGATCTACGGTTTCTGCCGGGCAGCCTGCAGGTCGCGGGGCTGGCCTTCGTCGCCAACGATCCGAACCAACAGGCGACGCTGCATTCGTCCATCAACTTCAGTCCGGACGTCAGTTGGGATGCTTACCTGCGCGAGGTCGGCATGTTGGCGCACCCCGGCGTGCCCGGGTACGCCGAACTCGACATGCGCGTGGGCTGGAACGTGACCAGGTCGCTGCAACTGTCCCTTTCGGGCTTCAATCTGCTGCACGCCCGGCACACGGAGTTTCTGGAAGGCGGTGTGAGCACCGAAGTGCCGCGCAGCGTTTTCGTCCAGGCGCGGGTTCGGTTTTAGCGACCGCTGCCGCGGCTCGAGGTCAGGTCCCGGACCTGACGCCCGGACCTACGCCCGGACCTGACGAATGATAAGGCGGAAGATCGGCGGGCCGGGGTCGGCGGGCCGGGGGTGAACAACGTCGCGCGATGATGTAAGATCGCGCGATGCACACCTTCGCTTCCATCGCCATCGGCGTGTTGATGTTCGCCACGATCGCCGTGCTGTTCGCCGGCCTGATCGGCATGGTTCGAGGCCAGAGCGCCGCGACCTCGAACAAGCTGATGCGGTATCGCGTGCTGCTGCAGGGCGCGACACTGCTGCTGCTGATCATATTCATGAGTCTGCTGCGGTCGTAAGCGCGCGTTCCGCGGCTTCTCGTGTCCCGGAGTTGACGGCGACCGGTCCCGCCGCGGCGGCCGGCTTCGCATCCAGGCGCCGTTGCCTGGGGTTGGCCTTGACCCAGTCAGGCGCACCCCTTTAGGTGCCCGCCATGAGCACCGCATCCCCTTCCGAGATTTCCGCCGCGGCCCAGAGGGCCCAGGTCCTGGCGCAGGCTCTGCCGTATCTCCGCCGTTATGCCGGCGCCACCGTGGTCGTGAAGTACGGCGGCCATGCGATGGGGGAAGAACACCTCGCTCTGGAATTCGGCCGTGACATCGCGCTGCTGAAGCAGGTCGGGATCAACCCGGTCGTGGTGCATGGCGGAGGACCGCAGATCAACGCCATGCTGAAACGGCTGGCGATCCAGTCGACCTTCATCGACGGGCTGCGGGTGACCGACGCGGCGATGGTGGAAGTCGTGGAAATGGTCCTCGCCGGCACCGTCAACAAATACGTCGCCGGCCTGATTACCAGGGCGGGCGCTCTGGCGGTCGGGGTTTGCGGCAAGGACGGCAACATGATCGTGGCGCGGAAAGTGACGCGCTCGAAGATCGATCCTGACTCGCATATCGAACGATCCGTCGATCTCGGCTTCGTCGGCGAGCCGGCCGCGATCGATGTCCGCGTGATCCATGCATTGACCGGCGGCGGCCTGGTGCCGGTGATCGCGCCGGTGGGCGTGGACGCCGAAGGCCAGACCTACAACATCAACGCGGATACGGTGGCATCGGCGGTGGCGGGCGCGTTGCACGCGGAACGGCTGCTGATGCTGACCGACGTCGCGGGCGTGTTGGACAAGCAGAAGAATCTGATCGAGTCGCTGACTGTGAGCGAAGTGCGAGATCGGATCGAAGACGGCACGATCACCGACGGCATGATTCCGAAGGTGGAATGTTGCGTCAACGCGGTGCGGGAGGGCGTGAGAGGCGCGGTGATCCTCGATGGGCGCGTGCCGCATGCCTGCCTGCTCGAGCTGTTTACCGAGGCAGGGCCTGGGACGTTGGTGCGGCGGTAGCGTGAGATCAGCCGCCGGTCACGCCCTGATCATCCTGAGGTGATGTCGCCGCGATTGCTCGAAATGGCCCAGGATGACGGCGCTCGCGGCGGCGGCGAAGAAGCACCAGACGGAGGCGAAGGCCTCCCAGTAGAGAACATAAGCGACCACGCATCCCACCAGGACGATCGCACCCAGCGCCGCGACGGTACGCCATGACGAGAGCACCGGGGCCAGGCAGGTCGCGACCAGGTATGCCAGCGCCAACCAGTCGGAGTGTCGCGGTTCCGTTATGTATACGACATGGTCTTCGCGGATCACGGCGCCGTGCGCGTGGGACAGAAGCGACCACAAGCACCAGCCGCCGACACAGACCCCGAGCAAGAGGCAAACCGCCATGATGCGCCTCCGCCACGATGCCGGCTCGACCAGCAGTACGGCGGCGGGCGCGTAAATCGGCCAGAACACCTGCGCGAACAACAAAAACATCAACGTCAATCCCGCCGCCCCTGGGCCCTCTGGCGCGACCGGAAGATTGAGCCACAACAGGCCCTCGACGGATTGCTGCGCGGCGAACAACAGCGGCGTGGCCGCCAGCGGAATCTGGCGTGGCTCCGTCACTCTCGTCAGGCAGACGATCCCGATGCAGCCGGTCAACCCGGCCGTGAAGAAACTCGCCGTGGCCGAGAAGCACATCGTGTGTGGTCGCCTTGCGTTGGAAAGCCGGTACGTGGCCCTGAAGATGCGTCCAGGCCTTTATGGCATGGTCCGAGGACGTTCCCAACCCGGAACGGAGCAGTGGCGCGGCACGAAATTGTTCGCGCCCAGCGCGTGATTTCCCGAGATACACGGCCGCGTCTCGCGTCTGAGTTGCCGGCGCCGCGGTGCCCCGCTATCTGCTTTTCCATCAACCCGAGGATGTACCTCATGCCGTCCCTCATCCTGACTGTCATCGGCCCTGATCGTCCTGGCCTCGTGCGTGCGCTGGCTCAGGCGGTGGCGGCGCACGGTGGAAGTTGGCTGGAAAGCCGGATGGCGCGGCTCGCCGGGCAATTCGCCGGAATCGTGCTGGTCGAGGCGCCCGATGCCCTGCTGACCGAGCTTCACGCGCTGGAAAGCGAGGGGCTGCGGATCGTTGTGCATCCCGGCGAGACCGCTCCCGGCACCCCGGTCGGCGAGCATCTGACGGTGGAGGTGGTGGGAAACGACCGCCCAGGAATTGTGCGCGACGTGGCGCGGGTGCTGGCGGAACACGGGGTCAATATCGAGGAATTGATTACCGGCGTCGTCAACGGTTCGTTCAGCGGGGAAACGCTGTTCAAGGCCACCGCCGTGCGTGCGCGCGCCGAACGCGGCCGCCGTCGCGGCGATCCGGTCGGGACTGGAAATTCTCGGCAACGAAATGATGGTCGATATCCGGCCCGCCGTGGACGCGTCGCGCCCGGCATGACCTGAGCGTCTAAGCGCGCGCCACGCGGATCGCCTCTTCCGCCGCGTCAGCCTCCATCGCCAGCGCGCGCAACGCGACGTCACGTGGAAATCCCGCACGGGCGAGCACGCCGAGCTCGCGGTTCTGGTCCGGCTCGGCGCGCCGGAACGGACCGATCCGGCGTTTGCGGGCCAGGATCAGCGCGGAGACCAACTCGGTCTCCTCGCCCTCCGGCAGCACGGCGCGGGCATGGGCCGGATCGATCCCCTTGGCCATCAACCGCGCCGCGATCGCGCGTTGCGAGCGCCCGCTCAGCGCCAGGCCACGCGCCCGGTTCTCGGCGAACGCGGCGTCGTTCGAGCAAACCGAGTTCGACCATCCGCGCGATCACCCGAGGCACCGCTCCCTTCGCCGCCGCCGCCCGTTCCGGGCGGTGTCCCGATCGACGGCTGCCCTGGCCCAACGATCGATCCGGCGCAGCAGGACCTGGCGCAACCCGGCCTCGGTGGTCGCGTAACGGGCGAGGTAATTCAGCGCGGCCTCTCGCAGCGAAGCCTCGTCCGGCGCGGGCCGGTCAGGCGGAGGTTTCGGCGGCGACGGGGTTGCGGCGGCCATGCGCCGACGATGCCACGCCGTGGGGTGCAGGCAAACGGGGTGCCGGTGGTGGTGCGGCGGGTACGCGCCCGATGCCGAGGTATTGGGAGACGACGCCTGACCTCCGCCCACAGGCCGAACAGTAACCGGACTGTCGCCGCGGGATGTTTGACTTTGGCCGGCAGGCTGGCGAAAGATGCTCGCTTCCGTGGAGCCCGCCCCGAATGGTCGCGGGAGGGTGATCCATTGGAAGCAACTGCAACATGGTCATAATCTCATGATCCCGGCTCTGTTACCGAACTACGCACGTGCCGACCTCGCCTTCGAGCGGGGCGAAGGCGCCTGGCTGTGGACGGTTGAGGGGCGACGACTTTTGGATTTCGGGTCGGGCATCGCCACGGCCTCGCTGGGACACGGGCATCCGCATCTGGTGAAAGCGATCGCCGAGCAGGCCGCCAAGGTGATGCACACGTCCAACCTGTATCGCATTCCGCAAGCGGAACGTCTGGCCGCGCGGCTGGTCGAAGCGACCTTCGCCGACAGCGTGTTCTTCTGCAACTCGGGCGCCGAAGCGAACGAGGGCATGATCAAGATGATGCGCCGCGCGATGTTCGACGCGGGCAAGCCGGAGCGTTCCGGCTCATCTGCTTCGAGGGCGCGTTCCATGGCCGCACGCTGGCTACGCTCGCCGCCACCGGCAACGAGCATTATCTGCACGGGTTCGGCCCGGTGGTGGAAGGATTCGACCACGTTCCGTTCGGCAACATGAACGCGGTGCGCGACAAGATCGGACCGGGCACCTGCGGCATTATCGTCGAGCCGATCCAGGGCGAAGGCGGCGTGCGCGCGGCCGATCCGCGGTTCCTCCGCGATCTGCGGGCGGTGTGCGATGAACACGACATCATCCTCGGCATGGATGAGGTGCAGTCCGGCATGGGCCGCACCGGCAAGCTGTTCGCGCACGAGTGGGCCGGCATCACCCCCGATGTCATGTCCGCGGCGAAAGGGATCGGCGGCGGCTTCCCGCTCGGAGCCGTTCTGGCCAAAGAACGTTACGCCAAGGCGCTGGTGCCCGGCACGCACGGCACGACGTATGGCGGCAATCCGCTGGCCTGCGCGGCGGGCAACGCGGTGCTCGACGTCATTCTGGCGCCCGGCTTCCTGCAAGAGGTCGGTGCGCAAGGGCAACAAGCTCGGCGCCGAACTGGAAAAGATCGCCAAGGAATTCCCGACGGTGTTCGAGGACGCGCGCGGCATGGGTCTGTTGCGCGGCCTGAAATGCGCCATGCCGCAGGGCGAGGTGCAGCGGGCCTGCGTCGCCGAGGGCCTGATGGCGATCACCGCCGGGGAGAACGTGCTGCGTCTGGCGCCGCCTCTGGTGGTGACGGACGAGGATCTCGACCAGGCGGTCGCCATGCTGCGCCGGGCCGCCGCGAATTGCGCCGCCGGAGCGGCCAAGGCAGCGGCCCAATGAGCGCTTCGCTACGGCGCAGGGGCGCTGACCGGTCCGCGGTCGCGGAAACCGGCCCGCGGCACTTCCTGGATCTGCGCGATTTCGACACCGCGACGTTGCGGCAGATGCTGGACGTCGCGGCGCACTACAAGAAGGCACGCGGCGTGCCATCGCGCCCGCTGACCGGCAAAACCCTCGCGCTGATCTTCGAAAAACCCTCGACCCGCACCCGCGTCTCCTTCGAGGTCGGCATGCGGCAGCTGGGTGGCGATGTCATCGTGCTGAGCGCGGCCGACATGCAGACCAGCCGCGGCGAAAGCCCGTCGGACACCGCGCGCGTGCTGTCGCGCTATGTCGATGCGATCATGCTGCGCACGGCCGACGCGGCGAAGCTGCACGAACTGGCGAAGATACGCGACGGTGCCGGTGATCAACGGTCTGACCGACACCTCGCATCCCTGCCAGTTGATGGCGGATGTGCTGACGTTCGAGGAACACCGCGGGCCGATCGCCGGTCAGGTGGTGGCCTGGTGCGGCGACGGCAACAACGTCGCGCGCAGTTGGATCGAGGCGGCGGTGCGGTTCGGCTTCACCCTGCGCCTCGCCACGCCGGATGCGCTGCGCCCGCCGCGCGGACCTGATCGAGTGGGCGCGCGCGCAGGGCGGCACGATCGAGCTGACGGACGATCCGGTGGCGGCGGTGAAGGACGCGCGTTGCGTGGTGACGGACACCTGGGTGTCGATGTCGGACGATCCGAACTCGAACCGGCACAACATGCTGGCGCCGTATCAGGTGACCGAGGCGCTGATGGCGCAAGGCGGCGAAAGACGCGATCTTCATGCATTGCCTGCCGGCGCACCGCGGCGAGGAAGTCACCGCGGACGTCATCGACGGCCCGCGATCGGTGGTGTTCGACGAAGCCGAGAACCGTCTGCACGCGCAGAAGGGCGTGCTGGCCTGGGCGCTCGGGGTGGCACGCTGAGGGCTGGTTGGCCCGCCGGGCCGGCGGGTTCTTGGCCCTGGCCGGTACAGAGGTTGCCGCCAGCATGTGGCCCGAGGACGTCGAAACTGTTCTCGGCCGGTGTCAATTTTGGCGGTGCGGTCACGGCGCGGTGCGCGGGATGCGATGCCAGGCGGCGGAAAGCCTGACTCGTTGCCAAAACCGTCATGGCCGGCCCCGAGCCGGCCATCTGTCCCGCACGTGCCGCGATCGATGGCACACCCGGGAGCCGCCATCGCGGTCACTCTTTCGGACGATTGCGATGAGAGCCAGGACCCGCCCAGGGGGGACGACCACGACGGGAAACGCGCCACGCGCCACTGCCCGAAGACCACCAACACAGGACTTTGAAACCATGCCCACGATCCGTACCGTTTGCGCGCACGACTGCCCCGACATGTGCTCCCTCCTCGCGCATGTCGAGAACGGCCGCGTCGTGCGCATCGAGGGCGATCCGGAGCATCCGTTCACCGCCGGCTTCGCCTGCGGCAAGGTCAATCGCGACGCCGACCTGGTGCATTCGCCCGAGCGGCTGACGACGCCGCTGCGCCGCATCGGCGCGAAAGGCGAAGGCCGGTTCGCGCCGATCACCTGGGACGCGGCACTGGATGAGATCGTCTCGACCTGGAAACGGGTCATGGCGGAGTCCGGACCGCTCGCGTTGCTCGGCTACGCCTACAGCTCGCATCAAGGGCAGATCAATCGCGGCCTGACCAACGGGTTGTTCCACGCGCTTGGCTGTAGCCGGCTGCGTGGCGGCACCGTCTGCGATTCCTGCGCCGACGCGGCCTGGATCGCCACCTGCGGCGATGTCGGCGGCGCCGACCCCGAAATCGGTCCAGGCTTCCGACCTCATCGTTTCCTGGAGTTCCGACCTGCATGCGACCAACGTGCATCTCTGGGCCGCGATCGAGAAGCGCCGCGCCGCCGGGGTGAAACTGGTGGTGATCGATCCGCGCCGCACCCGGTCCGCCCGCGTCGCCGATCTGTGGTTGCCGATCCGGATCGGCACCGATTCCGCGCTGGCGCTTGGTGTGATGCACATTCTGGTGCGCGACGGCCGTGTCGATCGGGACTACATCGCGCGCCACACGGTCGGTTTCGACCGGGTCGAGCGGGACGTTCTGCCTCGCTTCACACCCGAAGCGACCGCCGCGATCACCGGTTTGCCCGTGGCGGATATCGAGACTTTCGCCCGTTGGTACGGCGCGGCCAGGACGTCGTTCATCCGGATCGGCTTCGGGCTCAGCCGCTTCACCGACGGCGGGCAGAACCTGCGCACGGTGGCGTTACTGCCCGGCGTGACCGGCGCCTATGGCCGGTACGGCGGCGGCGCGTTGCTCGCCACCGCGGCCGGGTTCGAACTGAACTACAACGCGTTGCGCAAGCCATCCGGACCGGCTGAAACGCGAACCATCAACCATCTGAAACTGGGCGAGGCGTTGCGCGAACTGAACGATCCGCCGATCCGCGCCTTGTTTATCGCCGCGAACAATCCGGCGGTGACGAATCCCGATACCGCCGGCACCCGCGCCGGCCTGGCGCGCGCCGACCTGTTCACGGTCGTGCACGATCCGTTCATGACGGAGACAGCGAAGTTCGCCGATATCGTGCTGCCGGCAACGACCTATCTGGAGACCGACGATTTCTATCGCGCATACGGCACGTATTACATGCAATACGGTCAACGCGTGGTGGAACCGCAAGGCGAGGCGTGGTCGAATCACCGCCTGACACAAACGCTTAGCCCGGAGGCAACGGCCTCTCCTGGGCCACGGCTTTCCAAACCATCCAGCAAGCCGTTGCCAGTCCATTGACTTCCGCGTGCCGGGCGCAGATTTGGGTTGCCGCCGGCACATACACTCCAGGAAATGCGAGCATCCAACTAAGTTCCGGCATTGAACTTTTCGGCGGATTTGCCGGGACGGAAAGCAATTTGAGCCAACGCAACTGGACCAACAATCCAACGGTGTTGCTCGCTGGATCGATGAGCTGTAAAGTTTGGTCGCCGCATGCGATAACACGGCGGCTTTGGACGGCTTCATCATTTCCAGCGGCAACAGTGCACCCGCCATTTCGCTTGAGGAGGCCAGTCCCCTCATTCGGAATTGTGTTTTCACCAATAACGGTGAGTATGCGTTGTTTGTGCAGAATGCCCAGCGCCGGTCACCAATTGCACTTTCCAGGGTAATTCCGGAACTTCGATTTTCAATGAAGAGTCGAACATGGCGGTTGCCAATTGCTCCTTTGTTTCAAACAGCGGAACTGCCTTCGTGAATCAGTATTTCGGCCAGGCGGTGATTAGCGCTTCAACTTCATTGGCAATACCGGCAGCTTAGGCGGTGCGATCCAGAACAATCCAGCCTGTGCGTTGTTTGTCACCAACTGTCTCTTCGCCGGAAATTCCTCCTTCTCCGGCGGCGCGATCAAAACCTCGGCGCCCTGAGCATAGTCAACTGCACGTTGACAGGTAACAGCGCGGCCGGC
>CAVRDN010000118.1:0-117813 GCA_963719675.1 uncultured Alphaproteobacteria bacterium | reverse complement strand
TGGCGGTCGATATAAACCACCACGCCAGCATCGCGAGCCCCAACGCCCAGCTCATCGGTCGGAATCAGATGCTCGACGGCGGCCTCGAGAAAGCAAATCTCGGGCTGCAGCAAGTAGAGCCAGGAAGCCCCGATCGGATTGTCGCTCAAGGTCATCTCCTCGTTTTCTCACCTCAAGGTATAATGTGGCCGGGCATTGTCAAATTGATCGAAATGCGAACGAATTCCGACGATGGGATCGTACGCGGCCGACGAGACAACATGTGAGGCTTGTCAAAGCCATCCCGGCGAAGCAGCCTCGGGCGAAAGCCGCGCCCGTATGAACCTGCGCGCGGCTGACCATCTTTCTGGGGCGGAACATGGCACTCATCCATCACGTCGTAACCGGCGGCGGCCAACCTCCGATCGTGTTCGTGCACGGCTTCGCCTGCGCGCATACCGATTGGGACACTCAGGTGGCGCATCTTTCGTCCCGTCACCAGACTGTCGCGGTCGATCTGCGCGGGCACGGTGCCAGTCCGGGCGCCGCGACGGAGTGCTCGATCGAACGTTACGGTGCCGATGTGGCGGAGGTGATGCGCGCGCTCGCGCTGCCGCCGGCGGTGCTGGTCGGACACAGCATGGGATGCCGTGTCGCGATCGAGGCGGCGTTGCAGGCGCCACGGCAGACCGCGGCCGTCATCCTCGTTGACGGCAGCCAGTTCGCCGCCGCGATGGAACCGGTGCTGATGGAACGTTTCGCCACGCGCGGAGGGTTACGTAACCGTCACGAACGCGTTGTTCAACGACATGTTCACCGCCAAAAGCGATCGCACCGTCGCGGCGTCGGTCGTCGCGCGCGCCCTGCGCCTGCCGCGGCCGATCGGCGAGAAAATGTTGACCGATCTGCTGCGTTACGATGTGACTCGGCTTACCGGTTCGTTGGCCAGTCTGCGTGTGCCGGTGATGGCGCTGCAATCGACGTTCAGCAATGAGAAGCGTGAGCGGAGCACCATGCGACAGGGGCAGACGACACCGTACCTCGATACGGTGCGTACCAACGTACCGTCCGCGCGGATCGAGATCATCGAGGACACTGGGCACTTTCCGCAACTCGACGAAAGCGCGCGGACGAACGCATTGATCGACGCGTTTCTTGGGACGCTGGCGGCGGCATGATCGTGGTGCTGGAGGGCCGGTGACGGCCGCCTCGGGCTTCGATCCACGACCCCCGAGCAACTAACGGCCATCCGGCCCGCGGGCGCTGACACCCTTCCGCCATAACCATATTCGCCCGGGCCTTTGAAACGCTTGACGCGCGGTTTAGTTAATATTACTAACAAAATCGCATCCACCCCACGCGAGGCGGCCCGTCATGGACACCCAATCGGCTTTCGGCTTCAAGGAGCTTTTCCACTACGTCGTCGGCGAGATGGCGAAGGCCGTCAGCGAGCGCGGCGGCGAAACGAAATCCCAGCAATTCATGCGCTTTGAGGCCGCCAGCCACATGATCATGGGCTTCCTGCCGCGCGACGTGATCGAGGCCATGCTCGCCGGTCACTGCGTGATGTTCCACGAACTGATCAACGACAGCGTGCGCGACACATTGCGTGGTGAGGTGGACACGATGCGCCGGGCGACGCGCAGCAGCATCGTCGCGATGGACAAGGCGTTCGCCAGCAATCTCGCCCAGTTTGAGCGGTATCGCCGCCGTCCCTCGCGGGGGCGACGGGATGAGCCGGATACCCAGATGGAGCCGGAGATCGCGATGACGCCTCACGCGGCGGTGGAGGCGGCCCCACCGCCCATGCATCCGCTTGCGTCCCCGCCGGAGGAAACCCCGGAAATGCCTGCCCAGAGCCAGCCTGAGCCAACGGCTGGCGCCACGGAGGGGATCGCGGTCTTGTTTCGCCCGTCGCCCGACATTGTCGAGGCATGCCGGGGCAACCCCGAGGCCCTGGCCGCGCTCGAAGCCGGCGATCCGGAGCGCTTCATGCTGGCCATGGGCCTGGACATGCCAACCGAGGCGGACCTCCTCAAAGCGCAGCCGGGAAGTGTCTTCACGATCGACGCCTCAGGCGTCCGGCTGGACCCGGGCGGTTCGAAAGCGTGAAGCCGCCGGTTGTTGGCGGATGCGACCGCTGAGCGGGCTCGCCATGTCACGCCGCGGCGGCCGGCCAGACACCTGATCGCTCGGTCCGGCCGCGTTACTGATGCCGATGATCGTGCGGAAACGGAACGCCGGGCGGGTCCAGTCCGAGAAACGGACACAGTTTGTCCCAGCCGTCGCCGTCGGCGATGTTCATTTCCAGCAGATCGGCGCGTCCGGCGAAATAACGCCTGACATCGGCGTGGTGCCTCTCATACGCGGCAATGTATTTCTGCCGGTCGAACGTCACCGTTTCATACAATAGCATGCGGCGCATGATGGGCGTGTCGTCGTCCATGCCCTTGATCGGAAAAATGCCGGAGGCGTATTCGGCTGACACCAGCCACGACTCCAGGTCCCGGAGGGTCAGGACGAACCTCGATCCGGGGAATTTAAAGTCGAGATATTTGTAGAAGATCACGACGCCATTGTCGGCGCCGCCCTCAAGCTCCCGGAGTTGGTCAAATCGCGGATTATGCCCGACCCGGGTGTACCCCAGGATACGCAGCGCGGCGCAGAATGAGACCGTTCCGGTTCTTCCAAGTCCGATCCCCCAGCACGGTTTCCGATCCATTCGCCACCGCCTTTACGAAGTTCCAGGCCGCACCGGCAATTCCGGCCGAGGCAACGCCGGTCGCGACAGCCGCCCTGATCGCCGCCGGTTCGCTCAGTCAGCCGGAACGCATCGCCATCACGCGCAGAATACCGAATTGCGTGGTATCCGGAAACGGCCGCGCGCGCCGGATCGGTCCACCGCGACGGAAGCACGTGCCGGATGGCGTTACGGCTGGTGGCTCTCTCGCGGTCGGATATCAAATATACCCGGTGAACCTCTCCGGTATCACGGCGATCGGTCCGGCGCGGTGCCGTCCGGGGAGCAATCTGTTGTTCTCAACGACAATGGTTTCGTGCGCCGCCAATCCGGATTGAAATTCGAACGGCACCGGACCGTCCGCGAGGAGTTGACGTTCCGCTTCCCGGAAGCCCTCTTCGACAAATCGATCGTCCGGCCATCGCTGTCTCGGCGCCAGGTTCAGCGTCATGGAGCGTTCGGACCAGTCCATCTCGCGCTTCGCCTGATGGCGCCGCAACGCCAGTGCGAAATCCATGTATTTCAGATGGAACAGATAAAGATCGGCGCGAAAGGCCGGCCGTTGATCGCACCAGTGGAAACCCGCAACCCAACGTACCGGCACGCGCGTGATCAGCGGCTTGCACAGTCCAGGGGTGAAGCGCGCATGGCGGCGCTGGCCAAGGATGGGTCTGGACAAATCAATCGGCGCCTCGACGCCGGTCAGGTGCTGAACGTTGAGGCCGGTCGGCGCGATCACCGGGTCGTGCACGGTATCGAGGAATTCAGCCAACGACCTGAATATTTCGGGATCCGGCAGGATCATTTCGTCGCAATCGACATATATAACGGTATCATAATATTTCAGCAGGGCACTTTGCAGATCGCCGATCGCCTCGGCCCGCGTGATGTCATCGAAGCCGGAGCGCCCGAGCGGCAAGACAGTGACGCCGTTCAATCCAATCGTGCTGCCGTCATCGGAACCATGATCGAGCACGATGAGCGCGGCCTCGGGGCACTGACGGCGATAATGACGGATCCAGATGGGGAGATTGACACGCTCATTATAGACCATGGTCATGATCGCGACGCGCATGGGCCCCGATAATTTGCCGCCGGAACCCTGTCAAGCGAGGCTGAAATCGCGTTCAATCCAGCGCGGTCAGCAGATCCAACGGATACGACGCGCGCCAGTTCAGTTTCTGCACCGGTGCGGCATTCACGGCGCCCATGATCTCGGCATCGGAAGGCGCGACATTGTCCCGGAACAGGAACTGGAGTTGATGCGGATTGTCGGCCGGCGATCTGACGCAATTCTCCCACAACGACGCGATGTCCGGACGGGTTCGGACCACGAGTTCAAACAAATAGTGAAACCAGAAATACGGATACGTATCCGTCGCCGCCGCGACCTCGGATGACACACTCGCGACCGGGTCTTCGGGGATCCCAGGTTTCAGGTGCCGCGGCTTCGCCCAGAACCTTCGGATTTCCCGCCATAACTCTCGCAAGATCGGATTGTCCGGGGTCGCGACCAGGAACCAGTCCGAAATCAACCGATCCGGCTTCGGACGCGCGAACGCGAAGAACCCGGCGCCGGTGAGCAGGGCCGGCAGCCAAACATCCAACGGTCTGACAGGAAACAATGACGCATCGACCCAGATACCTCCATTGGCGACCAGCAGGCGCGCGCGCACGATATTGGACAATGTCTGAGGCGTTAACTCGGAAATCTGGATTTGCTCTGCCTCGAGCAACGCCGCGACGTCGTGCCTGTCGAGGATCTCCAACCGGTAGGTGGGATTGGTACCTCCCACCGCTTGAAATTGAGCCGCACGAGTTCGGGCGCCTCATCTCGCCCCTGGAGCCATAGCGAGTAAATAACTCCTGGAACGGATCCGATATGACCGGTCACGGCCGCGCCCCACCGGTTCCCGCCGTCCCACCCGCGGTCACGGGCAGCGCGCGAACTCCGCCCGGCCATTTTACCGACACAACGGAGGCCATACGTCGCGCCACACAAGATCGAAAAGGAACGCCATGCCGGAGATCGATGCCGCTACGTCGAAGCGACGGGATCGAATTGAATACCCAGGCCATCGAGAACTTCCATCTTCCCGAGATCATCCTTCGGCGAATTGGGATGGCAAACGATCATGTCCGATAACGGCGCCGTTACAATCTCGTGCCGCCAGAACTTATCGTGCGGAAGCGCCAGGACATGAACGCCCCCGCGGCGCAATTCTCCCGCGATGTCGTATCGCGCGAATTTGGCGAATGCCGCCTCATGCGCCGCCTGGTCGCGCGGCCCGCCATCGCCGGGAAGGCGCCATTCCGGATGCTCGCAATGCCAGTTTGGCTGACCCTCGAGCAGGGCGAGGTTCATGGCGATCTGGTCGCAGTAGATCTCACGATTTTCCGCGATGCAGCGATCGAGGAACGCGACGGTTTTCACGCCACCGCGAAAGGAAATGAACCCGCCGCAAGCCGCGAAACCCCACAGGCCGGAGACCGCCCAGCGGGTGGTACCCGATTCGTTGGAACGCGACGTCGGCGCCGCGCAAATAAGGCATCGCATCCCGCAACCAAACGGCATCGGCGTCCGACAGCACGACATGATAGCCGGCATTCGCCAGAAATCGCGCCACCGGAAACTTGAACGCGCTGACCGCCAGTCCCTTCGCCGAAAAGCCCGTCGTGCTCACGAACGATGGGTCGAACCCGCTCTCGTCGATGACGGTCAGCACATTCGGAACGCCGCGCGCATCCAGCAGATCCGACGTTATTTGATCACCTGAAAGTATAATGAAATTATTCAGACCGATCCGGGTCATCGCGCAAATCCAGTTCAGGCCCGTTTGAATGTATTCTTTGGACATTATGGCGAAAGCAAGCTCGTTTCCGCTGTGTACCGCCCCCGCGAGCCGCAGGAGTTTGTCGAGGTCCATCATGCGGTCCAGATCGTGCAGAGGCCTCGACACCGATCGAAGCTCCGCCGGCCAGGTGAACCGGTTCGCCAGGTCAGTGCGAATGCGCGCCACCGTCCCCGCATCCGGAACTGTTCGCGGATCAGGTTTGGGACCGGTCGCGCCGGTCAGGTCGGGTGGCATGTTGGGCAACTCACTGGCCGAGGGGAATTGGCATCGCGCCGCGATCCGACGCAACCTAGACAGTCCTTTCGGAGACGGTCAATTCCTCGCGCGACGCCGGGCAGTCAGCCATGCGCGGCGGTTCAACCTGGGCGATTGGACTGTAACGGTCCAAGATCGCGTTTCCACGCCGGCAAGGCCATGATGCCGCCCGAAGCGTTGCCCTGGTCACGACGAAACACTGGACCAACCCACAATCACGGGTTGATCCAGTGTAAACTATTCCGACAGATCGACCGATGAGGCCGAGGAGACCCTCAGTTCGGCCGACTTCTTCGCTTTGCGGCGGCGTTTCAGGCCAAGACCCACGAGACCAACGCCCAGGATCGCCAGACTGGCGGGCTCCGGTGCCGCGATTTGCATCATGAACACCTCCTGATCCGTCGTTCCAGCGGCAAAATATGTAACGAAGCCGGGGTCGCCCGGGGTTCCGGTGCCAGCAGGATTGGTCGACGACTGAACTCCCGCGGTCACCGCGTTAAATCCACCGAGCGGAATGCCGATCGCGCCGTCCGCCACCGCGGTGGCGGTCGTCTGTGTTTCCCATTTCGCCGCGGAGTCAACCGGGTTTCCCGTACCGTTCGCCGGGTCGGAGCCGGAGGTCAGCACGATCCACCAGTTGCCGCCGGTCAGCGAGATCGGGCTGGACGGTGTCACGGTCAAATTTGACGTCGTGCCCATCGCCACCGATGTATCCAGGATCGTTCCGAGCAGCACGTCACCCTTCAACGTGAGGCCGTTCGGGCTGGTGGTGGTGTTCGGAAGACCCATGTTCCCAGGAACCAGGTAAACCAGAACTGAACCCGAGTCGGTCAGGTTCGATCCTGGGGTGCCGTTCGCATAGAGTTGCACCGTGACTGAATCAATCTGTTCGCCACTCGAGGCCTTGAAATGATTGCCCATGGGGGCGAGCCCGGAACCCTGACTGATCTTGACGGGATTGCCGCCAGGGATGCCTGTAATCGTGTCATAAACAACCGACGCGCTGGCCGACCCGGCCGCAAGCATCGCTGCAAATCCAATCGCAATGCCATAAGATTTCATCGTTCGATCCCTCTGGACTCGTCGTGCAGATACTGATGGTCAGTTAGAAGCAAACCTCATGCCAATGAGAATAATCCCATCAAATCAATGCCTTGAAAGCAGCATCGGGTATCCGTCCCAGTGACATGTAAAGTTTTCCGACGGTCGCGCCATACGAGCAGAAGCAGGCGTTTCGACAACCCGCCCGGTCCTGCCGCGACGCGGACGACCCGGATCAGGGTCAGGTCTCTCCAACGCACCCAAAGTGATCGAAGTATCGATCGCGACCGACCCGGATGACCATGGCCGGCATCCCGCGGGCCCGCCCCGATCGGCCGCTCGAGATCCCGTAACAGATTGAAAAGAAATGACCTTAGCTCGCTGCATTGAGAGGCCCGGATGCCTCGTGGTGTACGGAGACCACGTCACGCCCAACCGTTCCCTGCTCCACCGGGTACTCGGCGAGCGTCGTGCAATGGACCGTCACCACCGCCGGTCCCGACACGTCCGACCACGGCAATTCGGCCGCGCCATCCGTCCAACGCCAGAAACCGGGCCCGGATTGCTCGGCGGCGTGCCAGCCAGCGACCAACCGAGGATCGTCAGCCGGAATGACCACCTCGTCCGCGCGGGATTCGATGGCGATCTCACTGACCCGAACCCCCAGGCAGCGACCCTCGCCCAGATAGGGGGCACGTGGATCCGCCGGAACACCGCGGCGCGACACCAGCCAGAGCCGTTTCGCCCCCGGCGGCACGACGAACCGGTACGCGGTCGCACCGCGCACCGTCGGTCGAATGGCCACGCCGTCGGCCAACAGCCGCACGTCGGCATCCCCGGTCATCGGCCCACCGGTGGCTGACTCTCCGACCGATCGCGCCACACCCGGCCAGACAAGATCGACCTCCCTCGGGTCTGCGGCGAGCGATGCGCCGATATCGGCGAACCACTTATCCACCTCGACGGACGCGGGGAGCTTCTGGACATCCGGAATGCCCCGCATTTCTGGGGCGTGCTGAGATGCGGGAACGTTCGCGGATGCGGAGACAGTGTGGAATTCAGCGAAGTCCGGCGGGACCGGCAAACCCGGCGCTTCCGCGACGGTCCAGGTCGCCGCGACGTCCTCCACATCGGCGGAGATGCGCGCCTCCGCCAGGTTCTGGGTCTCCTGGGCGACCCGAGCTTCCGGTAAACGCCCCTCCGGCACCTCCCGCGCGCCGGCACGATTCTGGCCGAGGCCCGAGGGCTCGTAGCCAAGTTCGCGGATCAGGTCGCCATATTCCGCTTCGAACGCGGCCACCTGCTCCGCCGAGAGCATCGCGCGCCACTTCGAAACGGTGCGCGAATGGATCTGCGGCCGTGTGGCGATCGTCGCGTCGTCCATACGGCGAACATCCTCCGAACGCGCGATGTCCAGCGCCGCCGCGCTCTGCTCCGGCGTGAAGCCGAAATGATCGAAAATCCGCGTCATCACGCCGTCGAAATCCGCCATCACGTCTTCCAGCCTGACGTCCATCGCCTCGGCGCCGTTCAGGGTCCACCCCCGCATCGCCGCCAGCGTACAGCCGGTGTAGCCCTCGAGCTCGAACGCGAGGCCATCGGCCGCGGAACGATCCAGCAAATTCCGCTGATACGACCGCCCGTCCAGCCGCTCGAGATAGCGGCGTTTCCAGTCCTCGGGCCAATGGACAAACGAATGATCCACCCGCGGCCATCCGATCGGCATCGTGGGGTCCAGATTTGTGTTGATGCACCACTCCTCGGTGCAATGCCGGTGATACAGGTAGCCCGACACCCAGATGTCGCGCGGATCCCGGATCATGCGGATCGCCCGGTACGGACGGTCGAGCGGCGCGCGCAGCAAGGAATGCGGCAGCAGAACGACGTCCGGTTCGGCATCGAGCCGATCCACCAGCCCGAAATGATTGACGAGGGTCAGTCCGAGGCGTTCGCAGACCTTGGTCATGACATGCAAAAGCAGGCTCGTCCCGGTCTTATGGTAGGAAAACACGATCAACTGGGGCGAGACCCGGGGCATTCGCCGTCACTCCGCTACGCGATCCCGTTATCCGACGCGAGCAGGTTCGTTGGCAATTCGGATTCGGCGGGGCGGCGTCTCTCGCACACCTGGCGATGACCCGTCACCGGCCCGGTTACCGTTCCCGGGGCAGGCTCGATCCAACCGGACCGCGACGGGTCCGCGCGATCCCCAGATCATCCACGTGGAGCGTCCGCGCCGTCGCCGCGATGTGGAGCCTCCGCGCCGTCGCCGCGATGTGGAGCCTCCGCGCCGTCGCCGCGATCAGATTTCCCGCTGCTTCATGCAGCTCGCCATGAGGCGGGGATTATTCTCGTTCCGCAACTGGATATCGGCGTAAGCCGAGCACGCGGCCATGCTGTTGAACGATGGACGGCTGCTTTGTTTGATTTCCTGGCAATCGCGCGAGTCGCCCGGCGCCGCGCACAGCGACGGAAAATACACAAAGACGATGCCGGGTCCTTCAGGGTTCGTGACCGTCTCGCCCCGGTTCGCCACCAATGTGCCGGTGACCGCCAGGGCCGCGCCAAACGACAAGCAAAACCTCATGGTGACGATACGTTTCATGCTCATCGCGAATCTCCGTCTTTAATCGACAATTCAATTCCCCGCGCGATCCGGATTTTGCGCGGTCCGCGAAACCAGCAGGGCCAGCCGAGACGCCAGCGCCGCCAAAGCCTCCCGCAAGGACCGGAATGCGCCCAGCTTCCGGTATTCGTCCCAACGAAACTGGTCCAGATGCACACGCCCGCCATCGCGGTGCAAAACGAACGCCGGACCAATCAGGTCATTCGCCCCCTCCGGGGTCACCACGATCGTCGATTCGTTCGGACTGGCCTGGTTGAGTTCCGCCGACCAGCCTGGCGCGCGTTCCACAAGCAGCCGCTGGACATCATCCAGATCGGCCCAGGTCAGAAGGTCCGGCAAATCGTCCCGCAGGGGAATCGGCCTCACGCGAGCTGGAAAGGCCATGCTCAGGTTCCTTTTTGAGGGAGGCTTTCCCTGACTGAAATCTCCCTGTAACCACTATGACAGCAACATAAGGCGTCGAAAAGTCTTTTATAACGGGAATCGTCTAACTAAATATTAATTAACCGCGCGCAGACCGTGTGAGGGCCGCGCGCCGCGCTACCACGAGCAGCGCGTTGCGGCACAAAATCTGGTCCGGCCACCCGGTCCTTTTGCAGCCGCGCTCCGCCTCGGCGAGGCCTCCGATCGCCGCCGCCACCGCCTGACCGGACCATATCCCAAGGGCCCGATTGAACGCCGCGACGCGACGGTAGAACAGCGGTGGGCGCAGGGTCCTGGCGGCGTCGCCGGCGCTTAAACCACGCTCCTCCATCGCCATGCGCGCACGCTGCAGCCGCTGCAAATGCATGATGCCCGCCCGCAGGACCTGGACCGGCGCCGCGCCCTCCGCCATCGCCAGTTCCAGCGCCCGGTCGGTGGTCGCGACATCCCCGATCGTCGCGGCGAACAACGCGTCATCCAGCGACAACCCGGACAGATCGCCAATACAGGCCATCGCCGCGTCCAGATCCACCCGTCCGTTCGGTCCGGCATACAGCGCGAGCTTTTCGAGTTCCGCCCGCGTCGCCGCGCGATCCGCCCCAAGCTGCCCGGTCAGCCAGGACAGCGCGTCCGGATCAACGCTCACCCCCGCCTGTTTCAGCGTGTCCCGGATCGTCGCCTCCAACGCGTGGCCTTCCTCGGGGTAGCATCCGATCGCGACTCCATCCGGCGCGCCGTCCAGGTCTGTCCGTAACCGGGAGCGGGTGCCGAGGCTGGGGCCTTCCAAAACAACCAAAGCGGGCGCCCGGGACTTCAACACGGCACGCACCTGCGCCGCCGCGGCATCCGTCACGTCACGCACCCGCACCACCCGGCGGCCCCCGGTCATCGGCAGCGACGCGGCTTCGTCCGGCAACCGCGCGATCTCTTCCCGGGTCAACTCGACCACCAGGAACGGATCGTCCAGCGCGCCGGCCACCAAACGCACCAACCCCACCGCGCGGTCGCGGATCATGCCCGCATCGTCACCGTACAGCAGGATAACCCGGCACGCCCCAGGATCGCGCAGGAACGCGGCCACTCCGGAGGCCGCGAGCTTCATCCAATCGCCGACGGGTGTTCATGGAACCACACGGCGAGGCGCAGGGCGATGCGTTCCGCCATCGCCTCGGCCATTCTGCGCTGCACCGCCTCATTGGAGAGGTCCATGGCGAAGTACTGCGAGTCGAAGATATCGAAGCCGTCGATCACGCGGTCGGTGCCCTCGGTCAGCCGGGTCTTTTTGGGGTCGCGGCCGGTGAGCACCCAGTTGGAGCGGGCGACCAGCCGGATCCGGGTCGGCTGGGTGAAATTCAGCACGCCCTGCGCTTCCCCGGTGATCCAGAAGTTCACGTTCAGGTCGAATTTACGCGGCGCGCCGGGTTCGGTCCCCAGGCGTCCCAGCAGGGCCTGGCGGAGGATCTGGCCTGGCCGTTCGTAAATCGGCCCGACCTCGATTTCGGCGAGCCCCTCGGCGGGCTCCGGCCCGTTGCCGGACGCCATGTAGACCGGCTGGAAACCGCACCCGGCCAACGCTCCGGCGAGGCCGAGCGAGAGCACGGCACGGCGGCCGGGATGGCGCGCGCGGGTATCCGTCATCCGGCGATCACGAAGTTGACGATGCGGTTGGGGACGTGGATGCGCCGGACGATGCGCTTGCCAGCCAGGGCACTCGCGACATTCGGCTCCGCCTCGGCGGCGGCGATCACGGCCTCGGCGGGCGAGTCGGGCGGCACGGCGATGGTGCCGCGCAGCTTGCCCATGATCTGCACCGCGATGGTGACGCTGTCGGCGATCAGCAGGTCGGGCTCGGCCTCGGGCCACGGCTGATCGGCGACCAGGCCGGCGGCGTCCGGATGCAGCAGAGCCATGACCTCCTCGGCGAGGTGCGGCATCATCGGGGCGCCAAGCCGGGCGAGCATTTCGACCGCTTCACGGCGCGCCCAGTCGAGACCGGGTTCGGGGGCTGAGGCGGCGGCGCGTTCCGCGTCGGTGATCGCGTTGGCCAGTTCGTACAACCGGGCGACCGCGACGTTGAACGCGAAATCGTCCAGCGCGCCGGTCACGGCGGCGATCGTTTTGTGCGTGACACGGCGTAGCGTGCGGCCGTGCGTGGCGAAAGTCTCCGGCTTCGCGACCGCCGGCCCGACACCCTCCGCCAAGCGGTAGACGCGCTGGGTGAAACGAAAGGCACCGGCGGCACCCAATTCCGTCCATTCCATGTCGCGCTCGGGCGGGTTGTCGGACAGGATGAACCAGCGCGCGGTATCGGCACCGTAGCGGTCGATGATGTCGCCGGGATCGATCGTATTGCGTTTGGATTTGCTCATCGCCTCGACGCGGCCGACGATCACCGGCTCCCCGGTGGCGCGATGGCGGACTGTGCCGTCGGGCTGCTTCTCGACTTCCTCGGGATACAGCCACACGCCGTTCGGACCCGCCGCGGTGCGGTAGGATTCGTGGTTCACCATGCCTTGCGTGAACAATCCGGCGAACGGTTCCTCGACCGAGACGTGGCCGGTGTCCTTCATGCCGCGGGTGAAAAAGCGTGAGTACAGCAGGTGCAAAATCGCGTGCTCGATGCCGCCGATGTATTGATCGACCGGCATCCAGTAATCGACCGCGGCGCGCACCAGTGGCTGGTCGATCGCCGAGGCGCAGCAATAGCGGGCGAAATACCAGGAACTGTCGACGAACGTGTCGCAGGTGTCGGTCTCCCGCCGCGCCGCCCGCCCGCAGCCTGGGCAGTTCACGTGTTTCCAGGTCGGATGATGGTCGAGCGGATTGCCCGGCCGGTCGAACGTCACATCGTCCGGCAGCAGCACCGGCAACTGATTGTCGGGCACCGGCACGACCCCGCAGGTGTCGCAATGGATGACCGGGATCGGGCAGCCCCAATAGCGCTGGCGGGACATGCCCCAGTCGCGCAGCCGCCAGTTGGTCACGCCCTCGCCGACGCCCCGGGCGGCCAGCGCGTCGATCGCGGCGCGCTTCGCGGCCTCGACGTCGAGCCCGTTCAGAAACTCCGAATTGAAGGCCAGGCCGGGACCGACATACGCCTCCTTGCCGATCGAGAACGTCGCCGGATCGGCGCCGGGAGGCAGCACCACCGGCACGACGTTCAAGGCATACTTGCGGGCGAACTCAAGATCGCGCTGGTCGTGTGCCGGACAACCGAAGATCGCGCCGGTGCCGTATTCCATCAGCACGAAATTGGCGATCCAAACCGGGTAGGTCGCGCCCGCGATGAACGGATGTTTGACCCGGAGGCCGGTGTCGTAGCCATGCTTTTCCGCGGTCTCGATGACCGCCTCGCTGGTGCCCAGGCTGCGGCATTCGGCGATGAACTTTTCCGCGGCCGGATCATGCGCGCCAACCGCGGACGCAAGCGGATGCTCCGGCGCGATCGCCAGGAACGACATGCCGTACAGCGTGTCCGGGCGGGTGGTGTAGACGTCGATTCCGGTGAGCCCGGCCTCGGGGCGCTCCAGTTCGAACCGCAACCGCGCGCCCTCGCTGCGGCCGATCCAGTTCGCCTGCATCAGCCGGACGCGTTCGGGCCAGCGGTCCATCGTGTCCAGCGCGGCCAGCAACTCCGGCGCGTATTTGGTGATCGAGAAGAACCATTGGCTGAGTTGCTTCTTCTCCACCGGCGCGCCCGACCGCCAGCCCTTGCCGTCGATCACCTGCTCATTGGCCAGCACCGTGCCATCGACGGGATCCCAGTTGACCCAGCTTTCCTTGCGCTCCACCAGGCCTGCTTTGAGGAAATCCAGGAACAGCTTCTGCTGGTGCTGATAGTATTCCGGGTCGCAGGTGGCGAACTCGCGCGACCAGTCGAGCGAGAGGCCCATGCGCTTCAGTTCGGCGCGCATGGTGTCGATGTTTTCATGGGTCCATTTGGACGGATGAATGCCCCGTTCGCGCGCGGCGTTCTCCGCCGGCAGGCCGAACGCGTCCCAACCCATCGGATGGAGGACGGCGAACCCCTGGGCCCGCTTGTACCGCGCGACCACATCGCCCAGGGTGTAGTTGCGCACGTGGCCCATGTGGATCTTGCCGGAGGGGTAAGGAAACATCTCCAGCACGTAGTATTTCGGCTTGCCGTCGGTGGGCACATCGGCGACCGCGAAACAGGCGCGTTCCGACCACGCGGCCTGCCACTTCGGCTCGGCGGCGCGAAAATCGTAGCGCGGACCGTCGGGCACGCCCGAGGGGGCGGTAACCGGGGCACCGGCGGGGGGATTGGCGGTGTCGTTCATGGTGGGATGTATCGGGCGGCGACGGGTGGGTTGCAAGAGTGGCGGTGGAGTCCTGGCGTCCACGCCCAGCCGGAGGCAAACTACCGGACTACGACGAGGAGACGATCGATGGCGGACGAACCCGAACCCCTGGTGCTGTACGAATGCCGCGACCGCGTCGCGACCATCACATTCAACCGGCCCGCGCGGCTGAACGCGTTCAACGACGACATGACGCGGGAAGCGCTGGCGGCGATGCGCCGGTTCGACCTCGACCCGGAGGCCGATGTCGCGGTGCTGACCGGCGCCGGCCGCGCGTTCTCCTCGGGCGCCGATGTGCAGCAACGGCAGTTGCGGCCACGCGAGGAGATGGAAAAGCACGGCGGCCCGCAGGCGCGCGACGCGAACTCGGAAAACCTGCTGACCGACTGCGTGAACTGGAAGCCGGTGATCTGTGCCGCGCACGGCTACGTGCTCGGCCTGGCGCTGGGCGTTGCGCTGGAGTGCGACCTGATCGTCGCCGAGGAGGGGACGAAATTCCAGGTCACCGAGGCGCCGCGTGGGCTGTCCGGCGCGAAGTACTGGGCTTTGCTGAACTTCCGCGGCGGCGGGTCGCTGGCGGTGCAGGTCAGCCTCACCGGCCGGTTCTTCACGGCCGAGGAAGCGTTGCGCGTCAACATCATCGATCAGGTCGCGCCAAAGGGGGACTATCTGACGGCGGCACAGGAACTCGGGCGGGCGATCGCGAAGAACCCGCCGTTGGGGGTGCGCCACACCGTGCAACTGCGCCGGTGGGAACTGAAGAAAGTGCAGCAGGAAGCGGTCCGCACCGTCCGCGCCGCGAAACTGAATTTGTCGGAGGATTTCCTGGAGTCGGCGCGCGCGTTCGTCGAAAAGCGGCCCGCCGGTCCGTTCAAAGGACGCTGATCCATGCAACGGAATTCGCTGCTGGATGCGGATCGTCCTGGGACGGTCCGCCTCACCGAGGGGCAGGCGCGCGCGGTTTCGATGCGCGCGCTGAGCCGATGCGGTTACGACGAGGCCGGCGCGACGATCATCACCGACCAGTTGGTGGACAACGCGCTGTGTGGCTATCCGTTCGCGAGTCTGGCGCGGATCCTGACGATCGCGGAAGAATCGCGGAACCGTCAGGCACGCAGCGAACCGTCGATCGTGCGCGAGACGGCGTCGTCGGCTCTGGTCGATGGCGGCAACACGATCGGTTATATCGCGGCGTTTCGCGGCGCGGAGATCGCGGCGCGCAAAGCCAGGGACACCGGACTCAGCATCGTCGGCGTCTACAACAGTTTCTACAGCGGACGGAACGCCTGGTACGTCGAGAATATCGTGCGGCACGATCTGGTGGCGATCCATACCTGCAGTGCCAGTCCGCGTGTTTTGCCACCAGGCAGCCGTGCGCCATTGCTGGGGACGAACCCGATCTCGATCGGATTTCCATCGACTGAACGGCCCGGTGGTGTGGGATATCGGCACCGCCTCCGTCATGTGGGGCGACGTGCAACTGATGGCGCGCCTCGGTCACGAATTGCCGGAAGGCGCCGGCTTCGATCACGACGGTAATCCGACGCGGGATGCTTCCAAGGTGTTGACGGGCGGTGTCGCTCCGTGGGGCGGACATAAAGGCTACGGCTTGTCGTTTTGCATTCAGGCGCTCGGGTTGATCGCGGGCGCGGCGCTCGGCCGCGGGGTCGTCAACGATTATGGGTTCCTGTTCATCGCCATCGATCCCGGCCTCACGCAGCCGGACAATGCCTTCCAACATCAGATGACCGAGCTGATCGAGACGATCAAAGCGCTGCCGAAACAAGACGGCGTGGATGAAATCCGCATTCCGTCGGAGCGCGCGTTCCAGGAACGGGCGCGGCGGCGCGTGGAGGGGATCGTCGTCGAGCGGAAGATCGTGGACATGCTGGAAGCGTTGTAGTCTGGAGCGCGGTCCATGTCCCCGAGGGGCGCGCCGTGCCGGCATATCGGCGTGGTGGGGCGCGCCGCTACAACAGAAACTCCCAGAAGCGCGCGCGCCATTCGCGGAATCGTTCGCCCAGAGATCGCGCGCGCCAGGAGCGCAAATCGATTTGCTTCGACATCCGGATGTCCTGGTCCAGCAATGCCTCGCCATCCGCGACGCGCGACCCTATCACGATGGCATCGATTTCATTGTTGAACGCCGCGCTGCGCCGATCGAAGTTGGAGGACCCGACCGCCATCCACACGCCGTCGATGATGACGAACTTGGAATGAAGTACGGCGTTCCGCACCTCGTAGATATTCACACCCGCCTTCAGCAGATCGCCGTACGCGGCTCGCCCGGCGGCGATGGCCTCCGCCGAATCGCTGCTGCCGGGCAGCACGAGGCGGACCTTCACGCCGCGCCGCGCGGCCTTCGCCAGTTCCTCCCGTCTCCTGATGCGTCGGCACGAAATAGCCAGTGCTGAGGCTGATGCTCCGTCGCGCGGCGTGCAGGGCCTGCAACAGCCACACGTAGTAAAGCGGCTGATCATCGCCAGGCTCGCTCGCGAGAATGCGGACCGTTTCGTCGTCCGTCGGCACGAGCGTGGGATACCAGTTACGCGGCCGCAAAGACGGACCATTCTGCTTCCGCCACGTATCGAAGAACACCCGTTGCAGATCGGCGACGACCGGGCCGGTGATACGGACCGATGTGTCGCGCCAGTAATCGTGATCGGTGTCGGGGGACACCGTGCCCGAAGGCGCGGGATTTTCATAAACATGGTCGAGGTTTATGCCGCCCATGAAGCCGATCCGGCCATCGACCACCATGAGTTTGCGATGATCGCGATCGTTCGGACTGGCGGGCCGGCCGTGCGCGAGCGGGATCGGATTGAACTCGGTCATCACCGCGCCGGCCCGCGCCAGCCGGTCGAGAAAGCTCCGCGGCGTTGCCATGGAGCCGAACGCATCGTAAATGATCGAGACCGCGACCCCGTGCCGCAGGCGATCGACCAGTACGTCGCCCAGTGTCATGCCGCCGCTCCGGACATCGTCGAATGTGTAGAACTCGAGATTTATGCTGTCCTTCGCGTGCCGCATCGCGTCGAACATCGCCGGGAATGCCTGTGCGCCGTCACGCAGCAGATCAACTCGATTGCCATTGACGGGTGGCGTGTGATCGATGGCCCGCTGGACCTCGCGTTGTACCTGGAGATCGTCGGGCGGCGCCGAACCGGCGGGACTCAGGACGACCTGATGCTCCGTCGCGCAGGCGGAGAGGAGCAGGCACAGGACGCACAGACACCGCCCGATCAGACCCATGCAGACCGCTCCGGGGCGACAAACGCATGCTGACAACGAACTGCATAACGCGACCGGCGTAACCCGGTTGCCGGCGCCGCGCGCGAAAC
The DNA here is from genome assembly GCA_963719675.1 of uncultured Alphaproteobacteria bacterium. Taxonomy (GTDB): domain Bacteria; phylum Pseudomonadota; class Alphaproteobacteria; order Acetobacterales; family Acetobacteraceae; genus Rhodopila. Next base: position 100,231 of record CAVRDN010000118.1, on the reverse strand, counting down.
TCGTCCTTTTCTGAGCAAACGATGACTTTCTGGCGGTCGGCGGGATGCGGAGGGCGGCGAGCGCGGTGTTCCCGCATCGTGGCTGAGTGCGATGCGGGATCCACCCGCCGCCGGTGCCGCGACAGATCACCGGGTCGGGGCCCGGTGATGACGGCGAGAGGGCCCGGCGGTGACGGCGCGAGGGTCCGGTGATGACGGCGCGAGGGTCCGGTGATGACGGCGAGAGGGCCCGGCGATGACGGCGAGAGGGCCCGGCGATGACGGCGAGAGGGCCCGATGATGACGGCGAAACGCGGCAGCGACGGCGAAAGGGCACGCGCTGTGCCGGTGACTGCCTCACCCCGGCGTCGATACACCCTCGAACCGGGCGGCGATCAGAAACTCCTTGTTCCCCTCGGGGCCGGTGATTGGGCTTTCCGCGATGCCGAGCACCACCCATCCCGGCAATCCGCTCCACCACGTCCGGACGCGCTCGCACACCGCCTCGATGCACCGCCGGATCGCGCACCACTCCTTTTGCGCCGACCGCGCCCGGCCCGGCCTCGAACTGCGGTTTGATCAGCGCGACAGCCCAGGCGCCGGGGCGCAGAGGGCGAGGCACGCGGGCAGGATCGTGGCAGGCCGATGAAGCTCGCGTCACAGACCAGCACTTCGATCGGGTCCGAGACAACGGCGGACGTCAGATAGCCGGGCATTGGTTTTCTCATGCACCACGACCCGAGGATCCGAGCGCAGCTTCCATGCCAGTTGGCCGTGTCCGACGTCCACCGCGTGCACCTTGGCCGCGCCATGGGCCAGCAGCACGTCGGTGAACCCGCCGGTCGACGCGCCGACATCCAGGCATACACGGCCCGCGGGCGACAGTCCGAAATGCCGCAACGCGTGATCCAGCTTCAACCCGCCGCGCGAGACCCAGGGATGATCCTGGCCGCGCACCGTCAACGCCGCGTCCTCAGGCAGCAGGTCGCCCGCCTTCGCCACCACCCGATCCCCGGAAAACACCTTCCCCGCCATGATCAACGCCTGGGCCCGCGCGCGGCTTTCCACCAGGCCGCGCGCGACCAGCATCTGATCGGCCCGCTGTTTCACGGTGTCCGTATCAATTCAGACACGACCGGCGCGAAAAAAATGGCCGGGTCCAAAGCGGGCCCGGCCAAAATACAGTTCAAGGGGAACAGAAGCCTCTTCATATCCCGAACCAACCTTACCGAATGCTTACCGGAGCGTATGAATTTCGCTCAATCTCGCTCAAAATTCCGCACACTCATCCCGTCATTCCATCGGACGCGTTGTGACGCTCCCGTCGGCGGAGCGAACGATGGCGGCAACCCGGGCCTCGGCCTCGGCCAACTTGGCCTCACAGTGTTTCCGTAACGCTGCGCCGCGCTCATAGGCGGTGATCGCGTCCTCCAGCTTCTGCTGGCCGCCTTCCAGGGCGCGGACGATCTGCTCCAGTTCGGCCAGGGCGTCCTCGAACGACATCTTGGTGACGTCGGGCTGGGTGGCTGTCGGCCATTCTGGGGCTCCCTCAGGCGTGCATCAGGCAGCGGACATGGACCGCGGCGCTGGCGGCCAGGGCTTCGAGGTCGTAGCCGCCCTCCAGCATCGACACCACCCGCCCGCCGCATGTTTCCGGGCAACCGCCAGCAGCGCATCGGTGATCCAGGCGAAGTCCTCGGTTTCCAGACGGATTTGCGCCAGCGGGTCCTCGCGGTGCGCGTCGAAGCCGGCGGAGATGATCAGGAACTCCGGCGCGAAGCGATTCCAGGGCCGGGATGATGGTGCCGGCCCAGGCGTCGCGGAAGGCGGCGGACGAGTCGCGTTCGCGCAGCGGGACGTTGATCATGTTGTTGGCGATGCCGCGTTCCCAGACGTCGCCGGTGCCGGGATAGAACGGATACTGGTGCGAGGACCCGTAAAACAGCTCCGGGTTCTGCGCGAACAGCGCCTGGGTGCCGTTGCCGTGATGCACGTCGAAGTCCACCACCGCCACACGCTGCAACCCATGCGCCGCCCGCGCATGCTGGGCCGCGACGCCGGCGTTGTTGAACAGGCAGAACCCCATGGGGCGGGACGGCTCGGCGTGATGCCCAGGGGGGCGCACGGCGGCGAACGCGTTGGCCACCGCGCCGCGCATGACCAGGTCGACGCCGAGCACACCGGCGCCCGCCGCGCGCAACGCTGCCTCCGCACTGCCGGCGCTCATGGCGGTATCGGCGTCGATGTTCACGGTGTCGCCGTCCTCGGGCTGGATCGCCAGTATGGCTTCGACGATGCGCGCCGGATGCACGCGGATCAGTTGTTCCTTGGTCGCGCGCGGCGCCTCTTCCCGGATCAGGCCGGCGAATTCCGGCGCGTCGAGCGCCGGCGACACCGCTCGCAGCCGGTCCGGGACTTTCCGGGTGATAAGGGCCCGGGTCGTGCTCCAGGCAGGCGGCGTGCGTAATCAGCGCGGTGGCCACGTCAGGTTTCCTTTGGTGCCGCGTTCCTGGCCGACGGAGCGGCGGCCGAAGCGGGGGCTGGAGCGGCCGGACCGGGAGTGGCCGGACCGGGAGTGGGCTGGATCCGGGACGGCGGCGGATCACGAAACTCAGCACACCGGCCTCTTCGCTCATGGCGATCAGGGCGTGACCGGTCTCCTGGCAGAACGCCTTGAAATCGGCGATCGCGGCCCGGTCGGTGGCGAGCACGCGCAGCCGCTCCCCCGGCGCCATCGACCGCAGCGAGCGGTTGGCGCGCAGGACGGGCAACGGGCAGCTCATGCCTTTGACGTCGAGCAAGGTTTCGCTCATGCGCGTATTGTGGGGATCGGCCTGAAATCGGGCAAGGGTGTGGTTGCGGAGGCGTTAACGAGCGACCCTTCCCGACCCGGCCGCGGGTACGCCACAGTTTGCCCGCTCCGTCTCGCGTTTCGCGGCCTGGACGCCACCAGCCCCCGCGCCCCGCCTCCAGTCGAGGTCATATCCGCCATGTCCCAATACCGTATCGGCATCGACCTGGGCGGCACGAAGATCGAAATCATCCTGCTCGGCCCGGACGGCGCCGAATTGTTGCGCGAACGGATCGCCACCCCGCCCGGCTACGGTGCGACCGTGGCCGGGATCATCGCTTTGGTGCGCGCCGCCGAGGCCCGCGTCGGTGTGAGCGCGTCCGTCGGCATCGGCATTCCGGGCGTCATCAGTCCCGCGACCGGCCTGGTGAAAAACGCCAACTCGATCGCGCTGAACGGACACACCTTCGATCGCGACATGAGCGAGGCGCTCGGCCGCCCGGTACGGGTCGAGAACGACGCCAATTGCTTTGCCCTGAGCGAGGCCACCGACGGCGCCGGAGCCAACCGCCCCGTGGTGTTCGGCGTTATCCTGGGCACCGGGTGCGGTGGCGGGATCGTGGTGAACGGGCGGGTGATCCAGGGACCGAATCGGGTCGCCGGCGAATGGGGACACAATCCGCTGCCGTGGCCGCGACCCAATGAGTTGCCCGGTCCGGCCTGCTTCTGCGGCAAGCACGGCTGTCTGGAGACCTGGGTCGCCGGTCCCTCGTTGGCGCGCGATTGCGACGGCGAGGGGGCGCGCGACGCGTCCGGCATCCCGGCCCGCGCCGCCGCCGGCGAGACGAAAGCGCGCGAGGCCCTTGCCCGCCATGCCGACCGGTTGGCGCGCGGCCTGGCGCAGGTCGTCAATTTGCTCGATCCGGACGTGATCGTTCTCGGCGGCGGACTATCGAACATGGCGCATTTGTATTCCGGTATCCCGCCGCTGCTGAAACGTTACGTGTTCAGCGATGTGATCGAGACGCCGATCGTGCGAGCGCAGCACGGCGATTCGTCCGGTGTGCGTGGCGCCGCCTGGCTCTGGCCGCCCGGATAGGCATGCCCGCGCTGTGTCGCGATTGCTGCACGATCCTGCCCGAGGCCGCGGTGGCGTGCCCGACCTGCCGTCCCGGGCGGCGCGATTGCGCATCCGGAATTGTTCCGCCTGAGCATCGCGCATGTCGATTGCGATGCGTTTTACGCGAGCGTGGAGAAGCGGGACCGGCCTGAACTCGCGTCACGCCCGGTGATCGTCGGCGGCGGCAAACGCGGCGTTGTCACCGCCGCCTGCTATGTCGCGCGGATGTACGGCGTGAAGAGCGCGATGCCGATGTTCAAGGCGTTGAAAGCCTGTCCCGACGCGGTGGTGATCCGGCCGGACTTCGAGAAATACACCAAGGCGTCGCGCGCCGTGCGCGCGTTGATGAACGAACTCACGCCCCTTGTCGTGCCGCTGTCGATCGATGAGGCGGTGATGGATCTGGCCGGCACCGAGGCGCTGCACGGCGCGCCGCCCGCCGTCGTGCTGGCGCGATTCGCGCGGCGGGTCGAGCATGAGATTGGCATCACCGTCTCGATCGGGCTGGCCACCAATCGGTTGCTGGCGAAGATCGCCGCCGGCCGGAACAAGCCGCGCGGGTTCGCGGTGATCGGCGCGGAGGCTCTGGGCTTGCTGGCGACCGAGCCGGTGCGATTGCTCCCCGGCATCGGGCCCGCTTTGGCGCGCAAACTGGAGACGATGGGCATCACGCGGCTCGGTCATCTGCAGGTGCTGAACGAGCGCGACGCGATGCGTCGTCTTGGCGACGACGGTCCCGCGCTGGTGCGGCGCGCGCGCGGCGAGGATGCGCGCGCGGTGCATCCCGGCCGCGAAACGAAATCGGTCAGCGCCGAAACGACCTTCGGCGACGACCTGACGTCCGTTGCCGATCTGGAACGTCATTTGTGGCGGCTGTCGGAGAAACTGGCGCGGCGCCTGAAGGAGCAGGACCTCGCCGCCGCGGGCGTGGTATTGAAATTGAAGACCACCGGTTTCGCGTCGCGAACCCGCGCCGCCCGGCTGATCGCGCCGACCGTTTTGCCCGACCGCTTGTTCGGCGCCGCGCGCGGATTGCTGGTGCGCGAGGCCACGGGCACCGCGTTTCGCCTGATCGGTATTGGCGCCAATCCGCTGGTGCCGCGGGAGCAGGCGGATCACGGCGACCTCGCGGATACCGAGACGCCGCGGATGGCGGCGGCACAGGCGGCGATCGACGCATTGCGGGCGCGGTTCGGTGAGAATTCGGTCGTCAAAGGCCGGGCGTTTCGTCCCGCGAGGTGATGCGGCGGAACACACGCCCGCGTGGACGCGCTGTCACGCACCGTTCACGTCCGTGGAAAACCCTCAGGAATCCAAAGGGTTTTCCCGCGGTTGATCGGGTTGGGGGCCGCCTGGAATCCGCCGTCTTTGCCGCCATAATGGGCCGATCGCCAGATCGAGCATCGATCCCCATACCGCGACGGTTCCGCCGTATCGGGCACGAGGAGAGAGACCATGCGACGACACGTGCTGATGGCGGCCGCACTCCTGGTCGCGATCCCGGGCAAAGGGCCGGCCAGGGCGCAGGATCTGCCGCTGCTGCTGCCGGTGCGCGATGTGGCGGTGGAGTATCAGTCCAGCGGCATGGTGCCGGGCCCCTCCGGCGGATTGAGCACCACGGTCATGGTCCGTTTCGCGCGCGACATGAGCCGGCTGCGGATCGACGGGCCGTACGGCCGGTTTTACGCGATCGTCGATATCAACACCGGGCGGATGTTCCTGGTCATGCCCGATCAACGGATTTACGCCGAGCAGCCGGCCGATCCGAATATCATGGCCTTGTTCGACCCCGGCAGCGCCGCGTTCACGCGCGTCGGCACGCGGACCGTCGCCGGGCTGACCTGCACGTCGTACGACGCCACGGTCAACGCGCGCTCCGGGCGGGTTTGCCTGACGAGCGACGGGGTGTTGTTGAGCGCCCGCATCGCCGACCCGGACCGGCGGCCGCAACTGGAGGCGATGCAGGTGACCTATGCCCGGCAGCCCGGCGAATTGTTTGAGATCCCCCGCGGCTTTCGCCGGTTGGACATTCCCACCCTGCCTGGCCTGAACCTCGGACCGATCGGCAACGGCGCGCGCGAGGACTGGCAACGGTGAGTCGCGCCGGCTGACGCGGGATCGTCGGCCAGGTCGTGTTCGCCCCCCCCATGTTCGCCCGCCATGTCGCCCGCCATGTTCGCCCGCCATGGGGTCCTCACCCGCTGGTTCGTCGCACGGGCCGGTCAGGACGCCCTGACCTCCCGGCCGCGTTTCAGCGCGGGGTGCACCGTTTTGTCGATGATGTGGGGGTCGGTCCCGATCACGTGCGCGCTGGCGCCGACAATCAACGGATCCGCGCCCGTGACGATGCTTCGGTCCTTTCCGTCATACGGAATCTGCGCCAGAAAGTGCTGCATCGCGTTGAGGCGCGCGCGCTTCTTGTCGTCCGACTTCACGATCGTCCAGGGCGCGTCGGCGGTGTCCGTGTAAAAGAACATCGCTTCCTTCGCCTCGGTGTAGTCGTCCCACTTATCCTGCGAGGCGCGGTCGATCGGCGACAGTTTCCATTGCTTAAGCGGATCGACCTCGCGCGCTTCGAAACGCCGCCGTTGTTCCTCACGGCTGACCGAGAACCAGTATTTGATCAATGTGATTCCGGAACGGACGAACATCCGCTCGACTTCCGGGCATTGCCGCATGAATTCCAGGTAGTCGCCGGGCGTGCAAAACCCCATCACCCGTTCCACTCCCGCGCGGTTGTACCAGGATCGATCGAACAGCACGATCTCACCGGCCGCCGGCAGCGGTGAGATATACCGTTGAAAGTACCATTGCGTGCGCTCTCGCTCGGTCGGCTTTTGCAACGCGACGACGCGCGCGGTTCGCGGGTTCATGTGCTCGGTGAAGCGCTTGATCGTGCCGCCCTTGCCGGCCGCGTCGCGTCCTTCGAACAGGATGACGACCCGATGCCCGGCGTGCTCGATCCAGCGTTGCGCCTTGAGCAACTCGCGCTGCAATTCGAGCATGTGCGCCTCGTACGCGCTCGTACGCAACACCGTCTTGTATGGATATTCGCCGGATTCAAATAACCGGCGAATGGCCGCCGGATCATTTCTCAGCGAACCGATCATCCGCGTCGCCGACAAATCCGCTCCAGGTTCGGGACCAGCGAGCGGGAACGGCCGCGGCAAAGTGTCAGCCGCGTGGCCGTTCGGCGCGAGGCCGTTGATGCCACCGTGCCGTCGTCCGTTGATTTCCGTGGAGGATCGCGGGGCCATGGATCACTTTCGCGTCGTTTTCTCGACGCGCACGTGTAGTAGATCCAGATCACTCGCGCCACAGTTGAATCGTCACGCGCGCCGGCACGCCGCGCCGCTCAGGATTTGCACCGCCTGGTGTCGTTCGCGGCCTTCAATTCCCGTTCGATCGCCTCGACCAGGTCGGGATTGGCGCGCCGGATCTGGCTCGCCCGCAAACGTCGCGGCGAGGTTCGCCGGCCTGCGCATCTCCCACGCCTCGAGGAACAACAGATCCGATCGTGCCCTGGGATCATGCGCGTTCCTGCAGAGCCAGAGAGACAGCCCGCGTCACCGGCTGGTGCTGTCAGAAAGTCATCCATTTTCCCTCACCCGATTCCCTGGTCCGAGCGACCACATAGGAACCGGGCCGGCGCATCACCAGCCTGTCGCGATGACAACGGGGGTGAATTAACCCGATATTAAGAATCTCAATACCGGTACAGGTCATGCTTGAACGGTCCTTGATCACTGACGCCAATGTACTCAGCCTGTTTTTCCGTCAATTTGGTCAGTTTGGCGCCAACCTTCGCGAGATGCAGCGCGGCGACTTTTTCATCCAGACGCTTCGGCAGCGTATACACCGGTCTTTTCATACTTTCCAGGCTCGGCGCGTTGAACAATTCGATTTGCGCCAGCACCTGATTGCTGAAACTCGCGCTCATGACGAAGCTCGGATGACCGGTCGCGTTGCCCAGATTGACCAGCCTTCCCTCGGACAACAGAATCAGACGCTTGCCATCGGGAAACACCACCTCGTCAACCTGCGGCTTGACGTTCTCCCATTTATAATTGCGCAGCGCGTCGATCTGATCTCCGAGTCGAAATGTCCAATATTGCAGACAATCGCGCGGTGTTTCATCGCACGCATATGTTCGATCGTGATCACGTCGACGTTGCCGGTCGCGGTCACGAAAATATCGCCCAGCGGCGCCGCGTCGTTCATGGTGACGACCTGGTAGCCTTCCATCGCCGCCTGCAACGCGCAGATCGGATCGACCTCGGTGACCATCACGCGGCAACCGGCGTTGCGCAGCGACGCGGCGGATCCCTTGCCGACATCGCCAAAGCCGTTCACGACAGCGACCTTGCCCGCCATCATGACGTCGGTGCCGCGGCGAATGCCGTCCACCAGCGACTCGCGGCAACCGTACAGATTGTCGAACTTCGACTTGGTCACGCTGTCGTTCACGTTGATCGCCGGCGTCAGCAGCGTGCCGGCCTTCGCCATGTCCCATAAGCGATGCACGCCGGTCGTGGTTTCCTCGGAAATGCCGCGCACGTCCTTCAGCATCTCCGGATACTTCGTGTGCATGAGCACGGTGAGATCGCCGCCGTCATCGAGGATCATGTTCGGCGTCCAGACCTCACCATTCCCCTGGCCTGGTCCGCGCACCGTTTGCTCGATGCACCACCAGAACTCCTCCTCGTTCATGCCTTTCCAGGCGAACACCGGCGTTCCCGCCGCGGCGACACCGGCGGCGGCGTGGTCCTGGGTCGAGAAGATGTTGCACGACGACCACCGCACCGTGGCGCCCAACGTGGTCAGCGTCTCGATCAGCACCGCGGTCTGGATGGTCATATGCAGGCAACCGGCGATGCGCGCGCCTTTCAGCGGCTTGCTGGTGCCGAATTCCTCGCGGATCGCCATCAGGCCGGGCATCTCGTCCTCGGCCATGCTGATTTCCTTGCGGCCCCACTCAGCGAGCGAAATGTCTTTGACCTTGAAATCCTGAGTTGTGGTGGCGCTGGCCATTGCTGTCGCTCCTGGTTGATGGGCGACGTCATATAAAGATATCCGCATGTCCGCAAGCGCGATCGCCGCGCAGCCGCGCGGACGTGCCGCCACCTCCTCGCGCCGCCTCAGGGAACGACCGACTCCGGACAGCCGCCGCGGCGACGGAACAGACACAATTCCGGCTCTTGCGGCCCGGCATCGTTGGGGAAACAGGCGACCGGGCTGAAGCCCGGCGGCCGATGCACGGCTTGCGCGATGACGTGCGAGTAGGGGCTGCGGAGCTGCGAGACCGGCCCGCCCTCCCGTTCCACGCCGAACCGCAGCGGCATGGCGACGCCGGGCAGGTGGATCTCCGGCTGATAGGGATCGAACATCAGCGGCACGTCGCGGTTCAGATAGGTGTAGCCGCCGCTCTGCCAGGACGGGATGTCGCGCACCTGCAGGCCGCAGATGTCCGGCTCGCGATGGGCCGCGAGGAACGCGTGCACCATGCCGCGCTGGAACGACCACCGCGGGCTCAGCGGGCCGCTGGCGATGTAGCCGGAGAGCACCGCGCCGAGCGCCAGAAACAGCGGCACGCCGAACCAGACCGCGCGCGGTCCGTGGCGGAGCGCCAGCAGCTGGATCACCTTCGACGCGCCCAGACCGATCAGAATCGGCGCCGCGGCGAGCGCAAGATAAATGAACCGCACCTCCTTGTGCGGCACCAGGCTGTGCATGAGCAGCGTCGCCAGCGCGGCGATCGCCAAAGCCGGGAACCGCGTCCCGCCGATGATCGCGAGGCCCAACATCAGAGGCAGCGGCAGCAGGCCGATCATCAGATATTCGAAGTAGAACGCCGGCGACTGCGCGCCGATCGCGGTGGCGATCCCCTGCACGGAGTTCCGCTCGAAATTCAGCCAGATCGACTGGAATGCGCCACCCCAGGTGATCGCGTCGAGCACGCCGGAAAACGGCAGCAACACGGACGCCGCGCCAAGAAACAACCATTGGTAGTGTCTGGGTTGCTGGCGGTATTGCCAAAGCACCGCGAGACCCAGCGGCGGCGCATACTGGTAACGCAGGCAAACCGCGGCGCCGAACAAGGCGCCCACCCAAAAGCCGCGGCGCGTCGTGCGCGGCCCCTCGCCCAGATACAACGCGGCGATGGCGCAGTGGGACGCGAGAACCTCGGTCATCACGGCGGGGGCGAAATAGATCAGATCGAACCAGATGGCGCAGAAGCCGCCGGTCAGGATCGCGCCGGCCCGCCCGCCGTCCCGCTCCCCGGCGCGATAGCCAATCAGGACGATCACCATCGACGCGCCGACGCACAGCCCACGGATCAGGCCGATATACAGCATCGGATCATCGCTGATTCGCGCGGTCGCCCGCATCGCCAGGGCGATCAGGCCAGGCAGCAGCCAGGATCGCACGCCATCGTCGAACTCCCACGGCACGACACCAGAGCCGAACGCCAGCCGATGGCCTTGCTCGAAATATTGCAAGGTCTCATCGAAGAACAGGACGTGAGTCAGGGTCAGGCCGGTGATGATCCGCAGACCAAAGCCCAGCAGCAAGATCGCCGGTAATGCCAGCGCCGCCACTTTGGGCGTGACACGCAAACCCGGCGATGATACAAAAGATACAGTCTGGGTCGATGACATCGCGCGCTCCGCCACGAACGTGCGCTTATGGCGACCGCGTGTTTACCGCGTGGTTGCGGAACGGCCCGCGCTATGCGCCGCGCCCCAGAGGCAGCGGCTGTTCCCCCAACATATCCTTGGCGATGATCGCGCGCGCCTCGTCGAGATCGAGGTGATGAGTTTCGATCAGCGGCGCCGCCTCGGCCAGAATCGCATCGACGTCCTGCATCAGTTTCAGGCGCTTGAACAAATCGGGCCTGGTCAAACCCATGCTCTCGCCAACCAGTTCGAGAAAATTGACCACTTCGAACGGCCAGTCGCGTTCATGGCTGCACAACTCGCGATGGCAGGCATGATAGACGCCGGCGAGCGTGGTGACGCCCGCCGCTTCCGCGTCCTCCAGTTGCTGGCGATGCACCGAGCGTTTGAACTCCGGCAGCGGCGCCAGCATGTTGCAATGATAGCCAAGCCGGGGCTGACGCAGATCGACGAAGTCGAGGCCGGGAATTGCGCGCAGCAGGGCCTGCGCCGACTCGGTGACGCCGGCGACGCCGGGATGCTCGTGCAGGCCGACGCGTTTGTTGACAGGATGCACCATCAGCCGGCGCAAATCGTCCAGGCGTTCCGCGAGGAACAGTACCGATGGGCTTCAGGTCGAACGGGTCGCCGGCGGACTCCGGATGCATGCCCGGCGCGACCACCTCGCCCAACTGGATCTGACAGGTGGGGCACCAGGTGAGGGCTCTGGGCGCGGCCTCCTTCAGCCGATCGATGGTGCGATAAGCGATGCGCCCCGACGTGGCGAGGTCGCCGGCGCGGAACTGCAACACGCCGCAGCACGACGACGGTCCGCCCATGACCCGGTACGGCACATCCATCGCATCCAGGATGTCCAGGCACAGCAAGGCGATATGCGGCGTCTTCATGAGGTTGCAGCCGGTGTAGAAGACAATTTCCGGCGGCCGCTCAGGCTCGTTCTCCGGACGAAACCGCGCGAGCAGGTCGGGCGGCAGTTGCAGCCGGGACAACACCCGGACGCCGCTGGTCATGGCGCCAAACCCCGCGAAACCGGACTTGCGGCGGGCATTGTCCGGATTGCGCGAGGCCAGTTCCAGCCGCGCCATCGTCAGCATGAAGCGCGGATCGACGCCATGTTGGCACTGTGGAATGCAATGTCCGCTGCCCGAGCACACCGCGGCCCACCGCGCGGCATCCGCGTGTTCGCCGCCGCGCAGTATGGTCAGAATGCCTTCGGTGAGCCTCGCCGGGTTGGACGCGTCGATGCCGGCGGGGGCGGGCATCGGACACACCTCGGCGCAGGCTCCACACGCCACGCACCGCTCCAGCACCTGTGCCGTGCGGGTTTTCATCGCGAGGTCGAGGGGCGGAATATCCATTGTTGAACTCCCCGGAATCCGGTTTGGCCAGAGGATGCCCGAGATGGTCGGGCGGTTCCAGAGCGGGTACTGGGCGCGGAAGCGGCCGCGGCGGGGCAACCCGATCGCGCATGGCGAGAAGCGAATCGACGCGTGGCCGCGATTTCGTCGCACCCATGACAAGACCGGGTTTTCGTCCCTCGCATGTCAAAACCGCCAGGCGCGGAGAGGTCACGTCGCGGCGCGGTAACCGTGATGGGCGAAGCGGCCGCTGGTCGGGCGCGACGGGCAGCGGACCGCGATGGCGGAACGGCATCGCGGCGGATCGGCATCGCGATTGATTTCGCCGCTTCGCCATACCGAGCGAACTGCGACGGCAGCGCGATGTGCGCCTGGTTAAATTGAAATTGAGGGAACGCGACAAAATGCCGATCATCGGCGGATCGGTTCGACATGACGTTTCCAGGATCCCAGAGCGTTTCCACGTTCCCTGGGCGTTTCCGCGATCAATGGCGCCAGGCAACGCCATAGCGGCGATCATACGCGATTCGCTGAGCGGTCGCCGAAGCCATTCCGTCCGGGGCAACCTCGACCCGTCATGCCGTGCGTGACGCGGGGCATGAGCCGCCAAAGGTCAAACGCGCAATTTAACGTGCGCTCGCCGACATTCAACAGCGAACCATCCGGTTCAACGCGCATGCTGCGCCGCACAAAACAATCAGCAGCGATCGCCGGTGCAATTTCGTGAAATCCGCAGACATTCACTGGCGGCTTCGGCCGCGGGCCGGGCCGCGTTCATCATCAACCGATCGGTGAAAATCAATTCGCGGACTCGCGCCTCGATCAACGTTCTCAACGACAGTTCCGGTTGCGGGCGCGCGGCAACCGCGTCGAAAACGAGTTGCGCATGAGGTTGTAAGGTCGCGGCGCATTTTCTCGCCGCCGCATTATCGGCATGCGCACTCACGCCAAGTGTACAGCTGATTAGCGCGATCCATGGGACTGCCTGTTTCATAACGGCACCTCGACAACGCACGCTACGCCTATAGCCGAGGTGAGGATATCGGGGAAAGTACCTACAACAAGTGAATTCCGCCGAATGCCGGATCCCGATGGAATTTTTCGTTGTCGACGCTAGGCCGGCGCGGTTCGCATCCACCCTGGGGTGAGCGGAGTGACCGTCGCCGAGGCGCCGGAGAGCGGCGAATCCATCGCCTCCAGCCGCACCACCGCCAAACCATGCCGGCCATTGGCCGAGCGCATCGTGCCGACCTCTCGCCCATCGCGCAGAAGCGGGGTGCCGGGCGCGGGGATCTCGCCATCGATGCGCACCGGCACCAGACGCCGTTTGACCAGTCCGCGATATTTGGTGCGCGCCGTCAGTTCCTGCCCCATGTAGCAGCCCTTGGTCCACGACACGCCGTTGAGCTCGTCGAATCCGGCCTCCAGCAACACGGACTTCTCGCTCTCCATGTCACGCGACCCGTCGGGCAGCCCGAGCGCCAGGCGATGGCGATCCCACTCGTCCTCGGTCGCGTTGGCGGCCAGCGGCGCGGGGCTCAGCACGCGCCAGCCGGCCTCCGGCAGACGTGGGTCGGGCGCCATGAGGTCCGTCCCGGCCGGTTCGCCATCCCACACGGCATGAACGTGCAGCGCCGCGTCCGCGAGCGTCACGCGCGACCGCAACCGATAGCGCGACAACCGTTGCCGCAGCATCTCCAATTGCGCTTTTTCGCAATCCAGCAGCAGCCGTTCCCCATCCGACAGGATGAAAAAATCGGCCAGCCATTTGCCCTGAGGGGTCAGCAGCGCCGCCCACACGGCGCGGCCGGGTTCGGCCTGTGCGACGTCGTTGGAGACCAGGCCTTGCAGGAAGCCGACCCGATCCTCGCCGGCAACCGCGAGAACCGCTCGCGCGGGCAGCGCGGCGAGTTTTGTCCCCGCGGGCAGCGCGGCGATCGTTGTCCCCGCGGGCAGGGCGGCGATCTGTGTCATGATGAAAAGGTAAGAGAAATCGCCCGATCCGCAAGGGCGGCGCAACCGCGGCGTGCCGATTGTACGCCAGGCCGCGCGAGACGCGACCGGTCGCGGGCCCCGCGGCATCGCCGGCCGATTGTTGTTGACACCGGAGCGGACGGGACGCCAGGACACCCCTCCGTTGGGATCGTGGGAGTTATCGTATGTGCGGCATCGCCGGTCTGATCTTGTCTACCGGTGCGGCGCAGCCCGATCCCGTGGTCATTTCCCGGCTGATCGACAGCCTGCATCATCGCGGTCCGGACGGTACCGGCCACGCCGTCGTGGGCCGTGTCGCGCTGCTGCATAACCGGCTGGCGATCATCGACCTCGTCACCGGCGACCAGCCCTTTTTCGCCGGCGCCGCCACCCTCGTCGCGAATGGCGAAGTTTATAATTACCGTGAGCTGCGCGCGGCGATGCCGGGCGTTTCCTACGCCACCAACAGCGACTGCGAACCGCCGCTGCATTACTGGCTGCGCGACGGGGCCGATTACGCGCGCGAACTGCGTGGCATGTACGCGATCGCGATCCATGAGCGGCAGCAACATAGCGTCACCCTCACGCGCGATCCGTTCGGCATCAAGCCGTTGTATATCGCCCAGGTGAAGGGGGGCCTGGCGTTTGCGTCGGAGGCTCAGGCGTTGTTGGAGGCGGGTCTGGTGGAGCGCGCCGTCAGGCCGGCGGCGCGCGAGGAATTGCTGCAACTGCAGTTCACCACCGGCGCCGACACGATTTTCGAGGGCATCCAGCGCGTGCTTCCGGGCGAGACCATCACCTGCGCCGACGGTCACGTTCTCGATCGACGCCGGGTGTCCTGGATCCCGGAGGGCGGGCCGGAGAACATCGACGAGGACGCGGCGCTGGCCCGCCTGGACCGCGCGTTGGAGGAGAGCGTCGATCTGCATCAGCGCGCCGACGTGCCGTACGGCATGTTCCTCTCGGGCGGTATCGACAGCGCCACGCTGATCACGCTGATGGCGCGGCTGAACAAGGAGCCGGTGCGGGCCTACACCGCCGGCTTCGACGCGCCCGGCGCCGCCGATGAGCGGGAGCACGCGGCGGCGGTGGCGAAGGCCGTCGGCGCGCACCACTGCTCGATCGAGGTCAACGAAGCGATGGTCTGGACGCACCTGCCCGAGATCGTCGCGTGCATGGACGACCCCGCCGCCGATTACGCGATCATTCCGACCTGGTTCCTGGCCCGCCGCGCGCATCAGGACGTGAAGGTGGTGCTGACCGGCGAGGGCGGCGATGAGATCTTCGCCGGCTACGACCGTTACCGCAAAGCGATCAAGCCGTGGTGGCGCGGTGGCCGGACGATGTGGGCGCGCGGCAGCTTCGACAAGGTGCCGGTTTTGCGTGTCCAGCCCTCGACATGGCGGGATGGTATGGCGGCGGCCGAGGCGCACGCGCTGGAGAGTGGGATGTCCCGGTTGGCGGCGGCGCAGGCGACCGACATGACCGACTGGCTCCCCAACGACCTGCTGCTGAAAGCCGACCGCTGTCTGATGGCGCACGCGGTCGAGGGGCGGACGCCTTTCCTGGACAAGGGCGTGGCGGCGGCGGCGTTCCGGTTGCCGGATGGCATGAAGGTGCGCGATGGCGTCGGCAAGTGGATCCTGCGCAAGTGGCTGGAGAAGAACCTGCCGATGGCGCGTCCGTTCGCGCCGAAGCAAGGGTTTACCGTTCCGATTGGCGAATGGATCAAAGGGCGCGGCGCGGATCTGGGTCCACTGGTGGCGCGTCAGCCCGGTGTCGCCGAGATTGCTCACCCGGACCGGGTCGAGGCGCTGTTTCGCGACATTCGGCGTTGGCGGCACGGGTTCGCGTGCTGGAAGCTGCTGTTCTACGCGCTGTGGCACCGCCGCCATATCCTGGGGTTGCTCCCCGAGGGAGACGTGTTCGCAACCCTGTCGGCACCGGGTTAGGCCACCGCCGGATCAACGGCGCGCGCGGCGGGCCGGTCCGGCTCCGTCCGAGGATCCGGCACGATTGGCGCTGCCCGACGGCGCCAGTGGGGTTGGCGCTGCCCGACGGGCGGATCATCTCGTGTTGGATATGGCGTGTTGGATATGGCGTCCGGGCCGCGATCGCGACTGTCGTTCAGGCGTTGCGCGGGGCGAACCGGGACACGACGGGGCGACATCGGATCACGCCGCGCGGCGAACCCGTCGCGCGTAGGCGATTACCTCGGCGCCGCGACGCAACTGAAGTGAGCGTGATAATCGCTGCGACCAGGCGCGTTCACTCGGTAGCCGTCACCTTCAACGACGATCGTGCTTTGCGTCCCCATCCCGTTGGTGAAGGGGCCGCCCGTCGGGGGCAGCGGCGCGCTTCTGAACCACTTCGTCTTGTCCGCCTGCGAAAAATTCTGCGACATGTAAACGATTGTGTTGTCGGAGTATTTCTCGATTTTGCTGCGGAACGTGTTGCCCGGTCCCCAGACGCCGCCGGGCGGGGCGCATTCCTGCACGAGTTGCGCGGCCTGTGATGAGGCGGCGCCCATGGCGAATAACAAAGCCGCGGTGATCGCGATCGAGGTTGGCTTTTCGCGCACGATAATATCCCCCTTTGTCTGTCACCCGCGGGACCATGAAATCAGGCCGGCCGCCCGACGCGCGCACCGTACGCGCGGGCGAAAATGTCGTCAACAGAGGCCGGTCTCCCGGCGCCGATTGCCTTCATTCGCGGTCGCCGACACGAACATCAACTCGATCCGGGCATCAACTCGATCCGGGCATCAACTCGATCCGGGCATCAACTCCAGCCGGGCCAGATCGTTCCAGGTCCGGCGCGAGGCATCGTCCGCCGAAATGGGACCGGGTTCGGCACATCCGGATTTCGCGTGACCGGCCGATCCGCGTCGGGCGGTCCGAACGATGACTGTGTTACAATCCGAACAGTCGCTTCGCGTTGCCTCCGGCGATCGCGGCCACGTCGGACGGGCTCAACGATTCAACCGACGCGATATGCCCGATCGGATCGTATTCGCCCATGTCGTAGGGATAGTCGGTGCCCAGACAGAATCTTGTCCACGCCGAACAGCTTCACCATCGCCTCCAGTTGGTGCGCGGTGAAAACGATCGTGTCCAGATAGATTTTCTTCAGATAATAACTCGGCGGTTTCGGCAGCGAGCCGCGCGAATCGCTGCGCGCGCCCCACGCATGATCGATCCGTCCGGAATAGCCCGGCAGGATAGCCGCCGCCGTGCGAGGCGATGATCTTCAGATCCGGATACCGTTCCAGCACGCCATCGAAGATCAGCCAGTGCAGCGCCATCGTCGTGTCCAGCGGATTGCCGATCACGTTGCTGAAGTAATGTTGGCCGAACCGTTGCGGTTGCGGATAGGAGTTCGGATGAATGAACACCACCGCGCCGAGTGCCTGGACCTTGGCCCAGAACGGCTCGAACGTGGGGTCCGAGAGTTCCTTGTCGCGCGACATGCGCCAACACCTCGACGCCTTTCAGGCCGAGCGTCTTCACGCAATATTCCAGTTCGTCCGCCGCCGCCTCGCCGCCGGCCTGCAGCGCCACCGAGCCCATCGCGGCGGGAATGCGGTCGGGCGCTGGAGCGGACGATATCGGCGATGCCCTCGTTCACGACGCGCGCCGCCTTGATCCCGATCTCCGCCGGCACGCCATAGTAACATTGACCCGGCGCCGGCGTGATCACCTGCGCATCGACCCCCATCTCGTCGAAGGTTCTCATACGCAGTTCGAGATCGGTCAGATACGGCGTGCGGTCGCTATCCTGTTTCCGGGTGAGGATGCGGGTTTCCTCGGTATAGAATTGCGCGCGCGGGTCGGGGGATTGATGGCCGCGGACGACAGTCCGCCGCGGCCGGCACCATGGCATGGGAATGGATGTCCACGGTGAGGCTTTTGGGCCGGATTTCCCGCCCAGGCCGGCCATGTTGGCGAGCGCTGGTGAGATCGTAACGATTGAATGGCTCGGCCAATTCAGTCCCCTCCGTGTGTTTCGCGGGAGATCAGCATGCGCGCGGCGCGGCGGTCAATCGCCGGCCCGGGTGGTCCGCGTCCGCCACGCCCGGCGCGCGCACCAGGGCCGGCCGCGGCGGTCACAATTCTTGGACCCCGACCGAACCAGATGATATGATTCCCACAGCAGCGCGGCGCCACCGTCCGCGCGATATCGGCATGAGGGCGAGGAAGCGGGGCATGGCGATCTACGCGAAGATCAAAGGGGCGGTGCAAGGTACTCTGACCGGCGCGGTGAGCGCGGCGTCGTTTACCGGCCAAATTCAGATCGAGACGGTTGAGTTTGGGGTCGGCACGCACACCGACGTCGCCAGCGGGAGCCCGACGGGCAAGCAAGTCGCCCGGCCTGTCGTCCTCACCAAGACGATGGACCAGTCATCGCCTCTGTTGCACCGGGCCTGCACGACGAACGAGGTGCTGACCAGCGTGGAGCTTTCGTATACCGTCGAAGGACAAGGTCACGCGGCGTTCGCCACCGTCAAACTGACGAATGCCGTTCTGCGGGACTTCAATCAGCAGGCCTCTTCACCGGGACGTCCGTCGAGAAGCTCACCTTCACCTATACGAAAATCGAGTTCACCTGGGTCAAGGGCGGCATCGTCTCGGAGGACGACTGGATGTCGGCGACCTGACGACCCGGTGCCCGTCGCTCCCGGCCGGCGGTTTTCGATCGGGTTGAAACGGACCCGCCCCGACCGCCTTTCCGGCCCGCGGATGCGCGGCGACAGAGCGTCCGGTCAGGCCCGGCCATGACGGAGACAGAACGACTCGCTCCGATCGGATACGGCTCTAGCCGCTGCCGATCAGCACGCCGGTCGCGAACACCAGCGCGCCGCCGAACGCCACCTGCATCGCGGCCGAGACCGGCGGCGTGTCCATGTATTTCCAGCGCACCCAACTGATCACGCCGAGTTCCACGGCGACCACGACGACCGCCACCGCCGTCGCGGTCCAGAAGGACGGGATCAGGAACGGCATCGTGTGGCCGACCCCGCCGATCGTCGTCATCAGGCCGGTCACCAGGCCGCGGATCCACGGCGCGCCGCGTCCGGTCAGGCTGCCGTTGTCCGACAGCGCCTCGGCGAACCCCATCGAGATGCCGGCGCCGATCGAGGCCGCCATGCCGACCAGAAACGTCTCCCAGGTCTTGCCGCTGGCGAACGCCGTGGCGAACACCGGCGCCAGGGTCGAGACCGAGCCGTCCATCAGCCCCGCCAGACCCGGCTGGATGAAGCGCAGCACGAACGACGCATGGGCGTGCGCGTCCTCCGCCGCCACGCACGTTGCCCGGCAGGTTTTCCGTCGCGCAGACTGTCGGCCCGGCGCTCGTGCTCCACCTCGGCGTCGGCGAGGTCGCCCAGCAGCTTGCGGATCGACACGTCGGTCGAGCGGATCGCCGCTTTGCGGTAGAAGTGCTGGGTCTCCTCCTCCATGCTTTCCGCCATCATGCGGACCGCCTTCAGATTGAGCGGCTGCATCTGCCAGACCGGCTTGTGGCGGATGAACCCGCGGATGTCCTGACGGCGGATCAGCGGGATGTGCTCGCCGAATTTCTCCCGATAGAGTTCCAGCAGACGGCGGCGATGGTTGCCTTCCTCGCCCGCCATCTCGGTGAAACACGTTGGCGCTGCCGGGATATTCTTCGCGCAGTCCCTCGGCGATATCGAGGTAGATGCGGCCATCCTCTTCCTCGTTGGCGATCGCCAACGCGAGGATCTCCCGTTCGGTCAGGTCTGAAAAGTCGCGCATGATGACGAAATGTGACGTGGGCGGTCTCACGTCAAGAGACCAGGGAATGCCCTTGTCCGATTGCCGGCTCCGCCGGTTTACCGCGTCCGCGTCTCCTCGGGTCGTTGCCCGGCGACCGCTTCCGCGTTCTCATGCGTCGCATCGCCACCCTGACCGGTCGCCTGGGTGCCGGTCGCGGCGGTGCCGGTGCCCGCCGGAGCGGTGGCCGCCGGAACAGACCCAGTTGGAACAGACCCCGCCGCGTCGGTGCCGGACGGAACGGTCCCAACCGGGCTGGTCGCCGCTGGGCTGGTCGCCTCCGGGCTGGTGCCCCTCATGCCGCGGCCATCCCGGGCATCCGCCGGGAGGAGACCGAGCGTCGCGTAAACACGCTTGCTCGCGGGCCAATGCCGCATCAACAGGTTGCGCTCGGTGTAGGCGGCGACCCCGAGGGCCGCCAGGAGCGCGAAACTGGCCGCCCAGGCGGCGGTGAGAATACGGTCGCGGCGGCGTATTTCGGGAGAGAGATCGCCCGCGATGGACAGCCGTTCGATCGCGGATAACGGCGTATCGCCAAACGCGGCCACCGGTTCCGGGACCGGTTCTCGCGCGTCGGCTTCGCGGCCATGGGGCTCGTCGGAAACCGGCTCCGCCGCGACAGGCGCGGGTGCCGGAGGTTCGGGCGCGGCGGTCTCGGCCACCGCTGGTTCGGCGATCGGCGCTTCCGGCTGACCGGCAACCGGAGTCTCGACCTCCTCAGCCACGTCAGGCGCTTCGGCGATGACCGGTGGGGGGAGGGGATCCTCGATCGCCTCCGCCATCCAGTCATGCGCGCACTTCGCGCAACGGACCGTCCTGGGCGGATCGAGCAATGCGTCGGGCACCTCGTACAGTCGCCGAACAGGACGGGCATCGAATACGCATGTGTGACGGAGTCCCTGAATTCTGAAATCGGATGCTCTTTGTCAGAAGTGCGGCCGTTTCGGCCAGGATGCAACGGTTGGATTCATTTCACGGTGGTCGCGGATTTTTCCGCCGCGCAGGGGGATGAGCGACCGGTCGCCAACGTGGTTTGTTCCGGCGCGGATGCGTCGCGGCAACCGGAACCCCGTGCGGAAGTCATCCTGGACGATCCCCTGCTGGCCGGTGACGCGTGGGTCGACGTCTTGTTGTCCGTCCGCGCGCGGGGCTGGGCCGGCCGGGTCGGAAACGCCCGGATCGTGAGAGGCCTGGTCTGTCGCGTCGTGCTCGGAGGCGTCGCGAGGTTGGACGTCCTGACCGGAGAGATCCCGACCCGTTGCGTCCGGACTTCGCGGCGTCGCGACCCGTGACGTCCGCACTCCCATCGTCCCGACCTGTGGCGTCCCGATGCGTAGCGTCCCGATACGTAGCGTCCCGATCCGTGGGGTCCCGATCCGTGGGGTCCCGATCGGAAACGTCCCGATCGGAGGCGTCGTGCATGGCCCCGTCCTGCCCGGACACGTCCTGACCGGACACGTCCTGACCGGACGGGTCCCGACCGGTGGCGTCCAGACTCGTGGCCTCCCGACCGGTGGCGTCCCGATCGGTGGCGTCCCGATCGGTGGCGTCCCGATCCGTGGCGTCCCGATCTGGCGTCGCGCGGCCGGTCGCGATCAGGTCAGCGGGCGACTGGCTGGAAACGTCCTGGTCGCGGGAGTCCGCCCTGGCCGGAGCGGTCGAACGGTCGGTCGGCGCGATGGCCTGACGCAGTTCGCCGATCGCGGGAATCGCTCGCGTCAATGGACCTCGTCCGGAATACAGCCCGCCAGCCAGACCGATCACGGCCACGGCGATGCCCGCGGCCCACAGCACGGGCCGGGTCGCGCGACCGGAGAGTGGCCGGGCCGGAGGGCGAGGCGCCCGCCTGCCGAAACCGAGCGCGCTGGCCGGATACAGGGAGGCGCGACGGAGGGCGGACCGGGGGGGCTTCGGCCCACGCGAGCGGATCTGCCCGACGATCAACCTCGCGCCGGGCATCGTCCAGCGGCGAGGATGTCCCCGGGATTTCCGGTTCGGAGTCGCGCGAAATGGACCAATCGGCCTCGGACGAGTCGGCACTGACCGGAATCCACTCAGGCTCCAGCCCGGCCACCGGCGATGTGTGCGTCGCCGAGGCGAGACGCCACGGTTCAAGATCCGGTGCCGGACCACGCCCAAAGACCGACGCTGCCTGCACGATCGGCCGGTATGGCGGTGGAAGCCCCAGGGCCCCAATGCCACGGATGTTTACGGGAGGCGTCGCCGGGGCTGGCGCGATCTCGGGGCGCACCGGAGCCGGACGAGACGGCGGCGTTACCGTTCGATAGGGCGGCGGCGGTCCGACAATGCCGGACGCTCGTCCGATCGCCGGATCACGCTGGGCCGAACTTCCTCCTCCGGCGGCCCCGGACGCGGACGTGGCAACCTCCCGCGCCGCGCCCGGCGTGGGACCGGCCGCCGCGTCCGGACCAATTTCGCACGCCGGACCCGGAGACGCCCCGGGAGCATCCGAGCCAGCGCCCGAGGGCGCGGTACGGTGCATCCGCGGCCCGGCATCAGAGGTTGTGTCGGGCTGCACAACCGAGGTATAGATAACCGATGGTGGTAGCGGAACTTGCGATGCTCGTTCAGGCTGCATCGCCGGTGGGTCCCGCCGCGAAGCGCTCTCGGTCCGAACCGCGGTGTCCGGTACCAAAAGCCGCCCGCACCGCTGGCATCGCGTGCCAGACATGGCCGCGGCATCCGAAACCTGGCAAGCCGCCTCACAACCAGGACAATGGATACGCAACACGGTCATCGATCGCCGCCTGTCGGCGGATGGCGGTCCCGCCGCGGGAACGCGATCATCCTGTCAATTGGTTAACATAAACCGGCTGACAAGTTGATGACAAACCTGCTGGCGCGTGTCGATTACCCGGGCACCCGCCCCGTCTACCCGGGCACCCGCCCCGTCGGTCCGCTTCGCGCAAAGCGGACCGACGTTCGGGACCGCGCTCCCGGCCGGGCCTTCTCGATGGGTGCCGGGCGGTCAGGCCTCGTACGCCAGGCGCAGGCCGGGATCCGGCCAGGTCATGGCGACGAGTTTGCCGCTCCCCGACAGCGTGAGCCAGGCGGTCTTCATGTCCGGACCGCCGAAGCAAATATTGGTGCAGAACATGTCCGGCATGGCGATCTGTCGCAGCAGGCCGCCGCGCGGTCCCACCACGCTGACGGACCCATTCACCAGCGTCGCGACGCACACATTGCCCACGCCATCCACCGCGAGACTGTCGAAGCGTTGAAATCCTCCCAAACCGACCATCAGGCGACCCCCGTGCGGGGACGGGAACGGCGCCTTGCTCAACACCCCGGGCGCCAGCACGTCGAACGCCCAGAGCCGCGCGGTTTCGGTTTCGGCCACGTAAAGAGTCTTGCCGTCCGGCGACAGGCCGATGCCGTTCGGCGTCAGGATCGGATGCGCCACCTCGGTGATCTTCGAGCCGTCCGCCAGCGCGTAATACACGCCGCCCCAGTCGCGATCGCGGGCGCGCGCCTTGCCGAGATCGGTGAAGTAAAATCCGCCCAGACCGTCGAATACGATATCGTTCGGCCCCAGCAATTTGTGTGGTCCGCAATGGCCATAGAGGACTGTTACCGCGCCGGTCTTCGGATCCACCCGCTCGATCCGGCCGCCGGAGTAATCGGACGCCGGACCCGCCGGACGCATCAGGTTCATTTCCGTGCGCCACATGAAGCCGCCGTTGTTGCATACGTAGAACGCGCCGTCCGGTCCGACCGCGAGCCCGTTCGGGCCGCCGCCGGTATGCGCGATCACCTCGGTCGAGCCGTCCGGCCTGACCCGCGTGACGGTCTGCCGCTCGATCTCCACCAACACGATCGAGCCATCTTTCATCGCCACGGGTCCCTCCGGAAACCGCAGTCCCGTCGCGATCGTCCTGATTTCGGTCATGGTCACGTTTCCCCCTCGCGTTCGGCCGCGAGCGTAGTACCCGGAATGGATGACGCGCAAGCCGCGGCGTGGCGGTGGACCGCCGCCGGACAGGCGTGCGGGAGGTGCCGGGAACGCGGGGTTTACGTCATGGTCGGGTCACGCGCGTGTTCGATTGCATCCGCGGATCCGGCGCATCCGGCGGGCCGGCGCATCCGAGGGTCCGGCGCATCAGCGGATCCGGCGCATCCGCGGGTCCGGCCCGCCGCGCGCGCGGGGAAGCGCGCATGACAAACGAGGCGGCCGCCTGTATGGATTGGAGCCAGTTCGTTCACGGACGGCGGCGGCATCGCGTCAGGCGCGCCGATTGGCTCGAGCACCATCGTCCGCCGATTATTTCTGACTTTATTGATCGAAGCGCGGAATTCGAGGAGTGGTTGAAGAATGATCGGGTTTCGAGCGGCACGACGGTGCGAACCGGACATGGACCGGGCTCCGCGGACCATCGGCACGGCCATCGTCCGCCGTCGTGGCGGCGCGCGGATCCGCTTGCTGGTGGCCGGTTTCGCATTGGCATGGTGTCTCGCGGGAATCGCGACGGAACAACCGTCGCTGGCTTCGCTCAGGCCGTCCGCTCAGGATATCGCGTTCGCGACGAAAGACGGGCTGTTGACGGCGACGTTTCCCGATACCACGGATGACGCGGCGCTGAACGCGGCGATCCCCGCTTTGGTGGCGAAAGGCGTTCAGGCAGTCAGTTTGCGCGGCGCGCCGGTACGGAACATCAGGCTTTTCGCGGATTTGGCGAGCCTCAGGATGCTCGATATCTGTGGCACGCAGGTGCGGGACGTCGCGAGCCTCGCCGCGCTGACCTCTTTAAGATCGCTCAATTTGCAATTTCTGCCGATCAACGATCTGCGGCCACTTGCTCATTTGACCAATTTGCGGTTTCTTAACATCGGAGGAACCGACGTCCACGATCTGACGCCGCTCGCCGGCCTCGCCAATCTCCAAGATCTCGTCATCGCTGTTACCAAGGTCGCCGATGTGTCGCCGCTCGCGTCACTCAACCAAATGACCTCGCTGGACCTGGGGAACACCTGGGTCAGCAACGTTCGCCCGTTGTCGGGAATGGCGAATATGCGCGACCTGAAACTCAACGGGACGCTCGTTGTCGATGTGCAGCCATTGAGTGCCATGACCAATTTGCGGAGCCTCGATCTCGCCGCGACAGGTGTCAGCGACATCAGGCCGCTCGCTCGCCTGTCCGAGTTGCGCGACCTCAACATCGAAGGCACGCAGGTGTCGGACATCCGCCCGCTCGCCGCGCTCGCCGGCATGCGGACCCTGGCGCTGGGCGGTTCACGCGTGAGCGATATTTCGCCGTTGGCGAACCTGCCTGAACTGGCGATCCGCAGGTGACCCGCGCGGTCCCGCCGCCGGACCCGCATGAGGCGCCTGACGTTCGGTCCTCGCACGCGCCGGTGGCCGCGGGTTCGCGTTTCCCGACGGAACTCAACCGCTGCCTGGCTGGTCTCGCCCCACGGCTTCTGGGGCCGCTGCTTCTGGGGACGTGGCTGTCCGGCGTGTTGCCCCACGCGGCGCGGGCGTCGGAGCCGGACCCGGCCACGGTCGATTCTGTCCTCATGTGGAACGATCAGGTCAATCGGACGGTTCAGGAAACCGCGACCGATGCGTTCCAGGCATCGCGCGACCTCGCGCTCGAAAGTATCGCGGTGCTCGACGCCATCCGTTCCATCGACGGTGGACCGGCGTTTCTGGTGCGGCTGCCGACCCCGCGCGACACCAATCAGGACGTCGCCGCCGCGGCGGCCGGCCATGCGATACTCAGCCACCTGTTTCCCGCGCGGCGGGCCGCTCTCGACGCCGCGCTCCAGGTTTCCCTGGCGCGTGAGCCGGCGGGACCGGCGCGCGATCGGGCCGTGACGTTCGGCGAAGCGGTCGGCGACGCGGTATTCGCGGTGCGCGATCGCGACGGCTGGAACCGTGCCGGACGCAACGCGGCCGGCACCGCGCCTGGCCAGTGGCGTCCGACCCCACCCGACTTTCTGCCGCCGCTGGACCCGCAATGGGCGACCCTCGAACCGTTGGTGCTGAACCGGCCCAATCAGTTCCGGCCCGCCGGCCCGCCCGGCCTGAGGACGGCCAGGTTCCGGGAAGCGGCGGCATACGTCGCCTCCATTGGCGGCTCCCGGTCGAGCGTGCGAACCGCCACCCAGAGCGAAATCGCGCATTACTGGAGCGACGCGATCGGCACCTATGCGCCGGCCGGCCACTGGAACGCCATCACAGGGATGCTGCTCGCGCCAATGAAATCGGGCCTGGACGCGGAGGCCGAGGTGTTCGCCGAGCTGAATGTCGCGATGGCCGACGCGGGCATCGCGATCGCCGATGCGAAGTACACGTTCTGGTTCTGGCGGCCGGTCACCGTAATCCGCGCCGGCGCCGCCGGAGCGCCGGCCGATCCGACCTGGTCGCCTTTGCTGGAAACGCCCAATCATCCCAGCTACATTTCCGGCCATTCCGGGTTCAGTGGCGCGGCCGCGGTGGTGCTGACCGCGCGCTTCGGCGACCGGCCCTTCAGCTTCGTCAGCGCCAGTGTGCCGGGCGTGACACGCAGCTTCACCAGTTTTCAACAGGCCGCCGAGGAGGCCGCGTTCAGCCGCGTGCTCGGTGGGATTTATTATTCCTTCGATAATGCCGATGGCCTGGCCACCGGCCGCGCGGTGGGAAACTGGACGCTTTCGGCGTTCCACCATCTCGCCGCCGACCGCGGACCGGAGATCGTGATGGATCGCCCACCGGGGCAAGTGGGAGACGGCACGCATGCTCTCGGCGGCTTCGCGCTGGACAATCATGCGCCGGTCAGCGCGGTGACCGTCAGACTGGGTGGTCACGGACCGTTCAACGTGGCGGTGGATGAACACGGACGGTTCAGCATCCCGCCCAATCGCGTCGGGCTTCCGGGGGCGCGAAGTGTGGTGATCTCGGCGCGGGACACCACCGGCCGGACCGCCGTCGCGCGGCTGGAACTCGTGGATGGCGACGATGCCGGGACAGTGACCGCGCCCGTTTCCGTTAAGTAATCGGTCTGCGTCAGGTGATCGCCGGTCCGAGGCAGGGTGTTTCCGGATGCCATGGTTCCGGTGGCATGACGCCGGCGGGCATGATCCCCGGCACCAGTTCGCCGCCGCGGCGGCCCACGCGATCCGGCGGGCGGCGAGCTCCGCGGCGATCATGACCGGTTGCCCCCCGGGGCCGCCCGGGTTAGGGCTGGCCGTCGCTCACCTGATACGGGATGTGCCGAAATGTTGAGACGGGTCGCGCTCGTCACCGTCATGCCGATCCGCTGGCCGTCCCGCTGATGGAGCCCACGATTTGACGGCGTTGGGCCGGAACAGCCGCCCAGCGCTGCTCGCTCCTTTCGAGGTGCGTAATTTCCGCTGCCAGTTTCCGGCGGATATGCTGACGTCGTGGGGGATCGAGATGGAGGTCCTGATCCTCGGTTGGTATATCCTGACCGAGACCGGATCCGTCCTGCTGCTGACCGTCTATAGTTCGCTGCAATATACCGGAACTTTGATCGCGCCGATGTTCGGCATGGCGGGCGATCGGTTCGGGCACCGCAACATTCTGTGCGCGATGCGGCTTTGCTACGCCGGGCTGGCCTCGGTGCTGATGGTGATGGCCTTCACCGGGGCCATGCGGCCGCTCTACGTTCTGCTGATCGCCGGCCTGAACGGGTTGGTGCGGCCGTCGGACCTCGCGATGCGGCAGGCGCTGGTCGCCGACATCATGCCGAACGACCAACTGATGGCGGCCATGGGAGTCGCGCGCACGACGGCGGACTCGGCGCGCATCTTCGGGTCGCTGGCGGGCGCGACGCTGGTCGCGCTGCTGGGGATCGGCCCGGCGTACGTGGCGGTGACCTCCTGCTACAGCGGCGGCCTCTTCCTGACCAGCCGGATCGCCAGCGGCAAACCGGGTGCGCCGGCCAGCACGCGCGGCGGCCTCGCGTTCCTGAAGGAGGTGTGGGAGGGCGTGACCTACGTGCGGCAAAGACCGCTCGAAATGGCCGGGATCTGGGTCGCCTTCCTGGTCAATTTCCTGGCGTTTCCGATCACGATGGGCCTGCTGCCGTACGTCGCGAAGAACGTCTATCACATCAACCAGACCGGCCTCGGCACCCTGGTCGCGAGTTTCGCCATCGGTTCCTGTGTCGGCTCCCTGACGATCGGCGTGATCGGACGCCTGCTGCGCCCGGCTCGCATGATGCTGATCTTCGCCTGTGCGTGGTTCGCGTTGCTGCTGATTTTCGTGCAGATCCCCAGCCCGGGTCCTCGGCCGCGGCGCGCTGATGCTGGCGGGCTTTTCCCAGAGCATGAGCATGGTGCCGCTGGCGACGATCCTGCTGAAAAGCGCCGGCCCGAAGTTTCGCGGCCGGGTCATGGGTGTCCGCATGTTGGCGATCTACGGCCTGCCGATCGGCTTGCTGCTCGCGGGCACATTGATCCCGTTGATCGGCTTTCGCGCCACGGCGTCGGCTTACTGCGTGCTGGGGATCGCGCTGATGGGACTGATCGGCCTGCGATGGCGCGCCGCGATCTGGCCGCTCGACGCGGCCGGCAATCAGAGATGACGCCGTTATGCTGACGATCTCCAACGTCGGCCGCCGTTTCGCAACCGGAACCGAGGCGTTGCGCGACGTCTCGTTGCGGTTGCGCGACGGTGATTTCATGGCGTTGCTCGGGCCATCGGGCTGCGGCAAATCGACATTGCTGCGATTGATCGCCGGGCTGGATCAACCGGATTGCCGGAACGTTACGCTGGGATGCCGGCGCGCCACCCGGCCCCGGCGCGATCGGCTTCGTCTTCCAGGACGCCACCCTCCTGCCCTGGGCTTCGGCCGCCGACAATGTCTGGTTGCCCCTGCGGCTCCGCGGGATCACGCGCGACGCGGCCGCGGCGGAGGTCGCGACGGTACTCGATCGCGTCGGCCTGATCGGTTTCGAGGCGGCGCGTCCGGGTCAGTTGTCGGGCGGCATGCGCATGCGCGTGTCGATCGCGCGCGCGCTGGTGACGAAGCCGCGCCTGCTGCTGATGGACGAACCATTCGCCGCGTTGGACGAGTTCACCCGTCACCGTCTGCAGGAAGACCTGCTGGCCCTGTGGCGCGAGATCGGCTGCACCGTCGTGTTCGTCACGCACTCCATTTATGAGGCGGCTTTCCTCGCCCACCGTATTGTTTTGATGACGCCACGACCTGGCCGGATCGGCCGCGAACTGGACTCGCCGCTGGCGCGCGGCGCCGAGACCCGCCTCGATCCGGCCTACGCCGCGCTGGTGGCCGCCGTGTCGCGTGAGATGACGGCGTTGCTGGAGGCGCCATGAAGCAGCCTCTCAGTCCGCGGCAACTCGCGATCCGCGCGTTCCTGCACCGGCCGGTCGCGGTGGTGGGGTTGGCGATCATCGTGCTGTTCGTCGGAGTCGCGGTGCTGGCGCCGCTGATCGCGCCGTACGACCCGATCGCCACGTCCTGGACCGCGATCCGCAAAGCGCCGTCGGCCGCGCATTGGATGGGCACCGATGAGAACGGCCGCGACGTGCTGTCCCGCGTCGTCTATGGCGCGCGCGCGAGCCTGCTGGCCGGCGTCGTTTCGGTACTGATCGCCGCCGGGATCGGCGTTCCGGCGGGCCTGATGGCCGGTCTGTCCGGACGATGGATCGACGCGGTGCTGTCGCGCATCGTCGATGCGATGCTGGCCTGTCCGTTCCTGATCCTGGCCATCGCTCTCGCGGCGTTCCTGGGGCCCGATCTGACCAACGCGATGATCGCGATCGGCGTTTCCACCGCGCCCAGGTTCATGCGGGTGGCACGGGCGGCGACAATCGACGCGGCCAGCAACGACTACGTGGAAGCCGCGCGCGCGCTCGGCAATCCGCCGTGGCGCGTCGCCATGCGACACGTGTTGCCCAACATTGTCCCGCCCGTTCTGGTGCAGGGCACGCTGGCGATCGCCGCCGCCATTATCGCCGAAGCGTCGTTGTCCTTTCTCGGTCTGGGCCAGCAACCGCCGGAGCCGTCCTGGGGCTCCATGCTGAATTCCGCGCAACGCTTTCTGTCGCAGGCACCGTGGCTCGCGGTGTTTCCCGGTCTGGCGATTTTCCTGTGCGTGCTGTCGTTCAATCTCGTGGGCGATGGCCTACGTGACGCGTTGGATCCTCGAGGCCGGCGATGACCTGCCTGGAGACCATCATTCGGTCGGATCCCGATCTGATGGGTCTGCTGGACTACCTGCGGGAGATGGCTTTGCCGCAATGGCGCCTGGTCTCGGGTTGTCTGTATCAAACCGTGTGGAACGTGCTGACGCGGCGGCCGCGCGGGACCGGCATCCAGGATTACGACGTGATTTATTTCGATGCCGCCGATCTGTCGTGGGAAGCGGAAGACGCGGTGATCCGGCGTGCGACATCGACGCTTCCGTTGCAAATCCGCAATCAGGCGCGCGTGCATCTTTGGTATGAGCGGCATTTTGGCGTGCCATACGCGCCGTTGCGGTGCGCGGACGAGTCATTGACCCGCTATCCCGCGACGGTGCAGGCGATCGGCGCCCGATTGGAAAGCGATGGCCGCCTGGACATCATCGCGCCATTCGGTTCGCACGATGTGTTCGCCATGGTGATGCGGCCCAATCCGGCCTTCGATCATCGGCCGTCGTTCGAGGCGAAAGCCGCGCGCGCCCGGTCGATCTGGCCGGAGGTATCCGTGGCGGAGCGGAACGCCGCATGAACTGGCGCGCGTTGCTTCTGGTGCCGCTGCTGTGGCCAGGCATCGCGTTGGCGGCGTGTTCGGTGCGGCAACGCGCTGTCGTGCCGCTGGACATCGCCGGTTCGGTCATTCTGGCGCCACTCGAGGTGAACGGCATTGACGGCACCTTCATCCTCGATACCGGCGCGGCGCAGACCGTCGTGACACCCGATGCCGTCAATCATTTCAGTCTCGCGCTGGATGAATGGACGGCGACCACGATGCGGGGTGTCGGCGGGATTGAGCGGCGGCGCAACGCGGACCCTCGTTCGGTCACGCTCGGCGGTGTGACGCTGCATCGGCGCAGCGTCGCGCGGGACTCGACATTGCGTGTGGCGACGCTGCCGCACGGGATGTTGGGCGGCAGGCGCGTGGATGGACTGCTTGGACGCGATTTCCTGTCGCTGTTCGATCTCGATCTGGATTTGCCTGGGCGGACATTGGCGCTGTACGACGTGCAAGGCTGCGCCGGACGCTTCCTGCCATGGCGCACCGCTTATCTGTCGGTTCCGGTGGAGAACCCGGCCGAAAGCGCGCTGGTAGTCCCGCTCGAACTGGACGGCGTTGCGTTGCGGGCGTTGTTGGACTCGGGCGCCAGCCGGACATTGGTCGGCGCGCCCGGCATGGCCCGGCTTGGGCTGGGTCTGGAACGGCTGCGTGAGGATCCCAGCCGGATCGTCAGCGGCATGGGACCGCACACCGTGACGGTGTGGCAACATCGGTTTGACACGTTGCGCATCGGGGGCGAAACATTCGCCCGTCCGACATTCCTCGTGGCGCCGATCGAAATTCAACCGATCAGCGACATGCTGTTGGGCGCCGACTGGCTGCTGCGCCATCGGGTGTGGATTTCCTATGCGACCAACCAACTTTTCGTTACGAAACAGGAGCCCCCGTGATGGGACTTATCAGTTGGATCATCCTCGGCCTGATCGCCGGCTATCTTGCCCATCGGCTGATGGGAAATCGCGGTCAGGGCTTCGTGATGAACACGGTCCTCGGCGTCTCGGCGCCGTGGTTGGCGGCGAGATCATGACGTTGCTCGGCCGGCATGAAGTAACCGGCGTGAACATTTACAGCATGGCGGTGGCCGTGGCGGCGCGATCGTCGTGTTGGCCTTCGTCCAGGCGGTGCGGCGCTGAAGCGCGGCGCTACTTACGCGCGCCGTTGATCGCCTCCCACACGCGGCCCGGTGTCGCGGGCATGTCGAAATGCCGAATACCCAGGGGCGCCAGAGCGTCATTGACGGCGTTCATCGCCGCCGCCATCGCGCCAACCGTGCCGGCCTCGCCAACGCCTTTCGCGCCGATCGGGTTGACCTTGGTGGGGACTTCCCGCGTTGCCAGACGGAAATCCGGCAGGTCGCCGGCGCGCGGCATCTGATAGTCCATGAACGATGCCGTCAGCATCTGACCCGAATTCGGGATCGTGCACGATGACCTCGCCCATTGCCTGGCCGATGCCCTGCACGACGCCGCCATGGATCTGGCCCGCGACGATCATCGGATTGAGGACTTTGCCCAGTTCTTCGACCGCGGAATAGCGCACGACTTCGGTGACGCCGGTATCGGGATCGATTTCGACCTCGCAGATATGCGTGCCGTTCGGGAACGTGACGGCGGTGCCGGGAATTCGCCACTCTCGGTCAGGCCGCCTTCTTCGCCCGGCGGAATGAAGTTCGGATCGAACGAGGCGCGGCCGACACTCGCGACATCGACGGAGCGATCGGTGCCGGCGATGTGGAACCGGCCCTCTCGGAGTTCGATGTCCGTTACCGACGCTTCCAGCAGTTCGGCGGCCAGTTTCTTCGCCCGCTCGATCACCTTGTCCACCGCGAGCATGACGGCGGAGCCACCGATGCACAGCGCGCCGGAGCCACCGTTGCCTTTGCCCCACGGCAACTGATCGGTGTCGCCCTGTTCGTAAAGGACATTCTCCAACGGCACGCCAAACCGCTCCGAGACGATCTGGCAGAATGCCGTTTCCAGTCCCTGGCCAACCGACATTGAGCCGGACCGCAAGATCAGCTTGCCGTCCTCGGCGAATCTTAACGTCGAAAGGTCTTTCGCGGGGCGGAGGAACGGCCCGCCCGCGACCTCTATGCAGTTGGTCAGGCCGATGCCGCGCAGCTTGCCGCGCTTTTCGGCTTCGACCCGGCGGTCGTCGAAAGTCTCGAGTTCCGCCAGTTCGGCGGCCTTGATCATGTTGCCCTCGAACTCGCCGCAGTCATAAAGGAACGTCAGCGCGGTCTTGTACGGCATCGCCTCGGGCGGAATGAGATTGATCCGACGCAGTTCGTACGGCGAGATGCCGCGTTCGCGCGCGGCCACGTCGATCAGGCGTTCGATGGCATAGGTCGCCTCGGGCCGTCCGGCGCCGCGATACGCCGCGGTCGGCACGGTGTGGGTCAGGATGCCGCACACTTCGGCCGAAATGGCGGGAATGATGTAGGTGCCCGCGATGCCGCCGACATTGCCGACCGGCCAGCCGGACCGGCCGGAGCAATACGCGCCGAGATTGGCGTTCCAGCGCAATTTGAGCGCGGTGAACTTGTTGTTCTCGTCCAGGCCGAGTTCGGCGACGATGCGCATTTCGCGCGCCTGTTCGTCGGTGAGAAAACCCTCGGTGCGCTCGCTGATCCAGCGTACCGGACGGTTCAATTTGCGAGCGGCCCAGGCGACGAGGACGACTTCCTGGTGGACGCCGGACTTCATGCCGAAGGAGCCGCCGACATCGCCAGGAATCACTCGGATGTCGGTGGGTGGAATGTTGAAGTTCCCGTTCGCCATGCCGTTGCGCAGATTGAACGGCGACTGGTTGGACGCGTGCACGACCATGCGTCCGTCGGGACCTGTTTCCGCCCAGGCGCCGCGTGGCTCCATGCTGTTGGCGGTGACGCGGGAGACGGAGAATTCCAGTTTAGTAACGTGCGCCGCGGCTTTGAGGTTGGCCGCCGTCGCGTCCACGTCGCCGCGTTTCCAGAGGTAGCCGATGTTGTCGGGATACTCGTCCCACACCGGCGGCGCGCCGGAGGCCATCGCCGCCATGGGGTCGGTCACCACGGGGAGTTCGGTATAATCGACGGTCACCGCCTCGGCCGCTTCCAGGCCGGCGGCGCGACTTTCCGCGAGCACCAGCACGATGGGTTCGCCAACGAAACGGACCCGGCCACTGGCCAGCAGCGGGCGGTCGGTCTTCGCCGATGGGCTGCCATCGGGACGCGGGAAGCCGATGCCGCCGGGGATTGGTTTGACGTCGGTCAAATCCTCGGCGGTACAGACCGCCACCACGCCAGGCATGCCCCGAGCGGCGGTGACGTCGATATTGGCCACCGTCGCATGGGCGTGCGGGGAGCGCACCAGAACCGCGTGCAACATCCCCGCGACCTGGGCGTCGGATGCATAGTTGCCGCCGCCGGTCAGCAGGCGTTGATCTTCGCGGCGTCGGACCGATCGTGATTCCAAGGTGCTCATGTGGCCTCTCCCTTCACGTCTGCATGCCCCAGCGGCGCACCGTGCGATTTTCTATTGTACGGAAGATCACGTTCTCCACCAACAGCCCGATCATGATGATCGTGAGAAGGCCGGCGAAGACTTCCGGGATGTCGAGCTGGTTTTTACTTTCGAAGATGTACCAACCCAGCCCGCCCTTGCCGGATGAGACGCCGAACACCAGTTCGGCCGCGATCAGGGTGCGCCAGGCGAACGCCCAACCGATCTTCAATCCGGACAGAATGGAAGGGAACGCGGCGGGGATCAGGATCCTGAACACCAGGCTCAGGCCGGACAGGCCGTAGTTGCGACCGACCATGCGAAGCGTGTTGGAAACGCCGCGGAAGCCGGCGTGCGTGTTCAATGCGACCGCCCAAAGTACCGAGTGCACCAGGACGAACACCAAACTGCCGAGACCGAGACCGAACCAGATCAGGGCCAGCGGCAGCAGCGCGATCGCCGGCAGCGGATTGAGCATGGCCGTCATCGAACTCGAGGAAATCCGTGCCGATCCGGGTGGTGATCGCCACTACCGTCAAGATGAACGCCAGCACCACGCCGGTGGTGAACCCGATCGCCAGCACCTGCAACGAGGCCAGTATTCGTTCCGGCAGCACACCGCTGCGCATCCCTTCCCACCAGGCCTGCGCCGTATCGGTCAACGTCGGCACCAGCAACTGGTTGTCGAGGTGGCGGGCGTAACCTTCCCAAAGCAGCGCGAGCAGGATCAGCAGGCCGGTCTTTCGCACCCACGCGAGGTTGTACAACCGCTCAAAGACCGTGAGTTCCTTTTCGACGATGCCGAACTCTTCTTCGCCGCTGATCTCGCGGACGATCTCCGGCCGGATCACGGTGTCAGGCATGCTCTTCCTCCTCCACCCGGTCGGCGAACAGCATATCGTGGATGCGTTGTTCCAGGATCGCGACATCCCCAGGATGAGCGGACTGATCGAGGCTGTTGAGCTCGGCTTTCACCTGTCCCGGATGCGGCGTCATCAGCAGGATGCGATTGCCGATCTTAACCGCTTCCGGAATCGAGTGCGTCACGAACAAAACCGTGAAGTGAGTTTCCTCCCACAGCGCGATCAACTCGTCCTGCATGCGCCGGCGCGTCAGAGCGTCCAAAGCGGCGAACGGTTCGTCCATCAGCAGGATGTCGGGTTCCATCGCCATGCCGCGCGCGATCGCCACGCGCTGCTTCATGCCGCCGGACAGCGTGTGCGGATACGCGTCGGCGAACCTGGTCAGATGGACTTTCTCGATATACTGCATGGCCTTTTCGTCGGCGGCGCGGCCTTTGTGTTTGCCCGACGTTTCCAACGCGAAGACCACGTTTTGCCGCACCGTCTTCCACGGCAACAACTGATCGAACTCCTGAAACACCATCATGCGATCGGGGCCGGGCCGGGTGATGCGTTTGCCCTTCAGCATGATCTCGCCCTCGGTCGGCGCCATGTAGCCGCCAACGGCTTTCAGCAACGTGCTCTTTCCGCAACCGGAAGGACCGAGCAGGATAAAGCGGTCGGATTGCCGGATACTGAAATCGACGCGGTAGGTCGCCGTGACCAGATGGTCCCGTGTCTTGTAGCGCAATGTGACGCCGCGCACGTCCAGCAGCGGCGGCGGTTCGGTCTTGCCAGGCATGGTATCCCGCGAGTATGGCCAAAGCCACGTCATACCGCCAGAACCCCGGTGCGGCCAAGGAGGGAACCAGCCATGTCCGACTCGCTGCGCACGATCCTGCGCAACCATATGAAGGAAAAGCTCGCGCGCGATGAGGTCGTGGCATCGATGACGGTCCGCTTCGCACGCTCCATCGAGATCGCGCAGATCGCGAAAACCGCTGGGTTCGACACGCTCTATGTGGATATGGAGCACAACACGCTTTCGGTCGATACGACCTGCCAGATCTGTATCGCGGCGCAGCAAATCGGCATCACGCCGCTGGTGCGCGTACCGGCGAATACGCCAGATTATATTTGCCGGGTGCTCGATGGCGGCGCGATGGGGGTGATCACGCCGCATGTCCGCTCCGCCGACGAGGCGCGGGAGATGGTTCAGTTGGTGAAGTTCCCGCCCTTGGGTGGCCGGTCCGCCGGTGGCGCGCTGTCGCAGTATCAGTATCGCAGCTTCCCGATCACCGAGACGAACGCGGCGATGAATGATGCGACCTCACTGGTGTTGATGCTGGAGACGGTTACGGCGCTGGAAAATGTCGAGGAAATCATCGCCGTCGATGGCGTGGACATGATGATGATCGGCAGCAACGATCTATGCGGCGAGATGGGCATCTCCGGCCAGTACGATCATCCGAAACTGGAAGCCGCGTTCCAGCGCGCCATCGCCGCCGCGCGGAAAGTCGGCAAGCACATCGGTGTCGGAGGCCTGGCCGCGCGCGACGACCTGATGACGAAATTCGTGCGGATGGGCGCGCGTTACGTGTCCACCGGCACCGACATGTCGTTCCTGATGTCCGCGTGTGTACAAAAAGGCGAAGTTCGTCAAGGAGATCAAGGTTTCTTAGCGGCCGCAACCGAATCCGTTCGGCGGACGATAGTTCCGCCAGCCGTCGCGAGCGTTGCCAGGGTCGCGCGAATGTAGCGTCGGAATGTCTCACTGATGCGCGCGATCACCGCCATAATCGCAAAGCCCAGGCCGAACAGCCAGCAAAGTTGGGGCCAGGTTCCGGGTTGATCGATGCCGACGATGGTAAGGAAGCGCAGTAGCGGGAAATGGCACAGATAGATGGCGAACGTCATGCCGCTCAACCAACGGATCGCCGGAGCGCACCAGGCCATCGCCCGCCGCAACGGCTCGGCCAATGCGGCGGCCGAGAGTATGTTGACGAAGACGCAGATCGCTTCCGCATAGGCGATGGGATAGGGCCAGGGATGGGCGTCATAATCCCAGCTACTGCGAAAGGATCCGGCATAAACGAAAAGCGCCACGCTGAGCGGGAACAACGGCCAGGCGAGGGAGCGTGGCAGTGGCCGCCGTCTGCTCAGGCGATAAGCGAAAACGCCCATCAGCCAGATCGGAAAGTTCAACGCGATCGTTGGACCGGCTACGAGCAGAGTCACGGCGCCGCCTGCGAGCCGGATCCGGCGGTCACCTGTCAGGTAGAGACCGTAACAAATATAATACACGACCTCGAAGCTCAGTGACCAGAACGGGATGTCGGTGCCGGGCACGAGATTGTCGAACATCCAGAAGTTCTGGATCATGAAAAAGCTCAGCAGATAGCGGAGCGGCTGGTGGTCCCACAGCGGCTGTGGGCCGACGAAATCCGGATCGATCCAGTGGCCAACGGTGTCGCAGAGGAATGTCAGGATCAGTGCCGGTATGACCATGGAATAAAGTCGAGCCATGCGGGCGATCGCGTACGTGGCCGGTTTCGCCTCATTTCTCTCGGTGACGTAAGCGACGACGAAACCCGACAGCACGAAAAAGCCATTGACGGACGAGGCTCCGTAGAATCCGAGGAACCACAACCGGAACGGATGCCCGGTAAAGCCGTGAAACACCGAATGAGCGAGCCATACCACCATTGCGAGGACAAAACGCAACAGGTCAAGGTACCGAGAGACCCCTTCGCTCATCGGTCACCGCAACCCGCCATCCCACTGACCATTGTGTCAGAACGTCCCCAGCCCCATGATCCCGTCGGCGACGTCGAAGTCGCCGACGATCTTCTTCCCGATCAGATCGCGCAACGTTTCCGACGCGCCGCCACCGATCGAGCCATAGCGCGCGCCGCGATAGAACCGTGACACGGGGAACTCGTCGGTGAAGCCGAAGCCGCCGTGCACCTGCACCGCCTCGGTCGTCACGCGCAACGACATTTCGTTGCAAAATATCTTCGCCGCCGCCGCCATGAACGGATCCGGGAACGGGTTGGCGGTCAGGCAGGCGCGATACAGCAGACCGCGCGCCGCCTCGATGTCCTTGAACATGTCGGCGAGCTTCCAGCGGATCCCCTGAAAGTCGGCGATCGGCTTGCCGAAGATGGTCCGCTCGCGGACGTAGTTCACCGCTTCATCGAACGCGCCCTCGGCGAGACCGAGTGAAATCGAGGGGTTCAGGCAGCGCTGCGTATTGAACGCGCTGAGCAAACGGCGAAATCCGTCCTCCTTGATCACCAGATTTTCCAGCGGCAGTTCGCAATCGTTGAACTGGATTTCGTGCAGGTTCTCGCCGCCCATGGTGTGATAGGTGCCGGTGACCTCGAAGCCCTTGGTGTCCGGCTCCAGCAGCACGCAGCCGATGCCCTCGCGGCCAGGCTTGTTGTCGATCCGGCTGAACACCACGAACATCCCCGCCTCCTTGGCGCGGCTGATCAGGGTTTTCGTGCCCTTCAGCACAATCCGGTCATCCAGCACGCGCGTGTTGGTGCGGTAGTTGGCGACGTCGGTGCCGGCATGCGGTTCCGTCATGCACACCGCGAGGATACAGTCGCCGCTGACCACGCGCGGCAAAATGCGCTCCCGGATCGATGGCGGCGCGTAACGGGCGATCACCCGCGTTTGCACGCCGGCCTCGCCCAGCACCGCCATCGCGGTCACGTAATCGACCTTGGCGATTTCCTCCAGGATCAGCGCGGTGTCCAGGATCGGCAGGCCGAGCCCGCCGTACTCCTCGGGCACCGACATGCCGAGCACACCCAGATGCGCGAGCTTGCGCATGTTCTCCCAGGGAAACGTGCCGTCCATCCAACGATGCGCATTCGGTTTGAACTCGGTCTGCGCGAGTTCCCGAACCGAGGCGATCATCTCGCGCTGTTGCGTGCCGATCTGAAATTCCATTTTGTCTGCCCCTTTATCCGATGACCCGTTTGAGGAACGCGTCCATCCGCGCCGCCGCCGCTTTCGACAGATCGTTCGGAAACAGCGTAAACCCATGGGCGCCGCCGGGATAAATCGCCAGTTCGGCCTCATTGCACGCGGCGACCCACCGCGCGTGCATGAACAGCGTGTCGTCGAGCAAGGCATCCTTCGTTCCCACACTGAACAGAGCGGGACAAAGTCCTTTCAGATCGGCGAACAGCGGCGAAATATCCGGCACCCGCCGGTCCGTGATCGTCGGCAAAAACGCATTGGCGAACTGCTGAATATCGATCGTCCTTAAAATCAGCCGCGTATTGCCAAACTGCCTTTGACTGGGCGTTAAACTCATATCGAAGGCGCCATAAACCAGATTCGCGCCGCGAAATCCGGTGTAACCGTAACGATCGCGCATGCGCAGGATGGTGACCGCCGACAAATGACCGCCAGCGAACTCGCCGCCAATGGTCAGCGCGTCGGTGCCGAATTCCGTCTTGCCGTTCCGCACCAGCCACGCCGCGGCGGCCTCGCAGTCATCCGGGCCGGCAGGGTACGGATACTCCGGAGCCAGCCGATATTCCACGCTGACCACCGCCTGGCCGGTGTTGTCGGCGATGCGCTCCAGCATCGGGTCCTGCATGTCCGCGCCGCCAAGCACCCAGCCGCCGCCGTGAATATGCAGATAAATCCCACGCGGATTGGCCGGGGCGATCACGCGCAACGGAATTTCGTTGCCGTCCTTACCGGTGATCGTGAAGGTGCGTGCCCGATGCGACATGACCGGCGGGGGAAATGGACCTTCACCGCGCCGCCGCGCCGCGCGAAACGTCTCGGCGCCGAGCACCCACCACTCCGGCAATGGGGTCAGCAACCGGATCATCTGCTCGTTGAGTTGCGCGGTGGCGGGATCGATCGCGTCAGCGCGGAACAGAGCGGGGTCGAACGGGCGCGTGTCGGTCATGAGGTTCCTCCTGCGCGGACCTTTTCCAATGCTTTCCAATCGAAGGCAACGCCGTGGCCGGGCGTATCCGGCGCCAGAGCCACGCCGTCCCGAATGACGATCGGCTTTTCGATGAAACGGTCGAGACCGAAGCCGTGAACTTCCAAATATGACCGGTTGGGCAACGCGGCCAGCAGATGGACCGTCAGATCATGCGCGCCGTGCGAGGTCACCGGCAGGTTGTACGCCTCCGCCAGATGCGCGACTTTCATGAACACCGTGATGCCGCCGCAATTGGTGACGTCGGGCTCGGGGAACGTTACGCCGCCGGCGGAGATCATCTGGGTGAACTCGTGCAACGTGTGCAGGTTCTCACCGGTGGCGATCGGCACGCCGCCTTCGCGCACGATGCGTGCGTGGCCGGCGATGTCGTCGGGAATGGTCGGCTCCTCGAGCCACGTCAGATTGCTGTCGCGGAACGCGCGCGCGGCACGGATCGACTCGTCCACCGTCCAACGCATGTTGGCATCCGCCATCAGCGGAAAATCGGCACCCAGATGCGCGCGCATCGCTTTCACACGCTCGGCGTCCTCCGACAGCCGGGCGCGGCCGACCTTCATTTTGATCGCGCGAAACCCCTTGCCGAGATTGTCGTCCGTCTGCTTCAGCAATGCATCGAGCGTGAATTCGAGATCGATGCCGCCCGCGTAGCATGGCACCGCCGCGTCGAACCCGCCCAGCAGACGCCACAGCGGAACGCCGAGCCGCCGGGCCAGCAGATCGTGCAAGGCGATATCCGCGGCGGACACCGCGAGACTGACCGAGCCACCGCGGCCGCCGTAATGCAGGCGCCACCACATCTTGTTCCACAACGCCTCGATCAGGTCGGCATCCGCGCCGACCAGTACCGAGCGCAAACCCTGATCGATCAGC
Organism: uncultured Alphaproteobacteria bacterium; assembly: GCA_963719675.1. GTDB lineage: Bacteria > Pseudomonadota > Alphaproteobacteria > Acetobacterales > Acetobacteraceae > Rhodopila. The sequence goes on along the minus strand of CAVRDN010000118.1, from coordinate 59,638 downwards.
GCATGCACCGCCGCGCCACCGGCGCCGGTCGTGTACGTGTAACCGACACCTTCGACGCCGTTCTCGTCACGCAGGCGGACCGTCACCAGCTCGAAATGCGTCATCGTGCCATGCGTCGAGTCGGATAACGGCACGGGCAGTTCAATCCGGTACAACGCGGTGTCGAGCGAGGCGATTCTCATGGTCGGTCTCCAGTCCCGGCCGAAACATTGCTCCCGATCCCGGGACGTGGGAAGCTACTGGTCAGTAGCAATCGGAGACCACGGATGAAGTTTGGCATCTTCTATGAATTGCAGTGCCCTCGACCATGGGAGCAATTCACCGAGCGTGACCTGTACCAGAACGCGCTCACCCAGGTCGAACTGGCGGATAAGCTGGGGTATCATTACGCGTGGGAAGTGGAGCACCACTTCCTGGAGGAATACTCGCATTCGCCGCAACCCGAGGTCTTCCTCGCGGCCGCCAGCCAGCGCACCAAAAACATTCGACTGGGACACGGCATTATCCAGTTGACCACGAACCATCCCGCGCGCGTGGCGGAGAAGGTCGCGTGTCTCGATCTCGTCAGCAACGGGCGGGTGGAATTCGGCATGGGCGAGGGCGCCAGCATCACCGAGCTCGGCCCGTTCGACCGGCCGATGGAGGAAAAGCAGGCGATCTGGGAAGACGGCGTGCGCTGCGTGCTGCCGATGTTCAAAGATGGCGGTTGGGAATATGATGGTCCATACTTCAAGTTCCCTCTGCGCAACGTGTTGCCGAAGCCGATTCAGAAGCCGCATCCGCCGTTGTGGGTCGCTTGCTCGCAGCTCGAAACGATCGAGTTGGCGGGCCGTTGCGGCATCGGCGCGCTCGGGTTCCAGTTCCTCAGCGCGGAAATGGCGCATGCCTGGGTACATGCTTATTACAACAGCTTCACAAGACGGCAGCAGAAACTCGCCGATTATCAGAGCAACTGCAATATCGCCATGGTCAGCTATTTCATGTGCGCCGAGACCGATGAAGAAGCGCGGCGGCGCGCCGATGGCGTGACGTTCTTCCAGTTTTCGCTCGCGTGGTACAGCGGATCGCGTAACCGCGAGCGGCCGCCGCCAGGTTCGGTGAATCTGTGGGACGAATACGAGAAATGGAAACGGGCCAATCCGGAACTGGCGCATAAGGCGCTGACCGGCGGCCTGATCGGCTCGCCCGAAACGATCCGGCGCAAGCTGCGGCGGTTCGAGTCGTCGCATGTCGATCAGATCATCCTGCTGAACCAGGCGGGCAAGAACACGCACGCGCATATTTGCGAAAGTCTCGAGCTGTTCGCCAAGGAAGTGATGCCGGAGTTCGTCAGCCACGAGCCGGAACATCAGGCCTGGAAGCAAAGCGTGCTGAACGGGACGACGGTGCTCGAGGAACTCGATACGACGCCGTACAAAGAGCGCGCCGGCGTCGGCAAGGGAGTCGCGATCTCCAGGCTGGCGCAGGTCGGCGCCGAAGCCGCGGATTAGGTCAACGCGATATCCAGCCAGCCGCGCGGGTCAAACCGCGCGGTTTCCGCGTTTCGTAACAGGACCGTCGTGGTGTCCGACTCGATGATCGCCGGTCCGGTCATCGCCTGACCCGGCGCCAGACCGGCGAAATCATAGACCGGTACTTCGGTCCATCCACCCAGAAACACCTGACGGCGCGCCTTCACGGGTGCGGGAGACGCGGCCGCATCGCGCCGCGCGACCGGGGCGGCGGGCAACCGACCAATCACCGACACGCCGGCGTTGACCAGCACGACCTCCTGCCCGCGCGACGCATAGGTGTACAGCCGTTCGTGCGCCGCATGGAACGCGTCTTCAATTGCTTCCCGCGTGCGCGCGACGTCATCCAGCGGCACGCTGATTTCAAACACCTGCTCGCCATAACGCATGTCGGCGGTGTGACGGATCGTGATTTCGCCATCGAACCAGGACAGCCTCGCCCGACCCTCCCGTTCCATTTCCGCGAAGGCCGCGTTGAGGGCCGCGATGTCGAGACCACCAGACTGGCTCTGACCGCGAGTCAGTTCGATGCGCAGATCGGTGTTCAGCATGCCCCAGGCGGACAACACGGATGCGGCGAGCGGCACCACAACTCGTTTCACACCCAGTTCGCCCGCGACAGCGGTGACGTGCAGTCCGGCCGCGCCGCCGAATGCGAGCAGCGCATGGCCGCGCGGATCGACGCCGCGACGGACGGTCGCCACGCGCACGCCGTCGGCCATGCGCGTGTTGACCAGGCGATGGATGCCGCCAGCCGCTTCCGCCGCGGTCAGGCCAAGCCGGTCGGCAAGCCGCCGCACCGCCGCCGTCGCCGCGTCGCGATCCAACGTTCGCCGGCCGCCCAGAAAATTCGCCGGATCGAGAAAGCCCAGCACGAGGTTCGCATCGGTGACGGTCGCCTCGGTCCCGCCCTGCCCGTAACAGGCAGGCCCAGGATCGGCGCCGGCGCTTTCCGGACCGACCGCGAGCAGACCGGCCGCGTCTACCTTCCCAATCGACCCGCCGCCCGCCCCCAGTGTCACGATATCCAGACTGGGCAATGCAATTCTGGCGTTGGCGACCGTTTTGCCGTCGGACAGAGTGGGTTGTCCGTCACGCACCAAAGCGATGTCGGTGGAGGTGCCGCCCATGTCGAACGCGATCAGATCCTTGGCGATGCCGTCGCGAGACAACGCCACGGCGGCGGCGACACCGCCGGCCGGGCCCGACAAGGCCGTTCCGGCGGCGAGACGGGTTGCCTCGGTGACCGTGGCGACGCCGCCGTGCGACAGGATGACCAGCAATTCGCCGCGGTAACCCGATTCGGACAGCCGGTCGCGCAAACGGTGCAGATAAGTATCGATGACCGGACCGACCGCGGCGTTGGCGACGGTGGTGGAGAATTGCTCGAACTCCTTGATCCGCGGCAGCACGTCGGAGGATGTCGTGACATACGCATCCTGCAATCGCGCCCGGACGGCGGCCGCGGCAAGCTGCTCGTGCTTCGGGTTGCGCCACGCGTGCAGGAAGCAGATCGCCACCGCGCGCACGTTTTCCTCGGCCAGCCGCGCGATGGCGCGATCGAGGGAGGCCTTGTCCAACGCGATCGCCACCGATCCGTCGGGACGCATCCGTTCGCGCACCGGCAGACGCAAGCGCCGCGGCACCAGCGGAGTCGGTGGCGCCATGCGTAGATTATAACGCTCCGGCTTCAGGCCCTCGCGCATTTCGATGACGTCGCGATGGCCTTCGGTGGTCAGCAATCCGACCGGCGCGGTCTTGCCCTCCAACAATGCGTTGGTCGCGACGGTCGTTCCGTGCACGATCCGAGAGGTTTCGGCCAACAACGCGGCGGCGCTCAGACCGAGTTGCGTGGCGGCGAGCGCGATCCCCTCCAGCACGCCATCCGACTGATCAGCCGGCGTGGTCGCCGCCTTGGCAATGATGGTCTGGCCATCGGGGCCGGCGACGACGATGTCGGTGAAGGTGCCGCCGACATCGATACCGATCGTGAAACTCATGCGGCGACCTTGATTGGCTGCCACGGGCAACGAATGTCCGTGCGACCCGAAAGTCGAACGAAAGTCTCCTTGACGCCGCGGGCGCTGCCGCCGGAGCGGAATTCAGTTGTCATCCTCGTCCTCCCGTCAGGTCAGGCCTTCGGCGGCATCGCGGGCGGGCGCGGCGGGATCGCGCCGCGCCGGATCGCCCCAACCGCCACCGCCGCCGGACAGAACGTGGATCACGCTGCCGGGCGGGACAGGCACATTGATCTCTTTGCTTTTTAGTTTCCGCGGCGGACCGTCGGGTGGCAACAACGTGTAATCGTGTGGCGCCCCGTCATGACCGCCGAGGATGCCGCGCGCGCCATGCACGATGCCCTCGCCCGCGGTGTTGGCCATCGCGACACCGTCGGTTTCGACCCGCAACCGCATATCGCCTCCGTAGCCGCCGCGGAACTCTCCGTCGCCCGCCGATCCCGGCCGGTACTCATGCGTTTCGAACACCAGGGGAAACCGGCTTTCCGCCACCTCGATCGAGCCGAACTTAATTCCGCCGGCGGAATGCCACTCGCCGATCGTGGAATACCCATCGCCCGCGGACGAGCCCCCACCGCCGGGCCGCGCCTGGAACATATGCCAGATGAAACGCCGCCCAGTACGCGGATCGGCGCCGTTCAACGCGATGCGCAGGCGGCGTCCCCAGCCGCCCATCGCGCGCTCCGGACAGGCCTGGGACAGCGCCACGATGATCGCCTCGATGATCTCGTTCGAGCAATGACTGGTACACATCGTGACCGGCGCGCCCTCCCGCGCCCAGACGATGGTGCCCTCTTTCAAAATCACCTTCAACGGCCGCAATGCGCCGTCGTTCTTGGTGATGTCGGCGTCGAGCAAAAACGCGAACGCCATCGCCACGGCGGATTGCGTGTTGGCGTGCGAGGAATTGATGAACCCGGTCACCTGCGGATCCGAACCGCTCAGATCGATGGTGACGTCGCTGCCTTGCTTGGTGACATGGGCGCGAATGACGATGTTGGTCTTGTCGAAACCATCGTCGTCCAACACCGCCTCGCCATCGTAGAGGCCATCCTTCCAGGTGGCGACGATGGAGCGCGCGTGACGCTCGGCCGCGTCGAGCATCGCTTCGACCGCGTCCTCCAGCACCGGCGCGCCAAACTCCGCGATCACCGCGGTCAGTCGTAGATGACCGAGACGCGCCGCGCCGATTTGCGCCGCGAGGTCGCCGCGGAAGTCGCGCGGATGGCGGACATTCAGCGCCAGCATCTCCAGCAGGTCCTCGCGCAACACGCCATTCTCGGTCAGGCGCATTGGCGGAATGCGCAATCCCTCATGCCAGATCTCCGTCGCGGCGGGGTTGTAGGCTCCGTGCGTGGCGCCGCCGATATCCGAATGGTGCGCGCGCACGACGGACCAGAACAGCAAGTGCCCGTCAGCGAAGATCGGCACGAACACGGTCAGATCGGGCAAATGCGAACCGCCGCGATAGGGGTCGTTCAGCAGATACACATCGTCCGGCGCCGGGTCGGGGAAGCGCGCGGTCAAGGCTTTCGCGGCCCATGACATGGCGCCGACATGAACCGGGATATGATCCGCCTGCGCGATCAGCCGGCACCGCCGATCAATCAACGCGATGGAAAAGTCGCGCGACGAATTGAGGATTTGCGAATAGGCGGTGCGCAGCATCGCTTCGCCCATTTCCTCGGCGATGGCGTTCAACCGGTTCTGTAGAACGGCGACGGTGATTGGATCGATCATGCTCGGATGGTGCCGGATTTGGTCCAGAGGGGAAAGGGTGTGGACCGCGCGGCGACCTCTTCCCAAACCGCGCCGCGGCAGGTGATAATCTCCTGTGGCGTTACGTTATAACATTCCAAAATGGGGAGGTCCGGATCCGTTGCCCGATGGCGGTTCCGGTACTGGGCTGCGTGTGCCGGTCGGGCCCGAAGGGGAACGACGCGCGCCGCTTTCCAGTTGGCGCAACCGCCACGGCGCTTTCGGTGTGGCGTCCATTCTGCTGCATGTCGCGGCGGTCGCGGGATTGGTGCTGGTCGTGACGCCGCCTTTGCCCCCGCCGATGCCGGATCAAACACCCGTTGAGATGGTTTTCGAGCAACCGCGGGCACCCGCGGCACAATCCGCGCCGGAAGCCCAGCCAACGCAGCCGCCTGAGCCGCCACCCGTGCCCCCGGAGACCCAGCCAGCCCAACCGGAGGCCACGCCGCCATCAACGCCCGAAGCCACTCCGCCGCCACCGGGACCGCCGCCACCGGAACCGCCGCCGCCCGAACCACCGGCGGCCATGCCGCCACAGCCGGAGGCCGCACCTCCGCCGCCACCCGAGACCACGACGCCGGAGCCCGAACCACCACCGCCCCCGGAGCCGGCCGAACCGCCGGAATCCATCCCGCTCCCACCGCCGCCACCACCGCCGCCGCCGCCAGAACCGTCTCCGCCGAGTACACCAGCGCGACCGGAGGCGCGGCGTGCGGCGCCAAAAGTGCTGCCACCGCTTCGGCAGCCGCCGTCGAGGCCGGTGGCTCGGGCGCCGGTCGAGCGGCCGGAACCGCGGGCGAGCCGGCGCCCCAGGCACCCGTGGCCGCCGCTCCGGCGGTGCCCGCCGCCTCGGTCGTGGATCCGCGGTGGGCGGCGGCGATCTCAGGCTGGCTTGCCTCGCGGAAGACCTATCCGGAGGAAGCGCGGCGTCGCGATGAGGAAGGGAACGTCTCCGTGCGCTTCACCGTCGATCGCTCGGGCCGGGTGCTGGAGGCGGCGATCGTCGCGGCCTCGGCTTCCCCGCTGCTGAATGAGGCGGCGTTGGCGTTGTTACGTCAGGCGGTGTTTCCGGCGTTTCCGTCGGACATGACGCAGCCACGCGTTACCATCACGACCACGATACGGTATTCGTTACGGTAGCCCGGTGCGGCTTACTTCCGGGCGGCGCTACCGTCCCGATTACCCGCGGCCGTCAATCGGCCGCCTCGCCCAACACCTCGAGCATCCCGGTCGGCAGGCCATCGATGCTGACGGTGTTCTTCTCCCGCCAATACTCCTTGATCCCGTCTTCACCTTTGCGCGAAGCCCAGTTCTTGAGGGTCTGCCGCTCATCTTTGTATTGGAGGAGGGGGACGGAATAACCGCACGACGTTTGCACGGACTCCACATCGAGCACGACGATCTGACGCGCGCCCGGCGGCTCCGCGCCCCCGAACGCTGTCGCCAGCAGCGTCGCATACTCCTCGCAGCCGCGCGGCAGCGGCCGGCCGCGTCCGTAAAGCCGCAGGATCATCGGCGCGCCATCGAACGCGCAAAACATGATCGTCATGCGGCCGTCGGACCGCAGATGCGCCGCCGCCTCATTGCCGCTTCCGGTTTGGTCCAGATAGGCGACCGCGGTTTCCCCCAGCACCCGGAAACTGTCCGAGCCCTTGGGCGACAGATTGATCCGCGAATTCGCGGTCGCCGAGGCGGTGAAGAAGATGTGCTGCCGTTCGATGAACTCACGCAACGGCTTCTCGATCCGAGAGAAGAACTTCGCCATCTCACACTCCCAATTTTCAGTACCCCAGGGCCAACCCGTCCTTGCGCGGCTCCGACCCCGCGACGAGGCAACCGCGATCGCGGTCGATCCAGATCGCCTGGCCACCGCCATGCGGGCGTTCGGTCAGCTCCGGGTCGTGGCCCAGAGCCTTCAACTTCGCCACGACATCCGCCGGGATGCCGCGCTCGACCTGCAACTTGCCCTTCAGCGGCAACAGGCGCGGCAGATCGATCGCCTCCTGAATGTCCATGCCATACTGAAGGAAATTGGTCAGGAACCAGGAGTGTCCCATCGGCTGATAATGGCCGCCCATCACACCGTACGGCATCACCGGCTGGCCGTCCTTACCGACCATGCCCGGAATGATCGTGTGCATCGGGCCGCTTGCGCGGCGCGATGCAGTTCGGGTGGCCTCGTTCAACACGGAAACCAAAGCCGCGGTTCTGCAGCATGACGCCGGAGCGTTCCGACAGAATGGCCGAACCGAATCCCTCGAACAGCGAGTTGATGAAACTGCACGCGTTGCCGTCTTTATCGACGACGCACAGATACACCGTGTCCTTGTGCGGCGGCATCAGCGCCTCACCGGCGGCGGGCAGGTTGACCATCGCCTTGTCGTCTTTGATCAGCGCGCGGCAGGCGTTCAGGTAATCCGCGGCTCAACAGTTTCGCGACCGGCACGTCCACCTGCGACATGTCGGCGACGAACGCATCGCGGTCGCGGTACGCCAGACGCGCGGCCTCGATGTGACGATGCATGCGGATCGCGCCCATCGGGCCGTCGGGCGCATCGCCGAGTCCCTCCAGCATGCCGAGGATCATCAGCACCAGAATGCCCTGGCCGTTGGGCGGGATCTGATAGACGTCGTAGCCGTTCCATTTCATCGTGATGGGCTCGACGAAGTCGGCGTTGGCGAGGCCGTGGGCGAAGTCCTCCTCGGTGTGCAGGCCGCCGTGTTTGCGGAGCGTGGCGACGATGTCGGCGGCGATCGGGCCCTTCATAGAAGGCGCGGGCCCCATGCCGGGCAACGGAGCGCAAGGTTTCGGCCAGGGCCGGCTGGACGAAGAGATCGCCGGCGTTGGGCGCCGACCCGCCGGGCAGGAAGTGGAACGAGCCGTTCTTGCGCAGCTTCGCCTCGAGCCGCTTCCAGTCCCAGGACACTTTGGGATGCACCGGCCAGCCGTCCTCGGCGAACGGATCGCCGGCTGCAACAACTCGTCGAGACCTTTGCGGCCATGCGCTTTCAGCAACGTCTCCCAGGCGTTGATCGCACCCGGGCACGGTCACGGAATGCGCCGAGGTGTTTTCGATGGCGCGTGATCTGGCGGCTTTCGTACCAATCGATCGTCGCGGCGGCCGGCGCTCGGCCGGAGCCGTTCAGGCCGATCGACCTTCCCCGTCCCGGCGGGCGCGTAGAGGCAGAAGCAGTCGCCACCGATGCCGGTCGACTGCGGCTCGATCACGCACAGCACCGCGCAGGCGGCGATCGCGGCGTCGAGCGCGTTGCCGCCGTCCCGCAGGACGTCCAGCGCGGTCAGCGTCGCCGCCGGCATCGAGGTGGCGGCCATGCCATGCGTGGCATAAACCGGGCTGCGGCCGGGAAATTGGAAATCGCGCATCAAGACTCCTCTGAATGAACCGGTCTTTGTCCCGCCTGCGGTGTCCCGCCGGGGTGTCCCATTTTGGGGGTCTGTCCCTCAAAGGGGCCTTTTCGTAGTATGACGGCGGGACGGTAACCTGACAAAAGTTTCGTATTGGAGGCCCCTCCTGGAGGACCCGCACATGGCCGACAGCATCACTTACGCGGATTTCGAGGCCGTGGATATTCGGGTCGGCACCATTATCGACGCCCAGCCGTTCCCCGAGGCGCGGAAACCGGCGATCAAACTGACGATCGATTTCGGGCCCGAGATCGGCGTCAGGAAGTCGTCGGCGCAGTTGACGGTGCACTATCAGCCCGACCGCCTTCTGGGGCGGCAGGTCTGCGCGGTGATCAATTTTCCGCCGCGCCAGATCGGCCCCTTCCTGAGCGAGGTCCTGACATTGGGTATGCCAGACGCGGATGGCGCGGTCGTCCTCGTGGCGCCCGACTTCAAGGTGCCGTGTGGCGGTAAGCTGTTCTGATGGCAACCCATTATCTGACCATCACGTGGGACGAGTTTCATCGCGACGCGCGGGCCCTGGCCGAGATCCTGGCGGGACGCGGCTCCTGGCACGGCATCGTCGCGATCAGCCGCGGCGGCCTTGTGCCCGCTACCATCATCGCCCGCGCATTGAACATTCGCGTGGTGGAGACCGTGTCCGTCGTCGCCTACGACCAGGCCTCGCAAGGTGAGGAAGAACTGCTGGGCGAGCCCAAAGTGACGAAGTTGCCGGAGTTCGCGGGCGACGGCGAAGGCTTCCTGATCATCGACGATCTGGTCGATACCGGAACGACCGCGCGCGTGGTGCGGGGCTTGCTGCCGAAAGCCCGCTTCGCCTGCGTCTACGCCAAGCCGGCGGGGCGATCCCTCGCGGACGACGTCTTGAAAGAGGTAACCCAGGACACCTGGATCGTGCTCCCGTGGGAGCAGGTGTGATCGCGCGGCGTCGTCCCGTATCATCTGGCGAACATCACGGTTCGCACCCGACAACGTGATCAACTGGGCTTTATCCCCGAAGGAGATCCAGGTCGCCCAGCTCGTCGTCGGCGTGGCGACCGCCATATTCATCGGTCTGCGCTTCCTGCCGCCGCGCCATCGCCAACGGGTCGGGGTCGTCTTGACCGTCTGCTACCTGATCGGCTTCGCGGCGTTCATGCTTTACGTGTTCATGCGCTGACCCGGCCGCCGTCGCCCCGGCAGCCTTGATCGCCCGCCCAGCCGGGGCCATCTTGCCGGCATGGACCTCGATTTCACCGACGACGAGCTGCAACGCTACTCCCGTCACATCCTGCTGGCCGAGGTCGGCGGGATCGGTCAGGCCAAACTGAAGGCCGCGCGCGTTCTCGTCATCGGCGCCGGCGGGTTGGGCTCGCCGCTGCTGCTGTATCTGGCGGCGGCCGGGATCGGGACGATCGGCATCGTCGATGACGACGAGGTGGACCTGTCGAACCTGCAACGCCAGATCGCCCACACCACCGCCCGCGTCGGCATGGCCAAAGCCCTCTCCGCCGCCGACGCCGCCTGGGCCATCAATCCCGACGTGAAACTGGAAACCCACAGGCTGCGGCTGTCGGCGGACAACGCGCTCGATATCATCAGGCGTTACGACATCGTCTGCGATGGCACGGATAATTTCGCCACGCGATTCATGGTGTCGGACGCGTGTGTGCTGGCGAAGCGGACCCTGGTGTCCGCCGCGGTGCTGCGCTTCGAAGGTCAGCTTTCGGTCTTCAAACCGCATGAGGGCGGTCCGTGCTACCGCTGTTTGTACCACGAGGCGCCGCCGCCCGGTGTCGTTCCCAGTTGCAGCGAGGCCGGCGTACTGGGCGCGGTGACCGGCGTGATGGGCACCTTGCAGGCCACCGAAACGCTGAAGGAGATCCTCGGCATCGGCGAAAGTCTGTCGGGCCGTTTGCTGGTGTGGGACGCACTGGCCACGCGGTTCCGTACGGTGAAATTGCGGCCGGATCCGCATTGCAAGGCGTGTGGGCCGGACGCGACTCTGCACGACCTGGCCGAGCACACCGACACCTCCGGCCCCGCCTGTGCCGTCTGAGCCGTTGGGCCTGCTGCTGCTGTCCGGCAGCCACGACCGGGCACATTACGCCTTTGTCCTCGCCGCCGGCGCCGCCGCGTTGGGCCGCTCGGTCGTGCTGTTCGCGAGCAACCGAGGCTGCCTTGGCCTGGCGAAGGACTGGTCCGCGCTGGACGATTCCGCGCGCGACGTCCGGGTTCAGGCCGCCGGAGTGGCCGGTCTGGACGAACTGCGGGAGGCATCGATCGAGCTTGGCGTCAGGCTGATCGCGTGCGAGGCAGGCTTGCGCGCGGAGGCGATCGATCCCGGGTCGTTACTACCTTGCGTCGAGATCGCGGGTGTGGCGACGTTTTTGTCAGCGGTCGGCGGCGGGCAGATCGTTACACTTTAAGCGCGGGACGTTCGCGCGACCTTGAGCGCGGCCGCCGTTTCAGCGACCATCCAATCATGGTCCAGCCTCCCGGACCAGGAGGAAATCGCGATGTCCGATCAAACCGCCGGTGTTGTCTGGCCCGTCACCGATGGAACCCGGGTGCCGTTCGAGATCTACACCAGCCAGGACGTATTCGACCGCGAGCAGGAACGGATCTTCCGCGGCCCGCTGTGGAACTACGTGGCGTTGGGAGCGGAGATCCCCGCGCCTGGCGACTTCAAGACCTCCTTCGTCGGTGACACGCCCGTCGTGGTGAGCCGCGCCCAGGATGGGGAGGTGCATGTGTTCGTGAACCGGTGCGCGCATCGGGGGGCGACGGTGCAGCGGCACGCCTCGGGCAACACCAAGGAGCATCGGTGCGTCTATCATCAGTGGTGCTACGACGGGCGCGGCGATCTGGTCAGCGTGCCGTACCGGCGGGCGACGACGGGGTTTGGCGGTTACGCGCCGGATTTCGATATGAAGGCGCACGGATTGCGCAAGCTGCGCGTGGCCTCGCGCAAGGGCGTGGTGTTCGCGACGTTCGATCCGGCGGCGCCGAGCCTGGAAGACTTCCTCGAGGAACCGTTGCTGGAGGCGATCGATCGGCTGTTCTCTCGGGAGGTCAAAGTGCTCGGCCATATGCGGCAGCGCATTCACGGCAACTGGAAACTGTATGTCGAGAATACGCGCGATCCGTATCACGCGGCGTTGCTGCATGGGTTTCACGCGACGTTCGGCACGTATCGCAGCAATCAGAAAGGCTTCCGCGGTCACGACCGGGCGCGGGCGCACAGCGCGGGTGGTAAGTATGGCGACGACTTCGCGAAGCCCGCGACGACGGAGGCGGTGGGCGACGACAATTTCATCGCCGGTTATTCGCTGAGCGATCCGTCGCTGATGGCCGGACGTCCGGACTTCAACGACAACATCAATCTGGCGATCACCAGCATCTTCCCCAGCGTGGTCGTGCAGCAGATCATGAACACGCTGGCGACGCGGCACATCCGGCCGAAGGCGCCGGACGATTTCGAGTTGTACTGGACCTATTTCGGTTACGCGGACGATGACGAGGAAACCACCGCGGCGCGACTGAAGCAGGCCAATCTGGTGGGCCCGGCCGGGCTGATCTCGATGGAGGACGGCGAAGCGGTCGAACTGATCCAGCGCGCGATCGTGCGGGACGGCAAGGATTGCGCGTTCCTGGAGTTCGGCCCGGTCGATGCCGATCCGGAACGGGACACCAAGGGCGAGGACGCGGTGCGCGCGTTCTGGCGGTATTATCAGGGAGTGATGGCGTGACCACGTCCCCCGAGATCCATACCGCGATCCTGGCGCTGGAATATCGTTACGCCCGCCTGCTCGACGACGATCGGTTGGAGGAATGGCCCGACCTGTTCGTCGAGCGCGGCGTTTATAAAGTCATCCCGCGGGAGAACTGGCATCGCGAACCGAAGCTGGCGATTTTATTCTGCGACAGCCGGGCGATGATGGTGGATCGGATCCGCAGTCTGCGCACGGCGAATATCTACAATCTGCACTATCCGCGACATATCGTAACGAATGTCGAAGTGCTTGGCGTGCGCGGCGAGGAGTACGATGTCGCCGCCGCCTTTACCGTCTACCAGACCGATCTGGAGGGGCAGACGCGATTGTTCAGTGTGGGCCAATACCTCGACGTGATCACGTTCAGCGGCGGCGCACCGCTGTTTCGCGAGAAAATCGCGGTCTGCGACACGTTCAATATTCCGAATTTGCTGGCGATTCCGCTGTGAGGGCCGCGGTTGAGTGGGACGGATCAAGCCCGGAAAGAATTCGGGCTACACCAGCACCGTCACGCCCATACCCATGACGACACCGCCATGCGCGGTCATCGAGCCCATATGCGCCGCCGGCATGCCGCCGATCAGGACGGTGAACGTCCCCATCGCGATCACGTCGGGCGGGCCGACGCAGACACACATGTCACCGACGCGCGCCGCCGGCATACCCATGATCAAGGTCGTGATCGCGCCGGGCGGCAGCACCGGACCGCCGACATGCGGCACGATCACGGTGACCATCGGGCAGACATGCATATCGCCAACGCGGGCGGCCGGAGTTCCCATGTCTCAGAAATTAGCAGACGCCGTGGCGGGCCGCAACGAAAAGGCGCGGCCGACTGCCACGGCGAGGCGCTCCGTCCTCACTCCGCCGCCGGGGTTTCCGCCGCGGCGGCCGCCTCGGTCGTGCCCACGATGGCGCGCGCCTTCTCGGCGATGCGCGCGGACTTACCGCGACGGCCGCGCAGGTAATACAGCTTGGCGCGACGCACATCGCCGCGGCGGACCACGGTGATCTCGGCGATCGTCGGCGCGTAGAGCGGGAACACGCGTTCCACGCCCTCGCCGTAGCTGATCTTGCGCACGGTGAAGTTGCTGTTCAGGCCTTTGTTCGAGCGCGCGATGCAAACGCCCTCGAACGCCTGGGTGCGGGTGCGGTCGCCTTCCACCACTTTCACCGCCACGCGCACGGTATCGCCGGGCGAGAATTCCGGCACCGCGCGGGCGGCGGAGAGGCTGGCCATCTGATCGGCCTCGTATTGCTGGATGATGTTCATGGTCAGGCGTCCTTTCGTCATGATTGGGGCGACCTGGCCCGCGAGATGGGCCGCCCACAAATCGGGGCGGCGTTGTTTGGTGATGTCTTCGGATTGTTCACGGCGCCACGCGGCGACGGCGCCGTGGTGGCCCGACAGCAACACGTCCGGCACGCGGCGGCCGCGCCATTCCGCGGGGCGCGTGTAGTGCGGGTATTCGAGCAGGCCGTGTGAAAAGCTTTCCTCGGTCGCGCTGTCGGCCGCGCCCATCACGCCTGGCAGCAGGCGGATCACCGCGTCCAGCAGGACCAGCGCCGCCGGCTCGCCACCAGACAGCACGAAGTCGCCGAGGCTGACTTCCTCCAGGTCGCGGGCGTCGATCACGCGTTGGTCGATGCCCTCGTAGCGGCCGCACAGCAGGATCACGCCGGAGCCGTTGGCGAGACGCACCGCGTCCGGCTGAGAGAACCGCCGGCCGCGCGGGGTCAGGCACAGGATCGGCCGGTCGTCGGCGACACGCTCGATCGCCGCGTCGAGCACGTCGGGCCGCAACACCATGCCGGCGCCGCCGCCAAACGGCGTGTCGTCCACGGAATGATGCCGGTCGGTCGCGAAGTCGCGGATCTGGATGGTTTCCAGCGACCAGATGTTGTTCTCCAGCGCCTTCCCGGCCAGCGAGTGGCCGAGCGGTCCGGGGAACATCTCGGGAAACAACGTCAGGACAGAGGCGCGCCAGGTCATGCGGTGGCCTCCGCATCGCGGCGACCGGCGGTGACGCACGCGTCATTGCCGCGGTCATCACGGGGACTGGTTTCCTGTCCCGCGTGCGTCGCCGAGGGATGATGGGAGGTCGCCGCCGCCGTCTCCACCACGTCGATTTCATCCGGCGGCACGACCGTCACCCGGCGGGCTTCAATCGACACCTCCGGCACGGCGGCGGCGGTGAACGGGATCAGCAACGAGCCGGCATGGTCGCGGTCGATCTCCAGACTGGCGCCGGCGCCGTAATCATGCACCGCCGAAACGACGCCGATCGGCACGCCATCCGAGCCGACCGCGGTCAACCCGATCAGGTCGGCGAGATAGTATTCATCGGCGTCCGGAGCGGGCAGGCGATCCCGTTCGATGAACAGTTTCGTGTTGGTCAACCGCTCCGCCGCGGTGCGATCGGCGAGTTTCACCGGCTTGCCGTCGATGATTTCCGAAACTTCGGCGATGCCCTCGCCCATCCAGCGCAATATGAACCGCCGCCCGGTCGGATCGGACAGCGGTCCGTACCCGGTCAGGTCGGCGGGATCCGCGGTGTGACTGGTCACACGCACGAGGCCGCGCACGCCATGCGCGCGGCCAATGACACCCAGAAGTATGGGCGTACCCAGCGGGATTGGACGGGTGGGCAAGTCAGCCCGCCGCCGCGGCCTCGGCCGCCTTGGCGCGTTCCTGCGCCTTCTTCTTCGGCGCCGACTGGATCGGCTGTTCCTTCCACACCGGCATCGGCGCCAGACCGGCGTGGCCGAGGAACTTCGCCACGCGTTCGGTGGCCAGCGCGCCGTGGCTCAGCCAATGCTGGATCCGTTCCGGCTGCAAACGGATGCGATCGGCATGCTCCTGCGGCAGCATCGGGTTGTACGAGCCCAGTTTCTCGATGAAACGGCCGTCGCGCGGGCTGCGGCTGTCGGCCACGACGATGTGGTAGTACGGACGCTTCTTGGCTCCGGCGCGGGCGAGGCGGATCTTGAGACCCATGTGCGGCTTTCTCCTTAAGAACTCAGAATGGTCGGCGTTGTTGGCCCATGCCTTTCGGCATCAGCGCCGAGAGGCCGTTACGCATGAGGCCTTTCTGGCCAAGCTTGTTCATGCGCTTCATGACGGTGGTCATTTCGTCGAACTGCTTCAGCAGTTTGTTGACTTCCTGCACCGAAGTGCCGGAGCCCGAGGCGATGCGTTTCTTGCGGCTCGCCTTGATGATGTCGGGCACGCGACGTTCCTTCATCGTCATCGATGAGATGATCGCCGCCTGCCGTTTCAGGATCGTATTGTCGAGATCGGCGTTCTCGAGCTGCTGCTTGATCTTGCCGATCCCCGGCAGCATGCCGAGAATCCCCGACAGGCTGCCCATTTTCTGAATTTGCTTCAGTTGCTGGGCGAAATCCTCGAGGTCGAACTTGCCGCGCATCATCTTGGCGGCGAGTTTTTCGGCCTCCTCCTGATCGATCGTCTCGGAAGCTTTTTCGACCAGGCCGACGATGTCGCCCATGCCCAGGATGCGGCCGGCGACGCGTTCGGGGTGGAAGTCCTCGAGGGCGTCCTGCTTTTCGCCCACACCGACCAGCTTGATGGGAGCGCCGGTGATGGCGCGCATCGACAACGCGGCGCCGCCGCGGGCGTCGCCGTCCATGCGGGTCATGACGATGCCGGTCACGCCGACCGCGTCGTTGAACGCCTTGGCGGTGTTGACCGCGTCCTGGCCGGTCATCGCGTCGACCACCAGCAGTGTCTCGGCCGGATTGGTGGCGGCGCGGATTTCCTTCACCTCCGCCATCAGCGCCTCGTCGATCGAGAGGCGGCCGGCGGTGTCGAGCAGCACGATGTCGTAGCCCTCGCGCCGCCCGGTATCCATCGCGCGCTGGGCTATTTGCACCGGGGTCTGGCCGGCGATGATGGGCAGGCTGGGGACGCGCGCCTGCTCGGCCAGTTGCTGCAACTGCAACTGCGCGGCGGGCCGCTGGGTGTCGAGGCTGGCGAGCAGGATCTTCTTCTTCAGGCGCTCCCGGAAGCGCAGCGCGAGTTTGCCGGCGGTGGTGGTCTTACCGGAGCCCTGCAGGCCGACCAGCAGGATCGGCACCGGCGCCGCGGCGTTGAGGTTGATCGGGACGGCG
This sequence comes from uncultured Alphaproteobacteria bacterium, assembly GCA_963719675.1. GTDB lineage: Bacteria > Pseudomonadota > Alphaproteobacteria > Acetobacterales > Acetobacteraceae > Rhodopila. The sequence continues at coordinate 43,038 of CAVRDN010000118.1, read as the reverse complement.
CCGGCACCGCCCAACTGCTCGATCATCTCGTCGTTGACGATCTTGATGACCTGCTGGCCGGGAGAGACGGATTGCAGGACCTCGACCCCGATGGCGCGGTCGCGCACCTTGGTGATGAAGTCGCGCACCACGGGCAGGGCGACGTCGGCGTCCAGCAGTGCGAGGCGGACTTCCCGCAGCGCCTCCGCGACGTCCATTTCGTTCAGCGTGCCCCGGCTGCGCAGGCGGTCGAAGACGCCGTTGAGCTTGTCGGACAGAGCCTCGAACACGATCAAACCCTCCTTGAGGCCGGGATGAGGGGCCTCAAAACGACGATGCGCCGCTGCGCGAACCCTCGCGGAGCGGCGGAGCCCCCGCGTCAGGCGGGGACCGGGTGACTGTGAAGTCCCGGATGGGCGGGTTATGGCGGTGGGTTGGGGGGCGAGTCAAGGATCGTGCCGCCGGCGGTCGTGGCCGATTTAGGGCGATCACAGCATGGCTTGCAACTGGACGCACGACGACGGTCCCGCGTCACGGTGCGCGCTCCACCGCGATCGCACAAAATCGCCGCGATCACGAATTCCGGTGTCTGATCAAATCGAATGGCGCGCCGCGCCTCCCGCGCCTCGCGCGATCGTCCGCGTCAATGCCAGTAAGGGCCGCTCTACGAATCGATGCGAGATCAGACCGACAGTCAACGCGATCGCGACCCACCCCGCCACCAGGACCGGTCGCGATGCATCCGGAAGCGCGTGGGTCAGCCCAATCCGCCGGGATACGAACGCGAGAACGATCAGCGTACCGAGGTGCGATACGTAGATCGAATATGAGGCATCGCCGAGCCGCACCAGGAACGCCGGAAATCGAACGCCACGCTCGCTCGCGACCACGATGGCGTGCACCAGGAAGAACGCGGCGAGGCCGAAGGTGCCGACGCGCGGCCAACCCGCGACCCAGACGGGCCGAGACAGCAAAGCGCCCGCGGTGAACAGCACGACCGCCAGTGTCAGGTCGATGGTGAAGTGCCGATGACCGCCGTTGCGCGTCATCCAGCAAAGCACGCAACCGAACCCGAACTCGAGTACCAGTGGGTGATCGCAGATCAGGACCGGCCCAGGATGGAGCAGTGCCGCAACGGTTTGGAGCAACAGCCATCCCGCCATGCAAAGCGGCACGTGACGCGGCATCAGCAGGATGAGGCACGTCATCACGAAGTAGAACCAGACCTCGAACGCGAGCGTCCAGGCGGGTGGGATCAGCCAGTTCGAGGTTGTCGTCAGGAAGACCAGTTCCGGTACCGGCGAGACTTGCATGGCGTAGACGTTCACCGGCAGATACAGGTTCACTGTGGCGAGCGTGCCGAGCACAATCCAGTAGAGCGGGTAGATTCGGGTGGCGCGACGCCAGGCGAAACGGATGGCATCCGGTCGGGTCATCGGCTCCAATAGTCCCCGGCTGATGATGAAGCCGGAGATCACGAAGAAGACATCGACGCCGGACGAGAACAGCGGGCGCAGGATCGATGCGAGCCACGAGGTATCCGCGACCTTGTCGAAGCCGGTCGCATAGGCGTGACCCAAAAGAACGAGACTGGCGGCGTAGCCGCGTAACGCCTGAATCCCTGTAAGAGGCTTCATTCCGGGATGGTAGGCCGAGGCTGGGGTCGATGACAACGTACGGCCCATCGGCGACGGCCAATTGACCGGCGCGCTCGTGGCTGGCCTCAGGCGGGTCGGCGGTGGCAGGGCCGCCACGACGATCGACCGTGGCGACCGCGTCCCGCGATCACCGCCGCGGCTGATACCCATCGGTCAGGGTCCCCAGGAACGCGATGATGTCCGCCTCCTCGTCCGGGGTCATCGCGGGCGGGTCGCCGAGATGCCGGTCGAACGGCGGATCCTCCACGTCGATATTGCCCCGATACGCCAGCGGAATATCGTTGAATCGCGCCACGGTGCCGTCCGCCGCTTTCGGATAAATCCGTCCAGGATCGGTGTCCCGGTAAGCGTAAAAGTCCTGTACCTGCGTCAACGAGTGGAACACGCCGTTGTGAAAGAACACAAGCCGCGTCGCCACGTTGCGCAGCGTCGGGGTGCGGAACATACCGCAGAACTGCGTCTCGGTCCGCATGTCCGTGCGATACGGGCCGCACACGCCGAGATCGAAATACGCCTTGTCCCGGTTCGCCGTTAAAGCCGGATTGCGCGGCGCGCCGAGTGCCTCGAACTGGCCGTCGGTGAACAGCGGCGGCAGTCCGTCGGGGCGTGGCTGATCCAGATGACAGCCGCCGCAATTGGCCTTGTCCGGATTGTTGAACAGCCGGTAGCCGCGTAGCTCCGCCTGGGTCAGTCGCGCCTTGCCCTCCAGCCAGAAGTCGAACTTGCTGGTGTAGGGGTGAAAGCCGGGGTCCTCGATCTGATAACGCGCGACCGCGAACAGCGCCTCCGACACCGCCAGCCGCGGCGCGGCGAACACCGCGGCGCCGAACAGTCGCGCCATGTCGGGCGCGTAGGGCGCACGCCGCAATTTGGCCGCCACCGCCGCGACGCCGCCGCCGTCCATCTCGATCGGACTGAGCAGCGGGCCGAGCGCCTGATCCTGCAGGGTATCGGCGCGGCCATCCCAGAACAGGCCGCCCTGAGGCACCACGTTCGCCGCCGTCGCCGCCGTGTTCGTCGCGGTCTTCTGTCGCCCGCGGCGCCTGCTGCCCGAGGACCGCCAGTTGCGTCAGGCTCACGGTTTCGTTCTCGTCGTCGTCCGGGCCGATGCTGAAACTGCTCTGACGTTCCAGATACATCAACGAGGGCACCGCGCGCACACCCTGACGCGACAACGCCGGGCCACCGTTCACCGCGGCCGCGTCACCGGCGGGGCCATAGGCGTGAGCCGGACTGTGGCAGGACGCACAGGACAGCCGCCCCGAGGACGACAGGCCGGTGTCGAAGAACACGGCGCGTCCCAGCTTCGCCATCGCCGACAAGGGCGCCGAGGGTGGACGCACGAGATGCACCGGATACGGGTTCTCGCCCCGCGCCAATGCGCGCGCGACGGCGGGATCGGGCCCGGCCGGTTGACCGGACGCAGTGGCGGCCAGCAACAGGCCAATGCCGGCCGCGACCCAGCCGCCGCGCACGCCGCGTGTCGGGGCGAGGCGGTTGCCCAGGGGGAGGCGGTTGCTCAGGGGGAGGCGGGCGCCGCGGTCAACGGCTCGCCCGTGGCCGGATCCAACCAGAGCGGCGGGTTGCCGGTAGCCTTCCTGAAGTCGAACAGATCCGCGAGCGATCCGGCCGAGGCGTCGAACGAGCCGCCGCCGAGGCGCGCGCCATGCAGCCAGTTGTCCTCGATGAAGCGCACCACCGAGGCGTGCGAAATGCGCGCATGGCTCACGTAGTTGACCTTGGACCACGGCGAGATGACCAGAAACGGCACGCGCGTGCCGGGACCGCAGCGCCCGTTCGCCGGACGCCCGGTCACGCCCGCCATCGGCTTGCCCGTCCCGCACTTGCCGGGTCCGTCGAGTTGGTCCGCCTCGATATCGAACGAGGCGTTGGTCGGACGCACGAAGGCATGATCGTACCAACCATCGGAGTCGTCCCAGGTGATCACCACCGCCGTGTTCTTCCAGCCAGGCTGTTGTTGCAGGAAGTTGATCAGCGCGGCGGTGCCGGCCTGCTCGTCCACCGGATCCGAATAACCGGCATGGCCATCCTGGTACGCGGGCAGCTTGACGAACGACACCGCCGGAAAGTCGCCGGCCTTCACCGCGTCGTAGAAGTCCCGCAGGTCATACTGGTGGTTGGCCGGATCGGCGGTCTTGCCGTCGGACTGAAGCGAGAAGCCGATCGCCGTCTGAGAGCTCGGGTGGGCATGGCCGGGGTTGGCGGTCGATGCATAATACTGGAACCAGTTGTGATGCGGGATGTAGTCGATGACGTCTCTGCCGACCACCGTCGAGTGCGTGCTGCGCCTGCATCCGGTGGTGCCGTTCGCGTTCTTGGTTTCCAGGTCGAAGCCGGCCATGAACCCGCCCCAGGTCACGCCGCCGGCGTTCAGCAGGTCGCCGATGTTCTTACCCGCCATCATCGCCTGATCCTTGGGGACCGAGCACACGTCGTAGCCGGGATCGACGTCGTTGATCATCGTCAGGCCGCCGGCGCCATCGCCGATGTAATACGAAACGGCGGTGAGCGTGGACGGGTTCTTACTGGCGGCGACGATCTTCATGCCATTGGTCTGGGCGGAGACCACGTTGAGCGCACCCGGCGTCGATGGGCCGTAGGTGTTGGCATAGGCATTGTCGCTCATGGCGAAATGCTGAGCGTACTGCCACAGCGCGGTGACGGTGTTGCCGTCGAAGTAACCCATCACCTGGCCTTTGGTGCCGAACGCGCCCACGCCGCCCGCCGTGGCCTTGCCGGTGTACTTCGGAAACAGATCGGCTTTCCCCGCGTGGTAGGCCTGCTGTTCGGCGGTGTAGGCGTGGTTCTGGTCGGCCGTGTTGGCCTGCGTGCGATCCAGCCGGAACGGCTCGGCGGCGTCGGTCCCGTTCGCCTTATTGGTGAAATTCGGATTGTTGGTCAGCAGCCTGGCACTCGCCAGGTTGTTCACCTTCGGCGTTCCCGCCGCGGCGGTGAACGCTGGCTCGCCCGGCGGATTGGTCGCCTTGGGATAGGTCGCGAAATAGTGATCGAATGACACGTTCTCGTTGAATATGACAACCAGATGTTTGATGGGCGTCGTGGTGGACATGTCGTTCGGGGGCGCGTTGCCCGGCGCGGGCGCGACTGCCCCCGCGGCCGACTTTTGCATGCCCGCGTCGGCGGCCGCGCTCAGACCGGCGTGCCCGGCGATGATCGTGACCAGGGCGCCCGCGGCGGCGAGAGCGATTTTGTTTGAATGCATGATATTCCGTCAGGTGGTTGCACTGCCTTCGGCTTACTTACGGGAGGCTCCGCGGCCTGAGTGTGACTGATTTATGACGGCATGGCCGGCCGCGGGCGACGCCCCTTCACCACGTCGTCTCACCCGATTCGACCGCCGCGGCCTGGGCGCTTCGCCCCTCGCCCGACCTGAGGATCCGGCTCCCGGGCAGCGACACCTCAACCGTCGTGCCGACGCCTTTGACGCTGCGCACCGTGAGGCGTCCGCCATGCAACTCGGTCATCCGGCGCGCCAGCGGCAACCCCAGACCGGTGCCGGCGAACGACCGGGCCAGCGAATTCTCGACCTGGCCAAACGGCTCCATCGCGATCCCCAGTTCCGTGACGGTCATGCCGATGCCGGTGTCCGCGACGATGAGCGCGATGCCGCCATCCGGCTCCCGCCGCGCCGATACCGTCACCGAACCGTCCCGCGGGGTGAATTTCACCGCGTTCGACAGCAGGTTGATGAAGATCTGCCGCAGCTTCGTGGGGTCGCCGCGCACGGCCGGCAGTGCCTCGGGCGGGCTGGTATCGACGGCCACGCCGGCTTCCGACGCCTGCTCGCGGATCGTCATCAGACTGTCCCTGATGACCGCGTCCAGCGGCACTTCGTCTTCCGCCAAGGTGGTCGAGCCGGCCTCGACTTTCGACAGGTCGAGGATGGAATTGATCAGTTCCAGCAAGTGGCGGCCGGATTTCATGATGTCGTCGGCATAGCCGGCGATCATGCCCGGCCGAAGGCATCGGCGCCACGTTGTGCGAAATCAGTTCGGAAAAACCGATGACGGCGTGCAATGGCGTGCGCAACTCGTGACTCATCTGCGCCAGGAACTGCGACTTCGCCAGGTTGGCGGCCTCGGCCCGTTCGGTGCTGAGCACCAGTTCGCGGTTCACGCTGGCGAGTTTGCCTTGCTCGATCAACAGCTCCGCGCGGGCGTGTTCCAGCGCGGACATGCTCGCGCGCGAGTTCCAGTTCCCGCTGATTGCGGCGGCGGATCTCGCGCACCAGCAGGATGTTCAGCGCGATCAGCAGCGACGCTGGCGGCGACGCCGATGCCGACTTCCAGGATCGTGTGGGTGCGCGACTTCGGCGAGTTCGTCATCCATGCTCAGGCCGGCGGCGACCATCAGCGGGTAGTCGGGCAACCGGCGCAGCGACCAGATCCGCGAGACACCATCGACGGCGTCGGAGCGCATCACCGCCTTCCGCCGTGCCGCGGTCCAGCATCAACGGCCAGCGCCCGCCCGTCGCGGCGGCGGTACCCGCCGGCTCATCGCCAAACCGTGGCGCGCAACATGCCATCGTCGCCAACCAGCGCGATCAGGCCCCGCGATCCCAGGTTCACCGACCGATGCAGCGACGTCAGGTCGTCCGGCGCCAACGCGAACACCAGGATCCCGAGCAGATGCCCGCTGCCGTCGACAATCCGCTGCGAGACCTGGATCATCAGGCGCCGCGACACCCGGCCGACCGTCGGCTCGCTGATGTACAGTTCGGGACTGCGTCGAGCGCGAGATGCACCTTGACGTATTCGAGATCGCTCAGATCGAGACCTGAGACGCCCGGCTTGATGGTGGTCGAAATCAGTTTCCCGTTCGCGTCGATCAGCGAAACGAACATGGTTGGCTGCGCCAGGGCGGGCAGTTCCTCCGACCAGCGATCGAGCCGGAAGCCCGTCGGATCGGCACGCATTTCATGCGCGGTCAGGTCCATGGCGGCGTTGATCGTGCTGAGCGTGTGGTACACCTGCTCACAGAACGCGGCGCTCAGGTTGCTGGCGGACGAGGTCGCCCGGCCGAGAGCGGCTTCCCGCACCGACCATGTGGACACGATGATCGCGAGCCACAAGCAAAGCATCAGCCCGAACGATCCCAGACTGACCCAGCGTGCCAGGGTGACGGCGTGACGCCTGGTCGACGCGGCGTCCCAGCGCGCGTCGTCGGTCGGACAGTCGGGCCGGTTGGATTCGGGCGTCATGACTCGATGCGTGATACAGCGGGAAATTGTCGCATGACGCCAAAGGAACGTAAATACTGACGCGCATTTGACGAACACATCGTTCCAGCCGCGTCCCGACGACAGGATCCGGCGCGTCATGCGTCGGCGACACGATCCGTCGGCCCACGCGCCGGGGACGCGATCCGTCGGCCCACGCGCCGGGGATGCGATCCACCGGCCCACGCGCCGGGGACGCGATCCATCGGCCCACGCGGCAGCGACACGCCGCGTCGGGCGCTGCACCGGCTTATCCAGCGAACGCGCCCGGCGGGGACCCCGCGCGATCTCAGGTGGACCCGGCGGGGCTCGACGGAGCATCGCGCAGGAACGCGCGGACCTCGCGCAAGAACACATCGAGTTGATCGTGGTGAACCCAATGGCCCGCGCCGGCCACGGCAAAGCGCGTGCATTCTGAAAGAAGTCGATGCGTCCGTCCTCGGCCGGTGGCCTGGCCCAGGAGTTGAGGCCGTGCACGAGAAGGGTGGGACAGACGATGCGGGACCAGAGGCGGGCGATGGCGTCCCGGGTCATGTCGTAGGCGGGCCAGAGACGAACGTATTGATCGAATTTCCAGCTATAGGTGCCATCTTCGTTCTGGTTGACGCCATGCTCGGTCAGATGCCGGGTTTGCTCGGTGGTCAGGTGGGCGTTGGCCTCGTGCATACGCCGGTGCGCTTCCTCCAAGGTCGCGTAACGGCGCGGCACCCGGGCGGCGTAGGCGCGCTGCTCATCGATCCAGGACCGCATGCGCTCGGCGATCGGCTTGCGGTCAGCTTCGGCGTGCGACTTCGGCCCTGGGCCGAGGCCCTCGATCGCGACGAGGTGGGAGACGTTCTCCGGGTAGATGCCGGTATAGCGCAGCGAGATATTGCCGCCGAGCGAATGGCCGATGATGCGCAGCGGCGCCAGATGCCGTTGGTGGATCAGTTGCGCCAGGTCGTAAATGTAGTTCGCGGCCGTGTAATGCCCTGAATCGGACCACTGCGAGTCGCCGTGTCCGCGCAGGTCGGGTGCGATCACGTGGTATTCGTCGCGCAGCGCGGCGGCGACCCAGTCCCAGTTGCGGCAATGATCGCGCCCGCCGTGCACCAGCAGCAGAGGCGGCGCCTCGGGATTGCCCCAGTCCACGTAATGCAGCCGCAGCCGCTGGGAGAAGTAGATGCGGGATGTTGGTCCGAGCATAAGGGGTCCTTATCGGCGGTGGCTCGTTACGAGAAACTCGCGCATTCCGAGAGGCCGGCGAACACGCAATCCACCGGTTCGCGAACCTGCCCGGACATGGTTATCCCCAGAGTTATCCCGGCGGTCATGAGAGTTACTCCCGAGGTCATGCCCGTGGCCATCCGGCGGACGATCCCGAAGGTTACCTCGGAAATTATCCGCGGGTCATCCTGGCGAGGCGATCCATGAAGCGCCTCCCTGAAGTTGCCGCAAGGGTATCCCGCACGTTATGCCGACACTTATCCCCGGAGTTATACCGACCGGCCGAAACGATGTCCCCGGGTTTGTCGCTGGCCGCGGCCTCGGCCCCCAAGTTCGACTGTCACGCCGTCACGGCGGGTTCAGCGTCGGCAATGACAACGGAATGACCTCCTCGGCGGTGCGGCCCTTGTAATCGTTCTGCCGCGCGCCGCTGAGCATGCGTTGCTGCGCTTCCGCCAGCACCTCCAGCGCGCCCGCGTGATCGAGCGTGAGCACCTTGCCGCTCCGCACCACCTGTTCCCCGGCGATGTACACGTCCCGGATGGCGCGATCCGCGGCGGTGTAGATCAACGAACGCAGCGGGTCGCGCGCCGGCATCATGAACGGGTTCTTCAGGTCCACCAGCACCAGATCGGCCTTCGCGCCGGGTGCCAGGCGGCCGATGTCCTCGCGGCCCAGCGCCGCCGCGCCGCCGGCCGTCGCCGCGCGAAACACCTCCGCCGTGGTCGTGGTTTTGATGTTCTCCGCGAGGATGCGCGCGACGATGGCCGCCAGCCGCATTTCCTCGATCAGGTTGTGCGGCGCGACGTCGGTGCCGATGCCGATGTTCACTCCGGCGCGCCGGTAACGGCCGAAATCCTCCATGCCGTGACCGTACCGCGCGAACGGCGATGGGCAGTGCGCCACCGACGTTCCGCTGTCCGCCAGCAGACCCAGATCCTCCCGGCTGTGCCAGTGCAACCACGAATGTTCGTCGATGAAGATCGCGTGGCCCAGGATGGTGCGCGGGCCGAGGATGCCGATTTGCTTCGCCCATTGCACCGGCGTTTTGCCATGCCGTTTCACCATCTCCTGGAACTCGTTCACGCTCTGCGCGCAATGCGTGGTGAACGGCAATCCACGCTGGGTCGCGGCCTCCCACGAGTTGCGCAGCAGGTCTTCGGTGCAGGTGTCGATCTGCGACGGGCAGACGATGCCGGACAGCCGGCCCGAGGGATGTTGGATCGCCCGATCGATCAGCGCCAGCGCGTCGTCGAACCCGCGGCGGCCGGCGATATCATCCCAGGAATATCCGAGGTCCCAGTCGTTCTCCAGGTGCCAGCGTGCCGATGCGTAGCCGGGGGCGAGGAACACGCGCAGTCCGCTGCGCGCGGCGAGATCGATCCAGCCGGGATCGTTGCCCGACAGATCCGCGACGCTGGTGATCCCGGTCAGCAGCATCTCGCAATACGCGACCTGCTTGCCGGCCAGCCGTCCTGCCTCGTCCGGTCGAAATACGAAGGAGCGCTGGTACAGCCCGCTCATATACATGGAGGGCAGGCCGTGTTCCTCCCGCACGCCGCGAAAGAACGGCTCGGTGCTGGGGTGCGAGTGGATATCGACGAGGCCCGGCATGACCATCAGGTCGGCGCCGTCGATCGTTTCGTCCGCCTCACCCGGCCAGGTCTTGCCGACATGGGTGATGGTGTCGCCGGAAAACACCAGATCGCCGCCGTTCAGGTAGAAGTGGCTCGCGGTGGTTGCGTCCCATGCGACGATCCAGGCGGCGTTTCTGATGCGGGTGGTCTTCGGCATCGGTGATCTCCCGTTCCACCGCGCCGAGACCTGGGACGGAGCGCGGCGTGAGCGGGACGCATGGTCACGCGGTTCCCTGATCGTGGCAATCGTCGCCTCGACGGGGTGGATGGCAAATCGCCTCAGCCCGCTTCCCGAAGCAGCGCGCGAGCGGGGCGAATTTCGGACGGACGCCCGGTCAGATAGCCCTGAAAGAAGCGGCAGCCCAAATTCCGGAGCACATTGAGTTCGCGAGTTGTCTCCACGCCCTCCGCCACCACGGCGAGGTTGAGCCGCTCGCCCAATGACAAAATCGCCTCCACGATCGCCAGCGTGACCGCATCCTCACACAGGCCCCGAACGAACGACTTGTCGATCTTGATGCCGTTGAACGGAAAGCGCCGCAGGTAGCTCATGCTGGCGTACACGGTGCCGAAATCGTCCAGCATGATGCGGATGCCCTGCGCCTGGAGACCGCGCATCGTCCGCACCACGAGTTCCGGCTCGTCGAGCAGCAATCCCTCCGTTACCTCCAGCCGGAGCCGGGCCGGCGGCAGGCCGGTCCGGCTCAGCACATCGGCGATCTGTTGCGGCAGGTCCGGCTGGCGAAACTGCAGCGGCGACAGATTGACCGACAGCAGGATATGCGGCTCCCAGGTCGCCGCCTCGGCGCACGCCGTCTCCAAAGCCCAGCGGCCGAGCGGGACGATCAGACCGGTCTTCTCCGCGAGCGGGATGAACTGGTCCGGCTGGATTGGACCGATCAGCGGATGGCGCCAGCGCAACAGTGCCTCGAACCCGACGATTTCCAGGGAGTTGCTGTCGCACACCGCCTGATAGGCCAGCGTGAAGTCCTCGCGGCCGATCGCGTCCCGCAGATCCTGCTCCACCAGGAAGTGCTCGTGTTGGCTGACTTCCATCGCGGGATCGAACAGGCAAAAGGTCTTGCGACCGGCTTTTTTCGCGCGATACAGCGCCAGGTCGGCGTGGCGCAAAAGCAGGTCGGGGCTTTCCCCGTGCTGCGGATACAGGGCAATGCCGATCGAGACGCCGATCAACGCGGCGCGTCCCGCCAGGTCGAATGGCTGGGTGACGGTTTCCACCAGCCGTTTGGCGAGCGAAATGGCCGCCGTGGGCTGACTGTCCAGCGGCTGAATGATCGCGAATTCGTCACCGCCCATCCGCGCGACCGTGTCGCTCTCGCGCACGCTGTCGCGCAGCCGTTGCGCGACGCCGACCAGCAGCCGGTCGCCGATCTCATGCCCGCGGGTGTCGTTGATCAGTTTGAAGCCGTCCAGGTCCAGGCAAAGCACCGCAAATCGCTGATCGACGGAGCGCGCCGCCGCGATCGCCTTGCGCAGCCGTTCCTGAAACATCAGTCGATTCGACAACTGGGTCAGGTCGTCGTGATGGGCCGCGAAGCGCATCCGTTCCTCGGTCACCTTCTGGAACAGCGCCGGGCGGATCGTATCGCCGAGCGAGGCGATGTCCGCCACCACCGAGTTGAGGTCGGCGCTGTCCGTGGTGAAGGCGAGCGAAATGCCGAAGCGCTGCTGATGCACCCAGATCGGGATGCAGACATGGCCCGAAAACGTCTGGGTCCCGGCATCGCCGGCCGCGTCGATCCCGTCGAACTGGGAGAACCGGATCGCGTGCGGCTTGTTGCGCCGGATCGCGTCGGTCGTCATCTCATGCAGGGCGATCAGCGGCTCGATCGCCTGGTAGGCGTCGCCGACCTCCGGATCACGATGATAGTGGCTGACCTCGAGGAGCGGCTTTCCGGGCTGCACCAGTTGCCAGATCTGCCCGACCGCCGCGCCATGAAAATGGCAGAGCGCCTCGAGCAGGTTGGTCAGCGCGTCGGCGCAGGTGCCGGCATCCGACACCAGCCGCAGCATCCGGTCGACCCGCAGCGCGCGGTCGGCGACGTGCATCAGATGAAGATGGCGCTGCTCCCGCTGCCGGTCGGCCAGTACCATGCTGGCGATATGACCCAGCGAGGTCAGTTGCGCTTCCGTCAGCCCCGCCCTGGGTGCCTCGTCGAGGACGCAAATGAACCCGACTCGCTCGCCGCCGGGTGAAATCAGTTTGATGTAAGCCAGGAAGCGAAACCGGGCGGGTTCGAATGCCGCCGCGACGCTGTCCAACCTTTTGTCCTGGCTCATGTCGGGAACGATGATGGTGCTGGGTCCGGAATCGAGGATGCGCTCGATGTCCTTGAACGCGCTCACCTGGTCGCGCGACAGGCCGAACGCGGCGCGCCGCGAACCGTGTCCCTTGCGGCGTCCGGGCACGCTGACGACCGCCGCCGCCGTCTCCGAGACGTTTGTCGCCAGGCGGGCGAAATGCTCCAACAAAAGTCCGCCGTTGATGAGTACCCGCCTGGAGTCCTCGAATTCATTGCTGGGTGGCGCGAACATCGAATCATTTAGCGCGTCGCACCGTTTCAGTTCGATTTCGTGGCGCGGCGCGGGACATTTGGCGGCGGGCGCCCGACCTGGTGGCGCCCGATCTGGTGGCGCGCGTTACGGAGCGACAGGCCGTGTCGCGAACGGCGGGAAGCGGATCGACCCGGCCGAGCGGCGGCGATGCGGCGGTGAGAATTGATTGCGATTGAAATGATTGGGCTGACCCGGGATGCCCGGCGGACTTCCCGTTAAATTCCCGGAGGTGCGGGAAGAGCGTCCGTCGCATTGTCGTGTGCCGATTATGGGTAAACCACGGCGGCCCGTCGAAAAAATAATACTGTCGTCGCCCGATTCCTTCCAATCGTCAAATCATCGTTAAAAATTCGTGAATGTGGGGTTTCAGCTCTGAAATTTTTGTAGCGAACCCCCCGTCGAAGCGTGATTTTGCTGTTTACAAGTCTGTAAACCTTTCATATTGGTTTCACTATCGACGGACGACTTGTCGAGCAGAAAACTGAAAGGGATGACCAATGGAACAGAACACGATCAAGACGGAAGTTTCGTCAACGAAGACCCAGGACGCCACGAAAGATACCGGCCGCGTGCGGCTCGGTGGCGGTGCGATCCACTTTTCGGCGCCCGCGACGAAGGATTCCGGCCGCGTTCGCCTCGGCGGCGGAGCTATTCGTTTTTAATTAATCGAGTAACAAGGCCAGATTAATCCAGGCCGGCGTCCCGCGGTTGGTGCGGAGCGTCGGCCTTTGGCACATATGGCGAGCTCATGCGCAAAGACTCGACCGTTGAATTCTTTCGCCTGATACAACCCAGCCGACCGCCGAAACGAGCCGACCGGACAGCCGCCGGATATTTGCCCGGACGTGCCATGCGGTATTGCGATGCTCTGACGTCCGCGACGGGATACGGCTACTGGCTATTCCCACCCATGGATTTCCGGTTGCTGTGGGATGGTGAGCAGGTCTTCTGGTCCTACGGCGAGGATGAGACCTGGCAGCCGATCTCCGGCACCGACAGCGGCGCCGTGCAATACCCACATTATGCCGCAGCCTTCGATGCGATGGTTCCCGAAGCGCTGCGGGGCTATTCGCCGCCGTTCCTGACACCGCTGCGGGAACTCGGCACTGTCCAGATGTGGACCGGCCTGCTTGCGAAGACCCGTCCGGGCTGGAGCCTTTTTGTGCGCTCACCGGTGAATATTTCCGCGATTCCAGGACTGGTGACCTGGGAAGGCATCATTGAAACGGACCTCTGGTTCGGCCCGCTCTTCACGAATTTCCGCCTCACCAAAACCGATATGCCGGTGCATATCCGATCCGAGGTGCCGCTCGTCCAGGTTCAGCCGGTTCCCCAACTGGCGTATCGGGAAGAGACCCTCTCGGCGTTCGAGTGCTCGGACGTCACCGATCTGTCGAATGAAGACTGGGAGCGCCTGGGCTCGGTGCTTCTGCCCCACCCGGACCCCGTGGTCCGTCAGGGCGAGTACGCGGTGATGGTGCGCAAACGCCGCGCATGCCCGTTCGACCCGTCAGCTCTGACGATCGCCAAGGCTGACTGAGCCGGACGCCTCCGCCGCGGACGGGCTTTGTTCGCATTGCCTGATCTCGGATTGGCGGCCTTATACCGGCCGGCCATCACGTGTCGGGCGGAGAGCCAGTCTTTGCGCCCCCGGTATCACAAATTGATACCGCGCCAGGTGACCAACGCACCGGCCGCGAGCAGGGCCATCGGGACGCTGACCGCGCTCGGGCCGAACGACTGCAACAGCAACGCCACGCCGGCGCTCGCCAGCGCCCCAAGCAGCAATTGCGAAACGCTGACGGCCGCGGACGCCGTGCCGGCCCGGTGACGTTGGCGCTCGATCGCGAGGTGCTGCAAATTCGGGGCAATGATGCCTCGGGCGAACAGCACGGCCAGCAACAGCGGGATCAGGACCATGCCCGAGGTGATGCCCGATAAACTGGCCACCGCCAACGCGAAGGTCGCGGCCGCCGCGGCGAGCAGACTTGGATCAAGCAATGCCTTTACTTCCACGCCCCGCCGGCTCAGCCGTCCGCTGGTCCAGGCGCCCGCCGCCAAGGCCGCGGCGGTGCAGGCGAACACGGCTGAGAACACCGCGGAAGAACGTCCCATCTGCCCGATGATCACAACCGGAGAGCCGGCGATATACGCGAAGATGGCCCCGTAGCTCAAAGCATTGACCATGGAAATGCGAACGAACCGGGAGTCCCGCCACAGCGGTGCGTTGGCCAGATGATGTGACGTCGAGACCGGCCCGTCGTAGCCAACCAGACGGCTCTCTCCGACGCCAACCCAGGTGACAACGAGAAGTACCGCGCCCGCGATGGCAAGAACGTCGAAGACGGATCGCCAGCCGAACAAATTCATCAGAACAGAACCCAGCGCCGGGGCAAGCATTGGCACCGCGACGAAGATCACCGTCACGTATGATCGTTTCGCTCTCGCCGCATCGCCCTCGAACAGGTCCTGAATCATCGCGAATGCGATGACCGCGCAGGAGCCAGCCCCAAAACCCTGGATGAGACGGCAAATAATCAGCATCGTCCCCGATGTGGCCAGCGCGCAGGCGGCGCCGGCCGCCGCGAAGCAGGCCAGGCCGCCCAACAGGACCGGTCGTCGTCCTCGTCCGTCGGACAGCGCGCCGCCGCCGAGATGTCCCAACGCGAAACCAACCATGAAAAGAGACAAGGTAAGCCCGGCGAGTGTCCGCGTCGTGCCGAGTGCCGCCGGCAGCAGAGCCAACGTCGGCGCGCTCATGTCGATCGACAGCGCCGGCAGCGCGGCGAACAGGCCCAACAGGACGGTAAAGGCAAAGGATCTCGGGGCTATATGCAAGTCAGTTTAAGCCTCTCGATGCCATCTGCCGTCAAACGACGCACTCCGTTCTGATTGGCGCCTCGGTCGGGCCAATCGTGTGGTTTCCCGCATTTCCCGCCTGGCCACGCGCGTGCCAAGGGGATTTTCGCGATCTTGCTGGCTGTTACGTGGAAGCAGCCGTTATATACTATGCTACTGATTGGCCGCGTGCCAGAACCAATCCACCACGCGGAACCAATAACACGACAGACCAGCAGACATGGTGCCCACCAAATCCGTTCTTTTCATCCAATCGTGAGCACCAGACGAGACTCGTCTCGGTCAAACCGTCAGTAACATTTCGCAACTATTGCGAACTGTTTCTGAATGATGACTTCAGACGGCGGAGGTCTGACGGTTCCGCGGCGCCTGCCCGATTTCCGTGTCGGATGCCGCTCACGGCACCGATCTGTAACCAAATTGAAATTGATATTTGGTTCTATTTGCCTCATGGGAAGCGGCGGGATTGCATCTTCGGCGGCTGAGGTTCCAAGACATCAGCTTGGCTGGCGGATGGCTGTACTGCCATTCCGTAGTCTGGGCGAGCCGGTCGGCCGCCGGATCGCTCTTGGCATGGCCGAGGAGATCTCGGCGGCTCTGGCCCGGTTTCGCGCGCCGCGGCTGATCGCCACCGCAACGTTCTGGGATGGCTCGGGCCCGCCGCCGACGCCCGGGCGCAATGTAAAACCTACCAACTCGACTACATCATCGACGGCACCATTCGCGTCATCGACGACGACATCCACGTCGATGTCATGCTGTCCGATGTCGTGTTCGATTTCGAGGTGATCTGGCGCGGGCGTTTCGAAGGACACCTGAGCGACTTGTTTTCGCTGCAGCACCGGATCGCCTTCGATATGGTGACTCAGGTCGATCCGGAGTTGTTCCACCGGGGACACGCGTCCGAGCCTCCGGTCAGAACCGAGGTCGCGGCCGCGCATCAATGCGTGCTGACCGCGATCCAGTCCATCTATCGACTCGATCGAACAACGTTCATGCGTGCCCGCGACCTGTTGAACCAGGCGATCGAACTCGACCCCGACTATGCCGCGCCACACGGATGGCTGGCCTATTGGAGCATTATCGCCGTCGGACACGGATGGGTTGAAAACCCGCGGGATGTGACAACCTGGGCCGGCATGTCCGCCGAGCGCGCCGTGCTGCTCGATCCGTTCAACGCGCGCGCGCTGGCCGATCGCCGGTCACGTCAAAGGCTACCTGCTCCATGACGTGCCAAGCGCGTTGCATCTGCATGCGCGGGCGATCGAGCTCAATCCCGATCTGCCGATCGCCTGGGGACTGAGCAGTTGGTCCAGAGTCTATAACGGCGAGCATTCGACCGCGGTTCGTCACGCGGTGATGTCGATGTCGCTGTCGCCGCGCGATCCGCATATCTGGTTTCCTCAGCATGCTTTGATGACGGCCCAGTTGTTCAATCGGAATCTGGAAGAGGCGGAGACGCTGGCCGAGGTGGTGCTTGAACGTGATCCGGATCACGTCTCGGCGCTCAATATCCGGCTGGCGATTCTCGGGCACCTGGGGCGTGAGGCGGAGGCCAGCGATAGTCTGGCCCGGCTGCGGAAATTCGACCCGAACGTGACCGTCGATAAGATCTCGTCTCGTATCCCGCTTCGGCCGGAAGACCGGGTCTTCTACATTGAGGGCCTGGAACGCGCCGGAGTGCCTCGCCACTAAAGGCGGCTTCGGCGGGCTGCCGTGAGTTGGCGCTTGCCCGCGGCCAAAACCATGCGGTATCGGTGTGGCATCGCGGGGGTACCCCATGCCAATCGACGAAGGCACTTATCTCCAGCTTGTCGCGGCGTATAAAGGCAACGACATCGTCGCGGCGTTGCCGGACCTGCTGGTTCCCTTATGGTGCGACGACTACGCGGCGACCAATCCGCTGGCGCAACTTGTCGAGGTGAGCGTCGGCGAACCGGCCGGCCCGCCGTTCTCCTACTTGTTCGATCTGACCCTGCAACGCAATGTCGCCGCCTGGGGCGTGCCCGCCTACGTGACCCACAAACGCGACGCCGCGCGCATGAGCGGCCATCCTCTGGGCGGCGATAGCCGTTACCACCGCGGTCACCTGATGTCGCATGCCACCGGCGGCGGCACCGATATCAATCTGGTGCCGCAACTCGGCAGCGTAAATATCGGCGCGTTCCGCCGGCTTGAGCGAATGGTTCGAGGTCTGGCGCAACAGCACCAGACGTGTCTGTATTTCGTGCGCACGATTTATGGCGATGCGAGCCAGATGCCGCGCCAAATCGAGCAGTGCGTAGTTCAGCCGTCGAAAGCGGTGAGTTACGCGATGCACGGCAACGTTTGAAGGAACCGGCTTGTCCCTGCGGCCGGATCGCGCGGGGACAGGCGATCGAACCAGATCCCACCAGCCGGAAAGGCCCCGGCCGATGACAAGGGAGTAACCGATGTCCGGAACGAAGTGGCAGCTCAGCGGCGAATACATGGAAAGTTGCAACTGCGACTATCTGTGTCCGTGCATCTACACCAATCCGCAGGCGGAGACGACCTTCGACCATTGCACGGCGGCGCTGATCTTTCGCGTCGACAAAGGCCAGTCCAATGGCACTCCTTTGGACGGATTGTGCTTCGCGCTGGTCATCCGTTCGGGCAAGGTGATGGCCGACGGCAACTGGATTTTCGCTGGCGTGGTCGATGCGAAAGCCAACGATGCGCAGCGTCGTGCGCTGTCCGCGATCGTCAGCGGCGACGTCGGCGGCCCGCCCGGCATGATTCGCGCCAACCTGGTCAGCGACTTCCGCGGTGTCGAATTCAAACCGATCGACTTCCGCGTCGAGGGCCTGAAACGCGCGGTCTCCATCCCCGACGTCCTGGCATTCGAAATCGAAGGCGTGGCGTCACGCAACGGCAGCGGTGAACCGTACTACCTCGATAACGTGGGACATCCAGCCGGCCGGCGCCTGGCTCTGGCGCGCGCGAAAGAACTCCATGTCAGCGGCTTTGGTCTCGGTCTCGATATGATCGGCAAAGGCAACAACGGTCATTTCGCCCCCTTCGCCTGGGCCGCCTGATCACGTCCATGTTCGGTACCGACACGTCGATGACTGATCCGCGGGCCGCCGCGCTGAACCGGCGCGAGCGTGCCGTCATCCTGCTCGCGTTGATTGGCGTCACCGCGATCGCCTGGCTGTACCTGCTGGCGATGAGCCGGGAGATGGACAACATGGACATGTCCATGTTGTCCATCGCATGGACGCCGATCACCTTCGCGCTGACCTTCATGATGTGGTGGATCATGATGATTGGCATGATGGTGCCGAGCGCCGCGCCGATGATCGTTACGTTCGCGACGCTGAACCGGAGCAAGCGGGCGCGGGGACAGAATTTTGTTCCGGCCTCGGTCTTCGCGTTCGGCTATCTGGTCGCATGGGGCGGCTTCTCGCTGGCCGCCACCATCGCGCAATGGGCGCTGGATCGCGCGGCTCTGCTGTCGCCGATGCTGTCGACCACCAGCGCGACGTTGGACGGATCGTTGTTCATTCTGGCCGGTGCGTATCAGTTCACGCCGTTGAAACAGACCTGCCTGCGGCACTGCCGCTCCCCCTTCGCCTTCGTGCTCAATCATTGGCGAGACGGATGGACCGGCGCGCTCGGGATGGGCCTGGAGCATGGCGTTTATTGCCTCGGCTGCTGCTGGGTGCTGATGGCGGTGCTGTTCGTCGTTGGGGTTATGAACCTGCTGTGGGTCGCGGGCCTCGCGGTGTTCGTGTTCGCGGAAAAGCTGTTGCCGGGTGGAATATGGATCGGCCGGGTGGGCGGCGTCGCGATGGTGGGCCTCGGCGCCTGGCTGCTGATCCAGAACTGATGCGGGCCGGGGGGCTGAGGAGGACCGGGGGGCTGAGGCTTCCTGCGATCCGGGGATTGGCCCTAAACTGCGCGCCAGAGGGGAAAATTCATGAAGTTCAGTTTCTCAGGTGAGCAGGAAGAGTTCCGATCCAATCTGCGCCGCCTTCTGGCGGACGTGTCGCCGACCAAGGAAGTGCGGCGGCTGATGGAGACCGACGCCGGATGGGAGCGCGACGGCTGGCGCAAGCTGAATGAGACGCTCGGCCTGACCGCGCTACGGATCCCGGAAGCGTATGGCGGCCACGGCTTCGGTTTCGGCGAGCTCGGCATCGTGCTGGAGGAAATGGGCCGGGCGCTGCTGTGCGCCCCGTATTTCGCCACCGCGGTGCTGGCGACCGGCGCGATCGTCAACGCCGGCACCGATGCGCAAAAGCAGGCGTTGTTGCCGGACATCGCGTTGGGCGAAACGGTCGCCACCCTGGCCAGCGCCGAGGACTCCGGACTGTGGGAGGCCGCCGCGACAACGCTGGTGGCGACGCCGTCCGGGTCCGGCTACCGGCTCGATGGCCACAAAAGTTTCGTGCTGGACGGGCACACCGCCGATCTTATCGTGGTGCTGGCACGCGCGCCTGGCACGACGGGGGAGAACGGATTGTCGTTCTTTACGGTGCGCGGCGATGCCCCGGGTCTCGAGCGCCGGTTACTGAAGACGATGGATTCCACCCGCAAGCTGGCGCGCCTGACGTTCGGTGGCGTCGAGGCGACGTTGCTCGGCCAGCAAGGCGCCGCCGCCGCGCCGTTCGAAAAGACGATGATCGAGGCGTCGATTTGCCTCGCCAACGAAATGGTTGGCGGTGCGGAACGGCTGCGCGAGGACGCATTGGCGTATTCGAAGATGCGCATGCAGTTCGGCCGGCAGATCGCGTCGTTCCAGTCGATGAAGCACAAGGCCGCCGACATGCTGCTGGAGGTGGAACTCGCGAAATCGGCGGCCTACTTCGCGGCGGCGGCGTTGGATGACGGCGATAACGACATCGCGGCGACCGCGTCTTTGGCGAAGGCCTGCGCCAGCGACACCTATATCCAGACCGCGATCCACGCCGTGCAGATCCACGGCGGCATTGGCTTTACCTGGGATAATGACACGCATCTCTGGTTCAAGCGCGCCAAAAGCTCGGAGGTGCTGTTCGGCGACGCCAGCTACCACCGGGAGCAAATGATGCGGCATTGGGCGGCCTGAGAGGACATCACCATGAGCGAACTGAATGAAGCCAACGTCCGCGCCGAAGTCCGTGCCTGGCTCGAAGCGAACTGGAACCCCGAACTCGGACTTGTCGAGTGGCGCAACAAACTCGCCGAATCCGGCTGGGGCAATCCGCACTGGCCGACCGCCTGGCATGGCCGCGATCTGCCTGTCGGCCTCGTGCCGGTGGTCGAGGAAGAGTTCAAACGCATCGGCGCCGTCGGCGTCGCCAAAGCCGGCATCCGCGTGTTGGCCGCCGCGACGATCCTGGCGCACGGCACCGACCTGCAGAAAAAGAAATTCTTGCGCCGCAGCCTGACCGGTGAGGACACCTGGTGCCAGTTGTTCAGTGAGCCCGGCAGTGGATCCGACGTCGCCGGCGCGGTGACTCGCGCGGATTTCAAAGGCAATCAGTGGGTGGTCAATGGTCAGAAGGTATGGACCACCAGCGCGCACAAAGCCGATTGGGGTTTGTTGCTGGCCCGCACCGACTGGGACAAGCCCAAGCACGCCGGTTTGTCGTATTTCATCCTGAACATGAAACAGCCGGGCGTCTCCGTGCATCCGTTGAAGCAAATGAACGGTCACGCGTCGTTCAATCAGGTGTTCATCACCGACGCCGTGGTGCCCCCCGATATGCTGGTCGGTGAGGTCGGCCAGGGTTGGGCCGTGACCACCACCACCCTCATGCATGAACGCCGCGGCGCCGACGGCCTCCGCTCCTGGGCTCAGGCATCGGACCGGCCCGGACGCTGCTACGATGAAGAACGCGCCGAGATCAAAACGACGATGGAGCCCTACAAGTGGTATCCGCAACGCGCGGGCCGCGTCGATCTGATCGTGCAACGCGCGAAGGAAACCGGACATTTCGACGATCCCGTGGTGCGGCAGGAAATCGCCAAAGTGCTGATCATGTCGAAAGCCGCCGAATGGACGGCGCGGCGGGCCCGCACGGCGCAGGAGCAAGGCCGGCCGCAAGGACCGGAAGGCTCGCTCGGCAAGCTGGCGTCCAGCTATATCGCCCGCGCGGCGGCGCGCGTGCACACGCAGCTGACCGGAGCGAACGCGCTGCTGACCGGTGAGGACAGTCCGATGGGCGGCGTGATCGCGGAGATCCTCGTATCCGTTCCCGCCACGTCGATCGCCGGCGGCACCGACGAGATCCAGCACAACATCATCGCCGAGCGCGTGTTGAGCATGCCGAAGGAACCGAGTGTGGACACCGGGAAGCCGTTCCGCGATGTCCCACGCAATACGGTCGGGTGAGAGACCCAGGCCCGGAAGCAAACGCCGAACCACGATCTTGTCATGGCCGGTCAGGCCCGGCCATGACGTGAAACCAGGCTATTCGTTGGCAACTTGCAACAAATCGACGCCGAATTGTCGCGCGGCATTGCCGCCCATCATGCGTGCGATGATGTCCTCCGGCACGTCCGACTGGGCCAGCAGCGCGATCGCGTCATGCGCGGATGTCGTGTCGTGCCGCGGATAGCGTGAGCCCCACACGACTTTCTCCGCGAAGTCGCGCGGTAGTTTGCGGATCAACCGCTCCTCCGCGTCGAAGCCGAGCATGACATTGCCCTCTTCCCACATCTCTTCGACATCCGTCCGGACCGGATATTTGTGCAGCAGCGGAATGACGCGGGCGGAGGCTTCCATTTTCTCCAGCACCTCCTCCATCCAGGATGCTTTGCCATGGGCGACGACCACTTTCATGCCGGGAAACCGCTGCATGACGGTGAATCCGATCAGGGTCGAGGACACGAACATGTGATTGTCCAGCCAGCCGGACAGGATTGGTGCCATTGGATGGCCCAGTTGTGGGAAGGCGGTGAAGAAGGAAGTACTGGCGGCACCGGCGCCGCCACCCGAGAACGGCCCGCCGCCACCGGCGGGGAGCGGCGTCTGGCCAAGCCGGTTCTTGATCTTTTCGACGAACGGCCCATGCGAGGTCCATTCGGGATTCCACAGACCGGACGTGGGGTGAACCGCCGCCACCAGGTCCAGACGCTCCAGTTCCGCCCACAGAGGATCGAAATACGGGCTGGTGAAATAATGCCCCTGGAAGAACATCGGCCGGATGAACGCGCCGCGGAAACACGGGTTCGTGGCAATTCGGCGTAGTTCCGCCAGCGTAAGGTCCATGTCCTGCAGCGGCAGCATCGCCGCCGCGAACAGCCGATGCGGGGCGTCCGCGCAAAAGTCCGCGATCCAGTCGTTATAGGCGCGAGCCAGCGCATGCGCGGTATCCGGATCGGTGACGAGATGAAACCCCTCGGCGAACCACGTCGGATACAGAAACGCCTGGTCGATCCCCATCGCATCCATGTCGGCGAGACGCGCGCGCGGGTTCCACGCCGCCTCGTTCATCGGATGCCGTACGCTCGCATCCAGTTCACCGACCTGATCCCAGGTCATGCCTGGCCGCCAGATGGCGTGGCGCGGCAAGTTGGGGTTCATCGTGTCGCGCACAACCTCGCCGTTGATCTTAAGATAGGAATTCGTTTCGCCGTCATGGCGCCACAACGCCTGCTTGCCGAGCCGGCGAAATTCGGGATCGAGGTATTTCTCCCAAAGCTCCGGAGGTTCGACGATATGAGAATCGCTATCGAACACGGCGATACGCCCGGTCATGGTTGTCATGGTTCCCGGCCTCCTTACCAGCGTGTGACGGAGGCGTCTGGCGCGAGCGCCGCTTTCACCTCATCTTCGGTCGGCCACCAGTTCGGGCCGCTCGATTTCCGTGACCCGATGCTCGATGATTTTCGTTCGGCGGATCGATCCGGTACAGGCGGCGCGCGTTCTCGCCCAGGAATTTTGCCTGATTCGCGACCGGAAGATCGTACTTCCGCATCGTCTCGATGGCGCGCCAGGCGTCGTCGCCGTCATGGTGATAGACGTCCGACGACCACGCCAGAATGTCGCCGTAGAACTCCGGAAACCGCGGCGGCGGCGCTTCGTCGCCCTCGAAGCCGGTGATGCAATGCTCGAAGAACGTTTCGCTCGGCAGCCGTTTCAGCGGCGGCAACGTGCGTTCGTTGCGGTACAGCCGGTACGCCTTGTCGCACTCGTCGAGCAAGAAGCTGAGCCAGGTCGAGGATGCCTCGAACACCGCCGCCTTCAGATTTGGGTGCCGTTCGAAGAACCCCGACATCAGCACGGAGGTGACCCAGAGCGATGCCTCAGACTGGAAGTTCTGCACGTTGGTGAGGAACGAATGGGGGATGCCGGAGGCGGAAATGGTGCGGCGAATGAGTTCGGCACCGGAATATTGTTCACTGTAGCCCGGCGGCTTCAGCGCCGCGCCAGCCGGGAAGGGATGCATGCCATACACCATGCCGGTCTCTTCCAGCGCGTTCCACACCGGCTCGTATTTCGGTTGCAACGGATAATTGCCCATCGCATCGATCGGACGGACCAGCGCGACGCGGCAGCCTTGCGCCGCGACGCGATGCACTTCCTGCACGGCGAACTGCGCGTTTTGCATGGGAAGCAGCGCGGCGAAGAACAACCGGTCCGGGTCGGCCCTGGTGTATTCATAAGCCCACTGGTTGTACGCCTTGCAAAACGCCTTGGCGCCGACGGCGTTCAACAGCCACGGATAGGTATCGATGTCGGTCGGGATGATCATCACCTGATCGATGCCCTGCGTATCCATGTCGCGCAGCCGCGGTTCAGGCTCATACGATCCCGCGAAGTCGATATAGCCGACCTGTTCCTGCGTCAGCGCGGTCGATGTCCTGAGGTTGCGCACGTTCAATGCGCGCTGGATGTCGTGCTTGACGCCAGGCCCGGCGTTGGAGATCACACGCATCGTGCCGGGAATGCCGCCACGCCGGGGAGAGCCGATGCCGACGCCCGCGCGGCCATTGACGATGAGTTGCTGACTTTCGCCGTCCCACCAAATGGTCGAGCGTAATGCTTCCATTTCCTCACGCGTCAGGTATTCCGATGCGCGCTCCCAGATCAGCGGTGGCTCGGTGACATGGGCGTCACAGTCGAAGGTGGCGAATGTCTTGGTCATCGGCGCGAAGCGTTGAACCGGCATGGTGCATCCTCCAACGTTTGTTTTGGCCTCAGGCGGCGGGATCGTCTTCCAGCCAGCCGGGCGGTTCGGTCACGACCTCGTTGCGCGCGAAGATCGCATCGACCGCGCTCATATCCTCCGGCGAGATCGTGAAACCGAGCGCGCCGAGATTTTCTTCTACCTCGGTGGGACGGCGGAAGCCGACCAGGCCGGTATGAACCGCCGGTTGACTGAGCGTCCAACGCAGCGCGAATTGCGGCAATGTCCGGCGGTATTTGGCGGCGAGCGTTTTCAACTCCTCGACCGCGCGCAGGTTCCGCGCGAAATGGTCCGGCCCGAACATGGTGCGGAACAGATTGAGCCCGCCCAGAGCACCCCGTTTGGATCGCCAATCGGCTTCGTCGAATTGCATGTCGGCATGGAACGTTCCGGACAGCATCCCATACGCGAGCGAACCGTACGCCATCACGCCGACATTGTTCGCTGTGCACCACGGGAAGATCTCGCGCCGCATCCGGCGGTCGAACATGTTCCAGCCGTATTGCACGACGTCGATTCGCCGCATGTTCATGCAAGCTTCAAGCTGTGCGAGGCGAAAATTGGATACGCCGATAAAGCGCGCCTTACCCTGCCGGACCACGTCGTCCAACGCACGCATGGTTTCCTCGAACGGCGTATTCAGATCGGGCCAGTGCACAAGATAAACATCGACATGATCGGTGCTGAGATTGCGCAGGCTTTGCTCGAGCGAGGCCATGATCCGCGCGCGGCTGCTGTCGCGGCGATTTGGCGCGTCAGGATAACCGACGCCGACCTTGGTCACCAGGCACACATCGTTTCGGCGAGAGCCCAGAGCGTGGGCCAGCGCCCGCTCGGAAATCCCCATGCCGTACGCTTCGGCGGTATCGAAACAGTTTATACCCGCGTCGAGCGCGCGATGCACGGCCTGATCGAACTGCGCGGCATCGATCGGACCATAAGTACCGCTGATTTCCCAGCAACCGAAGCCAATCGCGGACACATTCAGGTCGGTACGGCCGAATTGTCGGTATTCCATGGCGGCTCCTCGCTTCCTGGCGAATGTCGGACACGGCCAGCACTTCTTCTTGGCCGCGACCGTGGCACAGGAACGGGATCACCGCAAACCAGGCTATTTCGGAAAACGCCCCATCATCACCGAAACATCGCGCGCCATCTCCAGAGCTTGCTCAAGCTCCAGCGATGCGGCCCTGTGGAAGGTTCGTTTCGTTTGCCACAGGAACTCCGGATTCCATCCCGCGAGCTTTTCCGCGATGGCCATTGCCTCATCGATCAGCTTGTCGTCGGGCACGACCCGATTGACCATGCCGAGTTCATAAGCGCGCGCAGGCAGCATGTTTTCGCACAACGTCAGCAATTCGAACGCGATTTTCCGGCCCATCAGATGCACCGCGTGCGCGGTCACGGTCGATGCCGTCAGGCCGGCTTTTAGTTCCGGGTAGCCAAAGCGCGCGCTTTCCGCCGCGACGACGAGATCGCTGCCGAACGCCAGGCCGCATCCCGCGCCCAACGCATAACCATGCACGGCCGCGACGATCGGCTTGTCCACTTTGGCCAGCAGTTTGGTCAACGCGATGTTCGCATCGCCATGGTTGATGAGGTTCTGGCGGTTCTCCGCGGTCAACGGCCGCGCCACGGAGGTATCCGCTCCGGCGCAGAATGCCCGCCCGGCCCCGGCCAGCACGACAACCGAAATCGTATTGTCATCCCGCGCGGCCAACAGCGCATGCGTCATCGCATGAACAAGCTCGGCGTTCAGGGCATTCAGTTTCGCCGGGCGGTTCATCGTCAACAGCCGTACCGCGCCGCGCGTTTCCGTCAGCAAGATATCGTCCATGGCGCCCATCTCCCGCAACCGAACCAGAGGTCACCCGCCCACGATGAACTGTTTCGCATGGGCATCGTAATCCGCGTAACCCAGGATGGCGCGCAACTCCGGAGGGGGCAGCGCGGAGGCGGACTCGGCCTCTCCCGCCACCAGCGCCGCCAGGCCGGCTTTGATGCCGGCGGCGGCCGGTGACAGCATGCCGGTCGGGTAGGTGGCGATCTTGAAGCCCAGCGCCGCCGCTTTTTCGCGCGACGGCGTGGCGCGTGGTGCGCCGGGCGACAGCACCGCGAAGGACGGACGTCCGGAGGCGGCGGCCACCGCGCGGCGGATCTCGTCGTCGTCGGCGGGCGAGTCGAGGAACAGGATGTCGGCGCCTTCTTTCACGTACATCTCGATTCGCCTGACCGCTTCGTCGATGCCCTGCGTGGGCCGGCAATCGGTGCGCGCCAGGATCAGAATGCCGGATTCTTTCGCCGCCTCGATCGCGGCGCGGATCTTCATGCGCGCCTCCTCATGCGGCAGGCAGGGTTTGCCGGCGGCGGTCAGGGCACGCGGCGTGATCTTATCCTCGATCAGGATCGCGGCGGCGCCCGCCCGGCCATAAGCGCGGACGGTCCGCTGCACGTTCATCGCGTTGCCGTAACCATGATCCCCGTCAGCCAGGACCAGCGTTTCCGGCGCCGCGCCGTGCACCTGGTTGAAGGAGTCGAACATCTCCCCGAAGGAAATGAGATCGAGGTCCGGGCCACCCAGGCGGCTCGCCGCCACGCAGGAGCCGGACATGAAGGCGGTCTTGAACCCGGCCGCGGCGGAGAGCTTCGCGGACAACCCATCCCACACGGCGGGCATGACGACAAAGCCGGGTTCGGCCAACAAGGCGCGCAGGCGATCGGGGGCGGTCATGACGTTTCCTTCGGAGCAGGTGTTCTCGCCGCAGGATATGCGAGTTCACGCAGCGCGCCAAATGCCGGGCGATCTCAGCCTTGCCCAGGCAACAATGCGTATTGCGACGTCGTCCCGACGCGCGCCGCGGGAAGCGTGACGCGAACCGTGGTGCCCAGACCGGGGCTACTTTCGATTGTCAGCGTGCCGTCATGCAGCGCGATGAGACGGCGGCTGATGGACAGGCCAAGGCCGGTACCGCCGTATTTCCTGCTGGTAGACGCATCGGCCTGCGTAAATGGCTCTCCGAGCGAGGCCAACGTCACCGCGTCGATCCCGATACCGGTATCCGACACGATCAGGGAGATATCGCCGGTGACGGCGTGCTCGGTCTGGATCGACACAACGCCGCCGGCCGACGTGAACTTCACGGCGTTGCTGAGCAGGTTCAGCACGATTTGTTTCATCGCCTGACGATCCGCCCTGATCACCATCTCATCGATGACGCAGTCGATGCTCACCTGCTTCGTTTCCGCCTGCAACCTGATCAGTTCAACGCATGCGTGGACGATACGCGCGAGGTCGAAACTCTCCTCCGCGATGTCGTAACGGCCCGCCTCGATCCTGGACAGATCAAGCAAACCGTTGATCATGGCCAACAAATGCCGGCCACCGGAGAGAATGTCGCCAGCCCATGTCACGTAGCTCGCATCGATCGCGCCGGCCGCCTGCGCGTGAATAAGCTCGGAGAAGCCGATGATCGCGTGCAGCGGCGTGCGTAATTCATGACTCATGTTCGTGAGAAACTGAGATTTGGCGCGACTCGCGGCCTCCGCGCGGTCTTTCGCCGACCGCAACTCGTCCGCCGCCTCGACATCCGCCGTTACATCGCGCGCCGTTCCATGATAACCCAGAAAGGTGCCCGATTCATCGAAAATCGGGTCGCCGCTGATGCTTATGTAATGCCGTTTGCCGTCGGTTTGGAGGATCTCCCACCGGAAATCGCGGAACGCCCGTCGGGCGGCGAGGTCGGCCATGTGCGCCAGCCATCTGTTCGGATCCATCGCGGGGTCCGCCAACTTCCACTTCGTCTCCCCGACATCGGTCGGAAGATTGGTGAACGGAATATTCAGTTCGCCCAGGAAACGAAGATCGGCATCCTGCTCCCAGAACCAGTCAGCCGACATTTCGGCGTAGGCCCGCAATCTGCGCTCGCTCGCGCGCAACGCGGCCTCTCCCTGGTGCAACCTGGCGTTTTGCTCCTCCTGACGCCGGAATTGCCCGATGATGACGGCGAACAGGACGGTGCATCCCATCCCCGCGAGGACAACCGCGATCGCGATGAGCGACGCCTGCTCCGACCAGCTCTTGAGGACCGCCTGGATCGACATGTTCACGTCCACGACGAGCGGATATTCGTGCAATGGGTGGACGGTGATGATTTGTGGAATCCCGATCAGGTACCCGGGCGAGCGATAAGAACCACCGCCGATCGCCACGCGATCATACCAGGCGGATTGGGCCGGCATGTGCTTGCCCCGACGATTTGAAATATCGGGGTAGCCGGCGATCACCACGCCGTCGCTGCGCAGAACCGTGACGAGTTCACCGGGCGACATGCTGATTGTCCGATAGAAATCCTCCAGGTACCGCGTGTCGATCAGACCCGCGACGACTCCCAGGAATTCGCCATCGGGGGCGTTGATGCGTCGCGCGATGAACATGAGCCACTTATCGGTGAACCGGCCGTGCGCCGGCTCACTGATAAAGGAATCGGCATCATTGTGGGTGCTGAGATAGCGAAAATAATCGCGGTCCGAAAAATCGGTTTGTGGGACCAACCCATCCCGCGTCCAGTCCAGCAGCTTGCCGTCGGCGTCGAGCACCGCGATCGCGTCGGCCTGCGGCAGGTTCCGAAGCCGGCTGACAAGGAACTCGTGCGCACTCGTCCCGCTCATTTGCATACGGAACTGGTCCGGCGAACGGACGCCCAAGGTGGCGGTTCGCGATTGCACCTCCCGCAGGACGAGATCGACGGACTGGATGGTGCGCGACGTCTGCTCGGCCAGAACGACCCCGAGGTTCGTCAGTTCGCGTTCCGCGTTGGCGAGAGCGCCCTGTCTCAGCTGCCAGGTGATCGCTGCCCCCGTGGCCAACCCGATCGTTACCAGAAGCGCGCAAACCAGCCATAAGCGCCGGCCCATGTCGATGGAGCGGCGCGCCGGTTCCGGCCGCGCATCGGATGGGTGGGGTTCGCCGGATCGTGGTGTCGCGTGCGGTTCCGGCGGTCGGTACTCGGTCGGCAGTCGGTTCAGCCGGCATGGCGGAACACTCCGGGGACAGGGCTGATTGCCTCACATTGGCCTTGGACGTATCGGCGATCGCTCTTCCGCCGAGACTCTGACGCAACAGGTTTTCCCTGTCCATGTATTGATCTCCGCGGCGCCGCGGAGCGCGGTCCGGCGACCGCGGATTGGCGGGTTGGGCATGTCATCCGGGTCGCTGGTCTGACGGGACGATGCGGGCGAAAGCCCGGTGCGGCTGAACACTACCGTCCGGGCTGTGCCGCCGAGGCCTGCGCGGAGCCGATCGCCAGCACCCGCCGCGTCCACCCGGTGGGGTGGGACAGGACCCAATGCATTGAAAAGATGGTAGCGGCGGGCGGATTTGAACCACCGACCAAGGGATTATGATTCCCCTGCATTCCCTTTGGTATCAATGGTTTACCCGTGGCCCATGTCGCAGTCCTGTCGCAATCAGGCCGTCATCGCCTTTTCGCCGGCGGCGAATTTGGCATGATCATCCTCGAGGTTGGGAACAGATGGCCGTAGACGTCGAACGTCATCTGGATCGACGCATGGCCAAGCAAGGCCTGCAGCGTTCGGCGAGAACCCTTGCTCGATCGCCCATGACGCGAAGAAGTGGCGCAGGGCGTGCATCCCATATTTCGCGACCATGACGGGGTGTCCGTCGGCATCCTTCGCCGTCTGGTGTGGCACCGCGACACCTGCCTTGACCTGGATCGGATCGAACCCGCGGTTGATGATATTCGCGTGGCTCTCTGGCTTGCCCTCGCCGTTGGCGAAGACAAGCCAAAGGCGACCAGACCCTGGTTTGTCCTTGACCACGTCGGCGCGGGGGCATGACAACTTCCATTCGCGCAGAGCGTTGAGCACCGCCGGCGCCATCGGGATCTCACGATGGCCGGCCTCGGACTTCGGCGAACCGATCACGCCCCACTGATCCGCCCGCTGGCGCACATCGATGGTGTGTTTCGTGAAATCAACCGCGTCCCAGGCCAGGCCACGCAGTTCGGAGGCCCGCATACCGGTGAACACCGCCGTCACCAGTAAGGATCGCCAACGGCCCTCGGCCGCCGCCAGGATGGCGTTGACCTCGGCCTTGGTTGGGATATCGCGCCCGACCACAAGCTTGCTATCCTCTCGCCCTCGCGCCCGGATTTACTGTGCGGCGGCATTCTGGGCGACCAGGCCGCGACGCCGCGACTCGCCGAGGATCGCCTTGAGGCTGCCGAGCACTCTCTTTGCCATTGCCCAGGACAGGCCCGTGAGCAATTTGTCCCGGAACTGTTCCACCATCGGCGGGGAGAGTCGTGCCAGCTTCTCCGCGCCGAGTGCCGGGACGATGTGAAGTTCGACGTGGTTGGGTCCTTGTCGATCGTTGACCGCTCCAATCGCTCGACCTCGCCCGCGTGATCCAAAGGTCGGCAGCCTCGGCTACGGTGATGCTCGCGCTTTCCGGCGTGTGAATACCCTGCTCGACCTCATGCCGGGCGGTGTCCAGCCAACCAGTAGCGACGCGCTTTGTGGAGAAGGTTTTCAGGTGACGCTTGCCGCCCTGGTCGAAATAATCGGCCACCCACGCGGTTTTCGTCTCGCCGGCCGCCGTTCTCCATGCCCGCTTGCGAACGTTCGCCATGGCGATTCCTGTGACCCAACGTGTCACACCGTGTCGCATAAAATTCCCCTTGTCAACACTCCTATCGAGGTGTTACGAACAAATCGCGTTAAATCACAGCGAGTCACTATGAGTAGCGGACAGAGTCTTCCATTCCGCCAGTTGGTGCGATCCACCCGCACACGCGTTTCAACCGGCATCAAGCCGCAAACCTCGTCAAAGCGGCGGCGGCGGCATTCGCGGCTGGGCCTGCGCACGCGGGCCTACACGGCCATAAAATGGACCGCCACGCGGCTGAGGTGCTAAAACGGCTCGGCAGTAGTGGACGCGCCAGCGAATTCCATCACTGCGGCCGAGGCTATTGTCTCCGCCGTCGCCCTCGGCAGGCTGGCCGGCGTTTCTTCGCTGATTGTATCCAAGCGGAATGGCGCGCGCGGATGCACAAGGAATGGGTGGGAAACGCTCAGCTGCATCCTGCTCAGAGATCTGCCGACGCAAAAAGAGCCCTTGCAAAGCTCGAACGATTTCTGGGCAATCCTCAATGTATTCCGCAAATAGACGGATGATCCCGTTCGAAACGCGCTGGAGGTATTATACGGTTCGATATCATCGCAGCAACGATTAGCAAACGACCATTCGAAACTTTACTCTCGCAAGAAGACCGACGACGCTGCCAGGGTATTTGGCGTAGGTTGGATTTGCGAATCCCTCGAGAGTATCGCCAAGCGCCTGGGCGGAAACGCGAATCACGGCATCTCGCCGCAATCGCCACGGCGGCGCTTGGGATGGATGATGTCACACCGGACGCCGCGCGAAAATCTATCGGGATGCGGCAGCGCGGAAAGCGCGTGTGACCCCCGGCGTGTTCGCGGCAGCAAAACTTTAGCGAACGCGCCGCCTCAACAGAATATCTTGGTTTTATACGGGGGTTCCGAACAACCTACGGAACCTCTCGATGGATGCGCCACACACAGAAACTTCCGCTCTTGCCGTGCCCCCCGCCTCTCGGACATGCTGACCGGGGCGAACGAAATCGCCGAACATATCAATAAGACACTTCGGCAAACGAACAACCTGCTTGAGACCGCAACGCTTGCCCGCTTTCAAAATTGGCGGTCGCTGGCACATGCGGCCTGCAGGTATCGGGGTTCATTCAGCAACTCGAGCGTGCCGCGATGGAAAAGGCACGGCACCCGGAGGAAGATAGGCGAAAGAAAACCGCGCGGCCGGCATGGTGGGCGAGGGGAGCCAGAAACGGCGGCCGGGGGCGGCATGGCATCTCGCCGGAAAGCGGCCTGATGCGCGCTCCGGGCCACGTGCGGGCCAGTGAACTGCACCTGGAACTTGCGCCGCATCTGGGGATAACCACCCCCCACGGATCGTGCTCCCAGGCCGCCCGCCAGCGGCACTCGGAACGGATCTGAAAAAAGTAGCAGCGAATACCCTGGATACCACATCTCCGGCGCGGGTGCAAAGCCTTGAGGTGGCAGTATGACCGCCGAAGATCGCCCGGAGCGGCGTGCGCGGGACAGGCTGAACGCGCTTGTGCACGCCGTCTTCGTAGCCTCGCGCTTCGTACCGCCGCCGAGTTAGCGGATCAGGACGCCACGGTCTCCGGGTTCACTCTCATTATGCCCGACGGCGCCATGCAATATCTCGACGCCGATACGTTGCGGCGGGGTGCTCGCGCATGAACCGACAGCAAAGGAGGCGCCGCCGGCCGGCAAACCGCGCTGAGTGGATCAATGGGGTCACGGCGGTGCATGAGGCGGCGGGCGGTGCACTCGACGTATACTATGTCTCATCGGCCGATTTGTGGGACCTGTTGCTCGCTGGCGTGATCGGCGACCAGGATGCCGCGTCGCTCGCCCGCGCCGCCATGGATACGGTGACGCACGTCAATGGCGCGCCGGCCGGTGCCCCAGCGCTGTGCGGATGCTGCGATACCGAAATCAAGGGTTCGTCCTTTGTCGTCGTCGTTGCGTCGCCGATGGGCAAACCGTTGGTTGGATCGACGGCGTCTGTTCTACGCTTTGCCTGTCGTGTTGAAACGACGTCGAGGGGAACGCGCTCCGATCCATTTGCAGAATTTGGCCGGAGGCGCGCCCCGTCACGGTAACGCATCCGGGCGGGGGGCACGCATGAACGCGGAGACCCCAACTCTCAGCACAACGGAATGCAATAGTTTCGGCATTCTGGATGGACGTGACTGGCGTGTCACACATGACGCTAGTCGCGATTATCCCGGACGGGAAAACCACGACCGCACCTTCGCCCAGGGCGACGACCATGCGTAACCTGGATCCAACCATGCAGGCCAACGGATGCAACCTCTATTTCCAACCAAACGAAACGCGAGCGGATTGTGGGAGTAAACCGTCCAAGGAGAAATCGTCGCGGGGCTCTGTCGTTTCGCCGACATCGATCCAGTTGACGAAGAATTCCCGGACGCTGACGAACGGGACCGGCTTGCCAGATTGGCCGCACACCTGATCGCGGATCCAGCATGCGCACCGACCGCGATCATCGACTCCGGCAACGGGTTGCAAACCATCTGGGCGGTAACCAGGGAGCTCGACGCCGACGATTATCGCCCGAGTCGAGGCTGAGACGAAAACAATCGAGGCGACTCTTGGCGCTGGCGGAACTCATAACATCGATCGACTACTTCGCCTGCCGGGGACAGTGAACTATCCAAACGCGAAAAAGCTGAAGGCCGGCCGGGGCGTCTCTCTGAGCGCGCCTGATCCATTGCCTGCCGAGCGTGTGCACTGCCCTGGAGGCGGCGACGCTCGCGGCACGTCTCGCCGCCCGCATCGCCGATACCGGTCTCGTTCGGTCGAAGCCGGCTATAGGTGGCGAAGGAACGAACAGAGGGGGCAGCGGATGATGACATTACCGCGCTGGTGACCGAACTGGCCGCGGCTGGAGCGGACGAAATATCGCGAGTGGATCAACTCCCCGGCACCCGCTCCAGCACCGCCTGGGCGCGGCGCTGAAGGCGCGGAGGCGACTTGACTCGACCGATGGGCCGGGCTGATCGACGATCTGACAGCGAAGCGCAAGGACAGTTCCAGCAGCGGCGCCGATCTGTCGCTGGCGGCGATGTTGAAAGCGGCGGGGTTCGATCACGTGGAAATGGGGTTGATCCTCTGCGCGTTCAGGCATGGCAAGGCGAACGGCGACGTCTGGCGAAACCAGACCATGAGACTGAGGCAGGTTGCGCGCGCGGTGCTGAGATCGCACGAACCATCGCCCAGAGGTGGTCATGACGGCCGGCCGGTGACTTCGGATCGTCGCGGGCGAACTGCACACCGCGACCACGGCCGGGCGAGACGGCAATCATCGCGGCGGGAAACCGATCTTTCAGCGCGGCGACGCGCTGGTAATGCCGATCGTCCGCGACGTGGCTGCGTCCAAAGGGCGGACAACCAAGGCCGCGGGGAACTTAGGGAGCAAACACCGTTCGCGATGCTCGATCTGCTTTCAGAGGTGGCTGAGTGGGAGCGATACGATGGCCGTGCGAAGGACTGGGTGCGGATCAATCCGCCGAAGGACGTGGGCCACATTCTATTGACCCGCCAAGGGCGATGGGAGTTTCCGCCCATCGCGGGCGTCGTTACCAGCCCAACCTTGAAACCTGACGGCTCAATCCTCACGGCACCCGGCTACGATCCCGTGACCCGACTGTTTCACGTCGTCGACGAGACGCTGAAACTGCACCCGGACTTGCACCGGCCAACCCGTCAACTGGCCGAGCGGTCCCTGGAATTTCTCAACAAGCTGTTCGCAGAGTTTCCGTTCGTCATTGTCAAGGGAGCGGACGGCAAGGAAAAGCATATCGCCAAAGCCGTCGCGCTATCAGCCATCATCACGCCGGTTGTCCGAGGCGCCCTGAGTGTGGCGCCGCTGCACGCGCTTCCGGCCACGACTTCAGGAAGCGGCAAGTCCTACCTGGCGGACGCGGTTTCCACAGTCAGCACCGGGCCGCCCCTGCCCCGTGATCAGTGCGGCGCCAGACCAGGCTGAAACGGAAAAGCGCATCGCTGGTCCGTTGCTGGCGGGTTATCCGGTTGTGAGCATCATAATGTCAACGGCTAACTTGGCGGCGATCTGCTGTGCCAGGCAATTGAGCGGCCGCTAATAAGGCTCTCGCCGTCGGGCGGAAATTCCGATATCACTGAAATCTGAAAACCGCGCCAGCATGTTCGCCATGGGAAACCAGATGCGTGTCCGGGGCGGAAGATGGTCTGCTCGAACTCTGGTTTCCTTGCCATCCGCACGCTAACATGGAGCGGCCGGAACTCAAGGCTTCCGAGGCTGCGATCCCGCGGCCACGGTCCTCGTGGACCGAGGGCATGACGATCCGCCGCCCCGATGATCGTCCGCGCCTATATCGCGGCGGAAAGCCGGCGACTGGTCCCTGTCGGATCCTTTGCGACTCGGTCTGTCCTCGCCGTCTCGATCGGCATTGGCCCGGCTTGGCTGCGACGATCCGCTCTCTCGACCGAGGCCGCGCGTGCCGACGACCCTGACCGATGGGAGCTACGCGAATTGCTGGGCGCAGTTTCGGCCGAGGCCCTGGGCTTCGATGGAATTATGGTGGCGGACGTGGCGAAGCAAGCGAATCCTTCGAACCTTTAACAAGAGGGCGAGCCAAGCAGGCCTCTGAAAAGCGAAACAGAATTGGACGATGCGGGTACGCTCTCGGTGTTTTGGCGAACGAGGCAACATCAATATGCGCCGGGTGGCGAAGTGGCTGAGCCACGAGAGGGTAGAATTGGCCGACGGCCGCAAGTTTTGTCCGGTCCGGAAAAGCCGAGGCAAGGTTTGATCCGATGGGCCGCTCAGGCCGTGGGCCACCCATGAGGGCGTGGGGTCGCGCGGCCTTCTCGTGGGTCACTTACAAGCCGCTGTCTCTATAAACTGTCATGTCTGGATATCGTAAGTTACAGTTTTCGCGCGTTGGGAGGCACAGACTAACCCACTGAAGCCACTAATCCACTGGTCGGCTGCTGTCCCGCGCGCTGTGGTGTGGCCAACTTTACAATCCGTTCGAAACGATCCTTCTCGTTACGAACGATGGCAAATACCGAGGCGATCGAAAGACTGACGAGGGGACATATACTCCCGCTTCACGCTTTAATAGTTGATATCTTTGAACTATTAACTCATGTCGCAATCATGTCTGTATCCTGGACCGATCGGCCAGTGATGCTTGCCGCGATGGAACGAACTCTCGCCTGATCCCGATCAATTCTCCCCGTTCGCTCGCAATCCGCCGACTTTGAGCACGGGACGGAAGCAACCGGCGCGCCAATCCGAATCCATGGCAACAGCGGCCCCATGCGCGCGGTGAAACGGCTGCGGCGTGAATTGCTGGCGCACCTGGGCAAGCAACCCTTGCCGGTTCAGGCGGCCATGGTGGATCAGGCGGCGAAGATCAAACTCCGGCGGCCGTCATGGATCAGGCGTTCCGACAAACCGGCCGGCGATCGGCGACGCCACTCGGGATTATTTGGTGTGGTCGAATTCCTTCACTCGGTTGCTTCGACAGTTCGGATTGAAGGCATCAATCGCGGCCGGCCCCACCCTCGCCGAGATCCTCGCCAGCGCGCCGCCACGCCGCACCAGGGCAGCGCCCGCCGAACAGCCCGCCACACCGCTACCGCCCACGCCACACGCCGCCCTGCCCCGTCCGAGACCGCCGCGTG
The DNA here is from genome assembly GCA_963719675.1 of uncultured Alphaproteobacteria bacterium. Taxonomy (GTDB): domain Bacteria; phylum Pseudomonadota; class Alphaproteobacteria; order Acetobacterales; family Acetobacteraceae; genus Rhodopila. Next base: position 6,380 of record CAVRDN010000118.1, on the reverse strand, counting down.
ACCGCCGAAACGACCTCGATCCTTCAGGCCCTCGATCACCCTGCGCTGTTCGGTCCGCATTTTACCGGGTCATCGTGGATCGCGTGGCGTGCTTTTCTGGCGGCGCTGACGGCCGAGCCGATGACTGACGACGAACTGGCCATCTATCGCCAGTGCACCGGGCGCACCGCGCCACCGGAGAAGCCGTTCAGCGAAGCGGCGCTGATCGTTGGCCGGCGAGGTGGCAAGTCGCGCGTGCTGGCACTGATCGCGGTCTGCCTCGCGACGTTGCGCGACTACACCGAATTCCTCGCACCGGGCGAAGTCGCGACGATCGCGGTGCTCGCCGCGAACCGACCTCAGGCCCGCTCGATCTTTCGCTATGCCCTCGGCCTCATGAAAGCCGTGCCGGCGTTGCAACCGATGATCGAAGACGAGAATACCGAGGCGATCACCCTCAACAATCGTGTCGTGATCGAGATTAGCACGGCATCGTTCCGCACCGCGCGCGGTTACAGTTTCGCGGCGGTGCTGTGCGATGAGATCGCGTTCTGGCGCCAGGATGAAAGCAGCGCCAATCCGGACGTCGAGATCCTCCGCGCGCTGCGTCCCGGCATGGCCAGCATACCCGGCTCGATCCTCTTGCTGGCGAGCAGCCCATACGCCAAGCGTGGCGAACTGCACGCGGCCTATCGTCGGCACTATGGCCGGGACGGCGCTCGCGTCCTGGTCTGGAAAGCAGACACCGCGACGATGAACCCCCGGATCGATCCGGCCATCATCGCGGAAGCATACGAAAGCGATCCCGAAGCGGCACGGGCGGAGTATGGCGCTGAGTTCCGTGATGACCTCGCCGACTTCGTCACCCGCGAGGTTGTGGAAGCCGTGACGGCGATCGGGCGTTCCGAACTGCCGCCGATGCCGGGCATCACTTACACGGCTTTCTGCGACCCCTCAGGCGGCGCCAGTGATGCCATGACGCTCGCGATCGGGCACCTGGGCGGAAGCGGCGTGGCGATCCTGGATGCGGTCCGCGAGGCCCGCCCCCCGTTCAGTCCTGAGGCGGTGGTGATCGAGTTCGCCGCGCTGCTGAAGGCGTACGGGATCAGTCACGTCACGGGAGACCGTTACGGTGGCGAATGGCCACGCCAACGGTTCAGCGAACACGGGATCAGTTACGACCCGAGCGCGCGGCCGAAGTCGAATATCTACGTCGATCTGTTGCCGCTGCTGAACGCGGGCCGCGTCGAATTGTTGGACGTGCCACGGCTCGCCGCGCAACTGGTGGGCCTGGAGCGGCGCGTGGCGCGCTCCGGCAGGGACTCGGTCGACCACACCCCGGGCGGGCACGATGACCTCGCCAACGCCGTCGCTGGCGTCCTGGTTGGCCTCGACCTCGACCGCCGCCCGGCTATGGTGCGCGGCGAGGACATGCTGGCCGGCGGGGTGCCGCTGCCGATACCGAACTTCTGCCCCGGATTGTTGGCCACGCTGGCGGTCAGTCGGGCCGGCATCGCGGCGACGGTATATGCCGGAATCACGTATGACGGTCTCGTGATGGTGCTTGATTATGACGTTGGTCCGTTGGGCGGCGATCTGTTCCCCGGCATCAAGCAACGCGTGATTGATATGACGAAGGCGACGCGCGCGCACTACGGCGGATTGTGGGTGCAACCGGATATGGCGCGACAGGCGTACGTGGCGAACGTCGGCGCCGAACCGATACCGGAACACCTGCAAGACGCGGATCTGCTGCTGCTGCCGGCGGCGGGTCATATCGCGGCGGGCCGTGTGAAACTGTGCGAGCCGGCGCACGAGAAAGCCAAAACCAGCCCATTCGGTGGCGCGCTCGATTTCCGTGGCGGGGACGGTGGCGACGATCCGATCCGTCGTGCCGCGCTATGGGCGATCGCGATCTCACTCGACCCGCAATAGGAGAAACCAATGCCTTCTATCATCGACAACGCCATCGCCGACAGCGAAGCATTCCTCGATCGGTTTCGCCGCGCGTATCTTCGCCAGGTCGGCGCGGAGCGCGGCATCACAGACCTGCGAGACATCGCGCTCCGCGAGGCGACGGCGCTGATCGGGTTCGCGATGGACCCCACGCAAAGGGCAGCGGGCATGGAGAAATACCGGAACCACGCCGACAAGTAATGTGCATAGTTGTGCATAGTTGTGCGCGGGTGTTCATTACTGTGATTGTGGAATTTCCACTTGCCTAATCGACATTGTTAGGCCATATTAGGCTCATGGATTCCCCAACGGCCAAAGTCGTTACGACGATAACCCTCGCGCCAGCGTTACGGGACCGGCTCGACCATGCCGCCGAACAGATGGACCGCTCCCGCTCGTGGGTCGCGGGCCGGGCAATCGCACAATTCCTGGCGCAGATGGCGCCTGAACCTATTCCGTCGCCGGCGTCAGCCCCGGCGACGGATCGCGCTGCGCCCTCGCGTGCGAGGCAGGCGTGTCGGCAGCCGGCGTTTTTCCTTTGGCGCCGGCAGCCCTTTTCCCGCTCCGCGCCGTGGCCGCGCTGCACGTGGACGCCATCGAGCGTGGCAACGAAACCGCGCGACGCAAAGCCAAAACCGAGCGCGAGGCCCGCGAAGATGCGGCCACGCGGACGGCGGCATATTTCCGGGGAAGCGAATGAGTTACGAACGAGAATTTCAGCGCGATCACCTCCGCGCGCGCGCGTGGGGCGTTGAGGATCGTATCGCGAATGTGACCCGCGAAATCACCCCGGCCGAACGCGACGCCATGGAACGCGCGCAAGCACGGTTCGACAGTGTCGGTGCCCATACCGGCCAGCGTGCCTCGGCGCCGATCCTGGGCGAGACCTCGCTCGAATATCGCAAGCGACTGTTCGCACCGTTGGCCGCAGCGCATGAACAATTTCCAACACCCGCCTCGGAGGTTTCGACAGTCCGAGTCTCGCAGTTGATCGAGAACATCGTTTACCACGGACGCGATCGAAGCGGCGAAACGAAGTCCCGGACGGCACGCTCAAGGCGGTATCGGAGCGCGATGCCGCCGGCCGGCTGGTCACCCGATTTTACGGCGACCCGATGGCCTGGATGCAGCGATTTGCCGCGCCCGGCGCGATCGGCACCATTAACCGCAACCCCCCGGTAAAATCATGAGCGAAACAAAAATCGACATTCTCGCGAAACTGCCACTCCAGGAACTCGAAACCCTCCGCGACACATACGAGGCGCGCCATGACCGGCAATCCGTCGCGGACGTGCGCGAGGCGATCGGGCGCAAAGGCGCGGTGCAAACCGAAGAACTCGCGAGGAGTGGGCAACTGTTTGGGCATCGGATCGAACTCGACCCTTCAGGACTCGGGACACGGCCGGCGGTTCAATACACCGGCGATCCGCTTTCGTGGATGTACACCTTCATGTCGCCCGGCGCCATTGGCCGTGTTGATGCTTCGCTGTGCACCGGCGCGAACTCCCCGAAGCGAAGGCGCTGGCGGCATCGCAAATGACCGTGACGGTTCGCCCCGGCGAACGCGTGCAAGTCGTGAAGGCGTAGACAGTGTCTCTCCTATTCCTCTCCGCCGTGATGTTTCAAATTCGTTGCGGCGTGATGTCGGCGACGGGCTCGTGTGGGATTCGGCCCCCGCGCGAGCCCGGCCCGGCCCGGTTGTGTTCCTTCGACCGGGCCGGGCAGGCCTGACATGTCGGCGGAATGGAACCGGGTGCGCGTTGAAACACGTCCGAAAAATCGACAAAACCTGTAGCACGGATCTTGAAGTTTCTTGCCGCGGCGCGGGCGCAGCCGGTGCTGACACATCACGGGTATTCGGTAGCAACGCCGCCAGCCGAGAAAGGACCGAAACAGGCCTGTGTTACGCTCCGGCCGCTTCACTCGCGGAGAGCGACCCGCCACCAGACGAAGGGAGGGCGGAGTGATGTGACGTGTGGCGCCGGTGGGCGTGGGCCGCGTTGATAGTCATGTCTATTTATTTAATTACTAGAATTGTATCTCTCGTATACGGAAAATCGGAATACACCAAGATTGTCCCCCGTGAAATTAACGGTTCTAGGATCACGAACTTCCAGAACCTCGCAGCAAATCTCGGTATGATGGTGTTGGGAAGAAGAGAACTTCCCGTGAAACACATCATCATACTGAACCTGGACCATACGAAAAGTCGGCTTCGCCCGCCGTTCCCAGACGCTCAATCACGTGCTTGAATAGGAATCTGAACCCCGATGCCAAGCAAGGAACGCCGAGAGCCAACATTTGTAAAAATTCGCTCATCTCCGCGTGGGGCTTCAAAGGTAAAAACTTCCGGAGCCGAACCAGCGATAAACTTGTGATCCTGCCAAGCAATCCCTCGTTGGGCTTCGGTTGTGCCAGTGTTTTCCCATTCAACGGACAAAATATATCCAATTATCTCGTCCGTTTTGTCTCGCAACATTACGTTTTGCATGAATTGCTTAAAGTGAATATTTGCGCGCCCGGTCAACACAAGGGCTTGTTCGGCTACTATCGCGGACTTCATAGCAGCATCGGCCGCCAGGGTGGCAACGGCGAGTTGTTTCACCAGCGCTCCACAATTTATCGGTAGATGTACCTTCAATGTGTATGTTGAAATAAGCTATGGCGATGGTAGCGATAGCGGTGAAAAACCCATTGTGGTCGTCGATGAAATGTCCAATTCGGAATACGAAAGGCATCTTACCAGTGGATGGCTTTTTATTGGCGGCGTCTGTGCTTTCGCCATCTATGTGATTTGGGACCGTTTGGGAAAACGGTAATACCGTTGCGGCTGTTATCCACACGCACCAGCACAGCGCCAGAGCAACTATGACAGGATGAAATCGCGGTCTTCTCATCGCCCCTCCCAGGCGACGAATTTGACCTATAGTGCCGGCCGGAGAGTTCACAGCTTTTCGATCCCCAAGACCGTCGGCGCGCGGCGGAAAACATCACCGAGAACATCCCGCATAAAATTCCCGCTGATGAGTTCCTCGAACTCCTGAAGTCCGTGCTCATTGAGCCTTTCGGCCAGTTCCAGATAGCCGATCCCGGCCCGCTTGAGTTCGGCCTTGATGCGTCGGCCCTGACCGCCCATTCCTTCTCTCGCTCCGTCAACGTGGCCTTGGGCATTCGGCGCTCCTGAAAAAACAACGCCAATCCATTATAAACAGCGGAATTCCTTTGACAAGCCCGGATTTATCCAGCATAAACGGCGTCGAACCAACGTTTATCGCAGGTAGTGTCTTGACGCTTGCTCCTGTCAGCAAAGGCCCGGACGCTCTCCCTGAGCGCCGTCCTTCGCATGACGGACGAGGAAGCCGCCTCATATGTAACACGATCCTCCACTGGACACGATGGCAAGCCGGTTTGCCCGCACTGCGAATGCCCCACGGTCTATGAGTGCCGCCGCCCGTCCGGGTCGCTCCGGTTCCGTTGCAAAGCCTGCCGGAAGGACTTCAGCATCACCCCAGCGGCACGCTATTTCGCGTTCCCCCAGATGCCGCTCCGCAACTACCTCGCCGCGACCGCGATCTTCTGCAATGAGGTCAAGGGCAAGTCCGCGCTGGCGCTGAGCCGGGATCTGGACGTGCAATACAAGACGGCCTTCGTCCTGGCGCACAAACTGCGGGAAGCTTATGGCGTCGGAACTGAAGGGTATGCGGTTCGGTTGTTGAAAGATACGCTGCCGGCTGGTGAACTGGAGTATGTGCGCATTGAGGAGACGGAGAACAATTTTTTTCAGTGCTACGGAGATTGATTCAGAAATTTTGAGCGGTCACATGCGAGGTGGAAAGCAACAGCAGGTCCTTCGGTCAGCCGCTGCGCTCAGGATGACACATCGGTGAAGTCAGGATGACAGGCCAACAAAGAGGATGAAATTCGCCCGATTTCCCAGGGCGAGAGGGTGAGGAAGATGGCGCAGCCGATTGCGGTAAGCAAGCCCGTTCGCCGGGCGGCAGGGTTTGAAGGCCGTCAAACGCCTCAACCTGTTGCGCGGCGACACCATGCTCAAGTGGCCGGGCAGGGGCCGATTGGCCTCATGTTCACGCGGCTTTTGCAATTGCGCGGCGTCCGCGTCCTCGCCGCCGATCTGCTCGCCACGCGCCTGCGCCTCGCCCGAAAATTCGGCGCGCAATGGACGCGATTGGTCGAGAGTCGAACGTCGAGAGTCGAGGGCAAAATCAATCCAGCGCTCGGCCCTCGGCTCTCGACCCTCGACGCGGCAGTAACTGCCGTCCCTTCCGACACCGCGGTCCACCAGGCCCTGCAACTCGTGCGCGGCGGCGGCCAGGTCCTGCTCTTCGCCCACACCAAACGTGCTCATCCGGTAGGGCGCGTCACTCCGTGCGCGCCGCGGCGGGCAGAGGACTGGCCCGCCCTACCAGCGATGACGGCGCCAGGGG
>CAVRDN010000117.1:0-12988 GCA_963719675.1 uncultured Alphaproteobacteria bacterium | reverse complement strand
CGTGTGGTTGTGGCGCTCATCCCTGGCCGGTCGCGGCGGCGATGATCTGCGTCGCGGCGATCACGATCCTGGCGGTGTGCGCGGCGCCGGAGACCAGCGGGCGCGATCTGCTGAATATCGATGAGCCGGTGGCCGAGAGCGACACGATGCCCGCCCTGCGATAGCGCCTGGCGAGGCCGGACAGCCGTGCGTCAGCCGGTCTAACGCGCCAGGCCGACGCGCCCGACAATCGTTCCGGAAGCCGGATCGATCAGCACGACCCGGTCGGTCCCGCCGCCGCGCAGTTGCACCGCCAGCCGATCCCGCGCCGAGGCGATGCCCGCGATGGCGGTGCCGGCCGGCTCGTCGAGCACGGCCGAAAAGGCTTTCTCGGGCCCAACCGGTCCGGACATCGTGCGTTTGACGATGGTGACCAGGATCACCGTGGTGCCCAGCAGGATCAGCACGCCCATCGCGATCGTGGCGATTTTCACCGCCCGCATTCCGCCGCCATCCGCGTCGCCCATCATGGTTCATCCTTTTCAGCCAGCCGGCCTTTCCGCCCGGCCAACCCAGGTTTATGCGTGCCGCCATGGCAGAGCTACCGCCGCGTACCTGGGCCGATCCGCATCACGCCCTCTCGCGAGCAGGCGGGGCAGCGAATCGACCGCCTGCTGGCCGAGACGATCGGCACGATCTCCCGCTCTCGCGTCAAGGCGCTGATAGACGAGGGCGCGCTGTCACGCACGGCGGCCGCGGCCCGCCCCGACGCCGCGCCGCGACCGGAGGCGCCCGAGCACCCGTCGGCGGGCGCGACGTTGGTGGGCACCGCGCGGCCGCCGGAACCGGATTCGCGCCAGGCCGCCGACAAGCTACCGGCCGCTGGCGCGCTGCCGTCCGCTGGCGCCGTGTCGCACTCCGACATCCGGGTCACGGAACCGGCCGAGCCAGCCCGCGCCGGCGTGACCTACACGCTGATCCTGCCGGAGCCCGCGCCGGCCGCGCCTCAGGCGCAGGCGATCGCGTTCCCGATTCTGTACGAGGATCGCGACCTGATCGTGCTGGACAAACCGGCCGGGCTGGTCGTGCATCCGGCGCCGGGCAACCGCGACGGGACCCTGGTGAACGCGCTGCTGGCGCATTGCGGGCCGGGTTTCACCGGCATCGGCGCCGAGAAACGGCCGGGGATCGTGCATCGGCTGGACAAGGACACCTCGGGCGTCATGGTCGTGGCCAAGACCCAACTCGCCAACGACGTGCTGACGCCGCCTTCGCCGCCCGCGATCTGGAGCGCGCCTACCTCGCGCTGTGCTGGGGCGTTGCCCACCCCGCTCAGCGGCGAAATCGAGGGGGCGATCGGCCGCGACAGGCGCGACCGCAAGCGGATGGCGGTCGTCAGTCATGGCGGCAAAGCGGCCCTGACCCGCTACAAGCGTCATACGAGCGTTCGGCGACGTCGGCGGCTCTGGTGGAGTGCCGCCTGGCCACCGGCCGGACCCATCAGATCCGCGTCCATATGGCGGCCCGCGGCCATCCGATTGTTGGCGATCCGGTCTATTTGCGGCCGCATTCCCGCGGATGCCAAGGGTTTGCCCGAGCCGTCCGCCGCGCCCTGCTCGACTTCCCCCGTCAGGCCCTGCACGCCGCCAGCCTGGGCTTTACCCACCCGCGGACCGGCGCGGCGATGCGGATTCGAGACGCCGCCGCCGGCCGATATGGCGGCGCTCATCGCCCTGCTGGAAGCGGACCTGCCCGGTCAGTTAACTGGTTAGTAATCTTGACAGGACTATAATGGTCCTGTATACGGAATGCGTCGCGGCGAGGGATGCATCGCGCGATGGGTAGTCCGGATACGCCGCCGCCAGCCAGGGGTCGGGTGCCCGGGACGGAACTCCTCCCTCGCATCCAGCTTCAAGCTGTAATCCCGCCGTCGTGCGTGCGCCAGTTCGGGCACGATCGAACGGCTGACGAATGGAGCCGATCGATGGCATCTGCCGTCCTCAACATTGCCCCCGAAGGCAACCTTACCCGGTATCTCCAGGAGATCCGGAAATTCCCGATGCTCACCCCCGAGGAGGAACTGTCGCTCTCCCATCGCTGGCGGGACCAACAGGATATGGAGGCGGCACATAAGCTTGTCACCTCCCATTTGCGCCTCGTGGCGAAAATAGCGATGGGCTATCGCGGTTACGGCCTGCCGGTCGGTGAGCTGATCAGCGAAGGCAACGTCGGCATGATGCAGGCGGTGAAGCGGTTCGATCCGGACCGCGGCTTCCGTCTCGCGACCTACGCGATGTGGTGGATCCGCGCCGCCATTCAGGAATACATCCTGCACTCCTGGTCGCTGGTGAAAATGGGCACCACGGCGGCGCAGAAGAAGCTGTTCTTCAACCTGCGCCGGCTGAAAGGCCAGATGAAGGCGATCGACGACGGCGACCTGCAGCCCGAGCAGGTGACCGAGATCGCCCGGCTGTTGGGCGTGCCGGAGCAGGACGTCGTCAACATGAACCGCCGCCTCGCCGCGCCGGACCACAGCCTGAACGCCCCGGTGCGCCAGGACAGCGAAGGCGAGTGGCAGGACTGGCTGGTCGACGACAGCGAGAGCCAGGAAACCTCGATCGCCGACCGGGAGGAACTGACCGGCCGCAAGGCTCTGCTGGCCGGTGCGTTGAAGACGCTGAACGAGCGGGAGCGCGACATCCTGATCGAGCGGCGGCTGAAGGATAATCCCGCCACGCTCGAGGATCTGTCGCACAAGTACAATATCTCGCGGGAGCGGGTGCGGCAGATCGAGGTCCGCTCGTTCGAGAAGCTGCAGAAGGCGATGAAAGCCCGCGTCGCCGAGCAGCGCGCCGAAGCGAGCCAGCGCGCCGCCGCCCACTGAGCAAGCCGGCCGTCCCGCGGCGGACCGAACCCGCCGGGACTGAACCAAAGCGCCGCCATGCCCCAAAGCGCCGCCATGCCCCGATGCGCCTGGGCCTGGCGGCGCTTTTCATCGTCGCGCGCGCGACCTAGCCGCCACCCGTCCGCGCCATCTCCCGTCCCGCCAGCGCTGACGCCACCACCGCGCAGCCCGACGTCAGCAGGTTGATCCCCACCAGCAGTCCCAGAGCCCAGATCGCCGTGCCGGGCCAGCCGGCGATGATGATCGCGGCCAGCACCAGGTCGGCGAGCCCGCTCATCAGCATCCAGCCCCAGGTGCCCGCCAGCACCCGCCGCGAGGCCAGCGCGACCGCCGCCTGGAATACGCCCTCGGCGATGAAGAAGGCGGTCAGCACGACGGTCAGCGAGATCGCCCCTTGGATCGGGCGCGAAATCAGCAGGACGCCGATCATGACCGAAAGCGCGGCGGTGATCAGGCTCCAGAGGAACGCGTGCGCGTGATGGCTCGCGACGATCGCGACCAGCCCGAAGATGCCGCTGATCAGCAACAGCCAACCGACATAGATATCGACGGCGATGGTCGCCGCGATCGGCGCGCAGACCGCGAGAACGCCGAGCACGATCATCACCACGCCCTGCGCCAGGAACAGCTTCCAATGCGCGCTGAACGCATTGGTCATGGCACGGCGCATGTCGGTCAGGCTGGTGTCGGTGAAACCGGCGACGGGAAAGCGGGGGTCGGAAGCCATGGCAATTCTCCTGTGAGATGAGCGCGCTTCGTACCGTCCGCGTTAATAACTGCCTCGTCCGATGGCAATGGTTCGTTTCCGACCTGGCACGCGAAACCACCAACCGATGCCCGTTACGATGGGTCCTTGGGCGCCGGGTCGATCCCCCAGGTCTCGGCGATCCGCGTGCGCGCCGCGCGCAGCCGCGCCGAACGGGTCAGCGCGGCCGCCTCCAGGGCCGCGCGCACCGCCAACGGCGCGACCTGGGTCAGCAGCCAGCCCGCCGCGGCGGCGCTCCAGGCGAGGCCGAGCGTCATCGGATCGCTGACGATCGCGAGCGCGGCGTCGAACGACTGCCCCATGTTCCACAGCGTGATGACCGGTTGCACGCAACCCGCCAGGCCGCAGGTCAGCACGGTGCGGGCGACCGGTTTCCCCGGCTCGCGGTCCAGCCGCAGCGCCACCGCGCCGGGCACCAGCAATCCGGCGGCGAGGATGGCGATCCCCGGCGCGATCGCCGCCAGCACGCCGCAGGCGAGGCCGGAGAGCCAGATCGCCGAACGATTGCCGCTGGCCGCCGCGCCACCGCGCGAGGCCGGGCGCGTCTTCGCCTGCTTTGCCGCCTTCGCCATGCGGTCAGCCCATGGCGGCCAGGATCAGCGTGAGCGCGGCGACGGCGAGGCCCACGCCCGCGGCGATTTCCTGGCCCAGACGCGCCGCGAACGCCGCCCGATAGCCGGCGCCCTCGGCGATCCCGCGCAGCTCCGCGTCCATCATTTCAAGTTCGATGCGCGCCATCCGCAGTCCCTCGGAATCCTCGGCATGCGCCGCCTGATCGCGCAACAGCGCCAGGATCGGCTTCAGAATGCCGGCGGCGATCAGGATTTTCAGTTGTTCCTCGACGGCGGTCCGTCGGTCGCGGTTCTTCCAGCGCTCCACCAAAGGCCGCGTGCGGGCGGCGATCCATGCGGTGAGGCCGGGCATCGGCACCGGATGGTAGTGGGCCTGCAACTCGCTCAGCAGCCGCAGCGTCACCAGTGTGCGGTCCGCCGGGTCGCCCTCCGTCGCCAGCGCCTGGACCTCCTGATCCAGCCACCGTTCCGAGCGCGCGCCGATGAAGGCCGCGATGCGCGGCTCCAGCAGGTCGGCGTCGCGCGACGCGGTCGCCACTGCCTCCAGCGCCGACGCGAGGTCGCTGACGTTGGTGATCCAACGATCGGCGAGCAGCGGACTGGCGCAGGGCGTCATTGGGTTGAGCGTATAGGCGAGGCGTGGCACCCCGCCCGCCGGCCCGCGGATTTGCATCACCGCCCGCCGCTGCCGCGCCTCGAGCCGGTGTGCCGTGGCCGGCGTCCGTTCCTCCCGCATGCCGGCCCAGATCGCCTGGGTTTCGTAATTCACGATGTCCCGCAAGGCGCCCAGCAGATCCGGGTCGATTTCCAGCGCGACGGCCAGGGCGCTGCCGAGACCGTCGGGGAACAGCGCGAGACCGCGCCAGCACAGCGGCATGAAAATATCGGCGTCGGCGATCGCCTTCATCACCAGCAGCGAGTGGTACACCTCCTTGCTGCCCGACGTGTCGAGGCCGTGATGACGGACCAGTTCCTCCAGCTTGACCGCGAGGCCGGGGTCGCCGAGCCCGCGGCGCAGCCAGAACATCAGCGTGCCGTTCAGGATCGCGCCCAGTGCCTCGTCCGGATCGGTCGCCATCGCCAGCGCCAGGGTGCGGTGGTTCCAGATGGTCGTCGTCCCCAGGGTGAGCGGCCGTTGCGCGCGATGCACCGGACGAGCGGCGATCCGGCGGCCTCGCGTGCCGGCCGGATCGCGCAGCAGGGTGGGGGAGGGGCGATGGTCCGGATCCTCGGCGAGCATGCCGCGCACGAGGTCGCTGAGGATCGGCGGCAGGCGCTCGCCCCCGGTGATCGCGGCGAAGTCGCCCAGTTCCAGCTTGCGGTAGAGGATCGTCCGGTCGTCCAGGCCCGCCATGGGGAAACGGCCCAGAGCGAGGGTCACCAGCAGGACACCCAGGGCATAGACATCGTCGGCGGTATGGCCTTCGCCGCGGGCCGCCGGATGGCAGAGCGCCGTGTACGGGGTTTCGCAGATGACCGGCTGATGCATCGCCGGCGGCGCGGCCCAGGCGGCGCCGAGGATGACCGGCTGGTTCGGCGGACCATGGAAGACGTTGTTGGGCCGTATGCCGCGATGGGTCAGCCCGAGCGCGTGCATATGTTCCAGCACCGCCGCGACCGGCCGCAAAACCTGATCGAGGATGTGGGCCTCCGTCCACGGCGTCAGGCCGCTCGACAACGGCGGTCCGGGCGGCGCCTGGCAGATCACGAACCAGCCGGGCAGACCCTCGACCGGCGGCCCGTTGCCGTGAGCGAGGGGCGTGAGCAGGCCCTCGATCCCGCCGGTGAGACCCTGCAGGAGACGGGGGCGGGCGGGCGCGCGGCGATCGACACGCAGCGCCATCAAGGGACCCCCGTCGATCCGGCGGCTGGTCGCGGCGAAGGCCGGCAGGCCGCCGCCGGCTTCCGGCAACGCCCGCGTCACATCGACCAGATAATGGCCGGCGACGATGGCGCCGGGATCCGGCTCGCTTCGGTCGGACATCGGTGTCTCAGGCGGCCGCCGCCTCGGCGAGGACGCGCTCCGGCATCGTGTCCGGCGCGGGCATCTCATGCGGGCTGGGTCTGGCGTTCAGGCCGGACATGCCGTTCAGGCCGGCCATGGCGTCCGGATTGGGCATGGCATCCAGGTTGGGCATGGCGGTCTGGACGGGCATGGTGGCCGGCACCGCCTCGGGTTCCGGCGAGACCCGGGTCCGCACCGCGCGTTCGATCTGGATCAGTGATTCTTCGTAATGATGGGTGAACGTGGCGATGTCGCCGATCGTGGCGGCCCAGTTGGCGTGGGTGAACAAGGTTCGGTACTGCGCGAGCAACGCCGGCTGATTGGCGAGCGCGACGCTGGTCTCGACATACTGCTCGATGGTCGTGGTGATCCCGGGCGAGGCGCCGATCGCCTGCAACAGCCGTCCGGCCATGCGCGAGGCGAACGATTCACCGCTGAGCGTCACCATCGGCAACCCCATGCGGATCGCGTCGCTGGCGATGGTGCCGGCGTTATAGGGCGACGTGTCCAGGAACAGGTCGGGCAGCGCGAGACGTGCCATGTAGGTCGGCGGGATCGACCCGATCGGCGAACAGAATGCGCGCCGGATCCAGCCCCAGCGCCGACGCCTGGGCGCGCAAATTGTCGCGCGACCACGCGTTGTCGGACGCCAGCCATAACACCGAGTTCTCGACGTGCCGCAGGATCTCGATCCAGGCGCGGAACATCAGTTCGGTGATTTTGTAATGGTTGGAGAAGCAACAGAATACGAAACGATCGTCCGGCAGGCCGGACATCGCGCGGGTGACCGGCTCGCCGATCACCCGCTTGCGGTCGTTGGCCTGGTAGTTCGGCGCGATGTACAGCGGTTGAGGCTGATACAGCGCGGCGTAAGCCGGCGGGATGACGAACTCGTCGCACAGCAGGAAGTCCAGTTCCGGCATCGGCACCGGGCCGATGAAGCCGAGATAGGTCGCCTGAATCGGCGCCGGCCGCCAGCGCAGGATCGCCATGCGGGTGCCGGTGGTCAGCCCGTTGAGGTCGATCAGGATGTCGATCTCATCGCCGCGGATGGCGCGCGCGGCGGCCTCGTCGGACATGTCCCTGATGATCGTGAAACGATCGAATGCCGCGATGACCCGGCGGCGAATGTCGCTGCCGTCTTCCGGGCTCGTGCAATAGCCATGAATTTCGAACCGCGCGCGGTCGTGCCGTTCGAACAGCTCGGCGATGAGATAGCTCATGGCGTGGCGGCAGAAATCCGACGACAGGTAGCCGACGCGGATGCGATCGTGGCGGTAACCGGCGGGGGGCGCCAGATAGTCCGGCGCGGGCGGGATTTTGCGCAGGATCCAGGCGCCGGCGACGCTCGCCTGCCGGGTCACGCTGTCGGTCAGCGCCAGCGCCGCGAGCGGGCCGCAACTCGCCATCAGGTCGTCGGGAGTCAGGCCGCGGATCGCGTCGTTCAGGATCGGCCAGGCGCACATGCGTTGGCGGATGTGCAGCCAGTGCTGGATCACGTCGGGCTGGTCGTGGCGGATCGCCAGGCTGGCGCGCATCGCCGCCTCCGCCTCGTCGAGCCGCCCGAGTTGTTCCAGCAGGCGCGCGCGCTGGTTGAGCAGGGCGATACGTGCCTCATCCTTCTGCAGCGTTTCCGTCCAGCAGGCGAGCGCCGCCGTGGTATCGCCACGCCGCTCCAGCAGCAGGCCGAGGTTGATCGCGGCGGGGGTGAAGTCGGGGCGCAGCGCGAGGGCGGCGCGATAGGCGAGGATGGCGTTGTCCGGTTCGCCCGCGTGGCCCCATTCGGCGCCGAGGTTGAACCAGGCGGCGTGCGCCTGCCGCCCGCCCGCGCCGTGCAGCGCGATCCAGGTGCGGTAGAGATCGATGACCTGGCGGTCGCCTTTGTTGGTGCCGAGTTGCTCGGCGGTGGCCAGCAGGTCGCCGAACGTGGTCACTTCCGGCGGGCGGAGGACGACGTCTGTCGGTTCGTGCTGGTTTGGCTGGTTCATGGGGGCGCGCCTCGTCCAGGATGGAGGCCGCCATACCAGCGTATCGAGACGAATATTCGGTTAACGCCGGACCTGAGGCCGCGGATTTTTCGCCGGAGCAACCGTTGCTCGGATCAGGCCGCATGTGCGCTGAACCGTGCCCGCGCACTTTGCCGGGGGAGACTGAGCGGGACTTCCGGTTGCCTTGAGGAACGATCGCGCATGTTTCGGATGTGAACGCTTTTTCACGGCGCCGCGAGCACCGTGTTCGGCTTCCGCGATGATCGCCGCGCGCGACGCCGGAGATCGCGCGCGGCGGGCGTTCCCCACCAGCGCGGAATGGATTATCCGATATATGGCATCGACCTCGGAGTTCGCCCCATGACCTATCTCGTCGCCGACGATCTGCCCACGCTCCCGGCCGGGGAGCGGTTCCGGGCACTCCTGGCGCGTCCGGGCATTTTGCGGATGCCCGGCGCGCATAACGGGCAGGCCGGCTTGCAGGCGAAAGCCGCCGGGTTCGACGCGCTGTACCTCTCCGGCGCCGCCATGACCGCCTCCATGGGCATCCCCGATCTGGGCATGATCACCGTGGATGAGGTCTGCTTCTTCGTCCGCCAGATCGCCCGCGCCACCGGCCTGCCGCTGCTGGTCGACGGCGACACCGGCTACGGCGAGGCGCTGAACGTCATGCACATGGTCCGCTCGTTCGAGGACGCCGGCGCCGCCGCGGTGCATATCGAGGACCAGTTGCTGCCGAAGAAATGCGGCCATCTGAACGACAAGAAGCTGGCCGATCCGCATGACATGGCGGCCAAGATCGCCGCCGCGCGGCGCGCCCGCCGGCATCTGTACATCGTCGCCCGCACCGACGCCGCCGCGAGCGAGGGGATCGACGGCGCGGTCGCCCGCGCCAAACTGTTCCTGGAGGCCGGCGCCGACGCGATCTTCCCCGAGGCGCTGATCACCGCCGAGATGTTCCGTGAGGTCGCGCGCCGCTTGCCCGGCGTGCCGCTGCTGGCGAACATGACCGAGTTCGGCCGCACGCCGTTCTTCACCGGCGCCGAGTTCGAGGCGATGGGCTACAAGATGGTCATCTGGCCGGTCAGCAGCCTGCGGATCGCCAATAAGGCGCAAGCGCGATCTGTACGCCGCGATCAAGAGGGACGACGGCACGCAGGGCATGGTCGACCACATGCAGACGCGGGCCGAACTTTACGCGACGATCGGCTATCACGATTACGAGGCGCTGGACGCCTCGATCGTCACGACGATCATTCCACAGGCGATGCCGCAACGGAGTTAGGTCGGCAACCCCGACGAGGCATTCCAGGATATTCCCGTCGGCATCGCGAAACTGTACGCATCTGTCGCCGGATGGGGGATGGGGGGATCATTCGGGCGCGAATGCGCACCGGTGAATTTGGTTGACCATGCGGCACAATCCACTCGCCTCCACCGGGCCCCCTCTGCCGGGCCCCCTCTGCCAGGCCGCGTCCGCCAGGCCGCGTCCGCTGGTCCGCGCACCCCGCGTCGTGCTACGGCGCCGCCTCCACGCGTTGGAGGTTCCCGAACTGCATGCGACGCCGCCATTTGCTCGCTTTTCTCACCGCCGTGCCGGTCGCCGCTCTGGCGCGGGACGAGGAGCCCACCGGGCCGCAACCCGAACTGCCCAAGGAGAAGCTGGTCATCGTCACCCGCGATGGCGCCCGCCACGCGTTCGATGTCGAGATGGCGACGACCGAGCAGCAGCAAACCGTTGGCGAGATGTTCCGTCCCACGGTGCCCGAGGGCACCGGCATGCTGTTCGACTGGGGCAAGACGCGCGACTCCGACATGTGGATGCGCAACACCCTGGCGCCGCTGGACATGATCTTCATCAACCCGGATGGCACGATCCACGCGATCGCCGAGAACACGGTGCCGGAGAGCCTCGCCATCATCAGCAGCCACGGCCCGGTGCGCGCGACGCTGGAGGTGGCGGCGGGCACGACGGCGCGCCTGAACATCCGGGTCGGCGACAAGGTCGAGCAGCGGATCTTCGGCAACGCCGGCTGAACCGCCGCGCGCGCCGCGAAACCAGGCCTTGCTTCGGCGCGGCCCGCTCCATAGTTTGAGGTCGATCCGTCGGGGTGTGGCGCAGCCTGGTAGCGCGCCTGTTTTGGGTACAGGAGGTCGTGGGTTCGAGTCCCGCCGCCCCGACCAATGAAAAATACATGGCTGTCGTGACCAATCCGGAATGGCGAACGCGCCGGTCCTGGCGATGGTGTGCTTCGGGTCCTCGCCGGGAAGGTCGGTGGACCCGGTATCGTGCCAAGGGCGGTCATCGTGGGCCCATCGGACATTCCGCCGAACTGTCGCAATCGGGCATCGCGGGGTTGGTATGAACCGCTTCCGATCCGGACGGCGCTTCGTGATACGCGAAGTCACATCGCAGCGATATCTCCCCCCGACGCCCCGCCAATCCGCTGCCTCGCGGAACCGCGCCGCCGGCACCGCGTTGTTCGCGCATGCGCCGCGCCGCCCACTGGCTTCTCGCCTGCTCTGTTCCCGATCCGGAACTCCAACTGGAACTCATGAGCTGGGCCATGGCGCTGTTCGCGCTCGCGGACCTGCGCGACCGCTGGACGCGCTGACCGATCAGACCGGTTCCGAACTGTCAGGCGATGGCCGTGACCGAACGGCCAGAGCAAGGACGGCACCCGGCGCGCCTCCCCGACCAAACTTCTGAAAACACGCGGTTTCTCGGCTTGTGCCGGCGCGCGTCTGGTCGTAAATGGCGAGTTGGATACAGGAGGTCGTGGGTTCGAAGTCCCGCCGCCCCGACCATTGATGTTGGAGAGCGTTCCCATGCGGGCCCGAATTTTCTGCCGCCCAAGTCCGCCATGCAGTCCGGACGCGCCGGGCATGAATGGGTGCTGCACTACGACTCCGACGCGCCGGAGCGCGCCGATCGCCTGATGGGCTGGATCGGCGGTGGCGACACCCAGGCCCAGGTGCGGCTGCACTTCGCGACCAAGGAAGAGGCCATCGCCTATGCCGAGCGCAACGGCATCCCCTACGACGTCGAGATCCCGCTGACGCGCAAGGTTCGGACCAAGGCCTACGCGGACAACTTCAGCTACAACCGGATCGAGAACTGGACGCACTGAGCGTCCGCGCCGATGGCCGTCTATACCGAAGTCACCGACGAGGCGCTGGCCGCGTTCCTGGCCGATTACGACATCGGCGCGATGGTCGCCTTCCGCGGCATCGCCGAGGGCGTCGAGAACAGCAACTACTCGCTGCACACGAGCCAGCGGCGACTTCATCCTCACCCTCTACGAGAAGCGCGTGGATCCCGCCGACCTGCCCTGGTTCCTCGGGCTGATGGAGCATCTGGCGCGGCGCGGGATCACCTGCCCGCAGCCGGTGCCGGGCCGCGACGGCGAGGCGCTGCGCAGCTCTGCGGCCGGCACGCCGCGATCACCACCTTCCTGCCCGGCGTCTGGCCGCGCCGGCGTGCGGCTGGAGCATTGCGGCCCGGTCGGCGACGGCGCTGGCCGCGCTGCACCTGGCCGGCGCCGACTATGCGCCGAGGCGCGCGCAACGCCCTCGGCCGACGGCTGGCGCGCCGCTGCTGGAGCGCAGCCGCGCCCGCGGCCGATGAGGTGCAGCCGGCTTGGCGGCCGAACTCGCGGCGGCGCTGACCGCATCCTCGCCGCTGGCCGACCGGCGCTGCCCGTCGGGCACATCCACGCCGACCTGTTCCCCGACAACGTGTTCTTCCTCGACGAGCAGCTGTCCGGGCTGATCGACTTCTACTTCGCCGCCACCGACATTCTGGCCTATGACGTCGCGATCTGCCTGAACGCCTGGTGCTTCGAGCCGGACCTCTCGCTTCAACGTCACCAAGGCGCGGGCGATGCTGCGCGGCCTACGAGGCGATGCGCCCGCTGTCGCGCGGCCGAGCGCGCGGCGCTGCCGGTGCTGTGCCAGGGCGCGGCGATGCGCTTCCTGCTGACCCGGCTGTACGACTGGGTGAACACGCCGGCCGGCGCGCTGGTGACCCGCAAGGACCCGATGGAATACCTCCGCCGCCTGCGCTTCCACCTCGCGGCGCGCGACGAGCACGCCTATGGCCTCTGAGACGCCGCCGATACCGCCGCGACTCGTCGAAATCTGGACCGACGGCGGCTGCAAGCCCAATCCCGGCCCTGGCGGCTGGGCGGCGATCCTGCGCTTCCGCGGCCGTCGAGCGCGAACTGTCCGGCGCCGAGCCCGCGACCACCAACAACCGCATGGAACTCACCGCCGCGGCCGCGGCGCTGGAGGCGCTGAACCGCCCCTGCCGCGTCGTGCTGCACACCGACAGCGAATATGTGAGGAACGGCATCACCCGCTGGCACACCGGCTGGGTGCGCAAGAACTGGCGCAACGCAGCCGGCGATCCGGTGGCGAACATGGATCTCTGGCAGCGCATCCTCGACGGCCGAACGCCCCACGAGTCGAATGGCGATGGGTCCGCGGCCACGCGGCGACGCGATGAACGAACGCGCCGACCGGCTGGCGACCGCGGCGCGCGAGCAGTTCGAGTAAGGTTCGTGAACTTCGCCGCCAGCCGCTTTCGTGTGATGGCGGTCCTCAAACTGTCAGTCCGCCGCCGGTTTCGCGTCGGGTGGTCCATGCGCCAGGCGGGACGGACGACCTGCTTCGCCAATCTCCTGCTGCTCGCCATCGTCGGTCTGACCACCGGCGCCCTCGCGCAGGACCATCAGAACCAGCCCTCGACCATGACCTCCGCCTATGCGCCCA
>CAVRDN010000116.1:0-230183 GCA_963719675.1 uncultured Alphaproteobacteria bacterium | reverse complement strand
TAACACGTCGGATGACATTGGTTCGAATGTGATCCTGGCGCGCGCCGCGGCGTAACCTGGCGTCCAGCCGCGGCGAATACCCTTTGTCCGAATGGACTTAACCGTCAGGAATTATACAAATGAAACGCCTCGTGCTCGCCGCCTGCCTGCTCGCCGCCCGCCTGCTCGCCACCGCGCCCGCCTTCGCGGAGACGCTGACGTTTCGGCTGTCATGACGCCGAAAGAGCAGATGCAACTCGATTTCAAGGACGGCTCGAAACATTTCGTCCTGATGGTCCGCCGTGAGGGGCAGGCCAGTGGCGAGGGCCCGCTCGCCGGAGCCGCCGTGACCGAATATGGCATGCACGATCTTATTCCCGGCGTCGGCGGCACGCCGGTCGGTTATCTCGTGTTCACGGCGGCCAACGGCGACATCGCCTACGTCCACTGGCAAATCGGCGCGGTCTTCATTCCTGGGCCGGACGGCAAACCAAAACTGCTCGACAACGGGTATTGGCAGATCGTCGGCGGCACCGGCGGCTTCGCCAATTTGGTTGGTGCCGGCACGTTGCATATCCGCGCCGTTTCGGCGACCGACCGTAAGTATATCCTCGACGGTGAGGTAACCCACAAAATGTAAGTCCCGGCCGGGGTCCCACCGGGCGGAGCCTGGCCGCCGGGTTCGTGCGGGTCCCGATGGCCGGGGTCCCGATGGCCGGGGTCCCGATGGCCGGGGTCCCGATGGCCGGGGTCCCGATGGCCGGGGCCTCGCTGGGCGGGCCGGTAGGGCCCTCGCCGGTCAGAGGTCCGGCGCGCGCGTGAACCAACGCAGGATATGCGCGCCGGCCGCTCCCTCGATCGCGACGATCAGCGCGGCCGCGCCGAGGTTCCACACCAGCACCATGACCGTCGCATCCAACGGATGCAGCAGCGACATCGCCGCCGAGGTGATCGCCGCGACCGCGAGGCCGGCGACGCAGGTCACGGCCGCCGGCCGCAGCCGCGCCGCATGACGCAGCATCGCGAACATCGCGGCGGACAGAGGCAGACTGACCAGCAGCAGGGTCGCGAAGCAACGCAGTGCCTCGCCCGCGCGCACCGAGCCGTCATCGAGGCGCACCCAATCGGTAAGGCAGCCGTAACCGATCGTCGAGAGCCACAGCACGAGCGCCGGCGCCGGCAGCAGCAACCAGGCGCGCGATCGGTCGGGCAGGCTCGCCATCAGGCATCCCACCGCGGCCAGCGCGCCCGTCGCGAGCGCGGCACCGACCGCGATCAGAAAGTCCGGCCGCCCCAACCGGGCCGCCAGGTCGGGGCGCGTTCCGTGCTCGATGCCCAGCAGCGCGATCACGCAGGCCGCCGCCGCGAGCCAGCCGAACGCGCGCCATAACGGATGCCGGATGGCGCGTACCGGCCGCGTCCGCGCCACGATCCCGGCGATAAGGTCTTCGGTGCTGGTCATCGCGCCTCGCCCAGCATTCGCCGCAGCGCCTTCACGCCGCGATGCGTCGCCACCTTGAGCGCGGCGATCGAAATCCCACTGGCGGCCGATGCTTCGCGCAGCGACATTTCCTCCACCTTGACCAGGGTCAGCGCCTGTCGCTGGCCGGCGGGCAAGGCCGCGAGACCCGCGCGCATCGCTCGCCGAGCGGAGTTTTCCTCGTGCGAAGGCTCCGGCGCGGCGAATGCTTCATGGGTCAGGTCCAGCGCCACTTCCCGCGCGGCGATGCGGCCTTGCCGGCGCAACCGATCCATCACGCGATGCCGCGCGATGCCCGCGAGCCACGGACGAAATGGCCGTGTGGGATCGTAGGTGTGGCGCACCGCGTGCAGCGTCAGCAGAATGTCCTGTACGTTGTCCTCCGCGTCGCTCCCGATCGCGATGCGCACGGTGCGCGATCGCGCGCAGCCACGGCGTGATCGCGTCCAACAGCCGCCGATACGCCAGGGTGTCACCGGCCTGCGCGCGCGCCATCAGCGTGTCCCACGCCTCGGGGTCGTTTACGTGCGGCCGGATCGGCGCGGGCACCTCCGGGCGGATTGGCGCGGGGTCCGTCACGTTAATACCGCGTGGTCAACGTGGTCAGCCAGCCAGGCGAGGCCTGTACCAGCGCCGCCTCCACCGAGCGGTCGAGACCGCTCAGGATCAAGCCGGCCACGGCCAGCGTCGCGAAGCCCAGTACGAGCTTCCCTGACGCACCCGCGCTCATCAGCCGGCCGCGCCATCGCGCCAGAACCTCACGCGAAAGCAGCCCGACCAGCAGCAACGGCACGGCGGTTCCGACCCCGAACGCCACCATGACCGCGGCCACGGCGCCGATATCGCGGCCCTGCGCCGCCAGCATTGACGCCGCCCCAAGTGTTGGTCCAACGCACGGGCTCCATACCCCGCCCAGCAGCACACCCAGTGTGAATTGCCCACCAAGGCCCTCGGGCGACAGCCGGGCGATCGCGCGGTTCGCGGCGTTGCCGATCCTGCCCGTCGCGAACGCGAACCGTTGCCCCGCGCCGGCGCTCAGCAGCACCACGCCGAGCGCCGCGAGCACCCCCGCCGAGGCCAGCCGGAACACGTCGCCGTTCACCCCGAGCGCGAATCCCACCGTCCCCACGAACATCCCCACGGCGACGAATGACGAGATGAGCCCGAGCAGCAACGCGGCCAGGCCGAAGCGATGCGCGGCCAACGCCGGGCCGATCACCAGCGGCAGCAACGGCAGCACGCACGGCGACAGCGTGGAGAACACGCCGGCGAGAAAGCCCAGTCCTATGCTGCCTATAGGCATCGGGCCGCGTCCGGTTACGCGTTCGCGCCGGTCACTCCATCGCCTTCGCCACCAGCGCGCGGATCGCGGCGGGGTCGGTTACGCCGGCCGAACGGCCTTTTTCGACGGCGCCATGAAACACGATGAGGGTGCTTTGCATCCGCGCGCCGACCGCCCGGACGACGTCCTTTTGAGTGTCGAAATCCACCTTCAGGACCTGCAGGTCGCGGAATGCCGGCTCGGTCATCAGTTGGCTCAAAACCGGCCTCTGCGCGGCGCAGGTCGGGCACCAGGACGCGGTGATATCCACCAGGATCGGCTTGCCTTGCCGCTGCGCGGCGGTGAACGCAGCTTGCGTGAACGCCGCTTCCGTCGCGGCCCAGGACGCAACCCAGGGCGACGCCGTCAGCATCGCGCCCAACAATCCGATCGTGAATTTTCGTCTCAACGGCATCACCAACTCCACGTTTGCTCGCGATGAACAGTATTCGTCGTCACCCTGGGAAAGGTTACAGGTGCGATGTGACGCCCTGTTCGGTCCGCGTGCCTGACCCGCCGGCGGCGTCGCGAGCGGCTGCCGCGCGAGCCGGCTCCGGACCCGCGGCGACCCTCACGCGTCCGCCCATCGTTCCCGCGCCGCGGGATGGTCCGCCGGCAACCGGTCGCCGGCGCCAAACAGTTTTTCCCGATACGTCCCCAGCGCATACGAGGTCTTGAACGCGCCGCGGTTCTGCAACTCCGGCACGATGAGATCGATGAAATCCTCCAGGCACTCGGGGATCACCGTGCGGGACAGATTGAAGCCATCGACGTCCGCCTCGGTCACCCACTGCTGCAGCGCATCGGCCACCTGCGACGGCGAGCCGACGATCGGCGTTTGCCGGCTGCCCAGAATGAAACGGTCGATCAGCATCCGCTTCGTCCAGCCAACCCCGAGCGACGCCGCGATCGATTCGATGTTGGACTGAATCGCCTGGCTCTCGCTGGCATCGATCGGCTCATCCATGTCGAACCGGGCGAAATCGATGCCGAGCGACGCGGCGGCATGCGCCAACGCGCCCTCCACGTTGGTGTGTCGGCGGTATTCCTCCAGCCGGTCGCGCGCCTCGGCCTCGGTGCGCGCGGTGACGACGGTGGCGCCCAGCGAACGCCTGGATCGGCCGCGCGCCGGCGCGGGCGCGCAAATCGGCGACCACGCGGGCGGCGTGGCCCAGGTTGGTGCCGTTGACGAAGACGCACTCGGCGTGGCGGGCGGCGAAAACCCGGCCGCGATCCGACGCGCCGGCCTGATACAGCACCGGCGTGCGTTGCGGCGAAGGCTCCCACAACGGCAGGGCGTCGAGCCGGTACTGCTTGCCCTCGTGCCGGATCGGCCGGACCCGGTCGGGCTCGGTGTAGACGCGGCGGATCCGGTCCCGCACCACCGCGTCGTCGCGCCAGCCGCCCTCCCACAGCGCGTAGACGACGCGCATGTATTCCTCGGCCAGGTCGTAGCGATCGTCGTGCGCCATCTGCTCGCGCAGACCCATCGCCCGCGCGGCGCTGTCGAGATAGCCGGTGACGATGTTCCAGCCGATGCGCCCGCCGGTCAGATGATCCAGCGTCGCCATCCGGCGCGCGAACAAATAGGGCGGCTCATAGGCGAGGTTGCAGGTCACGCCGAAGCCGAGATGCGACGTGGCATGCGCCATCGCGGGCACCAGAGCCATTGGATCCAGCAACGGGATTTGCACGCTGGCGCGCAGCGAAGGGGCCGGCGTGCCCTCCAGCACGTCGTAGACACCCAGAATATCCGCGAGGAACAGACCGTCGAACAGCCCGCGCTCGAGCAACCGAGCCAGCGAGACCCAATGATCGAGCGAGGTATAATCCGGCGATCGGTCGCGCGGGTGGGTCCACATGCCGTGCTGGATGTGACCGACACAGGCCATATCGAAGGCGTTGAGCCGGATTTCTCTCACGGGGGGCGATTTGGCCATGGTAATATGCTTCCTTCCGGCGGCCGAGGACGGCGGCCCAATGTTCGCCTGCTGCTTCGCCGCCCAATGGACCGCCTTCGGGGGATCGCGTCCAGCCGACAGGATTGCCTCCGGCCGGAAAGCGATCCCGGTCAGACGACAATCTCGCGGTGTCCGGCCAGGCTCGATGTCCGCCGCGCCCGGCCACCGGATCTGTCTCGACAGGCCAGTCCGGCCGCCGCATCCTGCCGCAACATCCCCCTGAATTGGATTGTCACCATGAAAGAGCGCCGGATCAATCTGCATCTCGTCTCGGAAGCCACCGGAGAGACGTTGAACACGCTGGCGCGCGCGACCACCGCGCAGTTCGAGAACGCGCACATCGTGGTGCATCGCTGGAGCCTGATCCGCACCAGTTTCCAGTTGCACCGGGTGCTGGAAGGCATCGAGGCCGAGCCGGGTCCGGTGCTGTCCACTCTGGTCGATCACGCGCTGCGCGGCGAACTGGAGACGATGTGCCTGCGGCTGAATCTGCCGGTGGTGAATGTGCTCGATCCGGTCATGAACGTGCTGCAGGAGTATATCGGCGAGGTCGCGGCGCACCGGCCCGGCCGCCAGTACGTGATGAACGCGGATTATTTCAAACGGATCGACGCGATGCATTACGTGCTGCAGCACGACGATGGCCAGGCGCAACCGGGGCTCGCCGAGGCGGATGTGATCCTGGTCGGCGTCTCGCGCAGTTCGAAGACGCCGACGTGCTTCTTCCTCGCCAACCGCGGCATCAAGGCGGCCAATGTGCCGCTGGTGCCGCATGCCGGCGTGCCGGACGGGCTGGAGCAGGCGCATTGTCCGATCGTCGGCCTGGCGATCGAGGCGCAGGCGCTGATCGATATCCGGCGCAACCGGTTGCGGCT
Source organism: uncultured Alphaproteobacteria bacterium (assembly GCA_963719675.1). GTDB lineage: Bacteria > Pseudomonadota > Alphaproteobacteria > Acetobacterales > Acetobacteraceae > Rhodopila. The sequence goes on along the minus strand of CAVRDN010000116.1, from coordinate 224,567 downwards.
GATCGGCGCGGGAGGGCACGCGGGCGCCATTCGGCAGAGCGAGACGGACTACGTCGACGAGGAGGCGGTGAAGGCGGAGTTGCTGTGGGCGCGACGGATGTGCAACCGGAACGGTTGGCCGGTGATCGACGTGACGCGCCGCTCGATCGAGGAAACCGCCGCGACGGTGCTGCAACTGATGGATGCGTGGCACGAGCGGCGGAAGAAGATGGCGGCCGCCGCCGCGGGGGCGTAACGAACCAACGGTCCGGCCTTACGATCCGGGGTCATCGCGGCACGATGCGCCGGTTTGGCGATGGTTCGGCTCGACCAGGCCATGGCGCGCTTCCGCATTTCGCGGCGGATGATCCGGTCGAGCCGGGCCGTGACTTTTGTCTCGCGCGAGCCAACGAACCTACCGCCACCCCCGCAACCGCTCCGCCGCCGCGCGCATGTCCGCTTCGGGTCCGCAGTAACTGAACCGAATGAAACGATTGCCCCGGCCCCGGTCGAAATCCACCCCAGGCGAACACGCGACACCCGCCTCGTTCAACATGCGCGTGCAAAACGCCACACTGTCGTTCGAGCGGTCGCCGATGTCGGCGAACAGATAGAACGCACCCTCGGCCGGCGACAAATGAGGAAACCCCGCCTCCGGCAACGTCGCCAGCAAGTGATCGCGCGACCGCCGGTAGCGCGCGATATTCTCCCGCAGTTCGTCATGACAGTCGAACGCGGCCTCCGCCGCCACCTGGGAGATATACGGCGCGCTGATGAACAGATTTTGCGTCAGGCACTCGACCGGGCGGATCAGATCGGGCGGCAGTACCATCCAGCCGATCCGCCAGCCGGTCATGGAAAAGTATTTGGAGAAACTGTTCACCACGATCGCGTTCGGACTGAACGCCGCGGCGGTCGCGATCGGACTGTCGTAGTTCAACCCGTGATAAATCTCGTCGCTGATCAGCCGCACGCCGTTGGCGTCGCACCAGCGCGCGATCGCGGCCAGTTCCTCCGGATGCAGCATGGTGCCGGCCGGATTGCACGGGCTGGCGATCATCACCCCATCCGGCCGCGGATCGAGCCGTTCCAGCATCGCCACGCTGGGCTGGAACCGTGTTTCCAACCCCGCCTCCAGGATGACCGGCTGGATGCCGAGCGCGGTGAGGATGTTGACGTACGGCGGATAGAACGGCGCCGCCAGCGCCACGCGGTCGCCGGGATCGAACGCCGCCAGGAAAGCCAGCGGAAACGCGCCGGAGGCTCCGACCGTTACCGCGACCCGCGCGACCGGGATCTCCAGCCCGTACCAATCCCGGATATGCGCGACGATCCGCTCGCGCAGCGAAATCCGGCCGAACGCCTCGGTGTAGCCCAGAGGATCGCCCGACCGCAGCGCCGCCTGCGCCGCCGCCACCGCTCCGGCCGGAGCGCCCGTGCCCGGCTGCCCCACCTCCATGCGGATCACGTGCGGCGCGCCCGCCGGCAACGCCGCCTGCCGGGCGTTGGCCGCGGCGATCACGTCCATGACGATAAACGGAGGCGCCGATGCGCCGCGGCCGATCTTCAGTGCCACGGCCGGCTCAGTTGTACCACTTGATGGACGCGGCCTTGACCCTCATCGGATCGCCCATCTCGGTTCCCTGCACGGTGACGATGCAGGGTGTCTTCCCGGCGGGCTTGCAGTCCTTGGCCAGACGATCCTTGTCCGCCGCCGGCAACGCCTCGACGTCTATCTGGAACTTCAACGTGGCCGGGGTGCCGATGCCGACCTCGCATATCCGGGCCGTCTTACAGATGATCCGGCCCGGACCGGCGGAGGTCGTGGGTCCGGGTTGCTGCGCGTGTGCGGACGGGCCGACCAGAGGGCCAGCGACGATCAACGCGACCGCCGCGCCGGCCAGGGTGAACAGACGCATTCTCGTTTCTCCAGATTACCAGGGTCAGCTGCCACCGCCGGCCGCCAGGCCGGCCTCGCGCGGGTCCGTGGCCGCTGAGCAACTCGACGATGAACCGGGCAGACCGCGGGCACAGACGATCACGTTCGCGCGTCCCGGTTCCGGAACCAGGCTGCGCATCGGCTGTCCCGAACTGATGCTGTTCGCGAGCGCGACGGCGGCGGCGAGCGACGCTCCGGCCTGCCCACTGCCGCCTGCCTCGGCGTGAAACGCATGGTCACCCGGGTTCCACGCCAGTCCGGGCGCGAGCAGAGGCGGCGAAACCGTGGCCGGGGACGCGGCGGCGAGAAACCCAAGACCCGGCACGATGCGGCCCGTGCCGAACAGGTTGTTCATCGTCAGCGCGCAAATGACGGCATCGCCATTCTGGTCCAGGGTCCCGAACGTCGTCGATGCCGGGTAGAGCGGCGTCGTGGCCGGCGGAGGCAACGCGGCGTTCAAAATCTGATCGGAATTCGCGCCGCCTTCACGCCAGCGCTCCGCCGCCGCCAGGGATCGCGTCCACGCCGCCTGAAGGTCGTTGGGCTGCGACTTGATCGACATCAGTGCCGCGGCAGCGCCCACGCCACCCTCCGTCGGCGGGAAGACGACCTGGTCGTCGCCGTACGGCACCACCACCGGCGCCGAGACCGCCGGCAAGGCGGACCACAGATCGGCCAGGCCGATCGGCACGCCGGCCATGGGCGACGCCTGCTGAACCCGCCGGGCGAGCACGCCCTGATACAGATCGCCAACACCCGAGACGCGCATTTGCGCCAGCGTCGCCGCCAGTTCCGGCTGGATCAATCTCTGGCCCTCGGTCAGAGGGACGCCGCGGACGCCGAACACCGCGCGCGCCGCGGGGTCAGCGAACAGGGGGCCGGCGACCAGGACGAGGTCTTTCGCCAGCGCGCTGGAGACCGGCACGCCGCGCCGGGCGAGGTCATCGGCCTTGCTGATCAGGGATTCGAACGGTTGGCTTCCATGACGGACGTGCAGCAGGAAAAGACCGCGCGCCAGCATGGGAACCGCGGCGGGCCGGTCACCGCCGGCAAGGCTCCGCACCGGCGGCGAGACGAACAGGATCGCCTCGGGCGCGCCGTGGTTCACACTGTGGCGATCCGCGGTGTAGGCGATGCAGGCGCCGCCACCCCCAAGACCCGCGCGGGAGGGCAAGGTGACCGCCAGCGCAAGCCCGGTCGCCACCGCCGCGTCAGCCGCGTTGCCGCCACCGGACAGCACTTCCTTGCCGATCAGCGCCGCGCGCGGTTCGTCGGCTACGACCTCGCCGAGGAAACCCGTGACGTAGCCAGCCTGCCCCGGCGCGGGCCCGCCGCCGAACATCGTCCGTTTGGCGGAATCGAACAGGGAGCAGCCGCTCAACAGCACCCCGAGCGCGACCGGGGCCAGGATGCGGAGCCAACCCCGATCCCAGAGATGTGCTGTCCGCGCGTGCGTTGAAGTCGAAGGCCGGCCACGCCCAGGCCGGGCGTTTCTGTCAGCGTTTGTTCGAGGTATCGGCGCCATTCCCGTCCCTGGTCTCCATTTATCGCCTGGTCGCGAGATCAGGCACCCGAAACGCGAATTGCCCGTGACGTCGCACCTGCTCGCGGAGACGATGCCGAACCGTGTTCGCGGAACTTCTCCTCAGCGCGGTCTGCCTCTCAACCGGACCGTTCCGCGGCATCCTGCTTCGCGATGGTGCCATAAACGGCTTCGCCAATACCGGCAACCGGATGTTGCGCGGATGGCGGCTGGTTATGGCGTCCCGCGCCGGGGGTAGCGCTCTCGTTGGGGTCATGCGCCCGCCCGTCCTGCGCGCTGCGCCGTGCCCGGGCCGGGGGGCAATCATGGCGTAACCCCGCATCGCATGCCTGTGTGCGCCAGTTGGCCCGGCGGCGAGCCCACCAGCCGGATGCGCTCAGGGGAGCCATGCCACGCCGGCATGTGCCACCCGTCGCTCCCTGGGTTGTAAAGCTGCTACAACTCCTTCCAGACGATGCTCACGCTCGCGTGATCGCCCCGCCGTCAGGAAAGAGAGTTGTCCATGAGGTTCCGTCCCCGCGCTTCGATCCGGCTTCCTCTGGCGGGCCTGCTCCTGTCCGCGATAACCCTCCCGCAAACCGCGACCCCATCCTGGGCCGACGAGTTCACCAGCGCTCAACGGGCGGAAATCGTGAAAATCGTGCGGGATGCGCTGAAACGGGACCCATCGATCCTGCGTGACGCGGTCGTCGCCTTGCAGGCAGACGATGGCGAGCGCGAGAAGTCAGCGTCGCGAGCCGCCGTATCGGCCGCGCGGGATGCCTTGGTCACGCCAGACGATCCGATCGCCGGCAATCCCCATGGCAATGTCACGATTGTCGAGTTCTTCGATGTTCGCTGCCCGTATTGCCGGAAGCTCGAGCCGGAAATGTCGGCGTACCTGGCCAGCGACCCCGATGTCAGGCTGGTTTACAAGGATCTGCCGATCCTCGGCGCGCCCAGCGTGCTGGGAACCAGGGCGCTGCTCGCGGCGCAGAAACAGGGTGGTTATGACAAGCTGCGCGATGCGCTCATGCGGATGCCGCCGGATATCACCCTCGCGGCGATCGAAACCCAGGCGAAGCAACTTGGCCTCGACTCTGACCGGCTGGTGCGCGACATGGACGATCCATCGGTGCAGCGGCGGATCGACGGCAACCTGAAGCTCGCGCAACGGCTGAATATCCAGGGCACGCCGGCGATGATCGTCGGCGACGATATGCTGGACGGCGCGGTGGATGCCGCGGAACTGAAGCGCGCTGTCGCCCAGGCGCGGGCGGCGAAAAAGTAGCGAATTTCGCAGGAAGCGAAAATCCGCCGCCGATACGTGGATCGGCGCCTCAACGTCGGCCCGGATCGGGCGTTTTGTCGCCGCCCCGCCCGCGACGGATCGCCGGGTTGGCCGGTGACGACGCGCCGGGACAGACGGCGCGCGCGGGCGACCGGATCACCGGTTCGGCCGGCCCGATTGTTCCTGAAAGCGCGACAACGCGGTTGAGCCGCCGCCGGGTTTGCCGGCCGGCGGCGGCCCATCGTTCGTCATACCGATCAGGCGTGCAGGATGTTGTTGCTGGACAACGAGATCGAACCCGCCAACTCGATCTTCATGTTGGCGGCGGTGATGCTTTCCTTCGCGCCGCTCGTGTTGACGTAGATGAAGGTGTTGCCACCGCTGGTTTGCCAACCAACCGAATGGGCCGCGAGTGAATTGACCGTGGAGCCCTTGCCACTGCCCGAGATCGTCCCGGCGATCGCCAATGTGACGCCGAGCCCGCTCAGGTCGATCTTGTCCAGTCCGGCGTTGAAGTGGGAAATCACGTCCATCGCGGAAGCGGTGGAATCGCTGACCGAACCGTACTCGAAGGTGTCGGCGCCGGTGCCGGCGGTCATCTGATCGGCCCCCGCACCGCCGCTGAACCACACCGGGCCGGTCATGCCGGTGCCATTGAGGACGTCGTTGCTGCCTCGTCCGAAGACGAACGTCGGCGTCGCCTTGCCCAGGTTCGCGGAGAGCGTCGCCAAGGAAATGGTGTCGCTGCCAGCGGCGCCGACGACCACGTCGATCGCGGTGGCGGGAGACGATACATTCGCCGTCGTGTCGGTCGCCGTTACGGTCAGGGCATATAACGTGCCGGTGGTGGACCCGGCCAGGCCGGACGCACCGGACATCAGTGTGCCGACATTGCTGGCGGTGGAAACCGAGAATGCCGAGGCCCCGGTTCCGCCAAGCGTGTAGGTGAACGTGTGGCCTTTGGTGCCGCCGACCTCGGTCAGCTTCGCGATTGGCGAGGCCAGGGAGACCGCATTGGCGAGCGACGTGGCCAGGGCGGCGATCGAGATCGACGTCGGAGCCACCGCGGGCGGCGTTGCCGGCGGCGCCGCGGCGGGAGGCGGCGTCGAAGCCGCCGGTGGTGCGACCGAACCGGCTGCTTCCCACCCAATGGCGTTCATCGCGGCCACGTCGGAGGCCGAGAACGCGTTGACGACCCCCGGCGAGGAAAACGCATTCGCCGAGTCATTGCCCATGCTGGTGCCCCAGTCGCCAGCGTCGCCGCCCGGATTCGTATTGAATCCTCCAAGATTGGTCGCGCCGCCATCGACCGAGAAATAGCCGGGCGTCGCTGCCGAGAAATCGCGCACGCCCGGGGCGGAATAGTGGAAGAGGTCGTAGGCGTAGTAACCGTTCGGCGTGGAGCCAATGGTCCCGCCCGTCAGCAGTGCGCGGCCCATCACCTCGGTGATTTCATGCAGCACGGTGTCGGTAAAATCGTAGGTTCCGGCGGCCACGCCGTTTGCGTCGTTGTAGGTGAACGGGAGCGTGCTCGAGAATCCGACATAACCATCCGTGGCCGGACCATTGGCGGCCGACAGCCCAAGCGCCTTCTCCTGGGCGGAGGTCGCCCAAAAGGTCCCATTTACCGGACTGGTGGCGGGAAGGGAGGCAACCGCGGCGGCGGCGGTGGCGCTCGTGGCATTCGCTTTGAGGGCGCCGACAAGCGATGAATAGCTGAGGCTGTTGAGGTAATAATAACTTTCGCCCAGATCGTCGGAACTCAGCGAGGTGCCGTCGATCTCGCCGTAACCGACATCGATGTTGATCGTGACCGGGTTGGCGAACTGGCTTTCAAGATATTGCACCGCCGCCATGACACCCGTCTCGAACCCGGCCGGCGCGGACGCCACGCTGGCGTCCCAGGTTACGTCGATGACGAAGGGCGAGGTGGTCGAGGAACCGCCTGATGTCGCTTCCGTGCTCGGGATCGCCGTGGTGCCGATCGTGGCGGTGACTTTGGAAGCGAGCGGCACCGAGAGGATGCGTTGACCGCCGTCCGGGGGAGACGGTACCGCTCCGGCGCCCGGATCCGAAAAGAGATTGCCTCCGGGACCCGTCGGGTCTGAGAAGGCGCCTGGTTGGAAGCCGGTGGTCCAGCCGTCCGCCGTGGAACCATCGTCGGTTCCCAGGGCATTTGGGTTTTTCAGCGGGCGCACCAAGGCACTCCTATCGATCGTGGCGCCAACCGATTAATCACGGATTGGTTACCGCATCGTTAATGGATGGCCGCGTTTCCGGCCCGCGCCTGACAAACGTCAATCGTGCGATCGATTTCCGGTCCGTCGCGGTCTCCGGCGTCGATCCGGCGCTCGTCCACCAGCGCGCCGCCCATGCCGACGAACGCCGCGCCGGCGGCGAGGTAGGTCTGGAAGTTGCCCGGCTCGACGCCACCGGTGGGGCAGAACGCGACGCCGGGAAACACGCTGGCCAGCGCTTTGATGTGTCCGGGACCGCCGGTAGAGGACGCGGGGAAGACCTTGACCACGTCAGCACCGGCCGCGAGCGCCGCGCGGACCTCGGTGGGCGTCAGGGCGCCCAACATGAGGGCGGCTCCGGCATTTCGGCAGGGTGCGGCGAGGGCTGGATCGACCCAGGGCGCGACGATGAATTTCGCGCCGGCCTTGAGGCAGGCCTCCGCCATCGTCGCGTCCGGCACGGTTCCCGCGCCCACCAGAAGCTCCGAATCGGACGCGAGGTCGCGGATCAGCGCGGTCGCGTCGGGCACGGTCATGGTGATTTCGAAGATGCGCACTCCGGCGTCGCGCAGCCAACCGACCGCGACCGCCGCCGATTGCGCCGTCCGGGTCCGCACCACCGGAATCACCTGGGCGGTGCGAAATCTTGCCAACAATTGATGGGCCATGGGGCGGTCCCTCCGCCCATCAGCCAACCGAAACCGCGCGGGTCGCGCAAGAGGCGGTGCGGGTCAGCCTTGTTTGGTGATCGTGTCGTCAGCCCAGGATTTGAGTTTGGCGGATTCGGCGCGGATTGTGGCGACCCGGGCATCGAGTTGGCCCAGCGTGTCGTGGTAGCCGCGCAGGCTGGTGCCGAGGCGTCCGGTCGCGGCGCTCAATGCGCCGAGCGAGGCTTTCCAGGCGGCGACCGCGGCGCGTTGCGCGGTGACGGCTTCGTTGAGGTTGGCCAGCGCGCGGGTCAGTCTGGCTTCGGCCGGGGTGGGCTCGCGGGGCGGCGCGGCGATCTGGGTCGTGTCCGGGAGCGGCGGCTTTGGCGCCGGGAACAGAATGATCGTGGCGGATTCCGGCATCGTAAATCTCCCGCGGCGCGCGTCTGATAATAAATTAATAAAGCATGAATGGAAGAGCGAAATCCAGAACATTTTGTGATTGCAATGGCATGTGTGCGGCGCGGATGTCCTGGGAGGTAAGCGCGACAGGCGAAGATGCGACATGTGGTCGGGGAACGCGTTTCGAGCAATCGGCTAATCGAGGAACTGTCCTCGTAGCGTATGTCCTGGCCGCGTAAGCAAAAGTAAGATTTTCGACCTCCGATGCACGCGGATATTCTCGTGATGCTCCCCCGCCGGAAACTTCAACGATGAAGTGGAACGATCGACGGCAAAGTCCCAGGGATATCCGCGTGCATCGGCGGTTGAAATGCTTTCCTTGCTTTTTCCCGCGCTGACGTCTCGCTCAGGTGATGGTTCCGCGTTCCGTGGTTGGGTCACGATGCGCCGCTTCCGTTCAACGACGTCGCGTTGTACAGCCCGTGGACTAAGCGCGCGTTGCAATGAATTGGAGGTACTCAGCCGCGATGGATGTCGTGCCATCAGCACTTGTGTTGTGACGAGCGTAGAGAGCCTCCAAATCACGTCGTAGCGCGTCTCGGCCGGCGTCGGAGAGCGCGGCGAAGGCCCTTAATGTCGGACCGTAATGAATGCGGTAGAACTCGATTGTCTCCCGCACCGAATATGGAAATGCCATAAACACCAGAACGGGCTCCATCCGGATATCGGCCACGCGATCGCCAAACCGGTCGCGCACGGTGGCTTCATCGCCCCAGAGCATCGGACCCGGCACGCCGGCGGGCGGCGGAACATGCTGGCCGGTGACCTTGAACAGTTCGCCGACAAAGCCGGAAGGGGTCCAGTTCGCCAGCGCAATCCGGCCGCCATGCCGGCACACCCGGACAAGCTCGTCCGCGACCACCTCGGGCCGAGGCGCGAACATGGCACCGAACATGCTGACGACACCATCGAATGTGCCGGCCTGATACGGGAGATTTTCCGCATCGCCCTCCTCGAAACGGATGTCGAGCCCCTCCGCGGCGGCACGGGCGCGTGCATGGTCAAGAAGGTTTGGAGCGATATCCACCCCGGTGACGATCGCGCCCGCCTTCGCCGCCGGGATAGAGAGATTACCGTTGCCGCATGCAACGTCCAGCACCTTCATCCCCGGAGTGATCCGCAGGCGGGCGATGAAGTCGTTCGCGGCCGCCTCGGTCACGCGTGCGATCTGGGGATAGTCTCCCGCCATCCAGGTTGCCTTGGCACGTGCTTTGAATGCCGGGAGGTCGTCGATCTGTCGGTCGGTCATGGCGCGGTTCCTCTGTCAGTCCTTCCGGTTCGAACCCGGCATTGCCGCCAAACCGGTCCCGGCAGACTGGGGGAGCCTGATTCGCTCCGCGATCCGGGTCGCGCCGCGGTTATCCATTCTGCGCCCCTAAAAACGCGGTGAGCGCGGATTTCCGCTCCATCGGACCTGGCAGCGATGCTATCCCGCGATCAAGGCAGGTGCTGACCATGTTGATGCAGCCGCTTCCGCATGACGTGAAGAAGGCGATCGATCTCCTCCGCGGCGATCTGATCCGCCGCTGGATGATTGACGACCTTGCTCGCCGCTGTGGTGTTCCGCGGCGGACGCTGGAAAAGCACTTCCGGCGCTTCATCGGGTGCGCGCCGCTCACGTTTCTGCGTACCGAACGGCTTGATCAGGCCCGGCGCAAGCTGTTGAGGGCGCCGCCCGGCGCCAGCGTGACGGAAATAGCCGCGAGCTGTGGGCTCAACCATTTTGGGCGCTTCGCCAGGATCTATCGCGATCGATACGGCGAAGCTCCCTCGGAAACCCTCAGATGGCGCCGCGTACCGCCGATCGCCGGCGCGGCGCCATTCTACCTGCCGGCGGCATTCGATCGTCCCACGCTCGCGCTGTTCCCGTTCGGTCCGGACGTGCCGCTGTCCGGGGAGGCAGAGGCGCTGCGCGACGCAATTGGCGCGGCACTTTGTCGGACCGGCTGGGTCAGGATCGTAACCGCTCCGGCCGGGCGCTACCATCTGCGATGCAATGTGAGAGATGACGGCTCGGGGACATTGCGAATCAGGTTGATGCTTATCGACCACTCGCTCTCCCGCTACGTCTGGGCGGATTGCTTCGAGTGCATTCCCGGCGATCTCTCCGGCTGTCAGGAATGGTTGCCGAACCTGGTTTCGGGGGTCCTTCGCGCCGTCCTGTACAATGCCGAAATCGCCCGGACCGCGGGGGAAGATCGGGCGCGGTCAACCGCGTGGGACCTCAGCACGCGCGCCCTGCCGATGGTGCTCGCGGCCGACCCGGTAGCGCACACAATCGCAGTCGAATTGCTCGACCAGGCAATGGAACTCGCTCCGCGCGATCCCGTGCCGATGGCGCTCTCAGCGTGGTGTCACGGCCTGCGCGCCGGTCACCATTTTACCGCGCATCCTGGGCACGAGCGTGAAGTGGCGCTGCGGCTGGCATCAGGGGCCTCCGGCCTCGCGGCCGGCGACCCGCTATCCAATATCATGTTGTCGGCTGCTTACGCGCTGGTTCATGATCTCGCTACGGCCGAGGCTCACGCACGACGGGCGCTCGCGAGCGACGGCGGGGCAAGCTGGGGATGGGGCAGGCTTGGCTGGACACATTGTTACCGCGGCGAAACCGCCAACGCCATCGAATGTTTCCAGATCGCACGCGTGCTCGGACCCACCGATCCTCTCGGTTTCATGTGGTCGATCGGCATCGCGGCCGCGAATTTCCAGCGCCACCGATTCGCCGACGCGATTCAATCGGTACAGGCGGGCACTCGCCGACGAGCCGAAGGCCACATGGCTCAACCGGTTCATGGCGCCGGCACTGTTATTTGGCGGCAACCGCGACGCCGCGCGGCAGAGCCTGCGGACGCTGTCTTCCGATTTCCCGGAACTGACGATCTACCATGTCATGACTGGCGTGCCGCACACTGTAAGATTTCTCGACCAGGTCGCGGAGGGACTTGCCGAGCTGGGCTTTCCACGGGCGTAGCACCGGCGGAAAATCCACAGATCATCGACGTAATACCAGCCGTCCGAAAGCCTGAACTCGTGACACACGCGCGGTCATGACCGGCCACCGAGCCGGTCATGACGCCGTACGTCAATGTTTTGGGCCCCTGGAATAAAATGGACAATCGCGGCGCATGCCGGATTGTCGCACGAGGCGCGGCTGGCGAGCCTGCCCAGGCGGGATAGCCGACTATTTTCGCTACCGAAACGCTCCACCCGCTCACCAGATCTGGAAGTTCGTCGCGTCCAACGCCCAGACCGAACGCCCAGACCGAACGTTCAGATAATGTATCGGACTCACCCGCCCCCCTACGCATCCACCAACGCCGCCATCGGCCGCTGCGGATGCACGAACAGCCACACCACCGCGCCCGCCACGCCGGCGATCGCGATGCCCACCATCGCGCCGGACCAACTCCCGGTCCAACGCACCAGCGCCGCCATCAGCATCGGTCCGGCGACCCCGGCGGCATTGCCCCAGAAGTTCGTCCAGCCGGAGACCAACCCCGTCGCCCCCCGCCCCAGATCCTGCGTCGAGGGCCAGATCGACACCTGCGTCACGCCGATCGCCGCCAACGACACGCACAGCAGCGCCATCATCACGGGCACGCCCGGCGCCCGCGCCGCGAGGATCAGGGTCAGCGCGCTGATCACGAACCCTCCGACCGCCGTCGGCACGCGCGTGGCCCAGACCGAGCCGGTGCGGCGCAGGATCACGTCGGCGAGCGCTCCGGTGGCGAACACCGAGCAGAACATCGCCACCCACGGCAGCGAGGCGTAGATGCCCATCGCGGCGAGCGACAATTTGCGCTCGGTCACCAGGTAGGTCGGCAGCCACGTCGTGTAGAAACTCTGGATCAGCACGAGGAAGAAATACTGCACGCCGATCGCCCAGAACTGGGTCTCCCGCAGGCAGCGCCAGAACGCACCGGGCGGGATCCTTGGCGCCGTCCGCTCCTGGCCGGCGGCGATCAACGCGACCTCGGCGGGCGTGATGCGCGGATGCTGGTCGGGCCGGTCGCGGAAGAACGTCCACCACGCGATGCCCAGTACGATACCGAGCAGGCCGTAGGAGTAGAAAGCCCAGCGCCAGCCGAACGCCAGAATGACCCAGGTGGTGATCGGCGCGGCGGCGATCGGGCCGAGATACAACCCGCCGAGCAAAATGGAATTGCCCTTGCCCCGCTCGGACAGCGGAAACCAGCGCCGAATGGCCACGATGGAACTCGGCCAGTCCGCCGCCTGACCGACGCCGAGCAACGCGCGCAGGCCAACGAACGAAATCAGATTGAACCCGAGCGGCGTGGCGGCGGTCAGCACGGACCACAGCGCGTTGGCCCAGAACAGTGCGCGGCGTGGACCGTAACGCTCGGCCAACCAGCCGCCGGGGACCTGCAACGTCGCATACGTCCACGAGAAGCTGGTGAGGATCACCGACATCTCGAACAGCGAGAAGTTGTATTCGTGCTGGATGGTCGGCGCGGCGACCGCGATCGCGGTACGGTCGAGCGACATGACAAAAGTGATGGGGGCGATCAGGAACAGCATCAGCGACCATCGCAGGCCGCCGGTACGTGTCGGCATTCGGCTCTCCCCTTGGCGGGCGCTCGCGGGATCAGGCGCCGGCTGAGGTTCCCGCGCCACTCCCGCGAACGCAAGCCGACCCGATCGACGGCGCGCACGGAGTTCCCGGACCGGATGTCCGCGCCCTGGGTTTCAGCGCCCTGGGGGTGCCAGCACTCTGGGGTGCCAGCGCCCTGGGGTGACAACGGCGTGGGCGACAGCCGTCTGGGCGACAGCTGAAGCGTCGGTCGACGCGAGGGGACGGCGACACGGTCGGGGACCTGGCTCGGGTGGCTCCGGGGTCGCGGCATGTTATGACTGGCCTCATGCCCCCAACGAACCGCGCCCAACGATGAATATCGGCTTCGAGATCCTCATCATTCTGCTGTTGATCGTGGTGAACGGTCTGTTCGCGATGAGCGAGCTCGCGCTGGTCTCGGTACGCCGCGCCCGCCTCGCGGTGATGGAGAAGAAGTCGTTTCCCGGCGCCGCCATCGCGCGCGCGCTGTCCGACGATCCGCACCGCTTCCTGCCGACGGTTCAGGTGGGCATTACCCTGGTCAGCGTGCTGACCGGCGTGTTCGGGGGCGCCAACGTCGCGGCCCACCTGAAGACCTGGTTGGAGACGATCCCCCGCATCGCGCCGTTCGCCGACTCGTTGTCGCTGGGGATCGTCGTCATCGTCACGACCTATCTCACTCTCGTGCTCGGCGAACTGGTGCCGAAACAACTCGCGCTGCGCCAGCCGGAGGTGATTTCCGCCTGGGTTGCGCGCCCGTTGCACTGGTTCATCCGCTTCGCCGGCCCGGTCGCCTGGCTGTTGAGCGAGTTCGTCCAGTCTCATTCTGCGGATACTCGGGCTGCATCGGCTGCCGGCGCGGACCGTGACCGAGGAAGAACTGAAGGCCCTGCTGGTCGAGGGCGCCCAGACCGGTGTGCTGGAACTGGAAGAGCGGGACATGATCGAGCGGGTGTTGCGCCTGGCCGACAAGCCGGTGCGCGCGATCATGACGCCGCGTACCGAACTGGCCTGGATCGACCGCACCGATCCGCCGAAAGACATCGCTCTCGCGCTGAAAGCCGCGCCGCATTCCCGCATCGTGGTGTGCGAGGGCTCGGTCGATAATGTCGTCGGCATCGTGCAGGCCAAGGATCTGCTGGACCGGATCCTGAGCGGCGGCGACCTGTCGATCGGCGCCGCGCTGCGCCAGCCGATCGTGGTGCCCGACACCGTCACCGCCCTCGACGCGCTGGAGCGCCTGAAGACCGATCCGTTGGGCCTGGCGCTGGTGCTCGACGAGTACGGCAGCTTCGAGGGGCTTGTGACCGTCGCCGATATGCTGGAGGCGATCGTGGGCGATCCGGCCGATACCGCGGCGCAACCGGCGGAGCCTGGCGATGAGGGCGAAACCAGTCTGGTCATGGACGGGATGATGCCGGTCGATGAGGCCAAGGCCCGGCTGTCGTTGCCCGATTTGCCCGGGGAGGGCACCTATCACACGCTGGCGGGATTGCTGCTGGCGTTGCTGCGGCGTGTGCCGAAGGAGGGCGACCGTATCGTGTTCGCGGGCTGGCGCTTCGAGGTGCTGACGATGGACGGACGCCGGGTCGAGAAAGTCCTGGCCCGGCCCGAGCCGTCAGCCGAGGGGTGACGTTCATTACACCACCGGCGTTCGTTGCTTCTCGGCACCGTCCAGCAACTCGCGCACCTTGGCGGCCAGATTGGCGATCTGAAACGGCTTGCCGATCAGTTCGACGCCCGGATCCAGCCGGCCGTGATGCACGATCGCGTTGCGCGCGTACCCCGTCGTGAACAGCACTTTCAGCGATGGCTGCATCATCCGCGCCCGATCGGCCAGTTGCCGGCCATTCACGCCGCCCGGCAGTCCGACGTCCGTGAACAGCAGGCGCACATTGGGTTCTCGTTCCAGGATGTACAACGCGGCGTGTCCGTCGGCGGCTTCCAGTACGCGATAGCCCAGTTCGTCGAGTGCTTCGACGGCGAGGCGCCGGACGTCGGGCTCGTCTTCCACCACCAAAATCGTTTCGGTCAGCGATCCGCCGGGGACCCGGCGCGTATCCGCCAGGCCATCGACCGGTTCCTCGCCGCTCAGCATGCGCGGCAGATAAAGTTTAACCGTCGTGCCCTCACCCGGTTCGCTGTAGATCTTCACGTGTCCGCCGGACTGTTTGATGAAGCCGTAAACCTGCGAAAGACCGAGTCCGGTGCCCTGGCCGACGTCCTTGGTGGTGAAGAACGGCTCGAACACTTTCGCCAGCACCTCGTGCGGCATGCCCGATCCGGTGTCGCTCACCGCGATCATCACATATTGTCCGGGACGAACATTGTCTTGCTCGGCCGCGGCATACGCCTCGTCGAGGGCAACGTTCGCGGCCTCGATCGTCAGCTTACCGCCGGCGGGCATCGCGTCGCGCGCATTGACCGCGAGGTTGAGCAGCGCGTTTTCCAACTGGTTCTCATCGGCCAGCGCGCGCCACAATCCGCCCGACAGCACGGGTTCGAGTTCAATCGTTTCCCCCAGTGTGCGGCTGAGCATATCCGACATGCCCGAGACCAGCCGATTGACGTCGATCGGCTTCGGCGCGAGCGGTTGGCGGCGCGAGAACGCCAGCATGCGTTGCGTGAGTTGCGCCGCCCGCTGCGCGCCCTGGATCGCGGCGTCGGTCATGCGTTGAAAGTCCGCTTCGGCCTGAGGCGAAACATCGCCCACCTTGTGCCGCCCACGCAGCCGATCGAGATTGCCCAGAATGACCTGCAACAGATTGTTGAAGTCATGCGCGATCCCGCCGGTCAACTGACCGATCACTTCCATTTTCTGAGCCTGGCGCAAGGCCTCTTCGGCCTGCTCGCGTTGATTGATCTGGGTCTGAAGATCCTGGTTCGCGGCGGCCAGGTCGCGCGCGCGATCGGACAGTTCGGCATTGATCCGATTGAGTTGCGATTGATGAACCGCGAGCACGCCGACCACGAGGGAGCCCATGGTGATCAGCAGGACGATGATGCCATAACGCTGGATGCGTCGCATCAAGGGCTCGGTGGCGGTTTCCAGATACACGGTACCCAGCATGGTTCGATCCAACGTCACCGGCACCGCGACAATCAGTCTGTCGTGGTCGAAATGCGGCGGAGCGGGTGTCGCGGTCGCGGGCGGCGGACGACCCGCGCCGGTCTCGCTGCTGACGAACAGATGACCGGCCTTGTCATACACCGCGACAAGCTGGATCTCCGGATTGCTGCGCAGAGCATTGATGTATTCCTGGGTCGCGACCTTGTCGCTGAACTCCAGGGCCGCGGTCACCGTCGCGGCGAGGATATGGGCCTGAACCGTGACTTCATCGATCTTCTGCTGCGTGTTGTAACGATCGATGTAATACGTAATGAACGCGCCGGCGACCACGAGAGCGATCGCGATCGCCACCGCGATCGCCGGCATCGGGCGGCTCTCCCGCGCGGGGCGCCCACGCTTCGGTTCCTGGCCGGCTTGCCTTGCTTCATGATCCCGGCCGCTCATGCGCTGCTCTCCACGCGTTCACTCCCCGCCTGCGTTCCGGAATCGGCTAATTTCCGGAGCGGACCCGCGTCGCCAAACTCAATAGTTTCGAGCTGATGGTCAGCCCCGCCGCGGCCGCCGCGTTGTCGTCGATTTCGAAGCGGACGCGATTATCCACGATCACGAAATTCAGAATGCCTTTCAATTCCGGGTCGCGGGCGGAGTCCGTGACGGTGACGACCGGCTTGCCGCGGAGCACCGCGAGGATGGAGGCGACCGACTGCCCGACCGAGCCCGTAGCATAGACAAGCTGGCAGCCGGCGTCATCGGAGATCGCGTTCATCCGCCGCACCACGATCGGCCGGTCCTTGATCGTCTGACCGGCGACCGCCTGATCCAGGACTGCTCCAAGCGGATCGACGCCGACCACGCACAATGTAAAGGTCCGCAGCGACGCCAGAGCATTCGCCGGCCATTCGATGAACGGGGGAAACTTATACAGATAAGTCGCCTTGATCGCGGCCTCCACCGAGCTGTCCGCCGCCTGGGCCTTCATGACGAACAGCATGGCAAGGACACAGAAAACGCGCGGCAACACCAGCGAAGCGGCCGGCGTGAGGCTGGCCCGAAAGCGTATTCCGCTGGCGCTGGCGGGTGTTCCCATCCTCAGAACTTACACCGGGGACCGAAACAGCCGCGGCGGTCATGAAATCGGATCGGACTGCCCGGCGTGACCGGCTCGACGCGGCGAGGACACCGCCCGATCGGTGCGTGCGGCAGACCGCCGTCACCGCGATATGTGCTCGGTTCGCCGGTCCGCCCGCCATGACGCGACAGCCCCCGCCACGATCGAACCCGGCGCCTGACCTCGGGTATGGTCAGCGCGTCCGCGCGGCGCTCTTCTTCACCGCTGACGCCATAAATCGCCGGCACCTGGCTCAATGGCTCGGGACGCTTCGAGACCGAGGTAATCCGCGCATTCGTCCGTTCCTCGTTCGGCGGAGGCCGGATATCCTCGACCGTTTGAGCCCAGGCGGATCCGGCCGGAGATGCGGCCGCGGCCATCGCGGCGATCGACCGGCATCCTCCGTGGCCGCGCATCGTTCTCCCGTCCCATTGGTCTGTTCGCACCACGTCACGACGTCGTCACGGTGTTGAACTACCGCGGACCCACTTCGCCAGCAACGATGCGGCGACCGGAAAGAGAGGCTATGGACCGGCAAGGGTTCAATACCGGAGCATTTCCAAAGCCGATGGTGTCGGTCTTATGAAGAGGATCGGTTCTTTGGTGTCTCTGACGAGAGGAGTTATGACAGCGACCGTACAGAATTCAAGTACGGCTGGCCGCGGATGACTTATACCGGGCGGCGGACAAATTGACGTTTCATCACATACGCCATCGCCGGTTGGTCATCACGGGGTCCCTCAGCCAACGGCGGTCCCAGGCCGAGCCACGTGGTGGCGGCAAACTTCACCGGGCCATCTGTGCCGGCGCCCGTGCGGTGATCCAGCAGACCCGCCAGCGGCAACGCTGTTAACCGCGGATCCGCTCCAGCGTCGCCTGCGTCGAGTGGCCGGGCAGCATATCCGCCACGGTGACCTTGCCGCCCCATTCGCGCACCAGATCCGCGCCGTAGACGTCCTCCACCCCGGCCGTGCCACCTGTGATCAGCACATCCGGACGCACCGCGCGGATCAACTGCTCGGGCGTATCCTCATCGAACACGCACACCAGATCGACCGACGCCAGGCTCGCCAGGATCGCCGCCCGCGCGTCCTGCGGCTGCGCCGGCCGCATGGGCCCTTTCAACCGCCGCGCGCTCCGGTCCGAGTTCAGGCCGACGATCAGCCGGTCGCACCCGGCGCGACCGGCGTCGAGCAGATGCAAATGCCCAGGGTGGAGGAGGTCGAAACAGCCGTTGGTGAAACCGACGCGCCAGCCGCGATGCCGCCAGCGTTCGGCCAGCGCCGCCGCTTCCTCCAGCGAGACGACCTTGCGGATCGCGCTGCGCTCGGGCGACACCGCCGCGAGCAATTCCCGCTCGTGCGCCACCGCCGAGCCGACCTTTCCGACCACCACGCCGGCGGCGATGTTCGCCAGCCGCACCGCGACCGCCAGCGGCAATTTCGCCGCGACCCCGGCGGCCAGAGCCGCCAGCGCCGTGTCGCCACAGCCGGAGGTATCGTAAACCTCACCCGCCTCGGCCGGAAAATGCCGCACGCCGTCGGCGTCGATCAGTGTCATTCCATCGTTGCCGCGGGTCACCACGACGGCGCCAAACTCGAACCGTTCGCGCAATGCCAGACCGGCGGCGACGATCGCCGCCTCGGTATCGACCGGCATCGCGGTCGCGGCGGCCAGTTCCGGCCGGTTCGGCATGACGATATCCGCGCCCGTGTAGCGCGAAAAATCCACCCCGCGCGGATCGACGATCAGTGTGCGCCCGGACGCCCGCGCCGCCGCGAGGAGTTTCGTCGGCACATCGCCCGCCAGCACGCCCTTGCCGTAATCCGACAGCACCGTCACCGAGGTCGCCGCCATCGCATCGACCGCGATCCGCAGCATCCGCTCGGCCAGCCGCGGGTGGATCGGATCCGTCTGCTCCCGGTCGGCGCGGAACATCTGGTGTCCCTGCGCGATGAACCGGGTCTTCTGCGTCGTGGTGCGGCCGCCTTGCACCAGCAGCCACGGCTCCACGTTCGCGTGTCCGCCGACCAGGGCGGTCAGCGAGGATCCCGCCACATCGTCGCCCACCACCGTGATGAACGCCGCCGCGGCCCCGAGCGCGGTCAGATTGCGCAGCACGTTCCCCGCCCCGCCGGGCATCTCAACCTCCCGGTCGATCGCCAGGATCGGCACCGGGGCCTCGACACTGATCCGCGTCACGTCGCCATACACGTAGCGATCGAGCATCACGTCGCCAATAATCAGCACATTCGAGTGGGCCAGGCGAAGGATCGCGGCCTCGAGTTCCGGCTCGGGAGCATCCGGCGAAAGCGGACCGGTTGAGGAGATCTGGTTCATGTCTGGTCGGTGATCCGTTTCGGGCGTCGATTAAGCGGGAAATCGTAACATTGGTGTATTAACCGCGAATAAATCCCAGTCTGTCTTCTTCCAGCACGAGGCAGGTCAGAACGCCCCCCATCACCGCGCCCGTATCGATGCCGATGCGATTGAGCCGCACCTCGGGATCGTGCTTCGGCGTATGGCCGTGCACGACAACAGCGTCGAGCGAAAGCTTCCATGACAGGAAAGGTTCCCGGATCCACAGCATGTCCTGCTTCTCCTGCTTGTCCAGCGGCACCCCGGGCCGGATGCCCGCATGGACGAACATGTAGCCACCCTGACGAAAGCTGATGTCCAGATCGCGCAGAAACGTCTGATGCTCGGCCGGGATCAGGCTGGCCCACTCGGTCGGCGGGACTTTGCGCGAAATCTCCCAACTGAGCAACGAATCAGCGCCGCCATTGGCCAGCCACGTGCTGTTGGCCTCCTTGTCGGTGCCGGGTAGCGCGCGCAACATCATGTCCTCATGATTGCCCATGAGATTGACGATCCGCCCCGCCGGTACCGGCGCCCCACCGCTCAGCCAGTCCACCACCTGCGCGCTGTCCAGGCCGCGATCGACATAATCGCCCAAATGGACAAGAACCGATTCATCGATCGGCCGTGTCGCGAGATCCTCGGCGATTTGCTCATGAACCGCGGCCAAACGATCCAGACATCCATGGACGTCGCCAATGGCATAGACGCGTTGACCAGGCGGCAGGGTTGCCGGGGCGGGGACGAAATCAATCATCGGGAGACAACCTAACCAGGTGTTCGCGTGGATGCCACAATTCTGAACACCCATGTGGGGTGCCACGCGTTACAGAATAGCCTCTGGTAAAAGTTCGTCCGGCCGCTGGCCGTCGTGCAAAATTCCTTCGGTCAGCATGCCGTCCGGCAAAACTTCCTCCGGGAACATCCGCTTTGGCCACGTCCCCTCTGGCCAAATTCCGTCTGGCCAAATTCCGTCTGGCCACGTCCCCTCTGGCCAAATTCCCTCGGACCACGTTCCTTCGGGCCGAAGTGTCCGGTGCGACGCCGCCGTTGGCAGCCGCCCGATAGACGCCAACCCCTCGCGTAGCAGTCCGCCGCGAAACAGCCCGTCTGGCCAAAGGCCCTTCGGCGGCCGCGCATCCGCCAGAGTCTCGGTTCCGGCTCCCGCCAGATGACCCGGCGCCAGGCGCATGGCACGCGCCCGCAGTGCCCGCCGTGCCAGGGCCGCGTCGCGCGCCAGGGCGATCAACGCGCGCAACTGCGCCGGACGCCGCAAAATGGACATCGCCAGCCGGGCGCCGACCAAACGGCCCGCGGCATCCAACGCCACCAACGCCGCCGGAGGCAACGTCCGGTGCGCGGGATCGCACACCGCCCGGACCACGGCGAAGGGCACGCCGGCCGCACCCGCGATCGTCGCGACGGCGCCGCTTTCCATATCCACCACGGCCGCGCCGCTCGCCTGGCTCAGGCGCCGCTTTTCATCGGCGGAGACAATGACCCGATCCAGCCCGAGGCAAAGATGACCCGTCGAACCGCCCCACCGGGCGTTCAAAGTGGGATCCGTCGGCAGGACGTCGCCGTTGACGGTCACCGCGTTCGCCACCACCAACGCGCCCGCCGGTAACCGCGGATCGAGGCCGCCGGCGAGACCGAAGCTGACGATTCCGGTCGCTCCCGCTTCGATCAGGCGCCGCACCATGCGGGCCGCGCCCACCGTCGTGCCACCACCGATCGCGACGGGCCAACCGGACAGGCGCGCCACCCTGGCTTCAGCGACGAACCCGACGACAAGGGCCGGAGCGTTGAATGTCCTCATACGGGCGGCACCGTGAGCCAGATTTTCGCGCCGCTGACAACCCTCAAACGCGAATCCTGGGCCGCGATCCTGTCCTGGGCCGCGATGGTGACGGGTGCCGTGTTGGTCCGCCACGCGGCGGCCACGGCGCGCCGACCCGCGCGCGATCGCGAATGGATCGCCATCCGGCGCTCCGCTTCGCTGTTTCGCGCAGGTACCGCCCCCCTCAGGAGGTGCTGGCTCTGTGCTTTCGTTCGCAATACCCAACCCGCAATCGCTTAAGGACGGCCGATGATGCCATGATGCGGCAACTTGCACCATGCCTTAATATCGCGACACAAGCGAGGGCACCGCATGATCAAACAACCCGCTCGGTACGACGATCTCAAGGATCCGCAGGCACGGCCCAGACACACCGGCATCGCCAGCTTTTTCCGGACGCCGATCGCCGACGACGCGGCGGACGCGGACATCGCCCTGATTGGCGTGCCGTTCGATGGCGGCGTGACGCACCGGTCGGGCGCGCGCCATGGACCGCGCGCGGTGCGAGAGCAGTCGACCCTGCTCCGCCGCATCAACGCCGCCACCGGCGTCGCGCCCTTCGCCCAGGCCCGGGTGCGGGATCTGGGCGATTGCTGGTTGGAGTTTCCTTATGACCTGGCTGGCGCGCTGGATGAGATCAGCGCGTATTTCGCGCAGGTCCACGCGGCGGGCGCGATCCCGGTGTCGGTTGGAGGCGATCACTCGATCAGCCTGGCCATCCTGCGCGGCATCGCGAAACATCGGCCGGTCGGCATGGTGCATATCGACGCCCATTGCGACACCGGCAACGATTACCTGGGTTCGCGCTTTCACCACGGCGCTCCGTTCCGCCGCGCGGTGGAGGAGGGCTTGCTCGATCCGCGGCGGGTGATCCAGATCGGCATTCGCGGCACCACGAACGACCCGGACATGTGGGGGTTTTCCCAGGCGAGCGGGATGCGCGTGCTCGGCATCGACGAATTCACCGACCAGGGGTGGGCGTTCGCGGCGGCCGAAGCGCGGCGGGTTATTGGGATGGGACCAACCTATTTGAGTTTCGACATCGACAGCCTCGATCCGGCCGAGGCCCCCGGAACCGGCACGCCCGAAGCCGGCGGCATCACCGCGCGGGAGGCCTTGCGCCTGCTGCGTGCCCTGCGTGGCATCGATTTCGTCGGCGGCGACCTGGTCGAGGTCGCGCCGCCGTTCGATCACGGCACCATCACCGCGTTCAACGGCGCGTCGATGCTGTACGAGATCCTGTGCCTCGTGGAGGAAGCCTGGCGGAAACGCTCCGAAGGCGGCGGCATGAATGTTTGAGGCGACCGCATGGCCCAGCCGAACGTCAGGCCGGACCGCGTGAGCGCACCCGGGTTCCAGCCAACGACATCGCGCGATCAACCAAGGAGAGGACCATGACCGAACCCGAAACCTTCCTGTTCGACGATGACGGTGCGATCCCCAACTCTCGCCTGCCGCTGCTGGTCTATCGCGCGGCGCTGCCGTCCGACCCCGGCGCGATCGAGCGAGCCTTCGCCGCCAATCGGTGGCCGCCGGCCTGGCGCGACGGGGTCCATCCCTACCACCACTTCCACGCCAATACGCACGAAGCTCTGGGCGTTGCCCGCGGCACGGCCACCGTGCTGTTCGGCGGTCCCAACGGCCGCGAACTCCAGGTCAGCGCCGGCGACATCGTTGTCGTCCCCGCCGGCGTCGGGCATTGCAACAAAGGCCAGTCGCCGGATTTGCTGATCGTCGGCGCTTATCCGGACAACGCGCCGCGACCCGACCAGTACCGCGGCAAACCGGCCGAGCACGTTGTTGCCACCACCAAGGTCGCCGCCGTCCCACCACCCGCCGCCGATCCGGTCACCGGAGGCGACGGTCCGTTGCGCCGCCTGTGGGGAGCCGTCGCCGCGTGAACGATCCGGCTCGCGAACAGATCATCGAACGGTTCCTCGCGGCCAACGGCTTCGCTCTGCGCGAGGCCCGGCCGCTGGCGCAGGACGCCAGTTTTCGCCGCTACCTGCGCCTGAACGGCGCTGTCCTGATGGACGCGCCGTCGCCGGAGGACGTCCGGCCGTTCCTGCGCATCGCCGCCCATCTCGCCGGCCTTGGCCTGTCGGTGCCGCGCATCGTCGCCGCCGACGCGGACAACGGCCTCGTGCTCGAGGAAGATCTCGGCGATGCGTTGTTCTCAACGATCATCGGCGAGGCCAACGCGGAACCGCTGTTCGACGCCGCCATCGACGCGCTGGTCGTCATGCATCGCGCCGCCCCGCCGGATGGTGTGCCCGTTTGGGGCAAAGCGGCGATGATGGAGACCGCCCTGGGCACGCTGTTCGATTGGTGGTGGCCGCGCGATGCACGGCGCGCCAGCCCCTTCCGGCGCGCGAACCCAGGTTTCCGCCGCTCTCGACACGATCCTGGCCGCCGTCGAGACCGGGCCGCGCTGCCTCGTGCATCGCGACTTTTTCGCCGGAAACCTGCTCTGGCTGCCGGACCGCACCGGGCCGCGCCGCGCCGGCATCATCGATTTCCAGTCGGCGGCACTTGGGCATCCGGCCTATGACCTCGCATCGCTGCTGCAGGATGCGCGGCGCGACGTTCCGGCGTCCTGGGAGAACCGCGCCGTCGCGCGCTACCTCGCGGCCCGTCCGGAATGCGACCCGGAGACGTTCCGCGCCGCCTATGCGGCCTGCGCGGCGCAACGGCATTTGCGCGTGGCCTGCCAATGGGTGCGGCTGGCGAAACGAGATGGCCGGCGGCAATACCTGGTCCATGGTCCTCGCACCTGGCGCCTGCTAACTCGCGCTCTGACGGCACCGGCCACCGCACCGCTCGCCCGAGCGCTCGACCGGTGGGTGCCGGAGGACCGACGCCACAATCCGCCAGGACTCACCGCATGACGATCAGGCCCCACACCGCGATGATCCTGGCCGCCGGCCTGGCGACACGCATGCGACCCCTGACCAACGACACGGCCAAGCCGCTGTTGACGCTCGGTGGCGTGACCTTGCTGGATCACGCGCTCGATCAACTCGTCACCGAGGGGGTATCGACCGTCGCAGTCAACGCGTTCTGGCACGCCGATAAGGTCGCCGCGCATCTGAAACACCGCCCGCCGCCGCCGAAAACCGTGGTGCTGCGGGAGACGGCGTTGCTCGACACCGGCGGCGGTGTGCGCAACGCGCGCGAGCACCTGGGCGCGGACCCGTTCTTCGTGATCAACGGCGATGCGTTCTGGCTGAATGGCCCGATCCCCGCGCTGCGCCGGCTGACCCGCGCGTTGACCGACGACGTCGATGTCGTGCTGCTGGTGTACCGGACGTTCCAGGTGCACGCGGAAACCGGCTTCGGCGATTTCGCGGTCAGCCAGCTTGGCGTGCCAAGGCGGCGGCGGGAGCGTGAGATCGTTCCGTATATTTTCGCGGGCGCCTCGCTGATGCGGCCCAGCCTGCTCGACGCCATGCCGGACGGTCCGTTCTCGTTGAACCGCGTGTGGGACCGCGCGATCGAGGCGGGCCGTATTCGCGCGGTGGTCCATGACGGGATCTGGTTTCACCTCTCCACGCCGCCCGATCTGGCCGAGGCCGAGCAGGTCCTGGAAGCGCGTATCACCGGCGATGTACGGTGGCCGTGGCGCTGAACCTCTTCACCATCCCGCCGGACGACCCGTTCCTGGAAGCGCTGGCGGACGGCTGGCTGCGTGAACGCGGCGACGATCCGCTGACGATCGCCCAGGGGCTGATCCTGACGCCGACGCGCCGCGCGGCGCGCTCGCTGGCCGAGGCATTCCTGCGCGTATCGCCGCAACGCGGCCTGTTGTTGCCACGCATCGTCGCGCTGGGCGCGCTGGACGAAGCGCCATTGGCTTTGGCTGGCGCGTTGGAGCTGCCGCCCGCTGTTGATCCGCATCGCCGCCTGGCCGTGCTGGCGCATCTCATTCTGCGCATGAAGGGCGCCGGCGGCGCGCCGCGCACCGCCGATCGCGCCTGGATGCTGGCGAGCGAACTCGCGACCCTGATGGACGAGGCGGATCGCGCGGAAATCGACCTTGCCGCCCGACTGCCGGACGCCGCCGACCCGGCTTACGCGGCGCATTGGTCGCGCACGTTGGAATTTCTTCAGATTGTCACGCATGCCTGGCCGGCCTGGCTCGAGGAAAACGGCGTGATGAACCCGGCGGCGCGTCAGGTCGCGTTGCTGAACGCGCAGGCGAGAGCGTGGGACACGTGCGCGCCGGACCAGCCGGTGGTGATCGCCGGCACGACCGCCGGCATTCCGGCGGTGGCGCGGCTGGCGCGCGTGGTGGCGCGGCTGCCGTTGGGGCGTGTCGTCCTGCCGGTCCTCGACACGCTGATGCCCGACGCCGCCTGGGCGACGATGGAAGACAGCCATCCGCAGTCCGGACTTGCCAGTCTGCTCGCCGGGTTGGACGCGACGCGAGCGGATGTGCGGGCGTGGGGCGCGGCAGATCTGGCCGGAGACGCCCTGGTCGGAACGCGCCGCGCGTTGGCCGCGCCCCGGCAATACCCGTCGCGAGACGGCCGCTTCGCCTTGCTGTCGCGCGCGCTGTTGCCGGCGAGGGCACTGACAGCCTGGCAGGACCCATTTGACCCCGCCGCTGACGGCATCTGGCGGCTCACTCCGCGCGACGCGCAGGAGGAAGCCGAGGCGATCGCGATGATCCTGCGGCAGGCGGTGGAAACGCCTGGCCGCACCGCCGCGCTGGTGACGCCGGACCGCGAACTCGCCGGGCGCGTGTCCGCCGCGCTGCCGCGCCACGGCATCATCGCCGACGACAGCGCGGGCGAGGCCTTGTCCGAAACGCCGCCCGCCGTATTCCTGCGCCTGTTGGCGCGCGCGGTGACCGACGACCTCGCGCCGGTTCCGTTACTGGCGTTGCTGAAACATCCGCTCGCCGCCGCCGGTCTGACCCCGTCCGCCTGCCGCCAGGGCGCGCGCGCGCTGGAGATCGCGGCCTTGCGTGGTCCTCGGCCGATGCCGGGCCTTGCCGGCCTACGCCGCGCGATCGCGGGTTCCGGCGATGCGCTCAATGGGTTCCTGAACCGCGTCGAAGCGTGCCTCGAACCGGCTTTGCGCGTTCAGGCCAATGTAGAAGGCGCCCCGGCGGACGCGCTGTCGGCCCTGATCGCCGCCGCCGAAGCCCTCGCCGCCACGGACGAAACCCACGGCGCCGTGCGCCTGTGGTCCGAGGAAGAAGGCGAGGCCCTCGCCACGCTGCTGACCGCGGCGCTCGCCGCTCTGCCCAACCTGCCGGACCAGCGCGGCGACGTGATCCCCGGTTTGCTCGATGCGCTGCTTCAGGGCCAGGTGGTGCGCAGCCGTCGCGCGTTGCGCGGTCGCGGCGGCGTCGAGCATCCGCGCGTCTTCATCTGGGGACCGTTGGAGGCGCGGTTGCAATCCGTGGACGTCATGGTGCTCGGCGGCCTGGTCGAGACCGTCTGGCCGCCGGCACCCGAGCCCGGTCCGTGGCTGTCCCGACCGATGCGCGCCACCGTCGGCCTGCCCTCGCCCGAGGCGACCATCGGCATCGCCGCGCACGACTTTCTGGCCGCCGCGATGGCGGCGCCGGAGGTGGTCCTGTCCTGCCCCGAGCGCCGCGACGGTGCGCCCGCTGTGCCGGCGCGTTGGCTGACCCGGCTGGAAACGCTGCTGAAGGGCGCGAACGCTCCCTTGCCGTCGCATCCCGCCGTGTACTGGGCGCGCGGACTGGATCTGCCGCCCGATGGCCCGAAACCGGTCGCGCCGCCGCGCCCCTGTCCGCCTGTCGCGGTGCGTCCGTCTCGGCTGAGCGTGACCGAGATCGAGACCTGGTTGCGCGACCCCTACGCGATCTACGCGAAGCACATCCTGCGATTGCCGGCGCTGAAGCCGCTGGATCAGGAGACCGACGCCGCCGATTACGGCACGCTCGTGCATCGCGGGCTGCATCTGTTCCTGCAAAAGCACGGCGTTGCGTGGCCCGACGACGCGGCGGACGAAATGCGGCGCGCGATGCGCCAGGCTTTGGCCGAATCGTTCGCCCGTTCCGCTCTGACCGCATGGTGGGAGCCGCGGCTGGATCGCATCGCCGCGTGGGTCGTGGAGACCGAGCAACAGCGGCGCGGCGGCGTCGTGCTGTCCGGCATCGAAACGGAAATCGCGGGCACTTTGGATATTCAACGCCCAGGCCGGCGTTTCCGTCTGGTTGCCCGCGCGGATCGGATCGAGCGTTGGGCGGATGGGCGCCTGGCGATCCTCGACTACAAAACCGGCTTCGTTCCCTCGCAAAAGACGGTCCTGGAAGGACTGGCGCCGCAACTCCCGCTGGAGGCGGCGATGGCGGAACGAGGTGGCTTCGGTCCGGCGTTACGCGCCGGCACGGCGGAAATGACGTACTGGCAACTGACCGGCGGCGTGGAACCCGGCAAGGCGACGCCGTTGTTCAAAGGCAAGGACAGCGAGCTTCAGGAAGCGATCGAAAAGGCGATACGCGGCCTCGAGCAGTTGATCGATCAGTATGACGAGCCGGAGCGCTGCTATCTGGCGCAGCCAAATCCGGCCCGGGCGCCTCGGTTCTCGGACCATACGCAGTTGGCACGCGTCGCCGAGTGGTCATTGGCGGCCGATGAGGAGGACGCGTGATGGCCGGCGCCGCCATGACAATGACCACCCCGCACGCCGAGGCCGAAGCCAATCAGCGGGCCGCGTCGAATCCCGCCGTATCGGCGTTCGTCGCCGCCTCCGCCGGGTCCGGCAAGACGCGGTTGCTGACCGACCGGCTGCTGCGGCTCATGGTGGGCGGCGCGAAACCCGAGCGCATCCTGTGCCTCACATTCACCAAAGCGGCCGCGGCCGAGATGGCGCTGCGATTGCAACGCCGCCTCGGCGAGTGGGTCACGCTGCCGGAGCCGGCGTTGTGCGCCGAACTGCGCAAGCTCGACATCGAACCGATCGAGGCGACGCATCCGCCGCGCGCGCGCGCTGTTCGCCGAGGTGCTGGATTTGCCGGGTGGGATGCGGATCGGCACAATTCATGCGTTTTGCCAATCGCTGCTGCGGCGGTTTCCTCTGGAAGCGGAAATATCGCCGCATTTCCAACTCGCGGAGGACCGCGACGCCGACGAGGCGATGACCGACGCGCGAGAGGATCTGCTGGCCTCGGTGCGCCCACGCGGCGCGTCGAACGCGGCGTCGGATCTGGAGGTCGCGTTGCGCGCTCTGGCGGGCGCCGCCACACTGGACCGGTTCAGCAAACTCGTCACCGTTTTGAAACGAGATCGCGAGCGCTGGCGACTGGCGCGCGCGGCCGGCCCGGACCTGGCGGCGGCCCGGCGCCGTCTGTTGGGTGTGACGGCGGCCGATCGGAATGCCGTTATCGCCAACGCGGTCGGCGGCGCCGACGAACCCGCGTTGCGCGCGGCGGCCCGGATCATCGCGGCGAAAGGCTCGGCCACGATTCAGCAAAAGGCCAATGGAATTCTGCGATGGCTCAGCCAGCCTCCGTCATCGCGGATCGCCGACTGGGCGACCTGGCGCCGGTTCTTCCTGAAAGCCGATGGTCAACCGTTCAGCGCGGCGTCCCTCGTGAACGCGGCGCTGGCGCGCACCAATCCCGATCTGCCGCCGCCGCTGCTCGCGGAGGCGGACCGTGTGTTCGCGATCGACGATCAGGCCTGCGCCGCCGACGCGGCCGCGTTGTCGGACGCGCTGTGCACCCTCGCGGCGCCGTTGCTGGAACGCTACGAACACCGCAAGGCGGCGACGGGCTTGCTCGAATTCGACGACCTGATCGGACGCAGCACCGCGTTGCTGACCAACCCCGGCGCCGACTGGGTTTTATACAAGCTGGACGGCGGCCTCGATCACCTGCTGCTGGACGAGGTGCAGGACACCGCGCCCGAACAATGGGAGATCGCGCATGGTCTGACCCAGGAGTTCTTCGCCGGCGAGGGAGCGCGCGACGAACTCCGCACCGTCTTCGCCGTCGGCGACCGCAAGCAGTCGATCTTCTCGTTTCAGGGCGCCGACGTCGCCGGGTTCGAGGACGCCCGCGGCAAACTCGGCACCCGCGTGCTTCAGGCCGGACAACAA
Organism: uncultured Alphaproteobacteria bacterium; assembly: GCA_963719675.1. Classification (GTDB taxonomy): domain Bacteria; phylum Pseudomonadota; class Alphaproteobacteria; order Acetobacterales; family Acetobacteraceae; genus Rhodopila. Next base: position 195,462 of record CAVRDN010000116.1, on the reverse strand, counting down.
TGGCTCGATACCGGGCTGCACGTATCGTTCCGCTCGACCACGCCGGTGCTGGCCCTGGTGGACGCGGTGTTCGCGGATCCCGCCGCGGCCGCCGGCGTGGTGCTCGGACGCGACATCCTGACGCACCGCGCGGTGCGCGACGGTCATGCGGGTCGCGTGGAACTCTGGCCCCTCGCCGAGGCGCCGATCCCGAACGCTCCGACCTCCTGGTCCGCGCCCGAGCGTAACCAGCGCGCGGCCTCCGCGATCCAGGTGCTGGCGGACGGGTCTGGCCGATTGGATCCGCGATCAGACCGACGGATCGGTGATGCTGGAGAGCAAAGGCCGTCCGTTGCGGTCCGGCGACATCATGATTTTGGTTCGCCACCGGGACGCGCTGCCGGCGGCACTGGTGCGGTCGTTGAAATCGCGCGGCGTTCCGGTCGCCGGTCTCGATCGCATGGTGCTGACCGAACAGCCCGCCGTGCAGGACCTCATGGTGCTGGGCGACGCTTTGTTGCTGCCGCAGGACGATCTGAGTTTCGCCTGCGTGCTGACCAGTCCGCTCGGCGGGCTTGGACGACGACGATCTGATGGCGACTGGCGATCGGCCGCACCCGGCCGTTGTGGGAAGCGTTCCGCGACCGTCACGACGAAACGCCCGCCTGGATCGCGCGCCTGGACGTTCTTTAGTACGTTGCTGAGCCGGGTCGATTACATCTCGCCGCATGCGCTGTTCGCCGAAGCGCTGGGCGCGCTGGGCGGGCGGGCGAAATTGCTGGCGCGTCTGGGTGCCGAGGCGGCCGAGCCGATCGACGAGTTGCTCAATGCGGCGCTGCGCTACAGCAAGATCCATCCGCCGTCGTTGCAAGGCTTCTTGCAATGGCTGCGCCGCTCGGGCGCGGAGATCAAACGCGAGGCGGAGGCGGCAGGCGACCAGGTGCGCATCCTGACCGTGCATGGCGCGAAAGGGCTGCAGGCGCCGCTGGTGATCCTGCCGGACACGACGTCCCTGCCCAGGGACGACGACGAGTTGCTGTGGGGTCGACGACCCGCTCGGCGGGCGGCCGGTACCGATCTGGGTGCCCCGCGTCCGAGTTCCATTGCGAGCAGTACGCGGCGCCTGCGCGATGCTCGCGCGGCAGAAGCGGCGTGAGGAATACAACCGGCTGCTATATGTCGCGCTGACCCGCGCCGAGGACCGGCTGGTCGTCTGCGGCGCGAAACCCAAACACGGCGCGCCGAACGAGGCGTGCTGGTATAACCTGATCGCCCGCGGCTTTGCCCGGCTGATCGAGGTGACGGAGGGCGAGGCGGCTTGTTTCGAACTCCCCGCAAACCGCCGCCGTGCGAGAGGGAACACCGCGCGCCGGCCGGGTTCGACGGCCGCGCATCCGCCGGAGTTTCTGGGCACGCCGCCGAAGCCGGAACCCGCGCGTCCAGTGCCGCTGGCGCCAAGCCGGCCGGAGGGGGTGGAATTCGGCCCGTTGCCGGCCAGCGCCTCGCCACTGGCCCGGGTCGAGCAAGGCGCTGACCGCTTTCAACGCGGCCAGTTGATCCACGGGTCTGTTACAGCATTTGCCCGCTTTGCCCGATGCGGAACGGCGCCCGGCCGCACTGCGCTTCCTGCGAGCGGAACGGCAATGGATCTCGATCGATGCCGCGCCGGAAATCGCCGAGGAAATCGCTGACGAGGTGATGGCGATCCTGGCGCATCCGACGCTCGAGCCGCTGTTCGGCCCCGAGAGCCGCGCCGAGGTTCCGCTGACCGGCGTCGTGAGCGGTGGGGGGCGATGTGGGGGCGATGTGGGGGGCGATGTGGGGGCGATGTCGTGGTCGGCGGGTTGATCGACCGGCTGGTGGTGCTGCCGGACCGTGTGCTGCTGGCCGACTTCAAGACCAACCGGCGGCCGCCGGCAAGCGGTCGAGGCCACGCCGGTTACCTATCTGCGGCAGATGGCGAGCTACCGCGCGGTGCTGCGGACCATCTTTCCGGATCGTCCGGTGCGCTGCGCGCTGATCTGGACGCGTGAGGCGCGCGTGTCCGTTCTCCCCGACGGGCTGCTCGACCCGCATGAGCCTGGACGGCGGGCGTCCTGAGCCGCCCTGCCGCCGCACGCCCTTCCGCCGGCTCGGAATTGGGCCGCGCCAATAGGGGGCCAGGCAGGTTGGGCGCCGCATGCACGCCTGACCCGCGCGTCCCGTCGCGACTCTTGACCCCGCCGCACCGCGCGACCACGTTGCTGACCAACTTCACGGAGGAATTCCGATGAGCACGAACACCAAGCCCGTCACTGACCAGAGCTTCGCCACGGACGTCATCGAGGCCAGCAAAACCGGCCCGGTCCTGGTCGATTTCTGGGCCGAGTGGTGCGGCCCCTGCAAGATGATCGGCCCGGCGCTGGAAGAACTCGCGGGCGAGTTCGGCGATAAGCTGACCGTCGCCAAAGTGGACATCGACAGCAACCCGATGTCGCCGACCAATTATGCGGTGCGAGGCATCCCGACTCTGATCCTGTTCAAGGACGGCAAGCCCGCCTCGACCCAGGTTGGCGCGCTGCCGAAGAGCCGGTTGAAGGATTGGATCAGCTCGCAGATCTGACGCCACCCGGCGGCATGCGCGACGCCCGTCGCGCGTCGCGCGGACGAACAAGTGTATGCGCATCGCCGGATGCGCGTGCACGCTCATAGGCGGACGGCGGGCTCACGCGCACCGTTATGACCGGCTCATCGACCGGCACCGGCGGTGGGTTAACGATCGCTGTTTCCGCCCAGGTATGTAGCCTTTCGCAGCCCGCGGGCAGCCGCGCCGCGTCCCCAATCGACCGGCGCGGCGTCCCCCGCACGGGCGGTGGCCGATTCTCGTCTCGTGATCCTCAACCTGGCGATTGACACGCTTCGCGCGGTTCGCCAGTTTCCGTTCGTCTGGGATAGCGACACAGAACATGAGGGAACGAATGGGAAGCCGCCGGTGGATGCGCGACGGGTCTACGCCTGTACGATGCCCGTGATGGCTCAGGATTCGTCTCAGCCGCTGCTCCGTATCTCCGGAGTGCAGATGCGGTTTGGCGGCGTGGTCGCCCTCGGCGGCGTGTCGTTCGACGTCGGTCATGGCCAGATTTGCGGGCTGATCGGGCCAAATGGTTCCGGCAAAACCACGCTGTTCAACTGCATCAGCGGCATCTACCGATATACCCAGGGCGACATCCAGTTCGAGGGCCGCTCGCTCACCAACCTGCCACGCCACCAGATGGCCGGCATCGGGCTGGGCCGCACATTTCAGAACGTCGCTTTGTTCCGCAACATGAGCGTGCGGGACAACATCCTGGTGGGTGCCCACAACACCGCGTCGTCCGGCTACATCGCCAATGCCTTGCGTCTGCCGGTCGTCCGGCGCGAGCAGGATGAGGCGGATCGCCGGCTGAACGAATTGCTCGACCTGCTCGACCTGCGGCAGGTGACGGACACACTCGCCGGCGCGATCCCGTTCGGTTGGCAAAAACGTGTCGAACTGGCGCGCGCGCTGATGACGCGGCCGAAACTGCTGATGCTCGATGAGCCGGCCGGCGGCCTCAATCACAGTGAGGTCGATGAACTGGCCGAACTGATGCGGCGGATCCGGCGGCAGCTCAATCTCAGTATTCTGTTGGTCGAGCATCACATGAACCTGGTGATGCGCGTGTCCGACAAAGTTGTCGCGCTGGAATTCGGTTTGAAGATCGCCGATGGCACGCCGGACGAAGTGCGGGCCGAACCGGAAGTGATCCGCGCCTATCTCGGCGACACCCAGGAGGAAGACGAACATGCCGGCGCTGCTTGAGGCCAAGGGCCTGCACGCCGCGTACGGCGAAACGAAGGTTCTGCACGGCATCGACTTCGTGGTCGAGGAGGGCGGGGTCACCGCGTTGCTGGGCGCCAACGGCGCTGGCAAGACCACCACATTGCGTGCGATTTGCGGCATGGTCCGCACCCAGGGCGAAATGGTATTGGGCGGCGAGAGCATCACCGGCATGGCGACCGAGGACGTGGTCCGTCGCGGCGTCGCCCACGTACCGGACGGCCGCGGCACCTTCATGGAGCTGACGGTCGAGGAGAACATGAAGCTCGGCTCGTATATCCGGCGCGATCGCGCGGCGGTCGAGCGGGATTTCGATTGGCTGTTCGGCTACTTCCCGCGGTTGAAGGAGCGATTTCGCCAGCAGGCGGGCACCTTGTCCGGCGGCGAACAGCAAATGCTGGCGATCACCCGGGCGCTGTTGCTGCGGCCTCGGCTGCTGCTGCTGGATGAGCCGTCATTCGGTCTGGCACCGCTGATCGTGAAGGAGATCTTCAACATCCTGCGCCGCATTCGCGATGAGGAGAAAGTCAGCATGCTGCTGGTCGAGCAAAACGCCAGTCTGGCTCTGGCCTTCGCCGAGGATGCGTATTTGCTGGAAACCGGCCGGATCGTCGTCTCCGGCAAGGCCGCCGACATCAGCAAAGACGAGTTGATTCGTCGTTCGTACCTTGGCTACTAAAGGAACCCCGCCGTGGAAGGATTGATTCACCAGATCATCTCCGGGATCGCCACGGGCGGGATTTATGCCAGTGTGTCGCTCGCGCTGGTGATGATTTACCAGGCCACGCATCATATCAATTTCGCCCAGGGCGAGATGGCGACATTTTCTACTTATATTACGTTGACGTTCATTAATCTCGGAATGCCGTACTGGGCCGCGTTCTTCGCGGCGGTCGCCGTATCGTTCTGCATCGGCGTGGCGATCGAGCGTATTCTGATCCGGCCGATGGCCAATGCGCCGATCCTGTCAGCGGTCGGCGTGTTCGTTGGTTTGTTGCTGATCATCAACAGCCTGAGCGGATGGTTCTTCGATTACACGATCAAGCAATTTCCATCGCCATTCCCCGATGAGGCGCTGTTCGGCGGCTATATCTCGGGACATCAGCTTGGCTCGACGGGAGTGACGCTCGCCGTTCTGGTCGCGGTGTATTTGTTCTTTCGCCATACCAGTCTCGGACTGGCGATGCGGGCGGCGGCGCTCAATCCGGTTTCGGCGCGACTGGTGGGCGTGCGGGTCGGCTGGATGCTGGCTCTGGGCTGGGGACTTGCGGCGGCGATCGGCTCGGTCGCCGGCTGTATGGTGGCGCCTGTCGTGTTCCTGGATCCGAACATGATGGCCGGTATTCTGCTTTATGCGTTCGCGGGCGCGCTGCTCGGTGGGATCGACAGTCCTTTGGGCGCGGTGCTTGGCGGCTTCGCGGTCGGCGTGATCGAGAATTTGGGTGGCGCCTACCTCGTCGGGACCGAACTGAAATTGACTCTGGCGCTGGTGATCATCGTCTCGGTGTTGACAGTCAAACCCTCCGGTTTGATGGGCCGCACCGTGCAAAGCCGGGTGTAGGACCATGCGAAACTCCTGGGCTACCTGGATATTCGTTCTGCTGTTGGCGATCGTTCCGACGACGGTGTTCAGCGGCTACCACCTGTTTCAGTTGACGATGGTGGTGGTGTACGCGGTCGCGATCCTCGGCATGGCGATCCTGGTCGGGTTCAACGGACAGATATCGCTGGGACATGGCGCGTTCTACGCGATCGGCGCCTATACGACCGCGATCCTGATGACGACGTTCGACGTGCCGTACTGGGTCACGCTTCCGGTTTCGGCGGTGGTTTGCTCGGGGTTTGGCTTCCTGATCGGACTGCCGGCGTTGCGGCTGGCGGGACATTACCTCGCGCTGACGACCTTCGCGTTGGCGGTCGCCGTGCCGCAGGTGCTGAAGCACAAATTGTTCGAGGACTGGACCGGCGGCGTGCAAGGCCTGGTCATCGATAAGCCCGACGCGCCGTTCGGCCTGCCACTGTCGTCGGACCAGTGGCTGTACCTGTTCAGTCTCGGCGTCGCGGTGGTGATGTACGTGCTGGCGTGGAACCTGGTGCGCGGACGCATCGGGCGGGCGATGCGCGCCATTCGCGATCACGCGACGGCGGCCGAGGCGATGGGCATCAACCTCGCCATGGTCAAGACGCGCACGTTCGCGGTGAGCGCGATGTATACCGGCGTGGCGGGCTCTTTGGGCGCGATCGCGGTGGCGTTCGTGGCGCCGGACAGTTTCTCGGTGTTCCTGTCGATCACGTTGTTCGTGGGGCTGTGCGCCGGCGGCGCGGCCTCGATCCCCGGCACGATCGTGGGCGCGATCTTCATCGAGTTCGTGCCGAACCTCGCCGATAAGGTGTCGAAGGCGGCGCCGGGCGCGGTCTATGGCGTGATTCTGATCGCGATGTTGTTCCTGTTGCCGATGGGCGCGGGCGGCTTCCTGACCGGGCTATGGCGGAAGCACGTGGGATCGAAGATGGCGGCGGTGGGCGAGGCGAGGCCGGCGGCCGTGGGGCACGACGTCGGAGTCGACCTGACGGGAACTCTCTCGCCGAAAGATGGCGTTCGCGTCGGAGCCGGAGAGCCGGTGAAACGGTAGCTCGGCTCCGCCGGGTTTAACTCACCTGTCCGCGGCGATGGTTGAAATCAGATGGCGTGGCGTTTATTCAGTGCATCTCCCTTGGCTGATTACGATCGTTGGGTGCGAGCCCGGCCGTACCTGATTGGAAGTCGCGACAGGCCACCCAGGCTGTTCGCTTCATCGTCAGTCGCGCTGGCGTGCATGGTCCAGGATCGTCCACGTATCGAGGAGGGCAACGATGATTGACCACACTGGCATCGGGGTCGCCGACGTCGGTCGCTCCGCCATTTTCTACGATGCCGCGTTGAAGGCGCTCGGGATGCGGCGAGTGATGCAGATGCCGGAGAATGTGGGGAGTGACGGCATTGGCTACGGATTTGACTACCCGGTCTTCTGGATCGACCGCTACCACCCGCACTCAGTGAAACAGCATACCGCCTTCGCGGCGAAATCCCGCGCTGAGGTCGATGCATTCCACGCCGCCGCCCTCAGGGCGGGCGGCACCGACAATGGCGCCCCCGGTTTGCGCAGACCGAATTACTATGCCGCGTTCGTGCGCGATCCGGATGGCAACAACATGGAGGCGGTGTTTCGCGGAAGCTGACGCGCCTCTTATCGAGCCGGCGCCTTTCATTCCGATTGTCGGTCGCTCAGGAAGACCGAGGCGATCGCGAAACCGACAAGGAGTCGCGAATGCGCATCGGCCCATGGGCGATCTTGCTGCTGTCTCTGTCAGTCGCCACACAGGCCGGAGAGGTGACGGAGTTACCGGGCCTGACGCGGTTGCCGCTGCGGTTGACCGTCAACGGACCCGACGGACACGCGAAGACGCTCGAGGCGCTTGTCTTGCGGCCGAATGACCCAGGGCCCTGGCCGCTCGCACTGATCACACACGGCATGCCTCGCGGTTCGGCGGACATTCCTTTGGAGCGGCCGGAGCTTTATTCGAGTCCCGCCATCGTCTTCGCCCAGCACGGCTACGCCGCGGCAATCGTGCTGCGGAGTGGTTATGGCCGGTCCGACGGTCCGTACTCGGAAGCTCTGGGCCCGTGCGAGGCACGGAACTACACGCGGGCGGGAGACGCGGCGGCAGGGGATGTGCTCGCGGCGCTGACCGAGCTTCGCAAGGAAGCGTGGGTCGACCCGGCGCGCATCATATTGGTTGGCCATTCGATGGGCGGTTTCGCCGCGCTGGCCGCATCCGCCAGAAATCCTCCGGGGGTCCTGGGCTTCATCTCGTTCGCGGGAGCGGTCGGTTCGCCAACGCCCGATTTCGTCTGTCAGCCGGATCGCCTGATCGACGCGGACCGGACATATGGGGAAACCGCACGGGTTCCTGGGCTCTGGATATTCGCGGCGAACGATCATTTCTTCGGCCCGGACCTCGCCAGATCGATGTTCGATGCGTACATCGCGGATGGCGCGCCAGCGTCATTGTTCGAGGCACCTCCATTCGGCCGCGACGGTCACAGGTTGATCTGGTCGCCCGACGGAACGGCATGGTGGCCTCAGGTAGCGGCGTTCCTTACATCGTTACATTTGCCAACCGACCTTCGGGTTGCGTTGCCCGCGCCGGCTCATCTCGCGGAGCCCACTCCGTTGGACGAGGCGGGGCGCGCCGCCTTCGCGATCTACCTGCCGTCACGCGACTACGAGAAGGCGTTCGCCACGGATGGGCTCGGTCATTACGGTGTGGCGTTCGGTGCGAGGACGAAGTCGGATGCCGGAAGCGCCGCGCTGCGGCAATGCCAGACGATGAACCGGATATGCACGGTTTACGCCATTGGCAACGCACTGGCATCCGAAGGTCCGGCATCGGAACAAAAATCCGAGAAGTAAACGACGACGGCCACGTCAGTTCCGGGCGCCACGCGTCCCCGGAAAAAACGCGTTCATATGAAACGCGCTTTGCGACGATGAATAAAGCGCGGCCGGCCTGTACTGGGCACGCGCGCCGGGCCGCGCAACTACTGGCCAGGCAGGCCTCACCCGCGGGTTCACGAAGATACGCGTGGCAGGCCGCGACATCATAGCGTCCATCCGGCGAGAACGCCGCCACCGGACAGGAAGTCAGACAGGGCAGGTCCGCGCACCGCTCGCATGGGGCGGGCTCGTTCGCGATCTCAGTCAATGGCAGATGTTGCCGGAAGCCCAACGCGCCTCGCCAGGCGTGCCACAAACCCCATTTGGGATGGATCAGCAGGCCGATGGGGGATCGCGCGACAGGTTCGGCCCGCAAAGCCCAGCGTGGAAAGTCATGGTGCGGCGGACCGCCGAACGGATAGTACGCGATGGCGCCGAGCGCCGTCGCGGCGGCGTCGATCCACCGGCGAGACCAGCGATCGAGCGGATGCGGCCGTCCATCGCGGAACTCCGACGATGCCGCGAATGCCGGCCACTGTTGCCCGCCGGTCCAGCCGATCAGGACCAACGTCGCGACCGGCGTATCGTCGGAGAAGCCCGACACCCGGTCGTCCAGGCAGGGATGAAACGCTCCGCGCACCGCCAACGCGTCGGATGGCAACACCCGGGTCAGAAGCGAAGGATCAGTCAGAACCGCTGCGATGACCGTCTCCCTGGTCTGGAGGGGCACATCATAGCAGATCTGGATCATCCTCCGGTGGCGAAACCCGGATACAAAGTCATCCCGCCATCGACGAACAGTGTCGCGCCCGTCACATAATCCGACGCCTCAGACGCCAGCCACACCGCCGCCTGGGCGATATCGTCCGGCTCGCCGATGCGCTTGTACGGCACCAAAGTCATGAGATCCGCATACGCCGCCGGCGTGTCCCAGGCCGCCGTGTTGATCGGTGTGCGAATCGCTCCCGGCGCGATCCCGTTGACCCGAATGAAATGCGGCGCCAGTTCCTGCGCGATGCTTTTCATCAGCATCGCGATGCCGCCTTTGGATGCGGCATAATTCGCATGTCCGGCCCAAGGGATTTGCTGGTGAACGGAACTCATGCAAATCAGCTTGCCGGCGGCGCGGGAGACGGCGGGAACGACCCCGCGCCGCTTGAACTCGCGCGTGGCGGCGCGGGCGCAGAGGAACTGTCCGGTCAAATTGACGCCGATGACGGTGTTCCATTGCTCCAGCGTCATCTGGTCGATCGCGGCGTCGCGCTGCAGGCCGGCGTTGCTGACCACGATATGCAGCGTGCCGAACTGCGCGATCGCGTCGGCGAACATGCGCTCGACCTCGGTCTCATTGCTGACGTCGGCGTGCAGCGCGATGGCGCGGCGACCCATGCCCTGGATCTCCCGGACGACCTCGTCGGCGGTTTCCGGATGGGTGACGTAGTTGACGGCGACGTCGGCGCCGGCACGGGCGAGCCCGATCGCCACGGCCCGTCCGATGCCGGAGTTCGCCCCGGTGACCAGCGCCGGCTGGCCGGTCAGCACGGGAAAATAAGGCGCGACCGGAAGCCGGCCGCTATCGGGTAACGCGGGGGCGGTTGGATCCTTGGACCCGAGGACGGGATCGGTCACGGAGTGCGGCTCCAGATGTGCGAATTTGGATAATCACGCGTGCGCGGTCCGGTTCCAAAGCATCACGAAAGGAATCGTGTGCTCAACTGACCCCGCGTGCACCGGGCCGGTCTCGCCGCGATTGTGCGAAACGCATGATCAGCCTATCAGCCCGGGCACGATCGGATTGATCGGGGATGAGGCAGAATCTCTTTTTCGGCAGGCTGGAATGCCCATCGCGCAATCCAAAAAAGACGTTCAGCGACAACGGACCGGCTCCAGACGCGAAGGTAACGATTTCAGCTGATTGCATACTGCCCCAACCCGGACGGATTACTTCCATTGGACGAAATTTCGGAAGACGAATTCAGGACTGCCCGCGGATCGGCGCCCGCGGCGATGGCCTGTGCCGAGGAGATGGCCGACGTGACCGCCCGCGACCCGTCATGCCGCGGGCCGCGACATCGCGTGACCATATCGATCGCGCCGTATCGACTCGCGGAACGCACCCTTAGGATTGTCATCCTCGGCTGCGCGCTGATCCTGTCGTTGCTCACCCTGACATGGATCGGCTTTTTCGCCGGTCTGCCGATCACGCGATTTCATTTCCCGATATGCCTCGCCGCGGTACTCGCGGTCGGGGCGTCGCGGAGGTTCGAGCTGGCCTTTGTTCTGGCGCTGCTCGGCGCCTCGGTCGTGCTGGCGGCCGTTATCTTCGACCCGACCTACGACGGCATGGCGTATCACCAGGTCTCCATCATCGCCATGACGAGGGGCTGGAATCCGGTCTGGGCGCCGCACGTGGTCGCCTGGTGGTACCAGGCTTTTCCGGACCTGCGCTGGTTGATCGATACCATCGACGTGCAGGGGCTGTGGTCGGACCACTATCCGAAGGCCTCCTGGATACTCGGCGCGTCGGTCGCCGCGACAACCGGCTTGCTCGACACCGGCAAGTGGACCCAAGGGTTCTTCGCCGTGCTCGCGATCCTGGCGTTGTTCCGGGGGCTGCTCCTCACCGGCGTCAGGGCCTGGTTCGCGGCGCTCGCATCGGCCGCGGCGGTGCTTTCCCCTGTCATGATAGCGCAGTTGGGCACCAACTACGTGGATGGTTTGCTCGCCGACGCGATGGCGATCCAGGCCGGCGCCGTTCTCGCATGGGCGCGCACCCGCCGCGGAGCGGACCTGTGGGTGCTCGCCACCGGAATGATCGTCGCCGTCAACCTGAAGTTTACCGGAGCGGTTTACAGCGGGCTCATCGTCGTCCTGGTGGTCGCGGTCGCGGCGATCTCCTGGCGGCGGCCAACACGAGGCGAAGTGGCGGCGGCGACAGTAGGCGCGGGACTGCTCTGCCTCATCTCGGCGCAAACCTGGCTCAACAATATCATTGTCTACGGCAGCGCGATCTACCCGCTGAATGTCTACAATGTCATGACCGGGCAAATGAGCGCGGATTTCTTCGCGCTGACGCGATGGGTCAGATTCTGGAACGCCACGTTCAGTCCGCCGTCCAACTTTCCGGACGTCGCGATCGGCGTACATTCGGCGCAAGCTCTACTGCCGCGCCTTTGGCATTATTACCTGATCGTCCGGTATCCCGATGCACGCCTGGGCGGCTTCGGCACTCTGTTCGGCTATTCCCTCATCTTCGCGCTGGCCGCGTTGGCGCTCAGCATGCACTCCGGCGCACGGCGCCGGTGGACGCGGAGCGAGAATTTGCCGCTTCTGGGGATACTGGTCTGGATCCCGGTTTCCGCGGCGTTGAACCCGGAATTCTGGTGGGCGCGCTACGCGCCACAGATTTGGTGGATCCCCGTGATCGCCTCGGTGCTGGTTTTCAGCTCTGGGCGGCAGCGGCTGGCTTTGCTCATGCTGGCTCCCGCCGCGGTCGGCATCGCTCTCTCGTTGTTTTTCTGGACGAGCGAAGTCGTTGAGACGCAGACCCAATATAACCGATTCATGGCGCGGGCGACGGCACGAAAAGCGGTGGTTCTGGCTGAGGGGTGGCGGACCAATTTCGACGCGTTCACGATCTTCCATCATATGCGCCAGGCGCACGTCGCGCTCCGGATTGGTCCGGTTGACGGACACTGCGACCACCTGGTCGGCCCGTCGTCATTGGCGTGTATCCGGCTCGACGAGCCAAATTGACGGCGCCGTCCCCCGATCCCGGGCTCCGACCTTGCACCTTCCCCGCCATCCGCGTTACCTCCGCCCACCGGTCGCAAGGGGGACCGGCCGCCATGCGCGTCAAGGATGTGAAGAAGGTCGTTCTCGCCTATTCCGGCGGCCTGGACACCAGCGTGATCCTGCGCTGGCTGCAGACCACCTATCGCTGCGAGGTCGTGACATTCACCGCCGATCTCGGCCAGGGCGAGGAACTGGGCCCGGCGCGGCAGAAGGCCGAACTGTTCGGCGTGAAGGAGATCTTCGTCGACGATCTGCGCGAGACGTTCGTGCGCGATTTCGTCTTCCCGATGTTCCGCGCCAACGCGCTGTACGAGGGGCAGTATCTGCTTGGCACGTCCATCGCCCGGCCATTGATCGCGCAACGCCAGATCGAGATCGCCGAACTGACCGGCGCCGACGCCGTGGCCCATGGCGCGACCGGCAAGGGCAACGATCAGGTGCGGTTCGAACTCTCGTATTACGCACTGAAACCGGACATCAAGATCATCGCCCCGTGGCGCGAATGGGACCTCACCAGCCGCACGAAACTGCTGGAATTCGCCGAGGCGAACCAGATCCCGATCGCCAAGGACAAGCGCGGCGAGGCGCCGTTCAGCGTCGACGCCAACCTGCTGCACTCGTCGTCGGAGGGCAAAATCCTCGAAGACCCGGCGGTCGAGGCGGATGAAATCGTCTATCAGCGCACCATCCGGCCGGAAGACGCGCCCGATAAGGCGACGGTTATCTCGATCGATTTCGAGCATGGCGACCCGACCGCCATCGATGGCGTCCGCCTGTCGCCCGCCGCGCTGCTGACACGGCTGAACGAACTCGGCAAGGCGAACGGGATCGGCCGGCTCGATCTGGTGGAGAACCGCTTCGTCGGCATGAAGTCGCGCGGCGTGTACGAAACGCCGGGCGGCACGATCCTTCTGACGGCGCATCGTTCGATGGAAACCATCACGCTGGACCGGGAGGCGGCGCACCTGAAGGACAGCCTGATGCCGCGCTATGCGGAGCTGATCTACAACGGCTTCTGGTTCAGCCCGGAGCGGCGGATGCTGCAAGCGCTCGTTGACGAAAGTCAGAACAGTGTCAGCGGGCGGGTGCGGCTGAAATTATATAAAGGTAACGTGACCTGTATCGGCCGTGAATCGCCGCATAGTCTGTATGACACGAATGTCGTCACGTTCGAGGAAGACCAGGGCGCCTATGACCAGTTCGACGCGCAGGGCTTCATCAAATTGAATGCTCTGCGGCTGCGGCTGGGTGCGATGGTGGGACGGCGCGGCGGCACGCTGTGAAATGAGAACGGGCGGGGCGGGCATGACCATCGGGCGCATGGGAATCGCGTGCCTTCTGCTGTTGCTGGTCAGTGCCTGCGCACCCAATCCGATCAACTGCGACCTTGTCGTTGTCGCGAAAATGCCGCTGGAGGTACGCAACCGGCTGCTCGTCGTGCCGGCCGGCATCGGCGGCAAGTGGGTCACCCTGCTGGTCGACACCGGCGCGGAAGCGCACCGTCCTCTCCGCCGATACCGTGGCCCGCCTGGGGCTGGCACGCGATGAAAAGATCATTACCCGGTCAACGGGAATGGGCGGCAGCTACACGGCCAATGACGCGATCATTCCGGGTCTGGTGCTCGGCGGCGTGCGGTTCCCGGTCGATCACGTCTCCGTCGGTCAGTTCCGTCTCGGTCCTGGGCTGGCCGCCGACGGGCTGTTGGGCTCCGACATTTTGCTCGCGTTCGATCTCGACATCGACGTGCCGAACCGGACGTTGACGTTGTATCGTCCGCGCGTCTGTCCCGACGTCCAACCGCCGTGGCATGAGCCGTTCGAGGAGGTGCCAGGCGTCAAGGCGCTCCGCGACCGGCTGCTGATCCCGGTTGAACTGGACGGCGTGCGCGGGATGGGAATCCTCGATACCGGCGCGCAGGCGACGACGATCGGCGTGAGCATGGCGAACCGGCTCGGCCTGACGCCGCTGGCGATGGCCGGCGATCCGATCGTGCAACATCACGGTGCCGGACCAGGCACCCAGGCGGCCCGGCTGCACCGGTTCGGCCTGCTGCGCATTGGCCCGGCGATCGCGCACGACCCCGTGCTGTCCGTGCTGCCGGTGGACGCCGGAGTTGGCGACGCCCTGGTGGGCGAGGACTTTATCGATGGCCGGCGGATCTGGCTGTCATTCGCGAACCGTGACGTGTTCATCGCCACGACCACGCCGTCCGAAGCGCCGTAACGCCCGCGTCATCGCCGGCCGTTCCTGGCATGCGATGACGCGGGCACCGAAACGCCGCGCGCCTTAGTGTTTCACGTCGCTGTACGGATACTCGATGGTGCCGGTCTTCAACGCCGGCGGCCAGAGAATGACTTCGGTGTTCGGGTCGCGGAACTGCTCCATGTCATTGGACTTCACGTTCTGGAACTGCACCGCGAGCACGCGTGGCTCGGACCATTCCCCATTCGGAACCGAATTTGATGTCGCCGACAATGGTGTGGAACGTATCCTTGCGCAGTGCGTCGGCGTACTTGTCATCGTCCAGGCTTTTCGCCGACTCGATCGCCTGCTGCAGCACCTGCATGTAGGCGTAAGCGAACGGCGGCAGATAATAGCCCAACGCATCGACGCCCATCGATCCCGCCTCGGCCTGGTATTTCTTCAGGAACTCGAGACTGGCCGGCGAGGCGAGCTTCGACCAGGGCAGCCAGAAGTCGTAATCGACGATACCGTTCAGCAACGGTCCGAGCTGCACCTTGATCGCCGTGCTCTGCAGTCCGACCATGCCGCCGCCGAATAGTTTCGTTTTCAGCCCGACCTCGTTCGCGGCGCGGATCATGCCGACGCTGTCCGGCGGATAGGACGCGACCATCACGATGTCCGGATTGGTCGCCTGGATCGCGCGCACGATCGGCGAGTAATCGCTGGTCGTCGGCGGATAGGTTTTGTCGTAGACGATCTTCAGGCCGAGCTCCTTCGCCACGGTGCGCGCCCCGTCCATCGCGTTGCGCGGAAACTCGGCGTCGGCACCGATCATCGCGACAGTCGTCGGCTTCGGATTTTGTTGCATCGCCACCGCGAAGAAGCCGCGCGCGAATTCTTCCTTGGGCGTCGGGCCGCCGGTCGGCTGCATGGCGAAGTATTTCGGATAATTGAATTCCGGTGTTGACCGCGAGACCGAACAACGCGAGGAACGTCCGATTGTGTCCCATGATGACCGGCATCGCCGGCGCGATCATGTTGGTCGCGTAACCGCTGACCACGATATCGACTTTATCGACGTCCAGCAGCTTGGTGTAGATGCCGGGGACGGTCGCCGGGTTCGATTGGTCATCGTAATAAACCAGCTTGACCTGGCGGCCCAGAAGCCCGCCCTTGGCGTTGATCTCCTTCTCCCACAGTTGCATCGCGAACAATGCCGCCTTGCCGTTTGGCGCGAGGCCGCCGGTCAGTGCCATACCGAAACCGATCGTGATCGGGTTCTGCGCCCGCGCGGTGATCGGTCCGGTCAGCAACAGCATGACGGTAACCAAAGCCCACCCCAATACTCTGGGCGGCATCCGTCTCGATCGCATCACGTTTCCTCCGTGTTGGTTTTGGTCAGTCGCATCCTAGAGGCGGCCGCGGCTTCGCGCCAGCACCGCCCTTGTCGATGCGCCGCGTCTGACGCCAAATCGAACCATGACCGATGAGCAACAACCGATCCGGATCACGCGGGAGAGCCTGCGGGACGGCTCCCTGATCGACGCCGCGCGGCAGCGGGTGCCGCCAGGCATGCGCGTGCGCACCGACGCCGACATCGAGGCCTGCCTCGATGCGATGTTGGCGGAGCATCCGGCCGGCCAGGATGTCTGGCTGTTCGGCTACGGGTCGCTGATGTGGAACCCGGCGATGCACTTCGCCGAGCGGCGCGGCGGACGGGTGCTGGGCTGGCACCGCAAGTATTGCCTGTGGCTGGAAGCCGGCCGCGGCTCGCCCGATAACCCCGGCCTGATGCTCGCGCTCGACCGCGGCGGCGCGGCGGCCGGCGCGTTGTTCCGGGTGCCCGCGGCGCAGGCCCGCGCCGAGCTGTTGTTGCCATTCCGGCGCGAGTTGTTCACCTACAGCTACGATCCGCGCTGGGTTTCCGTGAAGACGCCGGACGGGGTCATTCGCGCGGTCACCTTCGTCGTCAATCGGGAGGGCGTGCGTTACGTGCGCCGGCTGGATCTGGAGCGGATCGCGCTGCACGTCGCCACCGCGTCGGGCGCGCTCGGGTCCTGCATGGAATATTTGCACCGCACGCTGGAGTTGCTGGACGAACTCGGCCTGGACGACCGCATGCTGCGGCAGGTGTACCGCATTTGCGAGGCGCGCGCGGCCGCGCATCGCGTCTGAACCGGCTCGGACGGGCTTGACCTGGCCATCGTTCGCCGCACAGTACCACGAGAGATCATCGGGTCAGGCCCGGTGATGATGCTTGCTGATCAGGAGGCCGCCATGGTCGATCTCGACGAATTCACCGTCACCGATGCCACGCTGGAGCAGATGGCGGGCACGGCGAACCCTCGCCTGAAGCAAATTATGGAAGCGGCGGTGCGCCACATGCACGCGTTCGTGCGGGAGGTCGAAGCTGACACCGGCGGAGTGGATCCAGGGTCTGCAATTCCTGACCGCCGTCGGTCAGGCGTGCACGCCTTTGCGGCAGGAGTTCATTTTGCTGTCGGATGTGCTCGGCGTCAGCGCCGTCGTCAACGCGTTGCACGACCGCAAGGCGAAGGAGCTTGGGTCGCAGAGCAGCCTGCTCGGTCCGTTCTTCCGCGAGGGTGCGCCGGAACTGCCTCTGGGCGCGCAAATCGTCGAGAAACCCACCGTCGAGGAGCTCGTTATCCACGGCCAGGTCACCGATACGCATGGCACGCCGGTGCCGGGCGCGCTGATCCAGGTGTGGCAGACCAGCGAGCGCGGACTGTACGACCTGCAGGAGCGCAACGGCGAGTTGATGGACATGCGTGGCAATTTCCGCACCGATACGACCGGACATTACTACTTCCGGACGGTGCGGCCGAAGGGATACTCGATCCCGATGGACGGCCCGGTGGGCGACCTGGTGCACGCTCAGGGACGGCATGGGATGCGTCCCTCGCATGTGCATATGCTGATCGGGGCGGAGGGGCACCGCGAACTGGTCACCGCGCTGTATTTCGGCGACGACGATTACATCGACTCGGACACGGTGTTTGGCGTGTCGGGCTCGCTGGTGGTGGCGGCGAAAGACGATCCGGACTCGCCGATGAAGGGCTACCGCGCGGTGCGTTACGATTTCCGGCTGGCCAAGGCCGATCCGGGCGAGAGCGGGCGGGTTGGCGCGGATCCGACGACGTTCATGCCGAAGGCGGCGGAGTAGGGGCGAGGTTGGCCCGCGAGCCAACCTCGGCTTGTCAACGCTTACGTCACTTCGGGGGGATGGCGGGCGATGCTACCCCCGCTGGATCAGCTCGATCGAAACATTCTGCGGCGCGGTCAGGAACGCGATCTTCACGCCCGGCCGGATCTCCTTCGGATCCATCGTGAACGCGACCCCCTTGCCTTTCAGCTCCTTCACCGCGCCATCCAGATCATCCACCGTCATGCCGAAATGATCGAGCCCGAGATACGGCGAGGCCGGCGGCGCACCGGTCTTCGCCGGATCGGCCATCGCGATGAACACCTTCTGACCGCTCAGATTCAGGTCGATGCGGGTTGAGCCGTCCGCGTTCTTCGTGCGAATGACATCCGCGCCGAGTTTGTCGTGATACCATTGCGCGGTCGCCTCGGGGTCGGGCGAGCGAAGGTGAACATGCTCCCAGGTGAATTTGGCCATCGTTCCGTCCCTTTCCGTTTATGGAGGATGACGCATTAGTCCACCGGACAGGCGACCCGGCAAGACCTCGGGCAAGGCCAACACCGCGGGCGGAACATGGCACGGCGGCCAATGGAGCTGACGACCGATCTTCTGCTGAAGGCCTACAGCGTGGGCCTGTTTCCCATGGCCGCGTCGCGCCAGGGTTCCAAGCTGCACTGGCTCGACCCGGAGCGGCGCGGGATCATGCCGCTCGACCGCTTCCATCTGTCGAAACGCCTCGCCCGCACGGTGCTGTCCGATCGGTTCGAGGTCAGTGTCGATCGCGATTTCGCCGCCACCATCGCCGGCTGCGCCACGCCCGATGGAGGGCCGGGACGATACCTGGATCAATCCGCAAATCGAGCGGCTGTTCACCGAGCTGCACGATCTTGGGTATGCGCATTCGGTCGAATGCCGTCTCGACGGCGTGCTCGTAGGCGGGCTTTATGGTGTCGCGCTGGGTGGCGCGTTCTTCGGTGAGAGCATGTTCAGCTTTGTCAGCGACGCGTCCAAGGTCGCGCTCGTGCATCTGGTCGCCCGTTTGCGACTGGGCCGCTTCCGCCTGCTGGATACGCAGTTCGTGACGGCCCATCTGACACAATTCGGGGCGCGGGAAATTCCCCGCGGCCTGTATAAGGCGCAACTGGCGGATGCGTTGCGCGCGCCGTCACGCTGGGTCGCCGATCTGGATGCCAAGGTCGTGGCGGCGGAAATTCGCGCGATGGCAGCGCGCAAGGCGTAACGCCAGCGATCCTGAGGAGACTTCGCATCGACCGGTCCCATGGCGGCCGGCAACCGAAGGAACACAAAGAGGCCTGACCATGCGCGTTCCCTGGCGAGACCGGCGAGGTAATTTTCTGAAATTCAAGGCCGCGGTACTGGCCTGCATGCCCATTCCCGGTCTGGTCTGGGCTTACTGGCTGATCGCCGGTCAACTGAGCGGCCGCCCGCTGAACGATGTCATCCACGGCACCGGCAGTTGGACCGTGCGATTCCTGATGCTGTCGCTGGCGATCACGCCATTCGCCCGCCTCCTGGAATGGCCGCGATTGCTCACGGTGCGGCGAATGATCGGCGTGACCGCGCTGGCTTACGCGTCGGTGCATTTTTCGCTGTACATCGTCGATCAGAAGTTCAACCTCCTGACCGTGGCGTCGGAGATCGTGAAGCGGTTTTACCTCACGATCGGGTTCGTCGCACTGTCGGGTTTGATCGCGCTTGGCGTCACCTCCACCGACGCCGCGATGAAGCGGATGGGCCGGCGATGGAAGCAGTTGCACCGGCTGGTTTATCCGATCGGCGTGCTGGCGTTACTGCACTATTTCATCCAGACCAAAGCCAACGTGGGAGAGCCGGTGGTTGTCTCGGGTCTGTTCGTCTGGCTGATGCTCTGGCGTTTGCTGCCGGCGGCGTGGCGTGCCGCGTTGCCGACGTATTACCTGCTGGTCCCGGTGAGCGCGGTGCTGACCGCAGCGATCGAGTTCGCGTGGTATGGGCTCGCCACGAAAATCCCGCCGTTCCGCATTCTGGACGCCAACTGGAGCCAGCGGTTCTTTCCGCGGCCCGCGCACGAGGTCGCCGCGATCGTCCTGGTGGTGGCCCTGGTGATCACCGCGCGGCGGTGGCTGGCGCGCCGGGCGGCGACCCGGCCGGAATCCGTGCCTGGCGCCGCGGAGGCAAATTCTCCCTGACCGAGGGCTCGGCGATCAGCCGCGATTGAACACGAAGGGAAACGCCCGGCGCACGTATTGACGCTGGAATGGATAACGCAGTTTCCAGACCCCGGCGTCGATGACGAAATGCGACATGACGATTCCGATCGCGAGACCGAACAGCAGCCGGCTGAGGCCGGTCCCGTGTCCCATGCTCGCGGCCATCGACGTCAGCAACAGGCCGCCGGTGAGGCCGGCGGCACCGACCGTGGTCAGTGCCACGACCGGACGCGGCCGGCTGATGCCGACGAAGAACATGAACACCAGGTATTGCAGTCCGTGGCCCAACGCGTAGCCCAATGTCGCGGCGGACGGATCGCGGAAAATAAAGCTCGGCACATAGAACGCCGAAAACATGATCAACCCGGTGATACGCACTGGATTCCGTAGCAGATGCCTTTCGGTGGCGAGCGCGAGCACCACCACCACGGGGACCACCAGATACACGACGGAGGCCGTGCGAAAGATCAGGTCCACCACCGGTTCCAGAACCGTCTGTTGGCTCAGACTGTAGATCCGGATCAGCGCCAACATGCCGGCGACGGCGGCGAGCTCCAGCGCCAGGCGTTCCAGCTTCGACACCGGCACGCGGTCTGTCGCCGCCGCGAAAAACGACAGGATGCCATAATTCTGCTTCTGATAATGATACGTTTGCCACATGAAAAAGTACAGCAGGATATAGCGATTGTATGGCTCCGGCACGAGCATGTACGCCGCGCCGGTGCCGACGATCAACGCGGTCGGCGCATAGACATACCGCGTTTTGTGCTCGCGGAAATGCGCGCGCATCGCCGGATCGGAGTAAAAGAACGTCGTCGCCGCGACATGCGCGTTGCCGCCGAGAAAATTGAGCAGCGTACTCGCCAGCAACAGGGAACTGACGTCGCCGCCAAAGTACACCGCCAACGGCATCACCGCGTACGGCAGCAGCGTGGTGAACGCGAGCAGTCCGAGGAACAGCCGCCACCGGTGCTCCAACTGGCGGGAGGTCCGCTCCGCCGGGACGACGCTCGCGGTGCGCAGCCGGTCCGGTAGTTCCGGGACAACACGAAGCATCGCCAACTCGGTTCTCCAATGGTCGCGGCCCAAGGGACAAATCGCGGGGCAGATCGTGGCCGGTGCGGGGTCGGTGGGTGTGCGCCGTCGTTGGATTGCACCGTCGCCGGGCCGGAACGCATTGTAGCCTTCCGCGGTTGGCGACAGCAACCGGCGGCCCGCGCCGGTGCTCTCACCATGCGTGCCACGGTCCCAATGGCACTCCCTCTGGCCTCCCTACCAGGCGTGGGGTAAGAGCGACCGCTCGAACGGGTGGACTTTCGACCGTCAGATTCCGCAACGCCCCGGAGGCGGCAGATTGATACGGCACGAAATGGCCGGGTCGAACGGGCCATGACGGTGTCGGGTCAGGATCGGGGGGCCTTGGATCGGGCGGTGAGTATGAGCCATTAAACTTCATCCCTCACCCGCGCGAAACATTTCAGCTTTGCGCCGCCAGTCTTGAGAGACGACAGAATGAACCCGGGCCCTCGCGCCGGCTCAGGCGATGCCGGCGGCTTCCGCTGGGCCTGGTGCCCGATCTTACCGGCGATCGGGATCGCGCTGCTGGCGGGGTTCGGGCTGCTCTACGCGTTTCATTACCAACTGTACTTGCGGGTCCTCGCCTGGCCGATCGACGGCGTATTCCAGTATCCGTTCCTCGATTGGATTTTCATCCCGGCGCAGATCGACTGCTGGCGGCAAGGCGTGGACGTCTATGTCGCGACCGCCTGCGATCCGCTGAACCGGCCCATGAGCTATTCGCCGCTCTGGCTGCGGTTGACGTTCATTCCGACCGGCAAAGCGGCGGTTGCCTGGACCGGATTTGGCCTGGACGTGTTGTTCATCGCCATGCTCGGGTTTTTGCCGCGCCCGCGACGCGGCCTCGATTTCGCGATCATGGCGCTCGCGGCTTATTCCAGTGCCACGATCCTCGCGCTCGAGCGTGCCAACGCGGACCTGCTGTCGTTCGCGGTGGCGGTGTTCGCGGGCATTTGTCTGGAGCGTACCCTCGCGGCCCGCGTGATCGGCTATGGCGCGATCCTGCTGAGCGGATTGCTCAAGTTCTATCCGCTGGTGATGCTGATCGTGCTCGCGCGCGAACGGGTCGCGCGGTGCATCGCACTCGGTCTGACGGCCGCCGCGCTGTTGAGCGGACTTGCGTTCGCCTATCGGAACGAGCTGGCGCGCATGTTGCCCAATGTCCCCCACTGGAATTACTTCGAGCCGGACATCTGGGGCGCGGTGCGGCTTCCCGGTGGAGCGGTCACGTTTCTCCGAGCGGTCGGCGTTCCGGGGGTGGGAGAGCCTGGCTGGGCGAATCCGGTTTCCTGGATCATCGGCGGCGCGCTCATGCTGGCGATGATGGGCGTCGCGGTCTGGCTCGCCCGGTCGGTGTCGGTGCGCGCGGCGTTGGAATCGCTGCCCGTCCGCCACGCGAACTTTCTGGTGTTGGGCGCCGCCGTGACGTGCGGATGCTTTCTCGCCGGCCAAAGCATTCGATACCGCGCCATCATGATGCTGCTGACCCTGCCTGGTCTGCTGGCGGTGGCGCGCGACAGAAGGTCGTCGCTGGGTCGGGTCGCATTCGGCGCCGCCGTCTTGTGCCTGTTGATCGTTGTCTGGGAGCCTTTGCTCGTGCGCATCGGCGGAGAGACATTCGGTTATTCCCGGCCGCCCATCACCTGGGGTCCAAACCTGGGCTATCCGTTCTGGCTGCTGCAGGAACTGGCGTGCTGGTCGTTGGCGTCGGTTCTGCTGGCGGTGGTGTTCTGGTTCATCGTCCGCTCGCCAATTTGCCGGCTCGTGGTCGCGACGCTGACCCGGATGAAAACATCGACGTCATAAGCGGCCCCCGAGGGACGGGCTGACTTTCCGCGGCGTGATATACGAACCCCAAAAGGCGTGCTCTTCGCACGAACGCTCATCGCGTCATGACCGGCCATCCCTCCCCGCACCGTGCCGCGACAGATCACCGGGTCGATGACGACGGATTGCCGGGCGGGCGCAGGACCTCGGCGACCATGTCCCGTAACGTCGGCAAAACCTCATGCTGGAACCACGGATTCTTCCGCTCCCACGCCGTGGTGCGCCACGACGGGTGCGGCAGCGGGAAGTAACGCGGCAGATGGTCCCGGAACGAGCGCACCCGTTCCGTCATCGATCCTTTCCCGGGCAGCCGCGTCAGCGCGTAGGAGCCAACCAGCAAGGTCAGACGGATCGCGGGCATCGCGTTCAGCAATCTCGCCTGCCACAGCGGCGCGCATTCGGGCCGCGGCGGGGCGTCTCCGCCGTTCGGCAGGCGGCCCGGATAGCAGAGCCCCATTGGCACGATCGCGATCCGGCTTTGATCGTAGAACAACGCGCGATCCATCCCGAGCCAACCGCGCAATCGTTCGCCGGACGGATCGTTCCACGGTATGCCGGTCTCATGAACTTTCGTGCCGGGCGCCTGGCCGATGATCAGCAGCCGCGCCGTGGTCGATACCCGCAGCACCGGCCGCGGACCCAGAGGCAGAGACGCGGCGCAGACGGTGCAGGCACGCGCTTCGGCGGCGATCGCGTCCGCGATGTCCCCGTCAGGCGATGATGCCACGATGACGCAGTTCCTCGATCACCTGGCCGGCGAGGTCCTCGGGCGCCGCTTCAAGCGTGCGCAGGCGAATTTCGGGATCGAGCGGTTCCTCGTACGGCGCGTCCACGCCGGTGAAATTGCGGATCTGGCCAGCGTAGGCCTTCTGATACAGGCCTTTGGGATCGCGGCGCGAACATTCCTCGACCGGGGTATCGACAAAGATCTCAACGAACTCACCGGCCTCGACGCATTCGCGCGCCAGCATGCGTTCATTCCGGTACGGTGAAATAAACGACACCAGAACGACCACGCCGGCTTCGACGAACAGTTTGGCGACCTCGGCGATGCGGCGAATGTTCTCCACGCGGTCGGCCTCGGAAAAGCCCAGATCGCGGTTCAGGCCGTGACGGACGTTGTCGCCATCGAGGGTCATCGTGTGATGGCCCAGCGCGAGCAATTGTTTCTCGACGATATTGGCGATGGTGGATTTGCCGGCGCCGGACAGGCCGGTGAACCAAAGCACCGCCGGCTTCTGGTGGTTCAGTCGCGCTCGCGCCTGTTTGTCGACGTCCAGCCGGTGCCAGTGCACATTGGTTCGACCGGAGCGTATGTCGGTGATCATCCCCGCGCCGACGGTACCCTTGGTCAGGCGATCGACCAAAATGAACCCGCCGAGGTCACGGCTTTCGATGTACGGTTCGCAGGCCACCGGATGCGACAACGAAATCGCCACCCGGCCGATCTCGTTCAACCCGAGTTCGCGAACGCCGATTTCGCGTAGCGTGTCGATGTCGAGACGATTGGTGATGTCGGTGATGGTGCCGACGACCGATTTCGTGCCCAACATGAACTCGTAGGCGCGACCGCGAAACAGCGGCGTCTCGTCCATCCACACGACCCACGCGTTGATCTGGTCGGCGAGCATCGGCGGCGGCTCGGCGGCCAGCACATCGCCACGCGACACGTCGATTTCCCGGTCGAGCACCAATGTCACCGGCCGGCCGTGCGTCGGCCTCTCGAGGTCGCCGTCCATCGTCACGATGCGCGCGACTTTCGCCTCGGTGCGGGACGCGGTGTTGCCCAGTTTGTCGCCGACGCGAATGGTTCCGGACGCGATCGTTCCGGCATAGCCGCGGAATGACTGGTCGGGCCGATTGACATACTGAACCGGGAAGCGGGCGGCCTGACCACTCGCGCGCGACGGCGGCTCCGCGCTTTCCAGAGACGCCAGCAGCGTTTCGCCACCGTACCAAGGCATGCGTGCGCTGTTGCTGGTGACGTTGTCGCCGTCGCGGGCGCAGATCGGAATCGCGGTGACCGACAACTCCCCCAGTTTGGACCGCAGAAGATCGAAGCCGGCGACGATGCGGTCGAACACCGCCTGATCGAAACCGACGAGATCCATCTTGTTGATCGCGAGCACCACCGACCGAATGCCCAGCAGCGAGGCGATCGCCGCGTGCCGCCGGGTCTGATCGAGCAGACCGTTACGCGCGTCCACCAACAAAATCGCCAGATCGGCGGTCGATGCGCCGGTCGCCATGTTGCGCGTATATTGTTGATGACCGGGCGTGTCCGCCAGGATGAAGCGCCGCCGTGAGGTTTCGAAGAACCGGTAGGCGACGTCGATGGTCACGCCCTGTTCGCGTTCCGCCTCAAGCCCATCGACCAGCAGCGCGTAATCGACGCCGCCTTCGACGGTGCCGAAACGCGCCGAGTCTCGCTCCAGCGCGATCATGACATCGTCGGGGATCGTGCCGCACTCGAACAGCAACCGTCCGATCAAGGTCGATTTGCCGTCGTCCACGCTGCCGCAGGTCAGGACACGCAGAAGGGAGTCCGGCATCAGAAATACCCCTCGCGCTTCTTCCTTTCCATCGACGCGCCCTGTTCCTGATCGATCAACCGGCCGGCGCGTTCCGACATTTTCGTCGTGCGCATTTCGCTGACGATCTCATCGATGGTGCTGGCGTCGGAATCCACGGCGGCGGACAAGGGGTAACAGCCCAGCGAACGGAAGCGTACCAGGCGGGGAACCGGTTGCTCGCCTGGATCGAGGCGCATCCGTTCGTCGTCGACGACGATAATCTGCCCCTCGCGCATGACGGTTGGACGCACGGCGGCGAAATACAACGGCACGACGTCGATGCCCTCGGCCTGAATGTAAGTCCAGACATCCAGCTCGGTCCAATTCGACAAGGGAAACACCCGCAGCGTCTCGCCCGGCGCCAAATTGCCATTGTATAAATGCCAGAGTTCCGGACGTTGCCGCTTCGGCTCCCAGGTGTGGCCCGGCCCGCGCACGGAAAAAATCCGCTCTTTGGCGCGGGAGCGTTCCTCGTCCCGGCGCGCGCCGCCGATCGCGAGGTCGTATTTGCCATCCGTCAAAGCCTGCTTCAGCGCGTCGGTCTTCATGATCTGCGTGTAGGCGCCGCCATGATCGAACGGGTTGATGCCTTGCTTCACACCTTCCTGATTGGTGTGCAGCCGAAGATCGAGGCCGAGTTGTTTCGCCGTCGCATCGCGAAACGAAATCATATCGCGGAATTTCCAGGTCGTATCGATATGCAGGAACGGAAACGGCGGGCGCGCCGGGAAGAACGCCTTGCGCGCGAGGTGCAGCAGCGCCGAGGAATCCTTGCCGATCGAATACAGCAGCACGGGCCGCGCCGCCTGCGCCGCGGCCTCGCGCAGAATATAGATACTTTCGGCTTCGAGTTCGTTCAGGTGCCTGGGGCGCGTGATCATCGAGTTATCCGTGGTTCGGCGCGATCTGCCTGACAGGGAAAAGTTACCATCATGTTGCGGTTCGCGATATCGCTTCGACCGATTACACCCGCCGCACCACGTAAGCCGCCTCCAACGCCTCGGTGATCGACGCCGCGTGCGCCGGATCGCGGGCCTCGACCATTACCTCGAGTTCCGCCGCCTGCACCGAGGACACCGCGTGCAGCCGTTGATGCGACACCTCGATGATGTTGCCGCCGCGGTCGCCGATCTTGCCGGCGATATCCGCCAGCACGCCCGGCCGGTCGGGAATTTGCAGATGCAACCGCAACAACCGCCCGTCGCGCAACAACGTCCGCAACAGCACGTCCGACAGGATCCGCGCGTCGATGTTGCCGCCGGTGATCGGCGCGCCGATCTTCTTGCCGCGGAACCGCTCGGGGTAGGTCAGCAAAGCCGCGATGCCGGCCGCGCCGGCGCCCTCGGCCACCGTCTTGGCACCTTCGACCAGCAGGCCGATCGCCTCTTCGACCGCGCGTTCCGGCACCACCAGCACGTCGGTCAGGCGGCGGCGCACGATCTCGAACGGCACCTCCCCGATGTCGCGCACCGCGATGCCCTCGGCGATGGTGGCGCCGCCAACCGACACCGGCCGGCCCGCGAGCCGTTGCGCCATCGGCGCGTAAGCCTCCACCTCGACGCCATAGATCGCGATCCCCGGCTTGATCGCCATCGCCGCGATCAGGCAGCCGGCGATCAGTCCGCCGCCGCCCACCGGAATGACCAGCGCGTCCAGGTCGGGCGCATCCGCCATCAACTCCAGCGCCAGCGTGCCCTGGCCGGCGATCACGGCGGGGTCATCGTACGGATGCACGAAGATCCGCTGGTGAATTTCCGCGAGATGCAGCGCGTGCGCGGCGGCCTCGGCAAGGCTCTCGCCGTGCAGCACGACCTCGGCGCCCCAGGCCGCCGTGCGGGTGACCTTGGTCGCCGGCGTGAATTTCGGCATCACGATCGTCGCCGGGATCCCCAGCAGTTTCGCATGCCGCGCCACCGCCTGGGCGTGGTTGCCGGCCGACATCGCGATAACGCCGCGCGCGCGCTCGTCCTCGGTCAGCAACGCCAGCCGGTTGGCCGCGCCGCGTTCCTTGAACGCGCCGGTCACCTGCAAATTTTCGAGTTTCAGCACCACATCGGCGCCGGTGGCGGCCGAGATGGCATGGCTGGAGACAGTCGGCGTGCGCAGGACCCGTCCGGACAGGCGCTTCGCCGCCGCCTCAACGTCGGCGAGCGTGATCATCTCGCCTCTCTTACAGGAACTTGATGCCGAGAATCTCGTACGAACGATCGCCGCCCGGCGCCGGCACCGAAATCGAGTTCGCCGACCTTCTTGCCGATCAGCGCTTTCGCCAGCGGCGAGGAGATCGACAGCCGCGCCGCCTTGATGTCGGCCTCGTGCACGCCAACGATCTGATAAGTCGCCTCTTTTTCGGTCTCCTCGTCGACCAGCCAGACATGGGCGCCGAACTTCACGTGGTCGCCCGTGAGGGTCGAGGGATCGATCACCTCAACGGCGGAGACAATTTCCTCAAGCTCGGCGATGCGGCCTTCGATGAAGGACTGCCGTTCCCGCGCGGCATGATACTCGGCGTTTTCCGACAGGTCGCCGTGCGCCCGCGCCTCGGCGATGGCACGAATAATGGCCGGCCGCTCCTGCGACTTCAGCGTCCGAAGCTCATCTTCCAACCGCTGCAGGCCCGGGGCGGTCATGGGAAACTTCTGCACGTCGTGGTCCTTCAATTCTCCCCGGCGATCACCGCCTGGGCCGGATGCGGATAAGCGTCAAACGGGTCAGCCCCGAATGAGTTCAACCATTGCCTCAAGCCGCGGTCCGGTGGCGCCCGGGTCACGGTATCAGGCATTTGTTCCCTCGTCGTTTCCCCTCGGCGTCGCCACCACGGCTCGTCCAGCGCCTTCAGCCACAGGCCTGAAACCCGGCTCATGACAGAAAACAGGCAGTGTACCCGCTAGAACGATCCGCGAAAGTAGGATTGCAGAGGCGCGACTTCAAGGGTTCCGGTCTTCAGCGCGGCGATTGCGTGCACCGCGGCCCGCGCGCCGGCGATGGTCGTGTAGTGCGGCACGAAATGGGTCAGCGCCGAGCGGCGGATCTCGAAACTATCGGCGATCGACTGCGGGGTGGAGGCGGTGTTGATCACCAGTTGCACCTCGCCGGAGCGGATCGCGTCCACGCAATGCGGCCGTCCCTCCAGCACTTTGTTGACCGTTTTGACCGGAAATCCGGCCTCCTTGATCCGCGCGGCGGTGCCCTTGGTGGCCAGGATGGAAAAACCCATCTCGGTCAGGCGGCGAGCCAGCAGAGGCAGCCCCTTCTTGTCGGCATCCTTCACCGACAGAAAAACCGTACCGCTCTCCGGCAGCACCACCCCGGCGCCGAGTTGCGATTTCGCGAAAGCACGCTCGAAACTGGTATCGATGCCCATCACCTCGCCGGTGGATTTCATTTCCGGGCCCAGGATGGTGTCCACGTTCGGGAAACGAGCGAAGGGGAACACCGCCTCCTTCACCGCGACGTGCGGCGCGATGGTGTCGTCGTCCAGCTTGAAATCCGTTGCCAGCTTCGCGCCCGCCATCACCCGGGCGCCGATCTTGGCCACCGGAACGCCGGTCGCCTTGGCGACGAACGGCACGGTGCGGGATGCCCGAGGGTTCACCTCCAGCACGTAGATCGTGTCGTCCTTGATCGCGTACTGCACGTTCATCAGGCCGATCACGCCGATTGCCTTGGCCATCGCCTCGGTCTCGGCCTTCAGTTCGGTGATCATCGAGGGCGACAGCGAATAGGGCGGCAGCGAGCAGGCCGAATTGCCGGAATGGATGCCGGCTTCCTCGATGTGCTCCATGACGCCGGCGACATAAACGGTCTCGCCGTCGCAGATGCAATCGACATCGACCTCGATGGCATCGTTCAGATAGCGGTCGATCAGCACGGGGTTGTCGCCGGACACGCGGACCGCCTCCCGCATGTAACGATGCAGGCCGGCGCGGTCGTAGACGATCTCCATGGCGCGCCCGCCCAACACGTAGCTGGGGCGGATGACGACGGGGAAACCGATACGGTCGGTGATGTCCTCGGCCTCGCGCGCCGAGCGGGCGATACCGTTCTCCGGCTGTAATAAGCCAAGCCGGTGCAGCAACAACTGGAACCGCTCGCGGTCCTCGGCGACGTCGATCGCGTCGGCGGAGGTGCCCAGAATTGGGATTCCGGCGGCGGTGAGAGCCAATGAGAGTTTCAGCGGCGTTTGGCCGCCGTACTGGACGATGCAGCCCAGGACCGCGCCGTTCCGCTGCTCGCGGCGCACCAGGGCGATGACGTCCTCGGCGGTCAACGGCTCGAAATACAGCCGGTCGGAGGTGTCGTAGTCGGTGCTCACGGTTTCCGGATTGCAGTTGACCATGATGGTCTCGAACCCGGCCTCCTTCAGGGCGTAGGCGGCGTGGACGCAGCAATAGTCGAACTCGATGCCCTGGCCGATCCGGTTCGGCCCGCCGCCGAGGATGATGATCTTCTGGCGGTCGGTCGGATCGGCCTCGCAAACCGGAACGCCATAGCCGCCCTCGTAGGTCGAATACATGTAGGGCGTGGCGGAGGCGAACTCGGCGGCGCAGGTGTCGATGCGCTTGTAGACCGGCACGACGCCGAGACTGGTGCGTTGCGCGGCGACGTCGGGTTCTTTCTTGCCGGTGAGCTCGGCCAACCGCTTGTCGGAAAATCCCAGAGCCTTCGAGGCGCCGCAAAGCACCGGCCTCGCGCGGCAGGCCGAAGGCGGTCACGGCGCGCTCGGCCTCGATGATGCGTTCCAGTTCGCGCAGGAACCACGGGTCGAACTTGCAGCAGTCGTGGATGTCCTCGATCGACACGCCGGCCCGGATCGCCTGCGCCGCGACCAGCAGCCGATCGGGCCGCGGCGTGCGACAATGCCGCGCGGAACGAGTCGGGATCGCCGTCGCCCGGAGGCTCCATCGGGTCGAGTCCGGACAATCCGGTCTCCATGCTGCGCAGCCCCTTTTGCAGCGCCTCGGCGAAGGAGCGGCCGATCGCCATCGCCTCGCCAACCGACTTCATCGACGTGGTCAGCAGCGCCGGCGTGCCGGGGAATTTCTCGAAGGTGAAGCGAGGGATTTTGACCACGACGTAGTCGATCGTCGGCTCGAAGCTGGCCGGCGTGACCATGGTGATGTCGTTGGCCAGTTCGTCCAGCGTGTAGCCGACCGCGAGCTTGGCGGCGATCTTGGCGATCGGGAACCCGGTTGCCTTCGACGCCAAGGCGGAGGAGCGGGAAACCCGCGGGTTCATCTCGATGATGACCATCCGCCCGTCGGCCGGGTTGAGCCCGAATTGCACGTTCGATCCGCCGGTATCGACGCCGATCTTGCGCAAACAGGCGATCGAGGCGTCCCGCATGCGTTGATATTCTTTGTCCGTCAGCGTCAAAGCCGGCGCCACGGTGACCGAGTTGCCGGTGTGGATGCCCATCGGATCCACGTTCTCGATCGAGCAGACGATGATGCAGTTGTCGTTGCGATCGCGCACGACCTCCATCTCGAACTCTTTCCAGCCGACGATGGATTCTTCGATCAGCACCTCGGTGGTCGGCGAGGCTTCGAGACCGCCGCTGACGATCTGCTCGAACTCCTCCTTGTTGTAGGCAATGCCGCCGCCGGTGCCGCCCAAGCGTGAAGCGAGGGCCGGATGACGGCGGGCAGGCCGGTGTCGGCGAGCGCGACGCGGGCTTCCTCCAGCGAATGGGCGATGGCGGAACGCGGCGACTTCGATGCCGATCTCGGCCATGGCGTCGCGGAATTTCAGCCGGTCCTCGGCGCGGTCGATGACGTCGGCTTTGGCGCCGATCAGTTCGACCCCGTGCCGGTCCAACGCGCCGTTGGCGGCCAGTTTCATCGCGGTGTTCAGCGCGGTCTGGCCGCCCATGGTGGGGAGCAGCGCGTCCGGCTTCTCGCGGGCGATGATCTTTTCGACGATCTCGGGCGTGATCGGCTCGACGTAGGTGGCGTCGGCGAGGCCCGGATCGGTCATGATCGTCGCCGGATTGGAGTTCACCAAAATCGACCCGGTACCCCTCCGCCTTCAGCGCCTTGCACGCCTGAGCGCCGGAATAATCGAACTCGCAGGCCTGGCCGATGACGATCGGACCGGCGCCGATGATCATGATGGACTGGATGTCGGTGCGTTTGGGCATGGATCTCAGTCCTGTGCTTGGGTGGCCAGCGCCTGGCGCGCCGCCGCGACACCCGAGGGGGTCAGTTCCAGGTGCCAGTGGCATTGCAGCGCGCCCTCCGGCAGGCGGATCGGCTCGCGGATCAGGCCTTCCCGAACGCAGGCCGCGACCGCGTCGCAAAACGCAGCATATTCGAGGGTCTGCCCCGTCAGCGTCGCGAACCGTTCAAACCCCGCCTCGATATTCGGTTCATTGATCCGATGGCGGAACGCGGTGGTCAGCAGCAGGGCCTTGACGTCCATGTCACGCGCGCCGCTCGATCATATCGACGAAGCGCTGGAACAGATAATGGCTGTCGGTCGGCCCAGGACTGGCCTCCGGGTGATACTGCACGCTGAACGCCGGCCGGTCGGAGCAGGCCAGACCCTCGTTCGAGCCGTCGAACAGCGATACATGCGTCGGCGTGACCGAGGCCGGCAGCGTGGTCAGGTCCACCGCGAAACCATGATTTTGCGCGGTAATCTCGACCTTGCCGGTGGTCAGGTCCTTCACCGGCTGGTTCGCGCCGCGGTGGCCGCGATCCAGCTTGAACGTCTTCGCCCCCAGCGCCAGCGCCAGCAACTGATGTCCGAGGCAAATCCCGAATACCGGAACGCCCTTCGCCAGCACCGCCTGGATCGCCGGCACCGCGTAAACGCCGGTCGCCGCCGGATCGCCGGGACCGTTCGACAGAAACACGCCATCCGGCTGATGCCGCAGAATGTCCTCGCCCGAGGCGGACGCCGGCACCACCGTGACCCGGCACCCGGCCGCCGCGAGGCAACGCAGGATGTTGCGCTTGGCGCCGTAATCCACCGCCACGACGTGCCGCTTCGGCGCTGTCTGCCGGCCGAAGCCGGTCGGCCAGGCCCAGGAGGACTCGTCCCAGTCGTAGGATTGGAGGCAGGTGACGTCTTTCGCCAGATCCATCCCCTCCAGGCCTGGCCACGCCTCCGCCTGAGCACGCAACGCGGCGAGGTCGAACCGGCCGTCGGCGGGAAAGGCCAGCACGCCGGTCGGAGGACCGCCGTCACGGATGCGCGTGGTCAGCGCACGCGTATCCACGCCGGAGACACCGGCGATCCCGCGGGCGCGCAGCCAGGCGTCCAAATGCTGGGTCGAGCGCCAGTTCGACGGCTCGGTGACGTCCTGCTTCACCACCAGGCCACGCGCGGCGACCGCGGCGGCCTCGATGTCCTCGAGGTTGGTGCCGACGTTGCCGATATGCGGAAAGGTGAAGGTGATGATCTGCCCGGCGTAGGACGGGTCGGTCAGCGTCTCCTGATACCCGGTCATGCCGGTGTTGAAGCAAATTTCCCCGACCGGCGCGGGCGCGTCCGGTGTGGGCGCCAAAGCCGCGGCCCCAGAACACGGCGCCGTCGGCCAGCACCAGAGCCGCGGTCGCGCCGGGTGGAATGTCGCCGTTGGCGGCTGGGAGGTCGCCACGCAGCTCGTCCATCGGCAGTCCGGTCGCGGCGCTGACGGCGGCCCAATGGCGCGAAGGGATCGCTCCGGCCTGGCGCCATTTGCGCACGGCCTCGGTGGTGACCCCGGTGAGGCGGGCGGCGGGCTCCGGTCCGCCGAGGCGATCGATGATGTCGTCGATGGTGGCTGGCATGGGGGAGGATGTAGGGGAAATCTTTTCCGTCGCCAAGGACGATGTCGGAAAAGCGGAAATTAAATCCTGGGAATGCCACGCCAAAGCGGGCGCCCATCAGTGCCCGCGCCGCGGGTCTCATCTGTCCAACCCGCCGTTGAGGTGACCGTCCATCCTGGCCAGACTGCCTCGGCCGGGACCACGCGTCCCGTCGGCCCAGGGCGCGAGTTGCGCCAAGGCGTGTAAGGGGAAGGAACGTCATTATGAAACGGATCGGACGCCGCGGCCTGCTACAGGGCGCCGGCGCGCTCGCCTCGGTCACGGCTCCCGCTTTGGCCGCCCCCGCCGTGGTCGCGGATGAGCGCCAGCGCGTATTGCGCTTCATGCCGCAGGTGGACCTCGTCGTCCTCGACCCGCATTACAGCATGACCAACGTGACCCGGAATCACGGCGGCGTGGTGTTCGACCAACTCTACGGCACTGACGGCGCCTTTCAGGTGCAGCCGCAAATGGCCGAGGGCCACACGGTGGACGACGACGGCAAACGCTGGCGCATCCGCCTGCGCGACGGTTTGCGATTCCACGACGGCGAACCCGTGCTGGCGAAGGACTGCGTGGCCAGCATCCGCCGTTGGGGACGGCGCGATGTGCTCGGCGCGGAGCTGCTGCGCATCAGCGACGAAATGTCCGCCGCCGACGATCGCACCATCGAATTCCGCTTCAAACAGCGCTTCCCCAAACTCCCCGAGGCATTGGGCAAACCGGGCGCGTTCATGCCCGCGATCATGCCCGAGCGGCTCGCGCTGACCGATCCGTTCAAGCAGATCCCGGAGGTCATCGGCAGCGGCCCGTTCCGTTACGTCGCCGCGGAGCGCCTGCAGGGCGTGCGCAACGTGTATGCCCGCTTCGACGGCTACGTGCCGCGACCCAACGGCACGCCCGACCACGGCGCCGGACCGAAAATCGTGCATTTCGAACGGGTGGAATGGACGACGATGCCGGATCAGGGCGTTGCCATGCTGGCGTTGCAAAAAGCCGAGCAGGACTGGTGGGAATTCGCCTCGCAGGACCTGCTGCCGGTGATCCGGAAAGACCCCAATTTGCGCGGGGAGGTGCTGGAGACCGAAGGCAACTACCTCATGGTGCGCTTCAACCACCTGCAGCCGCCGTTCAACCGGGTGGAGATGCGCCAGGTCATTTTGCGCGCGTTGAACCAGGAGGATTTCTGTGCCGCGGTCGGCGGCGGCGATCCCGCGCTGCAGCGCCCCGGCGCCGGATTTTTTCCGCGGGGCATGCCGGATGCGACGGATGCCGGGCTGGAAGCGCTGCGCCCGCTTTACACCGACGCCGAGGCGCGCGCCGCGTTGAAAGCGGCGGGATACAACGGCGAAAAGATCGTGCAGATCTCGCCCGCCGACTATCCCAACGTGCGCGCGGCGAACGAGGTGCTGGCCGATCTGCTGAAACGCATCGGCGTCAACCTCGATTATGTCAGCATCGACTGGTCCGGCATGACCCAGCGCGTCATCCGCAAAGATCCTCCGGAGGCCGGCGGCTGGCACATCCATATGCTGAACGTGCCCTGCCTGTCGGTCGCCTCGCCGTTGGTCAACTCCCGCCTGCGCGGTACCGCGGCCGAGGAATCCGGCTGGTATTCGAGCCCGCGCTACGAGGAACTGCGCGGCCAATGGCTGCTGGCGGAAGATCCCGCCGAACGCCGCCGGCTGGCCGAGGCGATCCAGCGCGAATGCGTGGCGACAGTGCCGCTGGTGCCCGGCGGGGTCACCTTGCAGCCGGCCGCCTGGCGCGCCGATCTGGAGGGTGTGCTGAAAGGGGTACCGAAGTTCTGGAACGTGCGCCGCCGGACGTGATTGCCGCGCCGGCCGGCGGCATGCGCCACGGCCGGCGGAGCGCGGAGCCACCGGGAAGGCCGCCGATCGCCGAAAAATCGAAGCGCGCATTAGGCTTCCGTTAACCATGCCGGGCCATGGTGCGGCAGTTCCGAGCCGATGCCGACCGATGACCTTCAAAGCCCTGTTCGCGATCCCCATCCTGGTAATCCTGCTCGTGACCCTGTCGCTGGCCGGGATGATCGTCAGTCAGGAGTGGGCGGGCCATCAGCGCGGTGCCATCGCGATCGCCGCCGTCGAGCGGGCGGACATCCTGAACCGGCTCGAGAATCAGTTGTCGACCGAGCGCATCGCCACCTGGGATGCGTTCGAGGCGGATTATCCGCTCCCGGCGCCAGTGGCGCACGAACTCGCGGCCAGCCGGGCGGAGACGGATCGGGTCATCGGTTT
The DNA here is from genome assembly GCA_963719675.1 of uncultured Alphaproteobacteria bacterium. Lineage (GTDB taxonomy): Bacteria > Pseudomonadota > Alphaproteobacteria > Acetobacterales > Acetobacteraceae > Rhodopila. The sequence continues at coordinate 160,283 of CAVRDN010000116.1, read as the reverse complement.
GCTGATCGCGAATCAGCGAACCGACGCCGTTCACGCGAACGATCGGGAACCATGGGTGCCGCGCATTCAGGCCAGCCTCGCCGGCGGTCGGGAACGCGTCGATGCGTTGTTGAACACCGAGCCCACCAATCGAACCTATGAGGCGTTGCGCGGCATCATGCCGCGGATGTTGACGCCGGTCGCCTTGCTGGAACCGCGCCTCGCCCAGACGGCGACGGCGGTCATCACGGCGGAGCCGGACCTGGCCGGTATTGTCGCGGTGGCGCGGATCGGCCTCGCCTTACGCGATACGCTGGGCGGCATCGCGGCGGCGACCCTACCGAGGCTCGACGCGGGCGAACAGTTGACCAAGGACGATATCAGACAGGTCATGTCGCTGCTCATCCAGGTGGATACGACGACAAAACTGATGGAGTTCACGTTTCACCTCGCCAGTCCGACCGACGAGATGCGGCGTTTGCTCGCGAGCGCGAAACGTGTCCGCGAGGGGATCGTGCAACGGCAACTGGACCTGATGATCGACACCGGCGCGCGCGGCATCGAGGCGGAGCGGCCAAACATCTGGTCGTCCCGGCCGGTCGCGATCTGGGCTGAACACATCAACGCCTTGCGCAACGCCATCCTGGTCGAAACACTCCATCGGGTACAGGTCAGTCAGGCCGCGCGGGATCGGCGGCTCGACCTCGCGTGCACGGCGGCCGGCGCGGTCGCTCTGATCATTCTGGCCGTGCTCGTCGTGTTGCAACGGCGCGTGGTCCGTCCGCTCGCGCAACTGGGCCTGGCAATCGCGCGGATCGCCGATGGCGACCGGCGAACCAGGCTGACCATCCACTCCACCACACGCGAAATCGCCGCGATGGTGACGGCGGTCGAGACACTGCGGCAGGCGGCCCTGGTCGCCGACGCGGCGGCTTTGCGTCAACGCGAGGCGGCCGAAAGCCGGTTGCTCGTTCTGCGCGAGGTACTTGCCATTCTGCGCGCGGTCAGCGAGCCGTCCCAATCGTTGGAACGCGAGGTCGCCAGTCTTTCTCTGGGCATCGACGCCATCGTCGCGCTGATGAGCAGCCTCCACGCCGAGTCGCCGCCCACGCTGTCCGCCGCCGCGACGGCCGTGCGAGCCGCCTTACGGGAACTGCGCAAGTCGACGCGCGCGCTGGATCAGAGCGGCGATGCCGCGTGTCAGGACGAGATGCCGGAAACCGAGATCGTGGCGCGTATCGGAACGGTGCGTGCCCATATCGATCGGCGTGACGCGCTGGTGCGAACCTTCCTTCAGCCCTGTTTGATGGCGTTGCGGGACATCTCGCCGCTGGCGGGCAGTCCTCCGGCCGGGAATTTGCACGATCTGATCGACGATCAATTCGAACTGATCGAGTCGACGGTCGCGACGTTGGCGTCGATGCGCGCGTCGGCGGCCCATGCGGCCGATATCGTGCGAAAGTTGCCGCCGGACATCATGCCCATGGCGGCCTGAACCGCGCGGGCCACCGGCGGCGATGATCGGGCGCCGTCCCGCGGCGATGCATCCATCGCGTGCGCGTGCGTGATCGCGTGCCGGTGATCGATCCCGGGGGGCGGAAAGATTGCGTCACGCCATGGCCGGCCATGATGGTGAGCGCCGCCAGTCCGCCATCGCTTCGGCCGGTTGGTATGACGCACCCGGGCGTTTGTCGCATTCGGACCATCGGCCGCGCGGCGGAACGACGTGACAGACACTGTGGGAATCTCGAGGTCGCGTGTACCCGTCGGCAGATCCGCCTCACGCGTTGTCTCCGGGCGCGCCCGGCCCCATAATGCGCTGCCCCATGCAAAAATCCCCGGAGCCCGCCATGAGCCTGCGCGAACAGTTCACGGAACAGCTCAAGGTCTCGATGAAAGCGGGCGATCCGGCCAGGACCTCAACGCTGCGCATGATCATGGCGAAGCTGAAGGATACCGACATCGCGGCACGCCCAAAGGGCATCGACAAGATTCCCGACGAGGAGGTGCTGTCGATGCTGCGCGGCATGGTGAAATCCCGCCGCGAGTCGGTGACGCTCTATCAGCAGGGCAACCGGCCCGAACTCGCCGCCAAGGAAACCGCCGAAATCGCCGTCATCGAGGCGTTCCTGCCCCGGCAAATGGACGATTCGGCGATCGAGGCGGCGGTCGCGGGCGCGATCGCGGAGACCGGCGCGGCGAGCATCAAGGACATGGGCAAGGTGATGGCGGCGCTGCGCGCCAAACACGCGGCGGCGCTGGACATGGCGAAGGCCGGGGCGCTCGTGAAAGCGCGACTGGCATGAAGCGTCCGGCGGCCTGATGGCGCTCCCGCCACAGTTTCTCGACGAGTTGCGCGCGCGCACGCCGCTGCCGGCGGTGATCGGGCGACGGGTCCGGCTGGCGCGGTCCGGCCGCCAATGGAAGGGCTGCTGCCCGTTCCACGGCGAGAAGACGCCAAGCTTCTATGTCTACGACGACCACTACCACTGCTTCGGCTGCGGGGTGCACGGCGACGCGATTACCTTCGTCATGCAATCGCAAGGCGCCAGCTTCCCCGAAGCCGTCGAGCAACTCGCCGCCGAAGCGGGGATGCAGGTCCCGACGCCCTCCCCCGAGGCGGCGGAGGCGGAAAAGCGACGGCTCGACCTCGCCGGCGTGCTGGACGCCGCCGCCGCCAGCTTCCAGCGCCGGCTGTTTCTGCCGGAGGGCAAGGCCGCGCGCGACTACCTCGCCAACCGCGGCCTGTCGGACGAAACGATCCACCGTTACGGCCTCGGCTGGTCCGGCGAGGGCCGCGGCATGGTCGCGGCGGACCTGGCGCGTGAGGGCGTGACCACCGAGCAACTCGTCGATGCCGGTCTGATGCGTCGCGATGATGAAACCGGTCGCATGTTCGATTTGTTTTTCAACCGCGTCATGTTCCCGATCCGGGACCGCCGCGGCCGAACCATCAGCTTCGGCGGCCGGATCATGGGCGACGGCCAGCCGAAATACGTGAACGGGCCGGAGACCGCGCTGTTTTCCAAGCGGCGCACGCTCTACGGCCTCGATCTGGCGCGGGAGGCGACGCGGCGTGGCGCGACTCTGGTTGTGGTCGAGGGTTACATGGACGTGATCGCGCTCGGCCAGGCCGGGTTCGATGCCGCGGTGGCGCCGCTTGGTACCGCGCTTGACCGAGGAACAACTGACCGAACTCTGGCGCCTGTCGCCCGCCCCGGTGCTGTGTTTCGACGGCGACGGCGCGGGTGCGCGAGCGGCGGCGCGGGCCGCCGAACTGGCGCTGCCGCTGTTGGCCCCCGATCGCACGCTGCGGCTGATCTCGCTGCCCGCCGCGGAAGATCCGGACAGCCTGGTGCAAACTCAGGGCGCGCGCGCGTTTCAGACGATGCTCGACGGCGCCCGCCCGCTGGCGGACTGCCTGTATGACCTGCTGCGCGAAGGCACCTCGGACGCGACGCCGGAACAGCGTGCCGCCCTCCGCGCCAGGTTGGAGGAAGCGGCGAAGCGGATCCCCGACAAGGCGCTCGGCGCCGAATATCGGAGCGTGCTGCTCGACCGGTTTTTCGCCAGCCGGCGGCGGGATCGCGGCGGTCCGGCCAACCGGGCCGGACAAAATCGTTCCACCTTCAATCGTTCGACCTTCGATCCGGGGGCACCGCGCCGGACCGGTCCACGCCCGCCGGCGGACGCCAGAGCGATCGCCGCCGAACGGGCCAGAATTCTGACCGCGATCCTGCTCCGCCATCCGGGATTGTTTCACGACGTCGAGCACGCCTATGCGGGCCTCGAGCTCGAACCGCCTCTCGCACAACTCCGCGATGCGATCTCGGAGTGGGCTATCCATGCGGAAGTCCTTGACTCTCAGGCTCTGATGGACCACCTGGACGGTTTCGGGTTGCACACTGAAGTCGAGCGAAGTTCTGGCCGGGACACCTGTCCCGCTGCCGGCTTGCGCGTCATCGGCGGCCATGCCGGCGGAGGCGGAGGAGGGATGGTGGCACATCTTCGGGTTCCTGAACGTCGATCGCCTGCGCGAAGAAGTCGATCTGGCGCGGCAGGACGCCGCCAGGGGCCTGACCGGGGAAACCGAACGCAGGCTCGTCGCGTTGATGTCCGCCCTCAACAAAGTTCGCACGGGTGAACCTGACGGCGCCGATCTCGCCGCCGCGTGAGCGGCACGGTTATCGTGGCGGAGACCCCGCCACTCAAAGTTTCGGCCCGCGGTTCGCCGCGGACCGGGGAGAACACCATAAGCGGCTTCAGCCGCATCCACTCGAGCGGCCCAGTCCGCGCCACTGACCCGCACGGCCCTACCGACCCGCACGGCTTCGGCCGTGACCCAACCGATCTGGGAGACTTCTGACCGATGGCCACGAAAACGATTGTCGCTGGTGACACCGCCACGGCGGAACAGGATGCCGAAACCAACCTGCTCGACGTGCAGACCGCCGCCGTGAAGCGGCTGGTCGCGAGGGGCAAGGAGCGCGGCTACATCACCTTTGACGAACTGAACACCATTCTGCCGCCGGATCAGAACAGCTCCGAACAGATCGAGGATCTGATGGCCTCGCTGTCCGAGATGGGCATCCAGGTCGTCGAGAGCGAGGAGCAGGAAGACGGTGAGGCGGCCGGTCGCTCGCGGTCGAGAAGACCGAGGAGGCCGAGGAGGAGCAGACCGGCAACATCGACGAAGCCACCGTCGGCCGCACCGACGATCCGGTCCGCATGTATCTGCGCGAGATGGGCAGCGTCGAACTGCTGTCGCGCGAGGGCGAAATCGCCATCGCCAAGCGGATCGAAGCCGGCCGCGACATGATGATCAACGGGCTGTGCGAGAGCCCGCTGACGTTCGCCGCGATCATTTCCTGGCACGACCAGCTCAAGGCCGGCCGGATGTTGTTGCGCGACATCATCGATCTGGAAGCGACCGATGGCGCCGGCGCCACGCCGGACGGGGTCGAAGCCGTGGAGGCCGCGCCGCCGGTCAGCGACGGCTTCGCCGCGCCCGACGACTGACTCCGACGACGAGGACGGCGGCCCGAGCATGTCGCTGTCCGCGCTGGAAGAGAAACTGAAGCCGGAGGTTCTGGCGCGGTTCGAGGAGATCGAGGTCCTCTACAAGAAGCTGCACAAGATGCAGAGCCGCCGGCTGGAAACCATGACCAGCGGCGAGGACGTCACCTCGCGCTCGGAAAAGAGCTACGGCAAGTCGCGTGAGGAACTGGTGCAGAAGGTCGGCCAGGTCCGGTTGCACAACAACCGCATCGAGGAACTGGTCACCCAGCTGAAGCAACTCAACCAGCGCCTGACCACGCTGGAAGGCCAGTTGCTGCGCATGGCCGAGGGCACCAAGGTCGCGCGCGAGGAGTTCCTCAAGCATTATCGCGGCTACGAACTCGATCCGAACTGGGTGGCCCGGGTGTCCGCGCTGCCGGGCAAGGGCTGGAAGCCGTTCGTCACCAAGCACACGACGGACATCACCAACGTGCGCGGCCAGATCTCCGCCGTTGCGACCGACGCCAGCCTGCCGATCGCCGAGTTCCGCCGCGTCTACATGACCGTGAGCCGCGGCGAACGGGACAGCGCGCGCGCCAAGAAGGAGATGATCGAGGCCAACCTGCGGCTGGTGATCTCGATCGCCAAGAAATACACCAATCGCGGGCTGCAGTTCCTGGATTTGATCCAGGAAGGCAACATTGGCCTGATGAAGGCGGTCGATAAGTTCGAATACCGCCGCGGCTACAAGTTCTCGACCTATGCGACGTGGTGGATCCGCCAGGCGATCACGCGCTCGATCGCCGACCAGGCGCGCACGATCCGCATTCCGGTGCACATGATCGAAACGATCAACAAGCTGGTGCGCACGTCGCGCCAGATGCTGCACGAGATCGGCCGCGAGCCGGCGCCGGAGGAACTGGCCGAGAAGCTCGGCATGCCGCTGGAGAAAGTCCGCAAGGTCCTGAAGATCGCCAAGGAGCCGATCTCGCTCGAAACGCCGATCGGCGACGAGGAAGACTCGCACCTCGGCGACTTCATCGAGGACAAGGCGGCGGTCATTCCGCTGGATGCCGCGATCCAGGCCAACCTGCGCGAGGCGACGACCCGCGTGCTGGCGTCGCTGACGCCGCGCGAGGAACGCGTGTTGCGCATGCGTTTCGGGATCGGGATGAACACCGACCATACGCTGGAAGAGGTCGGGCAGCAGTTCAACGTGACCCGCGAGCGCATCCGGCAGATCGAGGCGAAGGCGCTGCGCAAGCTGAAGCACCCGAGCCGGAGCCGGAAGCTGCGCAGCTTCCTCGACGACTGAGGATTGACGGGCGCGCGGATGCGGTTGTGGTCATTGACCGCGCGCGTCGTCTCAGCCGGGCGTCATTCCGCGACCGTGTCCCACGACGGCATCCGCGCGTTCCACTCGGATAACTTCGCTCGCAATCATGTGCAGTCGCGCGATCAGCGCGGCAACGTGGTCTGCCGACACCTCGGCCGCGAGGTCCCCGTGGACCACGGCATTCCGCAGGCTCGTCATGCGGCGCAGGTCGGCCGCCTCATCATTCTCAAGGTATCCCTCCTCGGCGAGGATCTGAACGGCCTGGACGGGCGATATAGGGCCGAGATGTCCTGATCCCTCGTGTGTGGACGCCAGACGGGCCAGTGCTTCCAGGACCGCCCAGCCGAGAATCAGTGCCGGCACATAATGTCCGGTCTTGGCCAGATCCTCTATTTCCCCCAGCCGCCTCGTGATCTGCTCGGGTGTCGGCTCAGCCAACGGAACCGCGACCGCTTCGATGGGAGAGGTGCGAATAACCCGAAATTCCCAGCCTTTTTCTTTGGAAACTCGTCGCGAAATCTCCGACAGCCAGCGGTCGGATGACGGTCTGCCCACCCCTTTTACCTCGACGATGATACCACCGCCGTCAGGTCGTTTCACGATGGCATCGGGCTCATATCCGCCCAGGAAGCCTGGTATTACGTCACCCGCGGGGTGAAGGATGAATTCGAACCCACGTTCATTGGCAAGGTGTTTCAGCTCCCGCAGCGCGTTGCTCTCCAGGAGCAGCTCTTTGGTTGTCATGGCAACTCCCTCCAATTCAGGTCATCGTCAACGCGTATATAGATCACGGGCGGTTCCGTCCCGATCGCCTCCTCGAGTATCGACGTCAATGAATGCATGATGAACTCGCTGCCAGGCTCGAATTTCTGTACCGTCACACGTTCCAGAAGCCGATCGTCGGGATAAATCACATTGACCATCCCATCGATGATCAGCTTGACGATATTATCGACATCTCCCTCCATTGGAACCGGAGAAAAGTAGAAGATCGTTGCCGATAAGACGCGGTTATCAAGATAAAACAGATCACGCAACGTATTCACCCGCTCCCGAGCGGCTGACGCGACCGTTTGCTTCCATTTCTCCTTCGCCGCCACGTTCTTTGATTGGTGCGAACGCGGCGTGTCCCGAATCAGGAACTCGATCGGGAATGGCAGGCTGATATCCGGTTCGAGCGGTGAATCACTCAATGGACGGGCCCTCTGATCGCGCGCCATTCCATATCACATGGCAAGGGTGATGCCGAGAAGCGACTGCTTCCGCGGAATGGCCTGTGCCTTCTCCATGGAACCCCAATCGATGATGACGTGGACGTCCACCGCTGTGACTTCACTGTGAAAAAGGCAGTGGCGATTTCGCCGTACGCCGCGATACAGGCGAATTCGTGGGAGGCGACGGCGCGCGCGCTGTCCCCGCTGACGTCGTGCGAAGTACACGTGCGGTGAATGACCGTTGATATTGAAACTGACTCCCGGTCACACGCTGGAAAAGATTGGGCTCTCCCGCCCCAGACCTTCCGCGCCAGACCCGCCTCCCCAGCCTCTCCGCCCTGGACATCCCATGTCGGACGATGGACGCTCCCCGGAACATCAAAGCGGAGGGAACCAAATGGCCATGGACAACAAAGCTGTCATCGTCACCGGTGCGGCCAGCGGCATGGGTCTTTCCATGACCATCGCCCTGCTCACCGCCGGTCACGACGTCACCGCGGTGGACCGCAACGGCGCCGCGCTGGCGGAACTGGCGAAGCGCGCGGCGAACCTCCGAGGCAGCGTGAACCCGGTCACCGCCGATCTGGCGCAGCCTGACTCGTTCGCCCATGTCGCCGGCTCGGCGCTGATCACATTCGGCCGCATCGACGCGCTGGTGAACAACGCCGGGATCGGCCAGGCCTCGATCCGGTCCGATCAACGGAAAAACCCGATCCGCTTCTGGGACACCACGCCGGAGCAATGGACCCGGTTCATCACCGTCAACGCCGCCGCGCCGATCAACATGGCGCGCGCCGTCCTGCCGTACATGCTGACCGCGAAACAAGGCCGCATCATCACCGTGACCACCAGCCTCGGCACCATGGTGCGCGAGGGCTACCTGCTGTACGGCTCCTCCAAGGCGGCGGCCGAGTCGGCGATGGCGGTGCTGGCGGCCGACCTCGCGGGCACCGGCGTGACCTCCAACATCCTGGTGCCGGGCGGCACGACCAACACGCCGCTGGTCGGCGAGGCCGGCGATCCGGCGAAGATGCTGCAGCCGGAGATCATGGGCCCGCCCTTGCTCTGGCTGCTCTCGGACGAGGCGCGCGACGGTGAACGGCAAGCGCTTCATCGCGGCCGACTGGGACACCGCGGCATCACCGGCCCAGGCGGCGGACAAGGCGGGCGCGCCGATCGCCTGGCTGAGCATCGCCCGGATGCCTATTCAGCCGACGTGAACCGCGGTTCCGGCGGATACCGCCGCAACAGCACGAGCATCAACCCCATCGCCGGCAACGCGGCGAAGGTGCAGATCGCGTAGAACCAAACCCAGCCGACCGCGCCCGCCAGCACGCCGGAGACGCCGCCGATGGTATGAATCGCCAGCGCCGGAATCGACGACAGCAGCGCGTAATGCGTCGCGGTGAACGCGCGCGAGCACAGGCCCGACAGGTAGGTCAGGAACGCCGCGTCGGCCATGCCTTGGGCGAACGCCTCGGTCGCGACGGTCAGGTACAGCACCGGAACCTGGCCCGGTGCGTGTGCCAGCGCCTCGTACATGATCATCGCCGCGGTTTGCGCGGAGCCGGTCCACAGCAGCGCCCGTCCGACGCCGATCCGGGCCACCAGCCAACCGCCGAAGGTGATCCCCACGAGTGTCGCGACCAGCGAGAATGGCCCCGAGCCGGCGATCGCGTCGCGGGTAAAGCCGAGCGCGCGATAGAATGGCGCGGTCATGATCCCGCCCATCGCCTCGCCCAGTTTGAAGAGGGCGACGAAGGCGAGGATCATGGGGGCGCCGGGCCGGGTCAGGAAGTTGCGCAGCGGCTCGATCACCGCGTGGCGCGCCCGGCTCCCCCGTGGCCGGACCTCCGGCGAGCGGCCGCCGGCCGGGTGGCGACCGGTCGCGGGGTCGCTCATGGCGGTGTTGCCGTCCGCCATCGGTTCGGGGGCCAGCAGCGTCACCAGGGGGCCCAGCAGCAGCAGGAGCGCGATCGCGAGCAAAGCGAAATGCCAGCCAACCACGCCAGACGCCCAGATCACGCCGGTGGTCGCCGCCAGCAGCGCGAAGCGGTAGCCCCAGACATAGGCCGCGAGCGCCTCACCCTGCAGACGTTGAGGGAACGTCTCGATGCGCCAGGCGTCAACCGCGATGTCCTGACTGGCGGAGAGGAACGCGACCAGCGCCGCGGCGGCGATCGAGATCCCCGGGGACGCGGCCGGATGGGTCAACGCCAGCAGCACCGCCGCCAGCGCGAGCGCCGGTTGGACCGTCAGCAGCCAGCCGCGCCGCCGGCCCAGGCGGCGCATCCAGCCTGGCGGCGGCACGTGGTCGAACACCGGCGACCACAGAAACTTCAACGAATAGGCCAGTCCGATATTGGCGGTCAGGCCGATGACCGAGAGCGTCGCACCGCTTTCGGACAGCCAATAGCGAAGCGTAAAGGTCGATAGCGGCAACGGCAGACCCGCGACGAAGCCGTAGGCCGCCATCATCCACAGCCGACGGTCGCGGCGGATGGCGCTCCTGAGGTCCGCCTCATCCAACCGTTGCTCGTTCGTCGCGCTCGTCACCGGCGGCATCGCGTCCCTGTCGCGATCGGGCCGGCGTTTGCCCGGGGCGCGCGCGGGCCGGCCAGGCGCCTCACGCCGGAACGTCGAGATCGCCTCGCCCGAGCGCGCGCTGCATGTAAACCGCGTCGAGCCAGCGTCCGAACTTCAAACCGGACGCGTGCAGCGTGCCGACCTTTTGAAACCCCATGCTCGCATGCACGCCGATCGAGCCGACGTTTTCCGAGTCTCCGATGACCGCGATCATCTGCCGCATGCCCGCGGCGGTACAGATCTCGATCAGGTCCCGCACCAAAGCCTTGCCGACACCCTGACCGCGCACGTTTTCCCGCACGTAGATGCTGTCTTCCACGCAATAGCGATACGCCGACCGATCGCGGAACTGCGAGTAATAGCCGTAGCCGAGCACGCCCGTCTCATCCGCCGCGACGAGCCACCGCCAACCGTGGTCGATGATCCGGCGATACCGCGTCAGCATCTCCTCCACCGAGGGCGGTTCTTCCTCGAACGTGCCGGTGCCGGTCAGCACGTGATGCGCGTAAATGGACTGGATTTCGGGCACATCGGCCTCGGTCGCGTCGCGGATGATCATGTCCCCATCCCGTAAATTCCATGGTCCGGCGCGGACCATGGTCTCGTGCAGGCAAATCGCTCGGAGCAGCCGGCACCGAACATGGTCCGGCGCCCCGTCGGCATCGTGCCGTCTTCCGCGTCCGGGCGAAAGCCGCGCGCCATGGCCATGGGCGGGAATTCAAGGATTTGTTGATTTTTTTGGTCGCGCGGTGGCATAGAGGACAAGATGAAGAACGGGGCGGATACTTCCTTGGAGCAAGGCCAGTTGTCGTCATGACACCGCGTTCATGATGGTGCGTTTCTGGCGATACATTCTCGGGGGATGAGTTCGCAGGGATCATGAAACCCCGTGTTGTTACCATTGGGGCGATTGGGCGCGATCCCGCGGTGGCTTGCCGATCAACATGTCGCCTCCCGCCTCGGGTCAGGTTTTTCAAAGGGTTCGCTCGTGGATATTTCTGACGGAAACACGCCCGGCCAATCGTGGTTCGGGCGTCAGGCTGCCGCTTCCGCTCAAGATGCCGCCGACGCCATTTCGCGGGAGAACAGCGGTTCCGGTGGTCCGCCAGATGGATCGTCGCCTGACGGGGCATCGACCGGGACGCCGCGTGGCGCCCCAATCCATCCCCGCCTGCTGGCGATGATGATGGCGGCGCGCTATTTCGGGCTCGAACTCGACCCGGGTGAGTTCCGCAATCTCCCCGGTGAAACCCTTCCCGGCGCCGCCGCCCTCTCCGACTGGGCCAAAGCCTCCGGCATGTGGTCCCGCGCCTTGCGGCTTCGCTGGCGCCATCTGATGCATCTCAGCGGCACCGGCCCGGTCGTCCTGCTGTTCAACGACGGCACCGCCGGGCTGCTGACCGGCGCCAATCCGGAAGCCAAGATTGTCGGCCTGAAAGACCCCCGCGCACCGGAGGCCGACCCGGCCATCATGGTCGATGAAATGCGCCTGGCGGAGGTCTGGGGCGGCGAAACCATCCTGTTGCGGACCGAACGCGGCGGCGCCGAGGCCGATCCGCCGTTCTCCGTCAGCTGGCTGTTCAAGATGATGATGGGGGAGAAGAAGTCGCTCGGCGACCTCTTCATCGCCTCGCTCGCGCTCAGCTTCCTGACCATCGTGCCGCCGCTGATCGTGATGTCGATCATCGACAAGGTCATCACCCATCACAGCTTCTCCACGCTGTTTTTGATGAGCGTCATTCTCGGCATCATGGTGCTGTATGAGACGCTGCTGGGATTTGCTCGAAGACTTGTCATCGCGGTGGTCGGCGTGCGCACCGACGCGCGGCTCAACCTGCACGTGTTCGCGCGCCTGATCCGGCTGCCCCTGGATTACTTCGAACGGCATCCGGCCGGCGAAACGATGTACAAGGTCAGCCAGATCCATCAGGTCCGGCAATTCATCACCGGCAAATTGATGACGACGCTGCTGGACCTGATCACGCTCGGGGTGCTGCTGCCGTTCCTGTTCTGGTTGAACGAAACGCTGGCCTGGATCGTGCTGGTCTGTTCGACGATCGTGCTGCTGATCATCCTCGCCTACCTGCGGCCGATGCGGGTGGTCTACGGCCGGGTGATCCAGGCGGAAACCGACAAGCAGTCGGCACTGGGCGAAACGGTCTTCGGCATCAAGACCGTGAAGTCCCTGGCGCTGGAGCCGCAACGCAAAACCCTGTGGGACGAGCGCGTGGCCGAGGCCGGGAAATGGCGCCTCGCCTTCAGCAAACTCGCCAACTGGCCGCAGACGCTGGTCACGCCGATCGAGCGGTTCATGTGGATGGGGATTATCCTGGTCGGCGCCTATCTGGCGCTGACCGACACGTCCGGGTTTCAGGTCGGCAGCCTGTTCGCCTTCATGATGCTGTCGCAACGCGTCAGTCAGCCCCTGGTCGGCCTGGCGCGATTGATCGAGGAATGGGAAGAAGTCGGCGGCGCCATGGCGCAGGCCGCCGACGTGCTGAACCGGCCGCTGGAGGTCGATGCGGCCTCCGGCGGGTTGCGGCCGAAATTCGCCGGCGCGATCAGCTTCGAGGACGTGACCTTCACGTATTCCGGCACCAAGGTTCCGGCGCTGGAGAAGGTATCGTTCTCGGTACCCGCCGGCACCATGCTGGGCCTCGTGGGACGGTCGGGATCCGGCAAGTCGACCATCACCCGGTTGTTGCAGGGCATTAACCGCGAATACTCGGGGTTCGTGAAAATCGACAGCGCCGATTTGCGGGAAATCAATCTTCGCCATCTGCGGTCGAGTTTCGGTGTCGTTCTGCAGGACAACTTCCTGTTCCGCGGCTCGATCCGCGACAACATTCTGGCTGGCCGTCCGGGCCTGACGCTGGAAGACGCGATCCGCGCCGCGCGCCTCGCCGGGGCGGAGGAATTCATCGAGCGTATGCCCAATGGCTATGAAACCTACATCGAGGAGGGTTCGCCAAACCTGTCCGGCGGCCAGAAGCAGCGTCTCGCCATCGCGCGGGCCTTGATCACGGATCCGCGCATTTTAATCCTGGACGAAGCGACCAGCGCGCTCGATCCGGAAAGTGAAGCGCTGGTCAATGCGAATTTGCTTCGCATCGCGCGAGGCCGTACCATGGTCATTGTCACGCACCGTCTGTCGTCCCTGGTCGATTGCGACCAGATCATGGTCCTGGACAAGGGCAAGGTGATGGATATCGGCCCGCACGAGACGTTACTGGAGCGGTGTCAGGTTTATCGCCAGCTCTGGGCTCAGCAAAATCGTCATATGGATAAACAAGGTCCCCGCCATGCCGCGCTCGCCCCAAACCTCCTCCACGGCAATTAGCACGGTGGTCGCCGGTCGCGGCGACCCAACCCTGCCGGTGATCCTGGAGTATCAGTCGCCGTCCACCGCGATCGTGAACGCACCGGTGCCGCGTATTGCCCGCGGTGTGAGTTGGACCGTCGGGTCGATGGTGCTGCTCTGTTTCGCGGCGATGACCGTCATCAAGGTAGACAAGGTGGTGACCGCGCAAGGGAAGGTGATCCCGCGCGCCGCCACCATGGTGGTTCAGCCGCTGGAAACCTCGATCGTCCGCTCGATCGACGTGCATGAAGGCGAGCAGGTGCACGCCGGCCAGATCCTCGCCCGCCTGGACCCAACCTTCGCCGCCGCCGATCTGGAAGCGTTGAAGAGCCAGGTCGCCGCCTATTCCGCTCAGGTCGCGCGGCTCCAGGCGGAGATGGACAATCGGACCTTCAATTACAGCGGCTCCGATCCGCATCTGGCGCTGGAAGCGGCGATCTTCGCGCAACGGCTGTCGGAATATAACTACAAGCTGGAAGGCTACCGGCAGAAGGCCGATAGCTTGTCGGCGCAGGTGGCGAAGGCCAACTCGGACGTCGTGGGTTACCGGGATCGGCTGAATGTCGCGATCAACCTGGAAAAGATGCGCAACGAACTCGACCGCATGGGCGTCGGCAGCAAACTCAATACGCTGTCGGCGCAGGATACCAGGGCCGAGATGCAGCGGAACCTCGACAGCGTCGAGCAGGTTGGCAACAGCGCGCAACGCGACCTCGCGGCATTGATCGCCGAGCGGAACGGCTACATCCAAAGCTGGCACGCCGATGTCGCGGAAAAACTGGCGGAGGCGGCGTCCAAGCTTTCGGACGCGCGGGAGTCGTTCAACAAGGCGCAGTTGCGGCGGCAGTTGGTGGAATTGCGCGCCGAACAGGACGCCACCGTGTTGACGGTCGGCCGCGGCATTTCGCCAGGGTCGGTACTGACCGCGGGCCAGCAGTTGATCACGCTCGTGCCCGCCAACGCGCCGTTGGAGGTTGAAGCCAACATTCCCGGCAGCGAGGATGGCTACGTGCACGTTGGAGATTCGGTGGCGATCAAGTTCGATACCTTCCCGTACACGCAGTACGGCATGGCGAAGGGCGTGGTCCGGATCATCAGCCCCGACAGCTTCAACTCGCAGGATGAAGCGCGGAGCCCATCGGGAGAGGTGCCGTTACCCGCCCCCGGGACCAGCACGGCCATGGGCACGACCTGGTACCGGGCGCGGGTTTCCCTGGATGAGATCAACCTGCACAACACCCCGGCGGGCTTCCACCTCATCCCCGGGATGCCGGTGACCGCCGACGTCCTGGTCGGGAAGCGAACGGTGATGGCGTATTTCCTCGGTCGCGCTCTGCCGCTGGCGCGTGAGGGCATGCGGGAGCCGTGAGCCTCGCTTCGCCGGCCCGCCGAGGCGTCCGATCTGTCCACCCGGTACCGGCGACCGCGGGCGGGGACACCGGAGGGACCGGGCGACCAACCGCATCGGGCGGCTCCGGTGTCTCGGCCGAGGCATGAACGCCGGGCCATGAACAGGGCGCGACCGGGGGGGCACTTCCGCGATTGGATTTTGGTCATGAGGGCTGAATGAATTTGTTGGACGTAATCCTGTCGCCGTTTTCCGCATCCGCCGCATTCCGGCGCGCGGTGCGCCTGACCGACCGAGGCGATCGCCGGGCCGCCTTTCCGTATCTTGCCCGGGCCGCGCGGGCCGGGATCGCGGAGGCGGAATTTCGTATCGGACGCTGCTACCTCGAAGGGGCCGGCGTGCCGCCCAGCCGCGGGAATGGCGTCCGGTGGCTGGAAAAGGCCGCGACCCGCGGCTATGTCGAAGCGCAGGCGCTGCTCGCCACGCTTTGCCTCAACGGCATGGGCCCCGAGCAGGCCGGCGGCGAACCGGGCGCCGCGGGACTGTTCGGCGCCCAGACCACCGCCGGCCCCAACTACGAAACCGCGCTCCATTGGGCACGACGCGCGGCCGAGGGCGGCTCCGCCGAAGGGCAGGCCGTGCTGGGATTTATCCTCGGGTCCGGTCCGGAAGCCCTGCGCGATCCCGCGGCCTCCGACGCCTGGTATAAGCGCTCGGCCGAGGCCGGGTGTCCGCAAGGCCAACTCGGCTATTCGCTCGTGCTGGCGCGCGACTCCGCAATCGCCCGAAGTGCAGGCGGAATTGGTCGAGCATTTGCGCGGCGCGGCTGAAAAAGGGCTCGCGACCGCGCTTTTCCTCTACGGCATGATGCACGATCGCGGCGTCGGAGTGGCGCAGGACCAGGCGGCCGCCGCCGCGATACTATGCGCAGGCGGCGGCGAAAGGCCATGTCTCGGCGCAGGCGCGCTGGGGCTTCGCGCAGCTGCGCGGCATCGGCGTGGAAGCGAACGCCACCGACGGCGAGTCCTGGCTCCGCCGCGCCGCGTTGGCCGGCGATCCCGAGGCGGCGGCCGTGGTTGGCGATATCTACGCCAAGGGTGGAACGCTGCCGCCGAATTATGCCGAGGCGGCGATGTGGTTCCGTCGCGCGGTCGACGCACAAACACAAGGGCGCCGCGCGGGCCCTGGCCATGCTGCATCTGACCGGTGCCGGCGTGCCGCGCGACCAGGACGAGGCAGCGCGGTTGTTCCGCATCGCCGCCGAGGCCGGCGACACCTCATCGCATGCCGACCTGGGCAATCTGCTGCTGAAGGGCCACGGCGATATGCAGGATTCCATCCACACCCGGGAATGGTTCGAGCAGGCGGCGGAATCCGGCGACCTGATCGCCGCATTCAATTTCGGCGTCTGTCTGGCGGAAGGCGTCGGCATCGAGCGGGACGACCAAAAAGCCGCGCAATGGCTGCGGCGGGCGGCGGATGGCGTGGTCAACGCACAATATTGGTACGGCCGCATGCTGGTCGAAGGCCGCGGCGTGGAAAAGAACGCCGAGGAGGGCCGCGCCTGGATCACGCGCGCCGCCGATGTCGGCATGATCGAGGCGCAGGTCATGCTGGCCGACATGATGCTGAACGGCACCGGCGGTCCCAAGGATCACGCGGCCGCGTTGGCGCTGTTCACCAAGGCCGCCGAGGCCGGCCACGTCGGCGCCATGTTCGCCAGCGGCGCGATGATGGGCGGTGGGCACGACGTGCCGATGGATCGCGTCACGGCGCAAACCTGGTACCGCGCTGGCCGCCGAGCGCGGCCATCCCTACGCGCAGATGATGCTGGGCCGGTTCCTGCTGCGGAACGTGGCGGGCGAGCACAACCCGACCGAAGCGCGGTTCTGGTTGGAACGCGCGGCCGCGCAGGGCCTGCAGGACGCCAAGAACGACCTCGCCGCGCTGCCGCCGGTGCCGAAAGAGACGTCGGACGAAGCGGTCTGACGCAGTCGGCAGTCACAGGCAGCCATGCCCGCGGACATGGAAAGCGACCCGGCCGAACGGGCGAGACGGGAACGGGACGCCAAGGACGCATTTGCGCGTGGCCATGCGGCGCTGACCGCGGGAGACAAGATAGCGGCAACCATGGTGGCTGGAACGCGCGCATCGGCTGGCGCCGCATGATGGCACGATTTCTCTGGTGTTGGCCTCGGCCGCGATCGGCATCGACAATCCGCGGGCGGCGACCCTGTTTTCCGAGGTACTGGCGGGCGCCGATGTACGGGATGCCTGGCTCGGCCTGGCCACCGCCCGCCTGCTCATGCGCGACTTCGCCGGCGCGTGCTCCGCCATCGGCACCGCTCTCGGCCGCCATGCCGTGTGGCCCGACCTTGGCGGCGTCGCGGATCTGGTGACGCGGTCGGCGAACGCGCCGGGCTGGTGCGGGATGACCGGCGACGGTGTCGTGGTCGTCACGCCCGGCGTTGCCGGGCCGCATCGAAATCCGCCTGGATGGAAAGCCGATCGGTCCCGCCGCGGACGGGGCTCCCACGCCCCTGCCGCCGGCGTGGCCACGGGCGGACGCGCTCACGGTCACCGCCAGCAACGACGATCCGGGACGCCGCCATTTGATCGGCAGTCCGCTTTCGCCCCGCGCGATCGGTCGCGTCGAGGGCCACGTCGAAGCATGGCGAGGCGGCGTGCGCGGCTGGGCCTGGTGCCCGGCGGATCCCGACACCGACCCGCGTCTGACGGTCGGAACCGGCGGCGCGCCCATGCAGATCGTCGCCAGCCGCATGGTCGATCGAGTTGCCGGCCTCGCGCCGCTTGCCCGGCCTCGCTCCTTTACGATTTCCGCCTCCGAGCTTTCAGGCGGCGATGCGCCGGTCCATGTCCGCGGCCGGGACGGACGCGACCTGGACGGCAGCCCGGTGACCCTCTCCCCACCCAGGCGCAAACCCACCCGAACCGGCGCGCGAGACACCGTGACGCCCACGCGGGATTCCGCCCCCACGCGCGGCCCGCGTGAGTCTGGCGCTTTGGCGTGGCCATGCGGCCGAAGCCGTCGTCCTGGTCACGCACGCCGACGGCGGCGGTGTCGAGCGGCGGATCCAGGCGTCCGTCGCCGCGCATCAGGCGAATGGCCGCCGCGCGATCGTGTTACGCCCGATGCCCCCGCGGAACGGCCGCGCTGGCGTCGCGGTCAGCAGCGGCCCGCTGCCCGATCTGGCGTTCGAACTGCCGCGCGAGCAGCCAGCCCTGCTGCGCCTGCTGCGCGGCATCCGCCCGGTCGAGGCGGAGTTGCATCATTTCCTGAATCACGATCCGTCGGTGTTGGAGACCATTCGCGCGCTCGGCGTTCCGTACGACGCTCATGTGCACGATTATGCTTGGTTTTGCCCGCGCATCGCTTTGGTCGGACGTGGCGACCGTTATTGCGGCGAACCCGATCTCGCCAGCTGTGCAGACCTGCGTGACGCGACCTGGCGGCTTCCTGCACGAGGACATCGGCGTCCGGCCCTGCTGGACCGATCCCGGGCATCCTCGCGGGCGCACGCCGGGTCATCGCGCCATCGCACGATACGGCCGCCCGGCTGGCGCGGCATTTTCCCGGGGATCCACCCCGTCGTCATCCCGCATGAGGATGACCTGACGGTGGACGAACCGCCGCCGGTCCCGCGCGTGGATGGTACGGTTCTGGTCTGTGTCGCGGGGGCCATCGGCCTGCACAAAGGCTTTCATGTGCTGCTCGCCTGCGCGCGCGACGCGAAGAACGTGCGCTGGATCTGTCGTTCGTCGTAGCCGGCACGACGATCGACGACCAGCGCCTGATCGACACCGGCCGCGTCTTCGTCACGGGACCGTATCGGCCGGAGGAAGCGGTCGCCCTGATCCGGGCGCAGAGCGCGACGCTGGCGCTGTTGCCGTCGATCTGGCCGGAAACCTGGTGTCTGGGCCTGACCGAATTGTGGCGTGCCGGCCTGCGGGTTGCCGCGTTCGATATCGGCGCGCCGGCGGAACGCATACGCCGCACCGGTCGTGGCTTCCTGCTTCCCCTGGGTTTGTCGCCGCGGGCGATCAACGACGCGCTATTGAATGCCGCCAAGGGACGATCTTTTCTTCCGATCCGCCGCTCTTCGGCTTACAAGCCATCCATCAATGCAACCATGAGTAAGTGAGACATCGCATGCCTCCTGCCGCCGACGGGGTTCAGACCATGACCGATGCGAAGGAAGCGCCGTCCGCGCCTCAAACATCGGCTCCCCAGGCATCCGCCGCCGAGACATCCGCACCGCAGGTTTCCGCCGCCGGGCGTATCACGGAACTTCGTGTTTCCGCGAACCTGATGAGCCTGGAGACGGGCATTTACTGTGTGTTCCCCGCCCCGGGCAGCCGCTCCCCGGATCCGGCCACCGGCTTGCCGGGCGTTCGCATCACGCGTTGCCCAGGAATGGCCGGCCGGCCGGAGGCGGTGTCCATCAGCACGTTCCGCGATGACGGGTGGCTGGACAACACGGCGGCGCTGGTGCGGGTCACGGACGGGCAGGCTCAGGTGCTGGTCACGATCTACCAGGCGGCGGGCCAACCGGCGGAACACGCGCCGCGCCTGCAGGTGCTGCGCCTGGCCGGCGATCCGGCGGTCGCCGGGTCCGAGGCGGCGGCCCCCGCGGCGAAGGAGCGTGATGCCGACGTCATGGCCCATGTTCAGGGTGCCGGCGATATGCCCGGTCAGTTCGGCGAGTGGATCGGCAAACGTGGCAGCCGGGCGTGGATCGAAGGCTTCGGCATCTCCGACAAGGGTCCGATCGCGGCGGGCGATATGGAGTATCAAGGCGTGCTCGGCCGCGGTTGGCTGTCCCCATGGGTTGAAAACGGCAAATTTTGCGGCAGCCGCGGCATGGCCTTGCCGTTGCTGGGCCTGAACGTGCGGTTGAAAGGCGCGGCGGCCAAAGAATATACGGTGCGTTACTCGGCGACCTTCATCGACGGCAGCGCGGTCGGGCCGGTGGAGGAAGGCGTCGCCTGCGAGGCACCCGGCCTCGCAGCGCTGGAATCTTTCCTGATCGAATTGGTACAGCGGCCGGATCATTCCGATAGTGCCACGGACGATGGCGCGCGGTCGGCGGCGCCCCGCGCGTCGGCTCCCAAATCTCCGGCACGGTCGAACCGTCGTTAGCGCGCCTTCCGGTCATGTCGAAGCAGTGTGCCCTCAACAACGCATCCCCCGGGCCTGGCTCGGGGAGCGACGCGCTCTCATGCTCCGCCTGAACAAAACGCACCAGAAATAATCTGAGCCAATGGCCGGCGCGCCGCCGGCCTCCAGTCGGGATCGCGCGTTGAAATTCCTTTTTGTCCACCAGAATTTTCCAGGACAGTTCCTTCATCTCGTGCGCCATCTGGTGGCGATGAACGCGCATGAGATCGTCTTCATCACCGAAGCCAACGCGAACATGATCGAGGGGGTGCGTAAGGTTCCCTACGTCAAGCCGCGCCCCTCGTCGCAGGAGACGCACATCGCGGCGCGGGAACTCGATGCCGCCGTGCGGCGCGCGGAGGTCGTGGCGCACACCGCGCAATCGCTGAAACAGCTTGGCTTCACGCCGGATATCGTGATCGGCCATCAGGGTTGGGGGGAGATGCTCAACCTGCCCGATGTGTTTCCCGGCGTGCCGATCGTTGGCTACATGGAGTTTTACTATCAGACCGATGGCGCGGACGTGGTTTTCGATCCGGAATTTCCCATCGATCCGGCTGACTTCCCACGCATCCGGGCGAAGAACGCCATCAATCATATCGCGCTGAACCTTGGTGCCCAGGGTGTCACGCCGACGCGGATGGCAATTATCGACCTATCCCGAGTGGGCCCGGCAGCGGATCGACCTGCTGTGGGAGGGCGTCAACCTGGACGTCTGCTCGCCCGACGAGAAAGCGCGCCATGCGCCTCTGAAAATCGGCGACATGACGGTGCGCCGAAACGACGCGCTGGTGACCTATGTGTCACGCGATCTCGAACCCTATCGTGGCGTGCACACGATGATCCGGGCGCTGCCCGCTTTGCTGCGGGCGCGAAAGAATTTGAAGGTGGTCATGCTGGGCGGCGACGGCGTCAGTTATGGCGCGCCGGCGCCCCATGGCGGAACGTGGCGCGAGATGTTCCTGAAGGAGGTCGCCGACCAGATCGATCCATCGCGCGTCGTGTTTCCGGGTCGGGTCGAATATGCAACGTATCTGGCGCTGCTGAGGCGCTCCGACGCGCATGTTTATCTGACCTATCCATTTGTCGCGTCCTGGTCGTTGCGAGAGTCGCTGGCGATGGGTTGCGCGATCGTCGGCAGCGATACCGAGCCCGTGAGCGAATTTATCACGCACGGCCGAAACGGTTTGCTGACGTCGTTCTTTGATCCGCGTGCTCTGGCCGATTCCGTGCTGAGGGTGTTGGAGGACAAAAAGCTCGATCAGAGATTGCGAACGGGCGCGCGGCGTTACGCGGAGCGTCACCTGTCGATGGACGATTATCTGCGGGCCTATTCGGCGAAAATCGAGACGCTGTCGGGTGGTTCGCTGTTGGTGCCGGAGCGGCGCGCGTCCTCGCGAAGGACCAGCGTTTTGTCGGTGAAATAAGCCCTCCCGAATTCCGCGGCGATGCCGCCAGAGGAGTTGGAGCATGATGTGGGCGGTGTCCGGGTGCCTGGCGCCGCCGATCCCATCGGTCCGATCGTCTGGGCACGGTGCCCGACAGGCGTCGCATCTGATCGCTTTCATGGCCTGACCGGCGCCGCTCTTTTATCCCTGTCCTGGATGAAGGCACGGACTTCCCAGGACATGACCGCCGAACACCAGACAACGGTTCCATTCGCATATCCCGCGACGCGCCTGGTTCACAAAAGGAGGGACGAAAATCGCGATCCAGTCGGCCGCTCGTTCCGTTCTGACAACAGCCCACACATGACCGCCGACCTGCTGTGCATGGGCGAGCCCATGCTGGAGTTCAACCAACTCCCGCTCCAGCCGGACGGCGCGCGGCACTATCTGGAGGGTCACGGCGGCGACACCTCCAACGCGGCGGTCGCGGCGGCGCGTCACGGCGCCCCCGACGGCATCAAGGTTGGCATGATCACCGCGCTGGGCCGCGACATGCCGGGCGACAGCTTCATGGCGCTGTGGGCGCGGGAGGAGATCGACACCAGCACGGTCACGCGCACCGACCGGTATCTGACCGGCGTGTATTTCGTGACGCATGATGAGGCGGGGCATCATTTCCTGCATTACCGCGCGAACTCGGCGGCGGCGATGTTCGGGCCGGAGGACGTGCCGGTTCGCGCCATCGGCCGCGCCCGCATGCTGTATCTTTCCGGCATCAGCCAGGGAATATCGACCACGGCGTGCGACGCCACCTTGGCCGCGATCGACGCCGCGCGCCGCCATGGGGTGCAGGTCGCCTACGATACCAACTATCGCCCTCGGCTGTGGCCTCCGGCGCGCGCCGCCGCCGTCATGCGCGCGACGATCGAGACCGTCGATTACGCGTTGCCGGGGATTGAGGACGCGCGCACGCTGACCGGTCTCACCGAGCCGGACGCGATGCTGGATTATTATCTGAAACTCGGCCCCGGCGTGGTGGCGCTGAAAATGGGCGAGCAGGGCGCGTATCTCGCCACGCCGGACGCGCGCGTCAGAATTCCCGCCTTTCCGGTGCGCACGGTGGATGCGACCGGCGCGGGCGATACGTTTTGCGGGTCATTTCTGGCGCGTATCCTGGCGGGCGACTTGCCCGAGCCGGCGGCTCGTTACGCCGCCGTGGCCGCCGCGCTGAAGTGCACCGGCTATGGCGCGGTCGGGCCAATTCCCTCGCCGGCCCAGGTGATCGCGGCGATGCGGGCGTACGAGGACGCGGAAGAAGCGCCGACACGTTCTTGACTCCCTGTTTGCCCAACGGTAGCTAGCCCCCGCTTACCGGCCCCGCCTTACGGCGAGTTAATGGCAGGAGCGGATATGCGCGAGGAACCGGGCGGCCCGGATGGCTCCTTCGAGGAGCGACTGAAAGCCGCTCGAGGCAGGCGGGGTCTTGACGACCCGGAGACGCCGAAGGGGTTTGACCCCAAAGGCATCGAATCGTCCCCGATGGGGATCGGCCTGCGGGTGGGGATCGAACTGGTGGCGGCTCTGGTCGTGGCGGTCGCCATCGGCTACGGGCTCGACTGGCTGTTTGGCACCAAACCCATTCTGACCGCTGTGTTCGTTCCTGATCGGTGGCGCGGCGGGCGTGTGGAATGTCTGGCGTGTGTTCGCGCCGAAGACGGATTGAGTGACGATTGATTGAGTATCGGGCGCGACCTGGCGCCGATGGCAGGGGGTAGTTGGAGTGGCGGCCGAAGGACACAGTGGCATCGACGCACTGAGCCAGTTCAAGCTGGCGCCGGTGTTCGGCTCGTCTGGGCGACACGCTGCATTTCAGCCAGGCCAACCTCATGATGGCCGTCGCCGGCATTCTGACGCTGCTGCTGATATGGGTCGGCATGAGCCCGCGCGCGATGATCCCGGGCCGGCTGCAATCCGCCGCCGAAATGGCCTACGAGACCGTGATGACCATGTGCGTCGAGCAGATCGGCCACGAGGGCAAAAAATTCTTTCCGTTCGTGTTCACGCTGTTCTTTTTCATTCTGTTCGGGAACCTGATGGGTGTGTTCCCGCTGTTCTTCACGTTCACCAGCCATATCGCCGTCACCCTCGGGCTGTCGCTGTTCGTGTTCCTGTTGGTCACGTTCGTCGCGATCAAGGAACACGGCCTGCACTTTTTCAGCTATTTCGTGCCGAAGGGCGTTCCGGTGGTGCTGTTGCCGCTGATGGTGGTGATCGAGGTCATTTCGTATCTGTCGCGGATCATCTCGCTGTCGGTGCGGTTGTTCGCCAATATGATGGCGGGCCACGTGATGCTGGAGGTGTTCGCCGGGTTCGTGGTCATGCTGGGCGCCGCCGGCGGCATCTTCCTCCTGCCGGCCGCGCTTTCGCTCAGCGTCAACGTCATCCTGATCGGCTTCGAGCTGCTGGTGGCATCGTTGCAGGCTTATGTGTTCGCCATCCTGACCTGCATCTATCTGCACGACGCGGTGCATCTGCACTGATTTTCTCACCCTCTCCCGATCTGCCGGGCGGCGCGAGTCGTCACGGCGACACTGGACCCAAAGAAAGGAACTGACACCATGGATCTCGCTTCCGCAAAAGCCATTGGCGCGGGTATCGCGGTTATCGCGCTGGCCGGCGTGGGCGTGGGTATCGGCCATATCTTCGCGGCGCTGATTTCCGGCGTGGCGCGCAATCCCGCCGCGCGCGACCGGGTTTTCGGTCTCGCCATTCTCGGGTTCGCGTTGACGGAAGCGGTCGCGCTGTACGCGCTGGTTATCGCGTTCATCATTCTGTTCGTCTGAGGTGCCCACGTGGGGTTGCCCAGTGGGCTGACGACCGCCGTGAGGAATATGCGGATGTCCAGGTTGCGCCCGATCGGGCTTCGGATCGCGTCGTTGGCCGTTGGTCTGTTCGTCACGCCGATGGTCGCGGTGGCCGAAGGCCTGCCGCAGTTGGACTTCGGCAACAGGCTCACCACCTACCAGGTCGTCTGGGGCGCGGTGATCTTCGCGGTCCTCTACATCCTGGCGTCGCGCACCGCTCTGCCGAAAGTCGAAGCGGTGCTGGAGGAGCGGGCGAAACGGATCGCCGGCGATCTGGAAGGTGCCAAGGACGCCAAGGCACGCGCCGACGCGGGCATCCAGGCGGCGGCGGCCGCCACGGCTCAGGCGCGGTCCGAGGCGCAGGCCGCGATCAACGCCGCGCTGGAGTCCTCGAAGCAGGCCGCGGCGGTGCAATCCACCGCGCTGAACGAGCGGTTGGACAAACAGCTCAAGGAAGCCGAGGGCCAGATCGCGGCGGCGCGTGGCGCGGCGCTGGCGGCTCTGCCGGGCGTGGCAACCGATACCGCCGTCGCGCTGATCACCCGTCTGACCGGCGCGGCGCCGGATCCGGCGCGATTGAGCGGCGCGATCAACGCGGCCATGGCCGCGCGCGGCGCCGGTCAATAAGGGGAAACGCCGATGCATGAAGAGCCCGGCTTTTTCGCCGAACCCGTCCACTGGGTTGTCATCGCCTTCTTCCTGTTCTTCATCATCTTCGGCAAGAAGCTGTGGGGGCGCTGACCGGGATGCTGGATGCGCGCGCCGCCTCGGTGCGCGCCGAAATGGACGAGGCCGCCCGGCTGAAAAGCGAGGCCGAGGCGATGCTGAAGGATGCCGAGGCCGCGCGCGCCAAAGCGCAGGCCGATGCGAAGCAGCTGATCGACGGCGCGGCGACGGAGGCCGCCCGGGTCGCCGAAGCGACGCGCGCCGAAGCCGAGGCCTCGGCGAAACGCCGTGAGCAAATGGCGCTGGACCGGATCGCCGCCGCGCAGAAGCAGGCGGTCGATGAAATCCGCACCGCCGCCGCCGAACTGGCGACGATCGCGGCGCGCCAGGTGATCGCCGAGGGGCTTAGCCCGGAGTTGAGCGCGGCGCTGATCGATCAGGCGATCGCGCAACTGCCGGCGGCGCTGGCGGCACGGCGCGCGGCGTAAGCCGCGTCCAAGCAGCCCCTGAGGCAATCCGCCGCTTCCGGCTGTCCCGTCGGCGCCTGGCTGCCTTCCGGCGTTGACAGGCGCCTGACGCCCAATCAGGTTTCCGCCGGCATGACAGCGAATTTCGATCTTTCCGGCCGAGTGGCGCTGGTCACCGGCAGTTCTCGCGGACTTGGTCTGGCGATCGCGCGGGGCCTCGCATCGGCCGGTGCTCGGGTGGTGCTGCATGGGCGCGACGTGCCGCGTTTGCGGGAATGCGCGCGAGACCTGCCCAATACGGCGGGGTTCCTGGCGTTCGATGTTTCCGATACGGTGGCGACACGAGACGCGTTCGCCCGCATTCAGGCCGACCACGGGCGATTGGACATCCTGGTCAACAACGCGGGCGTCATCCCGCGCAAACCGCTGCTCGAAACGACCGACGACGATTGGGCGGCGGTGATCGATTTCGAATCTGTCGGCATATTTTCGCCTTTCGCGTGAGGCGGCGCGTCTGATGGTCCCGGCCAAACGAGGCCGCATCATCATGGTGTCGTCGATCATGGGATTCCTCGGACGCCCGACGATCCCGGGCTATGTCACCGCAAAGGCCGGATTGCATGGCATGACGCGCGCGTTGGCCGTGGAACTCGCACCGCACGGCATCACGGTCAACGCGCTCGCGCCGGGGTTCTTTCCGACCGACGCGACCGACGTGTTGCACAAGAATCCAGACTTTAACGCGCTGGTGTCCGGCCGCGCGCCGATGGCGCGGTGGGGCGATCCGCCGGAACTGGAAGGACCGGCGGTGTTCCTGGCTTCCGACGCGTCATCCTACATGACCGGCCACGTGCTGGTGGTCGATGGCGGGCTGACCGCGGCGCTTTGACCCGCGCGCGTCCGGCTGGGCCTGACAGGCCGGATCAGATGGCCTGCAGAAATTCGGCGAAGCGTCCGAACCCGCCCTCGGCCAATGTCTGCGTATGATCGCGGGTGAAGTTCTTCGGCTGGCTCGCCAGATAAAAGCGCTCGTACAACTCGACCCGCCCGCCCAGAGCCGAGCCGGCGAAATCCCATGCGGCGCGGAACACCTGGGCCCGTTCGCGCGCGGTCACGCCGTTGGCGCCGGGCAGATAAGTTTCCAGCAACGGGCCGATCTCCGGATTGTCGAACGCGGCCAGCGACGGCGTCGCCAGAAGGTTATGCGAGCCCAACGACTTGATGATGTCGTTCACCCGTACCATCCAGCTCGGCATCAGATCGCGCACCGCGCGCAACGGCTGATCGTCGCAGAAGAACGCGCCGTTGCCCCAGTCGCGCGCGCCTACCTCGGCCGCTTTGGTCGCCGCGCGCGTGAGCTGCGCGTAAGCCCAGATTTCGCCCAAAGCGACGCACACGTCGGGCCGTGTCTCGGCGTTCATCGCCTGCGCCATGCGGGTGCACAGGTCGTAAGCGAATTCCAGCTTCACCGCGGCGCGGATCGAGGTCTGCTGAAACACATTCGCCGCCCAACCGGCCTTGCGCAGGTTGTTGTACATGTCCAGGTCGGCGTCGATGAACAGCCGCTCATACGGCACCTCGACGTCGTCGAAGATCATGAACGCATCCTGCTCATCGAACCGCGAGGAGAACGGATGGTCGCGCCGATCCGCCGCCGTGCCGCAGTGATCGCGGCATAACGTGATCAGGCCTTTGGTCGCCATCGGAATGGAGAAGCACAGCGCGTAATCGGGACTGGCCCCGGCCGGCAGCGGCGAGGCGGGATAGACGAACAATTCGTCCGCGAACGGACCCAGCGTCGCGAGCACCTTGGCGCCGCGCACGATGACGCCGTTGCCGGTGCGCCGCACGACGCGGGCCGCGAGGTTGGCGTTGATGCCCTGCAGGTCGTTCACGCCTTTGTCGATCGCGGGCTGGATGATGGTGTGGGTCAGCGACAGATCGCGCTCGATCACCTCACGATGAAATCGCGTCAGGCGTTCGGCGCTGGTGCGATCGGCGCCTTTGGTGAACATGTCGGCGCGCGCCGCGAACCCGGCCAGCGTGACGTTCACGTAATCGGGCGTGCGGCCGAGCATGCCGAACGAATAGCGCGCCAACCGATCGAAGCAGCGATGCCGTTGCGCCAGATCGCCGGCGGAACGCGGCTTGATCAGGCTGGCGTTCATCGGTTCGCCGGTTTCCGGATCCGGCACGAGGCAATCATCCGCGTATTGGTTCTGCCAATCGAAATAACCCGCCATGCCGCGCAGTGAGCCGGCCATCGCCGGATGGCTCAGGATGTCGATCTTTTCGTTGCCGAGCCAAACGACCCGATCGTCTCGCAGTCCCTCCAGGTATTGCCGGCCAGTGCGCGCTGTCATGGCTGTTTTCTCCGGACGTTGGGTCGCGCAGGAGCCTGCCACGCATCGCGATATCCCGTCACGCGTCACCAGTCGGGTAACGCGTGACGGGGCCAGCGATCGTGGCGTGGACGTTTCCTCGATGGCGCGCCGACAGTACGCGCGTGACGCCGGGGACGAAATGGACTTTCCCGATACTCTATTGCACTTTTCCAGGATTATTCGCGAGGCTGACGCGATAATCCGACGGTGTGACGCCCTGGCTTCGCTTGAAGAACCGGCAGAAATACGCGGTGTCCTCGAACCCCATCGCCGTCGCGATCTCGTTCACCGACAGCCGCGAAAACGCCAGGAACCGGCGCGCCTCCAGCGCCGTCCGCTCCAGCACCACGCGCTTCGGCGAACGGCCCATGAGCCTGTTGCACAAATCGGTCAGGCGCGCCTCGGTCATGTGCAGTTCGCCGGCATAGCGGGGCAGGGTCCAGTGATCGGCGAAATGCTGCTCGACCAGTTCGTGGAAGCGGCGCATCGCGACCAGGTCGTGCCGCCGGCCGCCGCTTGTCTCCGGCGGTGCTTCCAGCAGCCGAAACGTCGCGATCAGAATAAGCCGCGTCAGCGCCTCCCTGCTGGCGTCAGCGCCTTGCCGCCGCCCTTCGATCTCACGGCGTAACAGTCCGAACAGTCGCGAGAGTTCGCGTGCGCGATGGCGTCCCTCCGCGCCGCCAAGCCCAACACAACGCGGTTCCGTCAGATGCCGGCGTGCCAACGTCGGGTCGTCGTCGAACAGCCGCCAGACGAGTTGTTGAGCCACTGTGATGACGTGGCCGGCGGCGCTCGGGTCGGTGCGAAATGCGTGCGGCACCGATGGCGGGGTCAGAAAAAACCAGCGGCCCATCCATCGCGTACGCGACATCGTCCAGCCGCAGATCGAGATGGCCCGTCTCGATGAAATGCAACTGCCAGAATCGGTCATGCCGGTGCGCCGCCATGTCGCGGCCGAAGAAATCAGCGAGGCCGCCAAACGTTCCGTACTGCACCGGCGAATCGCGGAACGCCGGATCGTACACCAGGCCGATCTCAATGTCGGGGATCACGCCCTCGCGCGATGCCTTGGATCGGGCGGTCACGCGTCATCGGTTCATCAGTAGACCACCACCGATCGGATCGATTCGCCGCGCCGCATCAGTTCGAAGCCTTCGTTGATCTGCTCGAACGGCAGCACATGCGTGATGAGGTCGTCGATGTTGATCTTCTTCTCCATGTACCAATCGACGATGCGCGGCACGTCGGTGCGCCCGCGCGCGCCGCCGAACGCCGTGCCCATCCAGGTGCGGCCGGTAACGAGCTGGAACGGCCGTGTCGCGATCTCCTGTCCCGCGCCGGCGACGCCGATGATGATCGATTTGCCCCAGCCGCGATGCGCGCATTCCAGCGCCTGACGCATGACTTTCACATTGCCGATGCATTCGAAACTGTAATCGGCGCCGCCCTTCGTCAGGTCCACCAGATACGGCACCAGATCGCCCTGCACCTCCTCCGGATTGACGAAGTGGGTCATGCCGAACTTCTCCGCCATGTCCTTGCGGCGCGGATTGAGGTCGACGCCGACGATCTGCTCGGCACCCACCATGCGCAGGCCCTGAATGACGTTCAGGCCAATGCCGCCAAGACCGAACACCACACAGCGCGCGCCGGCCTCGACCTTGGCGGTGTTCATCACCGCGCCGATGCCCGTTGTGACCCCGCAACCAATATAGCAGACCTTGTCGAACGGCGCGTCCGGCCGGATTTTCGCCAGCGCGATTTCCGGCAGCACGGTGAAATTCGCGAACGTCGAGGTGCCCATGTAATGGAACACCGGCTCGCCGCCCGCGCTGAAACCGGCTGGTGCCGTCCGGCATCACGCCCCGGCCCTGGGTCGCGCGGATCGCCACGCACAGATTGGTCTTGCGCGACAGACAATATTCGCACTGCCGGCACTCCGGCGTGTACAGCGGAATGACGTGGTCGCCCTCTTTCAAGGCTCGCAACGTTCTTGCCGACGTCGACGACGATGCCGGCGCCCTCGTGGCCCAGAATGGCGGGGAACAATCCTTCGGGATCGGCGCCGGACAGCGTATATTCGTCGGTGTGGCAAATGCCCGTCGCCTTGATTTCGACGAGCACCTCGCCTTCCCGCGGACCGTCGACATCGACGGTCTCCAGGCTCAGGGGGTCGCCGGCCTTCCGGGCCACCGCGGCGCGCACTTTCATCGTCACTCTCCCGCATCAGATGTTCCGGCGCGATGGTGGAAGATGCGGCGGCCTCGATCAAGCCGCCAACGCCGCGTGTGAGCGGGGGCGCCTCCGATCGATCCCGGCCGCCCGCGTTCACCGTTTGCTAACGTGAACGCGATACCCAGCACGCACGGCGCCGCGCCGGGACGTGTTGGAGGACCGTATGAAACGACTGATCGCCCTGCTCGGTCTGCGAAGCCGGATCGCCACGGCGTTGGCGCTGGCGTCCGCGGGTACCGCGATCATGCTGCTGTTCGGCGCGCTCTGGATCGTCGATGGCATCATCGATCAGGCGAATCAGCGGGAACTGCGCGGTCATTACGATGCCCTCCAGTCGGTGTTGCAGCAGCAAACGCGCGAAGCGGCGGCTCTGAGCACGCTTGTCGCTTCGATGCCGCCGGTCGAGGCGGCCATGGCGCGCGGCGATCGCGCCATGTTGCTCGGGTTCTTCGGCGCGGGCTTCGCCGAACTGAAATCCGTTTACGGCGTCGAGCAGTTCCAGTTTCATACCGCGCCGGCGATATCGTTCCTGCGGGTCCATCAGCCGGAAAAGTTCGGCGATGATCTGTCGGGTTTCCGCAAGACCGTGGTCCAGGCGAACGCCACCAACAAGCCCGTATTGGGCCTGGAAGGCGGCGTCGCCGGCCTTGGGATACGCGGCGTCGTGCCGATCGCGTTCGCCGGCAAGCCCGTCGGTACGGTGGAATTCGGCTTATCGTTCGGCCAACCGTTCTTCGACGCGTTCAAGCAGGCGCGACACGTCGATGTGGCTTTCCATTTGCTCGACAAGGACACCTTCAAGACATTCGGCGGGACCCTGAACGGCCGCAGCCTGTTCGATCCGGCGGAGTACCGCGCCGCGTCGGATGGGACATTCCTGGTCCACCATGCCGTGTTGGAGGGCAAACCGGTCGCGGGTCTGCTGGGACCGATCACGGACTTCTCCGGCCGGCCGATCGGCGTGGTGGAACTGGTCACCGACAATTCCGGCTACATCGGCGCCGTCAGCCGGGCTCGGCTGATGGCCATCGCGATCGGGGTGCTGGCCCTGCTGATCGCGAGCGCGGTCGGTTGGCTGCTCGCGCGCGGCATCGCGCGGCCGATCCTCGCCGTGACCGACGTGTTGGGGCAACTCGCGGCCGGCAACCACCAAATCGTGGTGCCGGAGCAGCAGGCCAACGATGAGGTCGGCCGTATGGCCCGCGCCGTCGAGGTTCTGCGGGTCAGCGAGATCGAGCGGGCGCGTTTGTTGACGGAACAGCAGAGCCAGCGTGCCGACGTTGACCGGTGGGCCGCCATGGCCGGCATGGCGGAGATGATCGAGCAAAAGACCGCGATCGCGGTGGAGCAAATCGGCCACCGTACCGATGCCCTGACCACCTCCGCGTCCAGCCTGCGCGAGTCCGCCGGCCGGACCGGCGTTTCGGCGCGCGCCGCGGCATCCTCGGCGGGGCAGGCGCGCGCCGCCACCCAGTCCGTGGCCGGCGCCGCCGGGCAGTTGGCCAGTTCAATTCACGAAATCAGCAGTCAGGTCGCGCAATCCTCCGCGGTGGTCGGCCGCGCCGTCGCCGCGGGAGCCGAGACCCGGGCGACGATCGAGACACTGAACCAGGAGGTGGCGCGCATCGGCGCCGTCGCCGACATGATCGCGGAAATCGCGTCCCGCACCAATCTTCTGGCGCTCAATGCCACGATCGAGGCCGCGCGCGCCGGGGATGCCGGCAAGGGGTTCGCCGTGGTCGCGAGCGAGGTGAAACAGCTCGCCACGCAGACCGCGCGCTCGACGGAGGAAATCGGACGGCACATCGCCCAGGTGCGGTCCGCCACGGCGGCGTCGGTCGCCGCGGTGGTGCGGATCGAGCAGACTGTCGCCGAGGTCAACGTCATCGCCGGTTCGATCGCGGCGGCGATCGAGCAGCAAGGTGCCGCGACGGCGGAAATCGCGCGCAACGTCACCGAAACCGCCAATGCCGCCGAGGAAGTAACCGACCGCATTACCGAGGTGTCCGCCGAGGCCGTGGAAACGGGCCGCAACGCGGTGGACGTGGGCGAAACGGTCACCGCGTTGGCGGCGGCGGTGCGTGCGTTGCGACGAGAGGTGATCCACGTCGTGCGCACCTCCAGCAGCGACGTGGATCGCCGCAAACGCCGACGCCGGCCCTGCCTGGTGGAGGCCACGATCACCACCGGAGGGAAGGCCATCAAGGCGGTGATCCGCGACCTGTCCGAAGGCGGTTGCGTCGCTGAAGCCGCCGTCGTGCTGCCG
The DNA here is from genome assembly GCA_963719675.1 of uncultured Alphaproteobacteria bacterium. Taxonomy (GTDB): domain Bacteria; phylum Pseudomonadota; class Alphaproteobacteria; order Acetobacterales; family Acetobacteraceae; genus Rhodopila. The sequence continues at coordinate 128,012 of CAVRDN010000116.1, read as the reverse complement.
CCCGGACAGGAACTCACGTTGGCTCTGGGTCGCTTCAGCCTGCGCCTGGAGGGCACCATCATGCAGTCCTCGGAGAGCGAGATCCACATCTCATTCAACGGCGAGGGGATATCGACCGCCGATGTCGATCGCATCAGCCTGGCCACGGTCCCCGACATGGTGGCGTTGTGCAAAAGCGACCACATCGCTTTTGTGAAAAACGTTCTCGATGCCGCGGCTGGGGGCGAGAAACGGTCCGCCGACACCCTCCCTACGCCCCACCTCTGCCGACTGGGCCGCTGGTACGACGGTGTCAGCGATCCCGACACGCGCGGCCTGCCATCCTTCAGGGCCCTCGATGAACCGCATCACGCGGTGCATGACGCGGGGCGCCGGGCGCTCGCCGCGCTGGCGGCCGAAGACGTGGCCGAGGCACGGCGGGAGGTCGCGGCGATGCAGACGGCGTCGATCGGCGTGCAAAGCGCGCTCGATGCCTTCGGCCGGGAGTTTCCCTCGGTCATGAGCACGGAAGCGCGAAACCCCTCCGGCGATTCACGTGACGGCGCGAGGGCCGCCGCGTAGACCTCGCGGTCCGGCAACCCGGCGCCTGTGTCAATGCCGAACCATGCTGGTATGATGCCGCGGCCCCGAACGGATGGCCGTCCGGGTCAACGCGTGACGCCTCGCCACGGCGGGAGAACCGGAATGGACGCGGATACGGATGTCGTGGTGATCGGCGCGGGCCTCGCCGGCCTGGGAGCGGCCGCCGCGCTGCGCGCCATGGGACGGAACTGCGTGATCCTGGAGGCTTCCGGCCGTGTCGGCGGCCGCGCGTGGACCACCAACCCGGCCTCGCTTGGGTCCGTCTGGTTCGACATGGGCGCGGTCTGGTTTCACGACGCCGAGCACAACCCGCTCGTTCCCATCGCCAAAGCGGCCGGCGACCGGCTGCTCCGCTCCGACGAAATTCGCACCGAGCGAACCTATGTCGGCTCCCGCCTCATGACCGAAGACGAAGCCCGCTCTTACGAGGGCGCGTGGGATCGCTATGAGGCCGCGGCGGACGCGCTGTTGCGCGACGGTGCCGATGTCTCCCTCGCCGACGTCACCCGTTCTCTCCCCAACGATCCCTGGGCCGCCACCGTCGAGGCCTGGGAAGGTCCGGTCATCTGCGCCGTCAACGCCGCCGATTTCAGCGCCCGCGACTGGCGGCGCAATGCTTTGGGCGGCAGCAACCTCGTGGCGGAGGGCGGCATCGGCGCCTTTGTCGCGCGTCGCCTGACCGCCGGTCTGGACATCCGGCTGAATACGCCGGTGACCAAGGTGCGCTGGGGAAACCAGGTGACGGTCGAAACCGCGAATGGAACACTGACCGCCGGGGCCTGCATCGTGACGGTTTCGACAGGTGTCCTCGCGTCCGGCGCGCTGGTCTTCGACCCCGCGTTGCCGCCGGATGTCCAGGACAGCATTCACGCGCTGCCGATGGGCCTCGCGATGAAGGTCGCGCTGCGTGCCAACGGCCCCGACCGACTGGATTTGCCGTCGCATTGCTCCGTCGATCGCCAGGTGCCGCGCAGCGGGCTGCCTCTGATGCCGTTCCAGTGCTGGCCGTTCGGGCGCGATTACGTGCAGGGCTGGATCGGCGGCGGCACCGCCTGGCACCTGGCCCGCGACGGCGAAGCGGCCGCGATCGATTATGCGCTTGGCCAGTTGCGCGAATTATTCGGCGGCCGGGTCGATCGCCTGTTCGCGGGCGGCGGCTCGCTGGTGACCCATTGGGATGCCGATCCCTGGATCAGCGGCGCCTATTGTTACGCGCTACCGGGTCAATCGCAGGCGCGCGACCGCCTGGCGAAGCCATTGGCGGAGGGCGTCTGATGTTTGCCGGCGAGGCTTGCAATGTCCCTTATGCCGGCACCCTGGCGGGCGCCTGGATCAGCGGTCAGGCGGCGGCGAAGGCGACGGCGATGAACGGCTGAGGCCCGGGCGCTCAACCACGAACAGCGCCGCTTCCCAGTTTTCGGCCACCAGCCGCAGGCCCGCGGTCTCGATCTCGCGCAGCCCAGGCGCCGGCCCACAAATCAGGACATGCGTGATCGGGGCCATGTCCGCCGTATCGTGCGCCAGCAGCGCGATCGGATCCGGCGACTCGTCGATCCGCGCGGCGAGTTGCCGAAACGGCGCGCGCGTTTCAATCGGCTGCTGCGACGGATTGTCGAACAAGAACGGCCACCACGCGCGATGTTCGATCAACAACAGGGCGGGAAGATGGGAATCGATCGCCGTCGCGTCCGAAAGCCGTCGCGCCGTCGCGACCGTTGTCCAGATGTCGTGATCTTTGCCCCTCGGCAGGCGGACGGTGAGCACGACATCGCCCGGACGCACCGAGGCGATCACCGAGCGAAACCGGTCAAGGTACTCGTCCCACTGGTGCCACACCACCAGCACGACGGCCATGCGCGCGCTGAACAGCAGCAGGAACCCAAGTCCGATCGTCCACGCGGCCCGGCGTGGTAGCGCGAGCGAGACCAGCGCGGCGGGCGCGACGAAGGCTGCCATCATGATGAACCGCGTGTCGAGGTCGAACGTCCCCTTGAACGCCGTCGGCAACGCCAGGAACAACGCCAGCAGAACCAGCAGCGCCACGACGGCTCGCAACGGCATCGCGCACCATCGCCGCATGAGGCAAAGCGCCGGGACGCCCAGGCACAGCGCGGCCGTCGCGAGATCGAGCGGCCAGAGGTAATTCATCACCGGCATCAACGCCGCGTGGGCCTTATCCGCCACCGTACGGTATTCCGCCGCGCCCCGCATCCGCTCCAGGTCCGACATCGCGTACAGCACGACCGGAACCACGAAGATCGCGCCCGCGGCGGCGACCCTTCGCGCGACCGGTGCCACGCGGAACGGGTTCGTCCACAGCACCAGCAACTCATGTCCGCCGATCAGCACCGCGAAGAACAGCAGTCCCGTCAGATGGCAAAAGAACAAGGCAACCGCGCCAAACGCCCCCAGCGAAATGGCGCGCGCGGGCCGCTGATCGCGCCATGCCACCCACGCGGCCGCGAGCAACAGCGCCAATCCGATCGCGATGACGAAGTTCAGAAACCCTCGCAGCAGTGAGCCATTGTAGGCGAACAACGCGCTGCCCAGCGGCCAGTACCGACAGGCGCCCGGTCAGTGCCCGATGATACGCCACCGTTCCGAGCACCGGCAGCAGCAGCGCCAGGCCCACCATGACCCGGCCAACGAGGTGAACCGGAAACACGCGCAGCAGCGGCGGCACCACCAGATCGAGCGCGAGATTCGGGATAATCCCCCAGTGCGGCTCATAAAATCGTGCGAGCACCGGGTCGTGCGCGACAAACGCCAGCACGAACAGCCGCGCCAGATGGTTGGGATAATCCAGCAGCGGCGGTACATCGGTGAGCGTCAACGGCGCCAGCAGCACCAGACACAGCGCGAGCAACAGCCACCACCAGGCGGCGTTGCCCCGGGCCGGCGTCATCGTCACAGTGATCGCTCTGTCAGGGGGATCGACCAATATGCCGGAAGCGAACGAAGCCGCGATCAACGGAGCGCGAGCCGCTCTGGACGGTTTCATGGAGGCATTCAATCGGCAGGACGCGGAGGCGATCCGCGCGCGCTGGTTCCATTTTCCGCATGTGCGGTTCCACTCGGGCAAGGTCACGGTGATGGCGACGCCGGCTGATTACCACAATCTGGTATGGGCGCGCGCCGGTCAGTCGGCGGGTTGGGGCCGCTCCGCCTGGGATTATCAGGAGGTGATCGACGCGGGTCCGGAGAAGGTGCATTTCCGCGTGCAGTTCACTCGCTACCGCGCGGACGGCACGCCGATCGGCAGCTATCGTTCGCTGTATATCGTCACCTTGAAAGACGGCCGTTGGGCCATCACCGCCCGGTCCTCCTGGGCCGAGTAATGCCAGTGGGCCGAATGAATGACGTGCCGAAACCAACCGTCATGCCGGCCTTCGAGCCAGCCATCCCATTCAGCACCACGCCTGACGCGTTGCCCCCGTCGTCACTTCCGCCCGGCAACCGCCGCGACCAGAGCGTCGCACACACGCGCCGCCGCCGCTTCGTCGAGGTCGGGATGGATCGGCAGCGCCAGGATGCGATCCGCCAAACGGTCGGACACCGGCAACGCGGTGCCGTCGTGGTGCTCGCGATACGCGGGCTGGCGATGCAGCGGCCGCGGATAATATATCGCCGTCGGCACGCCATCGGCGCGCAACGTCGCCTGCACCGCGTCGCGATCGATGCCATCCGGCAACAGTACGGCATAGATCGCCCATGCGGCGGTACTGTTGGGCACGCGCGCGGGAACGGTGAGCGTGTTGCCGAGGCGCTGATCGTAATACCTGGCGATTTTCTCGCGCGCGATGAGTTCGTCGGGAAACACCGTCAGTTTCGACAGCAGCACCGCCGCCTGGATTGAGTCGAGCCGTCCGTTCATCCCGGTCCGCAGCACTTCGTACCGGGTCGTCCCCTCGCCATGCGTGCGCAGGCTGCGGTACAGCGCGGCGCGGTCGTCACTCTCGGTGAACAGCGCGCCGCCGTCGCCGTACGCGCCCAGAGGCTTCGACGGGAAGAACGAGGTCGCCGTCGCGTCAGCCTGCGTGCCGAGCGGCCGGCCATTCAGCGACGCGCCGAAACTCTGCGCCAGATCGTCGATCGTCAGCAGACCCTCGGCCGATGCGATCGCCGACAGCGCGGGCCAGTCGGCGGGCTGGCCGAACAGGTCCACGCCGATCACCGCGCGCGGGCGCAACGTTCCGCGGGCTTTGACCTCGCCGATCCGGTGCCGCAGATGCGCGGGATCGATCTGGAACGTCCGCGGATCGACATCGACGAACACCGGCGTCGCGCCGAGCACCAGCGGCACCTCGGCGGTCGCCGTGTAGGTGAACGCCGGCAGGAATACCGCGTCGCCGCGGCCGATGTTCTCGGCCATCATCGCGATCTGCAAAGCATCGGTGCCGGAGCTGACGGATACGCAATGCTTCGCCCCGCAGAAGCGGGCGAGTTCGCGTTCCAGTTCCGCGACCTCCGGACCGAGAATGAACTGGCAATGTTCCAGCACCGCGTCGAGGCGACGGCGCAAATCCGCCTTGATCCGCGCCTGCTGCGCCGGCAGATCGAGAAACGGCACGGAAGATTTGGTCACGGCCATGAACTCTGAGCTCCCATCCCGATGCGATCAACGGCACGCCGGCGCCGGATGGCCGGGCCGGCGCCCGGCCGTGGCCCTGAAACCGCGTGCCACCATGCCATCCGTCACACCCCGGCCCCCGCTCGGGCGTCCGCGTGCGAACCGTCCGTGTTGCGCTCGAACTCGGGGATCAAACGGCTCAGCAACGTGAGCGCGAGGCGCGCCTGGTTGCCGCGGCAGGCGGTCGCGATTTCCTCGATCGCGCGTCCGACGATCGCCGGATCGGCGGTCCGGGGATGCGCCATCAGCAACCCGGGATGACCGGTCGGCGCCGGCGGCTCCTTGCCGTGGAATAATTCTTCGTACAGCTTTTCCCCAGGCCGCAACCCGGTGAAACGAATTTCGACATCCTCGTCCGGCTTCAGTCCCGCCAGCCGGATCATCTGCCGCGCGAGATCGACGATCTTCACCGGCTCGCCCATGTCGAGCACGAAAATCCCGCCGTCCTGATCCGAGTCCGGCCGCGCCTCCCCGACGCCGATCACGTTCGCCTGCAACACCAGTCCCACCGCCTCCCGCACCGTCATGAAATATCGTTGCATGTCCGGATGGGTGACGGTCAGCGGGCCGCCGCGCGCGAGTTGTCGTTGAAACAACGGCACGACGGATCCGGTGCTGCCCAACACGTTGCCGAACCGCACCGTGATGCAGCGCATCCCGCTGCCGGTCTTGCGCGCGACGATATCCAGCGCCTGACAATACATTTCCGCGAGCCGCTTCGACGCGCCCATCACGCTCGTCGGATTGACCGCCTTGTCGGTGGAAATCAGCACCATCGCCAGCGCACCCGAGGCGCGCGCCGCGTCCGCCACGTGGCGCGTGCCCGCGGCGTTGGTCATCAGCCCCTCCAGCGGGTTGTCCTCGACGATCGGCACATGTTTCAGCGCGGCGGCGTGGAACACCAGCTCGGGACGGATCGCGTCGAACACCGAACGGATCCGCTGCTCGTCGCGAATGTCGGCGATCAGCGACTGACGGCGGACGCTGGGAAACGTCTCGGCCAGCTCCATGTCGATCTGCCACAGCGCGAACTCGCCATTGTCGATCAGCACCAGGTTGCCCGGCCCGAACGAGGCGACCTGGCGCGCGAGCTCGCTGCCGATGGTGCCGCCGGCGCCGGTCACGACCACCCGCCGGCCCTGGATCAACCGCGCCATCCCATCGCGGTCCAACGGCACCTGCGGCCGGTTCAGCAGGTCCTCGATCATGATGGGCCGCAATTCGACGGGCCGGCTCTCGGCCGACGCGGCGCCGTGTTCCAGTTCGGTCAGGCGCGGCGCGCGCCGCACGCGCAGCCCGAAGCGGTCCGCCTGCGCCACCACGCTGGCCAGCGCGGCGCCCTGCAAATCCGGGGTCGCCATCACCAGCGTGCCGGGCAGCCGGCCCTCGTCCCGCAGCCGCTCCAGCACGGCGCCCGCGTCTTTCATGGCCCCAAGAATCGCATAACCCTGGATCCGCCGGCCGGTCTGGCGGTCGCCGAGGGTCAGCAATCCCTCCACCCGGAACCGCTGCCGCCGGTCGCGGGACAGAGCGCGCAGGAACAGATCGCAGTCCTCGGTCTGGCCGACGACAAGCACCGCGGTCGCGTCCGCCTCCGCCACCGGGCTCTGATCGCGGGAGCGGAACCAGCGATAACCGACCCGCGGCGCGCCGAGCAGCGCCAGCAGCGTCAGGCCGTGCGCCAGCACGAAGCCGATGCTGGGTGGGCCCAGTCCACGGGCGAACAACACGAGGGAGAACAGCACGGCGCCGAGTGCCGAACTCGCGGACACGGTGAGCAGATCGCCCAATGCGGCGAAGCGCCAGTATTGTTGGGAAAGTCGAAACGGCAAGCCGGCGAGCAGCAGGGTGACGGCGCCGAGCGGAACCGTGAACGCGGCGGAGGGGACCGTCCCGGTCGGGTCGGTGATCCACCAGGCCACCGGGACCGCCACCGCCGCAAGGACGCCGTCGATGGCGACATTGACGGCGATGCGAATCAGAGAGCGCGCCGCGGGCATGGCGGCTCTATAGCGCGATGCGACGGGATCGTCATACCCCGGGTGAACTCCCGGCACGGCCGGCCGCACCGTCCCGCGCCCCGTGCCCCGTGCCCCGCGCGCCCCAGCCCGCGGCCAGCCCCGCGCCCCGCCCCTCGGGCCACTGCTTGACGGTCTTCGTTGCTGACCCATACTGCCGCGACGGGTCAGGTGGAAATCGATCCCGATAAGGATCGGACAAGGCCGGCCGCGAAGGGAGTGAATCGAGATGACGAAACGTGTATCGCGCCGCCGCGCGATGAAAATCGGGGCCGCCGCGGCAGCGCTGCCTCTCGTGCATATCCGCACCGCCGGAGCCGCCGGTAAACTGAGCCTCGCGCTGTGGGATCACTGGGTCCCCGCCGGCGACGCCGCCATGAAAAAGCTGGTCGATGCCTGGGCCGAGAAGAACAAGGTCGACGTCCAACTCGATTTCCTGACCGCCATCGGCAGCAAAATCAACATCACCATGGCCGCCGAGGCGCAGGCCCGTACCGGCCATGACGTCTACGCCTTCGACATGTGGACCGTGCAGGAGTTCGCGGAAAAGCTGGATCCGGTGGACGACGTGGTGAAAGGCCTCACCGACAAATACGGCAAGATTTCCGGCGCCGTGGAATATCTCGGCAAGGTGGGCGGCAAATGGATGGCGGTCCCGGTTGGCTGGGGCTCCGCGCCGCTGACCGCGTGCGCGCGCATCAGCATGCTCAAGCAATACGCCGGGATCGACGTCACCAAGTGGTATCCGGCGGCGCCCTCGACCCCGGCCGCCGCCGCCGACTGGACCTACGACACGCAACTGAAGGCCGCCGAAGCCTGCTTCAAGGCCGGCTTTCCGTTCGCTTTCGGTTGCGGCCCCACCACCGACTCCTGCCAGACCTGGGGCGCCACGTTCGGCGCGTTCGGCGCGCATCTGCTCGACGCCAAGGGTAACATCACGGTCGACTCCGATAACGTCCGCAAGGTGCTGGAATATGCCAAGAAGATGCTGCCGTTCCTGCCGTCCGACACGGTCAGCTACGACGATGCCTCGAACAACCGGGCGCTGATCTCCGGCAAGTCGGCGATGATCTGGAACCCGCCCTCCGCCTGGGCGGTGGCCAAGCGCGACGCACCGCAGGTGGCCGAGGACTGCTGGACGTTCCCCAACCCGCGTGGCCCGAACGGTCGCCTGGTCCCGCTGCGGCCGTATTTCTGGGGCATCTGGCAGTTCGCCCAGAACAAGAGCGCCGCCAAGGAACTGATCACCTACCTGTCGCAGCGCGAGCAGGTCGAGGTGCTGGCCGAGGCCGTCGTCGGCTACGACATTCCGCCGTTCCTCTCGATGTCCGACCTGAAGATCTGGAGCGAGGTCGAGCCGCCGAAAGGCACCGTCTACAACTACCCGGTTCGGCCCTGGCACGACGCCGAATATTACGTCACGGGATCGTCCGGCCCGCCCGAAATCGCGGTGCAGATCTGGAACCGCGGCATGATCCCGACCATGGTCGCCAAGCTGTTCGCCGGCCAGACCATCGACCAGACCATCGCCTGGGCGAAGGACGAACTGGAAGGGTTCACGCACTGAGCTTCCGCGGGGTCGTGGCCGACATTACGCCTCACGACCCCGCGTCCGGCAGCCGCATCCGAAGCCGCCCCGGGAGCCGCCCTCGTGCCGCCGCGTTCATCGGCTGAATCGCCGCATGGAACACGCCGCATGACCTCCGTCGCGATGCTGCGCCATCTGGCGTTCGGCGTAGGCCTCGCTGTCCTGTCCGCGCTCGTGGTCCGCGCGATGATCGCGCTGCGGGTCATGGACACGCCCGAGGCGCGCAAAGCGCATGACCGGCCCACCCCAAAGGCGGCGGCGCCGGCATCGTCGTCGCGTTCCTGGTCGGCCTGCTGCTGCTTTACCGCTTCGCGCGAGTTCGCCCGGCTGGCGAACGAGTATTTCCTCGGCGTGATCGCCGCCTCGCTGGCCATCGCGGTGGTGGCGTTTCCTGGACGATCTGTACGACTGGCCGTTCACCGCGAAACTCGGCATTCAGGCGCTCGCGGCGTTGGTCGCGGTCGAGCACCGGGATGTACATCCATGACTACCGCGTCCCGTATGTCGGACCGGTTTATGTCGGCTGGATCGGGCCGCCGGTGACCCTGGCGTGGCTGCTGTTCACCACCAACGCGGTCAATTTCATCGATGGGCTGAATGGCCTCGCCAGTGGCGTGATGCTGATCGCCTGCGGGTTTCTGGCGTATTTCTCCGCCAGTTACGGCGGCTGGTTTTGTTACGCCGCGAGCGGGATGCTGGCGGCGGGTTTGCTCGGCTTCCTGCCGTTCAATTTCCCCCGCGCGCGGATTTTCATGGGCGACGTGGGCAGCCAGTTCTGCGGCTTCATGATCGCCGTGCTGGGCGTGGTGGCGAGCCGGTTCGACGGCGCCACGCTGTCCTTCCTGCTGGTGCCGATGCTGCTGTCGGGGGTGCTGTTCGACGTCGCGTTCACCTTGGCGCGGCGGGCCTCGCAGGGCGAGCGCGTCACCCAACCGCACCGCGGGCATCTGTATCAGGTCGCGCAACGGTCCGGCGTGCCGGCGGTGGCGGTCACGTTGATCCACTGGGGCTTCGCGGTGTTTGGCGGCCTGTGCTGCCTGGCGTTTCTGCACGTGACCGCCGGCTGGAAGCTGGTGGTGCTGGCGTCCACGCTGCCGCCGCAACTGGTGTGGCTGGCGTTCGTGGTCCGGATCGCGAAACGGCACAATCTGGGACGTTGGGGATGAGGCATGCGATGTTCCGCGTCTCCGGACGCCGAAGCCGGTCGGTTAGGCACTTCTTAATCATGTGATGCCACAGTCGGCGCCACTGACCTGGAATGCCGCGTGAACATGTTCGTCGCCTCAAGCCGATTTGTCGTGCGCAATGGGATGGAGGCGGAAGTCCGGCTGGCATTCCTGTCGCGTCCGCGTCTCGTCGATAATGCCCCCGGATTTCAGCGCATGGAGGTGCTGCAGCCCGTGGATAAGCCGGACGAGTTCTGGCTCATGACCTGGTGGACCGACGAAACGTCATTCCGGGATTGGCACAAAAGTCAGGACTACCGCGAAAGTCATGCCGGGATTCCGAAGGGGCTGAAACTGACGCCTGGTTCGATAGAAATGCGTCATCTCGTACGGATCGCGGACTAACCGGATGGCCCGATCGGAGGCGGACGCGGTCGATCATCATTGGTTGGTGGACGCTGATACCGTGACCCGGTTCACGGCGCTGCGCGACGCGGCGATCGGCTTCGCTCAGGAGGCGAGCGCGGCGCGGGATGGGGAAGTTCATGTCCGCTTCGGCGAAGCGGGCCGCGCCGCGTGCGCCGAAGACATCGGCTTCCATCTGGATTTTTTGCAAGCCGCTTTGGCGACCAGGAATGTTTCGCTGTTTACCGGATATCTCGCCTGGGTCGCGCAGGTGCTCGGCCGCCGCGGTGTGCCGTTGGGATCGGTCGTCCGGTGCGTCGATGATCTGGCGGCGTTCTACGGGCGGCGGCTCGGGGCGATGGGCGCGCCGATCGTCGCCATTCTGGTCGCCGGGAAGGCATCGCTCACGGGTGGCCTCGTCGCGTCGGGCTTCGACACGCCCTGCCCGGCCCGCTGGCGTGAGGTCGCGGCCTATTCGGCCGCCGCGCTGCGAGGCAACCGGCGCGAGGCGATCGCGCACCTCGATCACGCCCTGGCGCGGGAGGGTCTGCTTCCGCTCGTGGCGGTGCACGTCATTCAACCGGCGATGTACGATGTCGGCCGGCTTTGGCAACAAAATGGCGCATCGGTGGTGCAGGAGCATTTCACCACGGCGTTGTCGCAATCCTGGATGGCGCACGGCATGGCGCGCGCGAAGGCCGCGCCCGGCAACGGACGGCGGATGCTGTTCGGATGCCTCCCCGAAAACCGGCATGTGCTGGGGATGCGCATGGTAGCTGACGCTTTCGAGTTGGGCGGCTGGACGACGTTCGATATCGGCCCTCAGCCAACGGCGGACACCATCGCCGCGCGGATTCGCGCGGTCCGTCCGCATCTGGTCGGCTTCTCCGCGTCGCTGCCGCGTCATCTGGTCGGCTTGCGGCAGGTGATCCGGGACATACGGGATATCCTCGCCGCCGAGTGTCCCCGCATCGTCATCGGCGGTTTGGCGATCAATCAATTTCCGCCGCTGGCCAGTTGGATGGGCGCGGAGGTACTGGGCTTTGACGCGGTTTCGGCCGTCGCCGCCGCCGAGGCGCTCGTGGGCGATTGATCGTGGACCCGATCCTGACCTGGGAAAGTTACGCGGCCTTCGAGTCCATCAGTTCCGTCGTCATCGCCGTGTTCGACAACCGCGGCAGGATGCTTCATGGCAACGCCGGTCTGCATCGCATTACCGCGCAGGCGACGCCAACCTTCTGGCAACTGATCACGCAGCCGGCCCCCGATACGGTGCTGGATGCGCCGGCGGATGCCTTGGGCAGGATCTACTCGGGTAAGTTGACCGCCCGAGGGCACGGCCTGTCGATGATTACCCTCACCGGAACGATTTACCGCGAGGCCGAACGCGTCGTGCTGATCGCCGGTTACGACATGAACGAATTCGAGGCGCTGAGCACGTCGTTGCTTGAACTCAATGACGAGATCAACAACGCGTACCGGGAGCTGGCGCGTACCAATCGAGCACTGGAGATCAGAGAGCACGAAATTCGTGAATTATCGTTGACCGATACGCTCACCGGCGTTGGGAACCGGCGCCGGCTGGACGAAGCGTTGGCGCGAGAGGTCGGACGCGCGGTCCGCTTCGAGGCTCCGCTGTCGTTGATCATCCTCGACATCGATCATTTCAAGCGGGTCAACGATAAATGGGGCCACGAAACCGGCGATCGCGTGCTGCGGGAGATGGGCGGCGCGTTGCTGACGATGCTGCGGCAGACCGATATCGCGACGCGGATGGGCGGGGAGGAATTCGTGGTGCTGCTGCCAGCGACCAATCTGCCCGAGGCGGTCGTTTGCGCCGAACGGTTCCGCCACGATCTGAGGGCGCGGGGCTTCGATTTGCCGGAGGCGGTGACATCGAGCTTCGGTGTCGCCTGCCTGCGGCCCGGAGAGGCCGGCGCCTCGTTGCTGGCACGCGCCGACACCGCGCTCTATGCCGCCAAGCAACAGGGCCGCGATCGTGTCGTGGCGGCGGAGGCATCGGGAAAACAGGACGAGGCCGGCGGACGATCCTGACCGCGTGGGGAATGCCGTGCCGGGCGAAAACCGCGGTCGCGAGGGCTGACTTCAGCGCCGAAAGTCCCATATTCCGGACGCAACGCGGGAGTTCGTCATGAAGATCGGTGTGCCGAAGGAGATCAAAATCCAGGAATACCGGGTCGGACTGACCCCCGGAGCGGTGCGGGAACTGACCCGGCACGGCCATCACGTCATGGTCGAGCGAAACGCCGGGATCGGCATTGGTTACGGCGACGACGCCTACCGTGCCGCGGGCGCATCGATCGCCGACACCGCCGGTCCCATCTTCGACGCCGCCGAACTGATCGTGAAGGTCAAGGAGCCGCAACCGACCGAGATCGCTCGTCTCCGCCCAGGGCAGATCCTGTTTACCTATCTTCATCTCGCGGCCGATCGCGCGCAGACCGAGGGGCTGCTGCGTTCCCGCGCGACCTGCATCGCCTATGAAACGGTGACCGACCGCTTTGGCGCGCTGCCGCTGCTCGCGCCGATGAGCGAGGTCGCCGGCCGCATGGCGATCCAGGTCGGCGCGCATTGCCTGGAACGGGAGCAAGGCGGCATCGGCATTCTGCTCGGCGGCGTGCCGGGCGTGCCGCCGGCCAAGGTCGTGGTGCTCGGCGGCGGGGTCTCCGGCACCAATGCCGCGCGCATGGCGGCCGGGCTGGAGGCATCGGTGACCATCATCGACCGCTCCATTCCCCGGCTGAAGGAACTCGATCTGCAGTTCGGCGCCCGCGCGACCACGCTGTTCGCCACTACCGAGGCGATCGAGCGGTCGGTCCTGGCCGCCGATCTCGTGATCGGGGCGGTGCTGGTGCCAGGCGCGGCGGCGCCGAAGCTGGTGACACGAGACATGGTGCGGCAGATGCGGCCCGGCTCCGTACTGGTCGATATCGCCATCGACCAGGGTGGCTGTTTCGAGACCAGCCGGCCGACCTCGCATTCCGAGCCGACCTACGTCGAGGAAGGCGTGGTGCACTATTGCGTCACCAACATGCCCGGCGCGGTGCCGCGCACCTCGACCTACGCGCTGACCAACGCGACCTTGCCGTTCGTGATGGCGCTGGCCGAGAAGGGCTGGCGGCGCGCGATGCGGGAGGATCCGTATTTGTGCCAGGGCCTGAACATCCATGACCGCCAGGTCATTCACCCCGCGGTCGCCGAGGCGTTCGGGATGCGTCACGTCCCCGCGACGGAGGTGGTGATGGAAAGCGCGGTGCAGGGGGGCGGTTCGTGACCACCCGCCAGTCCCTCATCCGGCCGCCAGCCGGTAACCCCCCGCCTCGGTGATCAGCAAACACGCCTTCGCCGGGTCCGCCTCGATCTTGCGCCGCAACCGGTAGATGTGCGTCTCCAGCGTGTGCGTCGTGACCGCCGGATTGTAGCCCCACACCTCGGTCAGCAACTCCTGCCGCGGCACCGCGCGTTCGCCCATGCGGTGCAGGAATGCCAGGATCGCCGACTCCTTCTCGGTCAGACGAATGCGCAAATTGGCATCGCCGTTGCGCAACGCCTTGTCCTCCGGGCTGAACTCATACGGTCCGATCCGGATCGGACCGCCACCATCGCCCGTCCCACTCCTTTCCTGGGCGCCTAGCCGCGCGCGCAGATGCACCATCAACTCGCTGAGGCGGAATGGCTTCGCGATGGAGATCGTGTCGTCCGCCGCGCAGGTGCGGTTGGACCCGTTCATCAGAATGACCGGCATCGTCAGGCCGTTGCCGCGCAGCCGGGCGCAGACCGCGTGCCCGTCGCCGTCCGGGAGCGTCGCGTCCATGATCACCGCCGCGAACCGGGCGTCCTGGCGCGCCAGGCAGGCTTCCGCCTCTCGCGCGCAGGCTGCCTCGACCACCGCGAAGTCGTCGCGGGTCAACTGCTCACGCAACGTCTCGCGCATGGCGGCATCGCCATCGACGATCAGAATCGTCCGCGGACACGACATCGTGGGTCTACCCCTTTCGGATGAACGAACCGGAGTCCGGTCCCGCCACACGTCACCGGGAACTATAGGGCAAACGTGACGAAATTCGGACGGCATTGTTCCAAAATGGTTCAGTCCCCACTATCAGAGGGCCATGACCGCGTCCGCTCCCCCCCTCACCGAGGCCGAAGCCCTGATCCGAACGCTGCGGCGCGTGCATCGGGCCGCGTCCGACCTGCGCCGGGGCGTGCCGGTCCTGCTCGAGGGCGATAGTCCGCTGCTGCTGCTCGCGGCCGAAACCGCCGGCGTGGAAAGCCTTGGGGAGTTCACCTCGCTCGGCGCCGCAAAGCCCGTCATCCTGTTCGCGCCCGTGCGCGGGGCCGCGGTCTTGCGCCGCGCCGCCGATGGCGATGCCGCGGTGGTCGCCGCGATCCTGCCGGAGGCGCTCGCCCATCCGGACGCACTGCGCGGGCTCGCTGATCCGACGGCGCGACAGCCGGTCACCGCTGGCATGACCGCCGTCACGCCGCCCGCCGGTGCCGCCGCCGCCATCGCCCTCGCCAAATTGGGCCGGCTGCTGCCGGCGGTTCTCGCCGTCCCCCCGGCGCCGGGCCTGGACCTCGCGGAACGGGCGCTGATCGGCGTCTCCCCGGACGCCATCGTCGATTATCCGGCGATGGAGGGGGCGGGCCTGCGCATCGTCGCCTCCGCGCCGGTGCCGCTGGCGGACGCGCCAAATTCTCGGGTGGTGGCATTTCGGGCCGAGGGCTCCGCGATCGAACATCTGGCCATCGTCATCGGCCAGCCCGAGACGGCGGAAGCGCCGCTGGTGCGCATCCACTCCGAATGTTTCACCGGCGATCTTCTGGGCTCCATGCGGTGCGACTGCGGCGAGCAGTTGCGCGGCGCCATCCACCGCATCGCCGAACACGGCCATGGCATCGTGTTGTACCTCGCGCAGGAGGGCCGCGGCATCGGCCTCGTCAACAAGCTGCGCGCCTACACCCTGCAGGATCGTGGCCTGGACACGATGGACGCCAACCGGGTGTTGGGCTGGGGCGCCGACGAACGGAATTTCCTGGTGGGCGCCAACATGCTGCTGGCGCTTGGCGTCACCAGGGTCCGGCTGCTGACCAACAACCCGGACAAGATCGCCGGGCTGACCGCCTGCGGGATCGAGGTCATCGGCCGCGAAGCCCATGCGTTCGCCCCGAACGAGGTGAATGACGCCTACCTGGCGACGAAGGCCGTCCGCTTCGGCCATATGCTGGACTGATCCGCACATCCTGGATTGATGCATGGAAGCACTTGTTCATCCCGACGGCCGGTTGATCTGGCGCGGCCAGACGATGCGGTGCGCGCTCGGGAAAGCGGGCGTGCGCGTCGAGAAGGAGGAAGGCGATGGCGCGACCCCCGCCGGTCTGCTGCCGTTGCGGCGCATTCTGTACCGGGCCGACCGCGTGCCGCCACCGCGGTGCATCCTCCCGGTCGAGCCGATCGCGCCAACGGACGGCTGGTGCGACGATCCGGCGCATCGCGATTACAACCGCTTCGTGCATCTGCCGCATGATGCGCGCCACGAGGAATTGTGGCGCCGGGATGAAGTCTACGATGTGATCGCCGTGCTGGGTTGGAACGATCAGCCGATCGAGCGGCGGCGCGGGTCGGCGATCTTTCTGCACCGCGCGCGGCCGGATTACGCGCCGACCGAAGGTTGCGTGGCGCTGGCATTACCCGATCTGTCCCGGATTTTGGCCGAAGGCGTCACGGCGCTGCGCGTCCTCGTGGCCTGACCGCCGTCCAAACGGCGCGGGGCGAGGCGCACCGTGCATTGCGAAGCCGGCCTGTCTTCAGGCAAACAGCGAGTTGCATGAACAGAATCCATGTCATTGGCGCGGGTCTGGCCGGCCTGTCGGCGGCCATTACGGCGACCGACGCCGGGCGCGCGGTGACCCTGTATGAGGCGACCGCGGCGGGCGGCGGCCGGTGCCGATCATACTTCGATCCCGAACTCGGGATCCGGCTGGACAACGGCAATCATCTCCTGCTGACCGGGAACAAGGCGGCGTTCGCCTATATCGACGCGATCGGCGCGCGCGATCGGTTTACCGGCCCGCGCAATCCGGTGTTTCCGTTCGTGGATCTGAAGACCGGGCGGGAGTGGACGCTGCGTCCCAATCGCGGCCGGTTTCCGTGGTGGATCTTCTTCGCCGAACGGCGCGTCCCCAAGACCACCGCGAGCGAGCACTTGCAGATCCGCAAGCTCGGCCGCGAGTGGGACGACACCGTGATGTCCGAAACCATGCGGCACAGTTCGCTGTATTGGTTGCTGCTGGAACCATTGTCGGTGGCGGCGCTGAACACGCGGCCGCATGAGGCGCTGGCCTGCCTGTTCGGCGCGGTGCTGCGGGAGACGCTGTTGAAGGGCGGCGCCGCCTGTCTGCCGCGGGTGCCGAAAGAGGGTTTGTCGGAAGCGCTGGTCGATCCGGCGATCGACACGCTGCGCAAGCGGGGCGCCGACATCCAGTTCAATCGGCGGCTCGTCGGGCTCGATGCGAAACAGGGCCGTGTGGCCGCGCTGAGAACTGACGGATGGACCGGTGACGCTCGACCCGGACGATCAGGTCGTGCTGGCGGTGCCGCCCTGGATCGCCGGGGAATTGCTGCCGGACATCACGGTGCCGAACGCATTCGAGTTGATCCTGAACTTACATTACAAGACCGTGCTGAAAGCCGCACCGGATATCGCCGAGGCCGGGTTCGTCGGCCTGGTGAACGGCACGGCCGAGTGGATTTTCGTCCGTTCCGACCGCATCTCGGTCACCGTCAGCGCGGCGAACAAGCTGATCGACCGGCAGGCGGACGACCTCGCCTTCCTGGTCTGGCGTAACGTCGTGAAGGCTTTCGGTCTCGAGGGGGCGGCGGCGGAGATCCCGCCGTTTCGCGTCATCAAGGAGCGGCGCGCGACCATCGTCGCCAATGTCGCCCAGGAGGAGCGCCGGCCCGGAGCGGGGACGGACCTCGCGAACCTGGTGCTGGCCGGGGATTGGACGGACACGCGGCTGCCTGGGACGATCGAGGGCGCTGTTCGTTCGGGGGTGACAGCGGTGAAGCTGCTGCTCAATCCGCCAAAAGTCCCGACCCCGACGCGGCGCGAGAGGCGATTGGCCGCCGATGCCGATTGATCGCCGCGGCGCATGGGCGGTCGTGCCTCCCGCGCCGCCCGGCCGTGCCACGAGGACGCCGTGAGCGCGGACCTGGACGCGCATCGGCACGAACCGGCCGGCGATCCATCGCCGAGCGGGTTGGACGACGCGATCTCGGCCGCGGCGGAGGCGCTGACGAAGCGTAAGCACGATGACGGACACTGGGTGTTCGAACTCGAGGCCGATGCGACGATCCCGGCCGAATATGTTCTGCTGGAGCACTTTCTGAATCGGATCGATCCGCCGCTGGAGGCGAAGATCGGCGTCTATCTGCGCGCCATCCAGGGCGAGCATGGCGGCTGGCCGCTGTTTCACGATGGCGCGTTCGAAATTTCCGCCAGTGTCAAAGCCTACTTCGCGCTGAAGGCGATCGGCGACGATCCGGACGCGCCACACATGCGGCGTGCGCGCGAGGCCATTCTGGCGGCCGGCGGCGCCGAGCGGACGAATGTTTTCACGCGCGCTCAATTGGCATTGTTCGGGCAGGTGCCGTGGCGCGCGGTGCCGGTCATGCCATTAGAGATCATGCTGCTGCCACAATGGTTTCCGTTTCATCTGTCGAAGGTCTCGTATTGGTCGCGCACCGTCATCGTGCCGTTGCTGGTGCTGATGGCGAAACGACCGCTGGCGCGCAATCCGCGGGGGATCGCGATTCAGGAGCTGTTCTGCACTCCGCCGGAGCAGATCCGCGATTGGATCCGCGGGCCATACCGCTCGGCGTGGGGGCGGTTCTTTAAGGGGCTCGACAGTGTTTTGCGTGTCGCGCAGCCGTGGTTTCCGCGCGGCGGACAGGCGCGATCGGTCCGGAAGGCCGTTGACTTCGTCACCGAGCGGCTGAACGGCGACGACGGTCTGGGCGGCATTTATCCCGCCATCGCCAACAGCGTGATGATGTTCGATACGCTTGGATTCGCGCCGGAGCATCCGAGCGCCGCCATCGCCTGGCGGGCGGTGCGCAAGCTGCTGGTTGAATTTGAGGACCGCGCGTATTGCCAGCCCTGTTTGTCACCCGTGTGGGACACGGGTCTCGCGGGTCACGCGATGTTGGAGGCGGGGATCCCTGTCGATGAATCCTGCCGCTGGCTGCTGGAGAAACAGATTACCGAAGTTAACGGTGACTGGACGGTACGGCGTCCGGGATCTACGCCCAGGAGGATGGGCGTTTCAATATGAAAACCCGCATTATCCGGATGTGGATGATACCGCGGTCGTGGGAATGTTGCTGGCACGCAACGGCGATCCGGCGTACGCAGGAATCGATCGACCGGGCGCGCGAGTGGATCATCGGCATGCAGTCGAAAGGCGGCGGCCGCTTCGATGGCGGCTGGGGTGCGTTCGAGCCGGAGAACACTCATCTGCACCTCAATCACATTCCGTTCGCGGATCATGGCGCATTGCTCGATCCGCCGACCAGCGACGTGACCGCGCGCTGCGTTTCGTTTCTGGCGCAGATCGGCATGACGGCGGACGATCCGGTGATGGCGCGCGCTCTGGCGTTTCTGCGGCGGGAGCAGGAGGCGGACGGCAGTTGGTTCGGCCGCTGGGGCACCAACTACATCTACGGCACGTGGTCGGTGCTGTGCGCGCTGAACGCGGTCGGTCTCAGTCACGACGATCCGGCGATAACTCGCGCCGCGGACTGGCTGGTTTCGGTGCAGCGCGAGGACGGCGGCTGGGGCGAGGATGAGGAAACCTATCGAGATGCGCCCGCCCGGCCGCTACAAAGAATCCACTGCCCAGTCAAACCGCATGGGCGGTGCTTGGGCTGATGGCGGCGGGCCAGAACGAGCATCCCGCGGTCGCGCGCGGCATCGCGTATCTGATCGCGCACCCGGCGCGCGGACGGCGAGTGGACGGAACAGCCGTACAACGCGGTCGGATTTCCCCGCGTGTTCTACCTGCGTTATCATGGTTATCGGCTTGTATTTTCCTTTGCTCGCGCTGGCCCGCTATCGCAACCTTGCGGAGCGCGAATTCGAAACGGGTCGCGTTCGGGTTCTGACACAGGAGACGTCCGATGCCGTTGCTCGCGTTGCCCGCCGTGTTCATGCGAGGCGGCACCAGCCGCGCCATCATGTTCCACGCCAAGGATTTGCCGCCGCGCGCGGAATGGGACCCGATCTTCCTCGCCGCGATGGGCAGTCCGGACCCGAACGGGCGGCAGTTGAACGGGATGGGCGGCGGCATTTCCTCGCTGTCGAAAGTCTGCGTGCTGGCGCCGTCGGAACGAGACGATGCGGACATCGACTATACGTTTGCCCAGGTGCAGATCCGGGAAGCGGCGGTGGACTATCGGAGCAATTGCGGCAACATGAGTTCCGCCGTCGGGCCGTTCGCGGTGGATGAAGGATTGCTCCGCCCCAACGGCGACCAGGCGGTGGTGCGGATTTTCAATACCAACACACGGAAGATCATTCGCTCGACGTTTCCTCTGGCCGAGGGGCGCGCGGCGACGGATGGTGCGATGGCGATCCCCGGCGTGGCGGGAACCGGCGCGCCGGTACGGCTCGACTTCCTGTCGCCCGGTGGCGCCACGACCGGGAAACTGCTGCCGACCGGCAATCCGGTCGACGCGCTGATGGTGCCGGGCCTTGGCATCATCGCGGCGTCGATGATCGACGCGGCCAACGCCTGCGTGTTCGTGCTGGCGCGCGACCTGGGGCTGACCGGGCGGGAGTTGCCGGAAGCGTTGGATCAGGATGCGGCGTTGCTGGACAAGTTGCAGCGCATCCGCCGCACCGCCTCGGTCGGGATGGGAATCGCGCGCGACGATGACGAGGCGCGCTCGATCGCCGGCGTGCCGATCATCGGGTTCGTGGCGCCGCCGATGGACGCGCCGACGCTGTCGGGCGAGCCGATCGTTGCCGACCAGGTCGATCTGACGGCGCGGTTCCTGTCGAACGGCCAGCCGCATCGGGCATTGCCGTTGACCGCGTCATTGTGCACCGGTGTCGCGGCGCGGATCAGTGGGACGCTGGTCAACCAGGTGCTCGGTCCGAACGCGGGGGCGTCGGTGCGGATTGGGATGCCGTCGGGGATTTTGACGGTCGATGCCGAGGTCAGCCAGGACCGGGACGGGGTATGGACGGCGCACAGCGGGGCGTTTTACCGGACCGCGCGGCGCTTGTTCGATGGGCGGGTGTACGTGCCGGTCGCGTGACCGGGTTCGATGCGCCTGCGAACCATATGCTCAACGGCCAGGCCGCCGCGTTGACCTCTCGGCTGCCAGGCCAACTACAAGCCCGACGATTCAGCACAGCTCTGATGGGCGGAGTGGTGCGCCGCGCTGGATTCCCTTGGCTCAGGCCGACCCCACTCACTATCATCGCCCCGCCGTCCGACCGCTCCGCCGCCGTCCCACCTCAACCCATCCCCACGAAGGAACACCGTCATGCCAAGGGGAACCCCACAGGAAAGCAACGACGACCTGGAAGAACTCTCGCGCCTGATCGACACCGCCGACCGCGTCGTGATCTTCACCGGCGCTGGCATCAGCACCGAATCCGGCATCCCGGACTTCCGCAGCCCAGGCGGCATCTGGACCAAAATGGCGCCCATCGATTTCCGCGACTTCATGCGCTCGGACGAGGCGCGACGGGAAACCTGGAAGCGCCGTTTCGCGATGGAGGATCTGTTCCGTCAGGCCGCCCCCAACCGCGGCCACCGCGCCTGCGCTGAACTGGTGCGCGGCGGCAAGGCGACCTCGGTCATCACCCAGAACATCGACGGGCTGCACCAGGACTCCGGCATCCCGGACGCCAAGGTGATCGAACTGCACGGCAACACCACCTACGCGCATTGCCTCGACTGCGCGCAACGGTACGAGATCGCCGATCTGCGCGTGGATTTCGAGCGCGACAATATCGTGCCGCATTGCGCCTGTGGCGGCTGGGTCAAGACCGCGACCATCTCCTTCGGCCAGTCGATGCCGGTCAACGAAATGCGCCGCGCCGAGCAGGAGACGTTGCTCGCCGACCTGTTCATCGTGCTCGGCTCCTCGCTGGTCGTGTATCCCGCCGCCGGTTTTCCGGAGTTGGCGAAACGCAACGGCGCGTCCCTGGTGATCATCAACCGGGAGCCGACACCGCTGGACCGCGCCGCCGATCTGGTGCTGCACCGTTCGATCGGGGAGACGATGGGGGCGATGGTTGGGGTGGAGTAACGCCGGGGTTCATGCCAGGAGTGACGGATGCTGCAAATGATCAATCTTCCGGACTGGCTGCCCTGGTGGGTTCCGCTGGCCCTGCTCGTGCCGGCTCTGTTGTGGGCGCTGTCGTTCCTGTTCATGCCGTTCAGCGTGTTCGGGGTGAAGAGCCGCCTGGAGATGATCGAGGCGCGGTTGGATGAAATCCAGAATGAAATCCGTCACGTGGCGTTGCGGCTTCCCGCCGGTGGCGGACCGGGCCCGGATTACGACGATGTCTATCCGCCCAGACTGCAGGAGCCGCGCGCCGACCGGGTCATGAGCCGGCCGCCGATTCCGCCCGCCCGGCACGAACTTTACAACGCCCCGGGGCCCGACCGGCCTCCGGTCGAACGAGCGCCGGAGCGGCACATCGATAGCCAAAGCGAGCCGCCGCGCGAGGCGGTGCTGGAAGATCGGCCACCGCCGTCGCCGACCGCCCGGCCGGTGCGACGGGCCGAGCCGGCCGCGCGCCCGGTGCGCGCCGAGCCCCGGTTGGACTGGCGGCGGTAGGTGGCCCGATGAGCGTTGTCCGATGAGCGTTGTCCGATGAGCGTGGATGGCCAGAGCGACGACACGATCCGGCGGTTGCTGACGACACCGCGGCGGATTGCGTTGGTCGGTGCCTCGATGAAGCCCTGGCGTGCCTCGCATGGCGTCATGCGGTTCCTGCTCGATCATGGGTTCGACGTCACCCCGGTCAATCCGGTGCTGGCCGGTCAGACCTTGCATGGACGCACCGTCGTCGCGGATCTCGAGCATGCCGCGCCGCTGGACATGGTGGACGTGTTTCGCAATTCCAGCCACGTCGGCGCTCTGGTCGACGACGCGATTCGTCTCGGCGCCCGCGGTATCTGGATGCAACTCGGTGTCGTGGATCAGGAGGCGGCCGAGCGCGCCCGCGCCGCCGGGATCACCGTGGTCATGGATCGCTGCCCGGTGATCGAGGATCGCGACTCCGCCTGTTCAGCCACTGAGGCGAAGACGGGTCAATGCGATGCCGGGTCGGAAGCTTCCTGTCCGCCGGTGTCGATCCTGGGCGTTCGCCAGCGCCCCATTGAACCGGAGACGCCACGATGCCACATCGCGGAGCAGGGGATCCGGGACGGAATACCAGCTTACCGGCACGACAGAGATCGGCGGGGCGCCCGACGAGGCGGCGGCCCCAATGCGTGGCCCGACCGAATCGGATCCCGCGTGACGGAAAAACTGGTATCAGGCTTCGACCAGTCACCCATTGGGGACTTACATGACCAACGAAGAACGCGACATCATCTCCCAGTTCATCGCCCGGGTTGGAGGCGCTCCCGCCCAACCGGCGTTCGCCCAATCGGGTTCCGTGCCGGCGACGCAGGCGCCGCCTTTGCCGCCGGTCGATCGTGACGCCGACGCGCTGATCGCGCAGTTGTTCCAGCGCTATCCAGAGGCGCCTTATCGCATGACCCAACTCGCGTTCGTGCAGGAGCAGGGCCTGATCCAGGCGCAGAACCGGCTCGCGCAGATGGAGGCGGAGTTGAACCGGCTGAAGCAGGCCGCGCAACAGGCCCCGCCTCCGCAGCAAGGTCAACAGCAAGGCGGCGGTTTCTTCAGTAGCTTGTTCGGCGGCGGGCGACCGCAGTCGGCGCCTCCGCCCAATCCGGGACCGTGGGGCGGGCAGCAGGGTGGGCCGCAGCAGGGCTACGCACCGCCGCCGCAGGGGTACGCGCCCCCACAAGGGTATCCGCCGCCTCAGGGCTACGCCGCGCCGCCCCCGCAATATGCGCCAGGCTACCAGCCGGGCATGTTCCAGCGTGGCGGCTCCGGATTTCTTGGCTCGGCGCTGACGACGGCGGCGGGCGTGGCGGGCGGCATGGTGGTCGGCAACATGCTGACCAACATGTTCACCGGCGGCCACCATATGGGCGGCGGATGGGGCGACCCATACGGCGGCGGTGGCATGGCGGGCAGCCCGTGGGGCGCTCCGGCGCCGGGCGTGACCGACCAGGGCGCGTGGGACAATACCGCTCCGGTGCCATCCAACCAGGATTACGTCGATAATGGGTCCTGGGATCAGCCACCGGCGCAGGACGCATCCTGGACCGACAACAGCGGCGGCGACAGCGGTGGCGGCGACAGCGGGAGCTGGGACACCGGAGGTGGCGGCGACAGCGGCAGTTGGGACACCGGCGGAGGCGACAGCGGCGGCGGCGGGTCCGACGACACTTTCTGATCGGAACCGCCGGTCGAAGGCGGGGGTGTTTCGACCACGCCCTCGCTCCGGCCCGGCGATCATCGGATGGCGCTCCGCTCCGTTCTCGGGTGACATGCCGCGGGTCTCGCGCGGTCGCGACCGGTCGTCCCGCGGCCGCAGCGCGAGCGTTTGCCGGCGAAGGCCGAATTGCGATCGGACAGGGCCTAACGATCGTTCCGCAGTCGTCTCTCGTACCACTGCGCCAGCATCGTGCTTGGAAACAGCAGCACGAAATAGATGATCGCCACGACGGTGTAGACCTCCAGCGGCCGATAGGTGTCGGCGGTGATCATCGTGCCGTTGTAGAGCAGATCCGGCACCGCGATCGTCGATACCAGCGAGGTATTCTTCAACTGCGTGATCGATTGATTGACGAACGGCGGGATCATCCGGCGGATCGCCTGCGGCAGAATGACCTGACGCATCATCGACCACGGCCGCAACCCGAGCGCGCGCGCGGCATCCCATTGGCCACGCTCGATGGACATGATGCCGCCGCGGAAAATCTCCGCGTAGAACGCCGCCGTATAGCACGACAGCGTCATGACCGCGGCGACGGTCGCCGGAATTTGCACATTCAGAACGACCGGCAGCGCGTAGTACACCCAGACGATCTGGACCAGCAGGGGTGTGCAGCGAAACGCCTCGACGAACGCGATCAGCAACCATTGCAATGGGAACAGCCAGAACTTCCGTGAGACCAGCCAGTAGCGCACCGGGATCGCCTTGAGGTCCGACCAACTGGTCCGCGCCATGCGGCCCAACCCGACCAGCAATCCCAGCAGCAGCCCAAGCAGGATCGTGCCGGCCGTATAGGCCAGCGTGACCAGCACGCCCTTCCAGAACAACGGCGCGTAGCGCAGCAGAAACTGAAAGTCCCACTGATAATGCATGGGACTCGTGACCCGATCAGAACGTCAGCGAGGACGGCACCTGATCCGGGTTCACGCCAGCCTTGGCGAGCCCTTCCAGCATCCACTCACGGATCTGACCGCTGCCGCGCGCCATCTCGATCCAGGCGTTGATGACTTCCTTGAACCGCGTGTCCGGCTCGCGCTGGATGCCGAGGCAGCTTGGCAACGCGACCAGCGGCTCGCTCAGCAGGTAGTACGACCCGATCGTCGGGTTCTTGCCGACTTCGGAAAGGCCCAGAATGGCGGCCAGGATATGCACGTCGGCGCGGCCCGATTGCATGTTCAGCAAGCACTCGTCCCGGGTCTTGAAACCGGTGAGCTGCGCTTTCGGGCAGTACCGTTTCGCGGCCGTCTCGTGCAACGATCCGATATCGTAAACGATCTTGATGTCCGGCTTGTTGATATCGGCCCAGGTTTTCGGCGCCAGACCTTTGCGGGCGACACAGCCAAACGGATGGATGATCATCGGCTCGGTGAATCCGATCGACAGCGCGCGCGCCGGGGTCGGGTTCAGCGCGAACGCCAGATCGACCTTGTTCGACTGCAGGTCCAGCACCGAGTTGCCGTAGGTGGATTCAATATATTCCAGTTTGGCGTCGAACACCTTGGCGATGTCCTTGGCCATCTCGATGCAGGATCCACTCCATTCGCCGGTCGTGATGTCTTTGGCGAAATACGGCAACTCCCCCGGCAGCGCGGCGATCCGCAGCACCTTGGTGCGACGGACGCGGTCGAACGTGCTCTCGTTGGTGGACTGCGCGAGCGCGGACCCGGTCAGCGCGATGCTCGCCAGGGTAAGCAGCGGCAGCGCGGCGGCACCAGCCAGGGCACGGCGGGTCAGCGAGGCACCAGATGCGGTGCCGGGCGTTTTGGTCATCAGAGGCCTCTCCTGTATCGCGGCGTTCGCCGGGTCGTTGCACCGCGCAGAATGGCGGCACGATGGCGTGGCGCGCAAGCCTCAGCTGCGCGAGCCGAGGTCCTGAATGGCCTGGACAATGGCCTCGGGCGCCTCGTTGGGCAGGAAATGGCCCGCGACCGGGATCACCCGGCGCTCATAACCGTGGGTGAAGTGCTTCGCGTGGCCCACCGAGCCCGCCGCGGGGCCGACCCCGTCCGCCTCGCCGTGCAGCACGATCGTGGGGACGGTAATCGCCGGTTGCGCCGCGAGCAAAGCCTCGATCGGCGCCAACGCGGGGTCGCCGGGCGCGTTCTGGTGGCGGTGCCGGTAGGAATGGATCACCACCTCGACGAAGTCGGGATTGTCGAAGCTCGCGGCGGTGATGTCGTAGGCGGCATCGGTGAACCGCCAGTTGGGCGACCACATGCGCCACAGCAGCTTGCAGATCTCGTGCCGGTTGGCGGTCAGGCCGGCGCGGCCACGCTCGGTGTTGAAATACCACTGGTACCAGTGCCGCAACTCCTGCGCGGCGGGCGCGGGCCGCAACGCCTCGGCGATGTTCTGGATGTTGTAGCCGTTGATCGACATCAGGGCACGGGCCCGCTCCGGCCGCAGCGCCGCGACCACGCAGGCGGCACGGCCGCCCCAGTCGTAGCCGCCGAGCACCGCGCGGGGGATTTCCAACGCGTCCATGAAGTCCAGCAGATCGAGGCCGAGGGCGGCCTGCTCGCCGGAGCGGGGCGTGGCGGCGGACAGGAAGCGGGTCGGGCCATAGCCGCGCAGATACGGCACCAGGACGCGCCAGCCTTGCGCGGCGAGCAGCGGCGCGGCACCGTCGTAGGCGTGGATGTCGTCGGGGAAGCCGTGCAGCAGGATGACCGGAGGCCCGTCCTGGGGACCGGATTCGGTGTAGGCGATTTCCAACACGGGCGTGCGGACGGTTTTCTGGATCATGGTCGATTTGTATCTCCCGGCGCGACCTTATAGCAGGCTCGGATCGCGAACGAGTTGGGAGATCAAACAACGCGGCGGCGGATACCGTCCTTCAGGGATCCGGTATTGAAGTTGATCAGCAGCCCGATCCGGCATGAACTCAATCGAAGATATGTCAGCAGTTGCGCTTCATGCAGTGGAGTGAATTGCTCGACCGCCTTGAGTTCCAGAATGATCTCGCCGCGCAGGATGATGTCGGCGAGGTAGCCGGTTTCGATCTCGATCTCGTCGTAATGGATCGGTATTCGTAGCTGCTGGGCGAATGGGATCCCTGCCCTGGACAATTCATAACACAAGCATCGCTGGTACGCGGAACTCGAGCAATCCTGGGCCGAGTTGGGAGTCCTTACTCCGTGAAACTCCGTGTTAGAGTCTTTCTTTACGCGGTTGCCATCGGCACGGTCCCCGAGAGGGAGCGGGCGAATTCATTCTTGAATAGTTACCGAAAAGGGATGGCGGAGCGCTCCTGACGGCGACGCCCGTACAACGCTCTCCCTCGGCACGCCCTACAGCGGCGAGCACGCCTCCGCTACCGTCCGCGCCAGCAAATAAATCCGCCGCGCCGTGATCCCGGCGCCGGGAGCCGCCGACGCGATCGAGCGAAACACCGGCGCGTCCGCCAGGAAATGCGCCGCCGCCGCGCCGGCGATCTCGTTCACCCCGTACACACTCGCCGCCGTCACCGCCGCCCGCCGCATCAGGCCCAAAGTCACGCTCAATCCGGGCCGCAGCCCGTACAGCGTCGCGATCTCCCGGATCAGCTTCAGCGACCGCAGGCCGGCGGCGAGTCCCTCCAACGCCGGCGACGGAATGATCGCCACCATCGCCGCCCCCTGCGAGGCCGCGCGGGTGCCGATCGCCATCGCCTGTTCACGCAACGGCTCGACCGCGCGATGCGCCAACATGGCACGCACCTCGTCGGTTGAAGCGCAGCCATTCATCGCGAGCCGCACCTGCTCGGGCTCGGCCAGCCGGTGCGCCACTGTTTCCAGCCACGCCGCGCACTCGGCCCGCGCGAGTTCCACCGGCACCGCCGGCGGGCGGAGTTTGCTCCGCAGCGCATCGACCCGCGTCAGCCGGCGGTAGGAACGGACCTCCCGCCCAACGCCCAGCAGCACCGCGAAGACGCCCGCCGCGACGGTCGCGAGACTGGCCCAGCCCAATACCGGCGACCGGGCCATCTGATCCACCACGAAGCCGATCAACGACAGCAGCGATCCGCCCACGACCAGAATGCCAAGCCCCGCCCCAACCAGCCCCAGTGCGCCGAGGCCGGGCGTCGGCAGCGGGATGGGGACGGCCACGGGAAGCGCTTCCGGCGGCGCGCTGGTGGTCTCGATGAAACCCGGGTTCAGCGGCCGCTCGATCGTCTCGGTCCGAACCGGCGGCGGAGTTGGCTCCGCGCGCGGATCGTCCACGAACCCTGGCTGAAACGCGTTCATAACCTGTCTCCGATCAGGTCAACCAGGATCTGGTCGAGACCGAGATGCGGGATACCGTTCGCCGCATTTGGGTCGATCGGCGGCGGCGTGAAAGAGGGCAGCTCGAAATAGCGGCCCGACCAGAAGCTGTCCGGCGGCCGCGAAATCGGCACGTTGCCGACGCGATAGGGCCGCGCCTGCGTCTCGCCCAGTTTGCGGCCCCAGACCACCGGCTCCCGGTGGCCATCCGGCTGATCCGCCCACCCGTCCGTTGTCGAAACGACCGAGGCGGCCGCGTGGTACGAGACCGCCACATCGCCCCCAACCGCCAGCGCCGGCCGCACCATCTCCCGCATCAACGCGCGCAGATTATCGCGATGCAGTTCCGGCACGTGATCCGCCTTGGTCGCCACATACGCGACCCGCTCGGTCGCGGAACCGCCAAGCCAGCGCGGCAACATCGAGTCACCCGCGGTCAGACTGGCGGCGATGTCGGCGATCGCATGCTCGGTGTCCTCGAACGCCGTGCGGCCGGCGTGCAGCGCGCCGAGCGTATCGACCAGCACGATCTGACGATCGAATTTCTGCCAGTGCGTGTCGAAGAAGTTCGCCCGGATCTCGGTCTTGTAGGCATCGAACCGTTCCCGCAACAGTTCGGCGATGGAGTTGCGCGGCGGATCGGCCGGCAGATTGTCCGCCGGAAAAAACCACATGAACGGCGCGTCGTTGCGGGCACCCATGGTCAGGAAGCGGCCCGGCTGCAAGTAGCGCAGTCCATGCTCGGAGCGGCAGCGTTCCAGTGCCGCTTTATACAGCCGGTGGCCGCGATGGATCAGCGCGTCGTCGGCGCTCCGTGTCGGATCGATGTGCGAAACGAAGGCGAGGAATTCCGCCGCCGCCTCGGCGCGTGGCGTCTCCCGCAGGCGGTCGAGCGTATCGGCCGACCAACGCCGGTACGTCAGATTCAACAGCGGCAGGTCGAGCAGCCACTCGCCCGGATAGTCCAACAACTCCAGGCGCAATCGCGGCGTGCCGGACAGCCCACGCATCTGCCCGAGCAACCCGTCGCCCGCGCGGATTTCCAGCTCCAGTTCGATTTCCGCGAGGTCCTCGGTCCGCTCCGGCCACTTCGGCTGCGCGGCGGCGAGGTCGGCGAGCTTGCCGGGATAGTCGAACCGCGGCGTCGTCCCGGCGCGCGCGGGCACCAGGCGGATGTTACGCAGCCGTTCCTTGCCGCCTTTGTCGATATGCGCCCGCAACGCCGGCATCGTCGGCCGTCCCGTGCCCATCGCCAGCAGATTGGCGATGAGCGAGGTCAGAAACACCGTCTTGCCCGAACGCGACAATCCCGTGATCGCCACCTTGATCGGGCGGTCGTTGATCAGATTGTCGAGCGAAGCCCAGAGCTGGCCAGCCGTATTGAGAACGCCGCGCAACGTCCGTTAGCGAACCAGATTGCTGGTGACCGCGCCACCGGTCGCGGTCCGCCCGCCATCGACGACATATTGCGCACCCGTGATGTTCGACGCCAGATCGGAACACAGGAACAGCACGAGGTTCGCCACCTCATCGGCGGTACCGTACCGCCCGATCGGAATGTTTTGCTGATACCGCGTTCCCACGCTGCCGGGATCGCCGGGGTTCAACATCGACTCGAGCGAATGGATCATGCGCGTATCGATCGGCCCAGGGCAAACCGCGTTCACCCGCACACCGGATCGCGCGACCTCTCCGGCGGCGGTCTTGGTCAGGCCGATCACCGCGTGCTTCGAGGCCACGTAAGCCGGCATCCCAGGCGACGCCACGAGACCGGCGACCGAGGCGGTGTTCACCACCGCGCCGCGGCCTTGTTTCAGCATCACCGGCAGCACATGCCGCAGGCCGAGGAACACACCCTTGACGTTCACCGCCATGACGCGATCGAACATGTCCTCGTCGTATTCCGCGGTCGGCGCGACCGAGCCCTCGATCCCCGCGTTGTTGTAGAAACAGTCGATGGCGCCGTACGCGTCGAGCGCGGCTTTGACGTAGTCCTGGACTTCGGCGGAACGCGTGACATCGGCCGCGACGAAGCGCGCGTCGCCGCCTTGCTGGCGGAGGATGCCCGCGGTCGCTTCGCCGGCGTCCTTGTCGCGATCGACCACGACGACCTTGGCGCCGCGGCTGGCGAACCCGATCGCCGAGGCGCGGCCGATGCCGTTGCCCGCGCCGGTGATCAGGGCAACCTTGCCGGTGAAATCCACATTTTCCTCCGTTGAGTTCATTGAACGGATGACGTTTAGCACGTGGCCGGTGACGGGAGGAATTCCCGGCGGGCTTCCTCCAGAAGAGCCCAGACGTAGGGGGCGTACGAGCGGGCCGTTTCGATGTGGAATATGGCGTCATCCATCCGCCAGAGGATGATCTCGGCTTTGCCGAACAGCGTGCGGGTGCAACCGTTCGGCGGCATGACGTCGAGATCGAGGGCGCAGAACGCGTTCAGGCACCACGCGGCGCGCGGGCCGGTGACGCGGAGGCCGACGGTGCGATGCGACACATCCACGATCGAGTTGGCGGCGATGCGTGGCGGTGCGTCGGCCAGGTCGAGATATTCGTCCGGACCGAGCCACAGAGTCGTGTGTCCATCGGTGGTTGCCGCGGTCAGCACGGGCGCGAGCGGTTGTCGCGCCCTGATGCTGAATTTGCCGATGGCGGGTGCGAGCGCCAGGTTCGCTTCCGCGCACGGCACTGTTGGCGGCGGTGAATACGGTGCCGCGACCAAGGCCGACACCGTTGCCGGCCGCGCCGGGATTGCGTGACCAGCCTGATTTGTTTGCTCACTGGTGACCGGCGGATCGTCGGTTCCGGCCGCCGTCGCGATCGCTGGCATCATTGAGGAGCCTGAGACCGACCCATTGTCGGTCGGTATCAGCGTACCAGGCGGAGGCGTTGGCGTTTCCGCGTCCGACGTCGTGTCGGTCCGCGTCGCCGCCACGACAGGCATTGTCGACTGGGCGCCGGCGTCCGACGCGTCGTCGGTTCGTACCGCCGACCCAATGGCCCGGCTCATTCGTTTCCCGGCCGGATCGTAAAATATCGGCTCGGTGACGGTCACGTCGACAACGCCGCGCAAAAGCGGCACCCGCGATTTCGTTCCGATCCGGGACCGGCCGCTCGACAGCAGAGCCAGCGCGATCGGCCGGTTCAGCACCGCGCTGCGATACGCCGACGTCACGTGACCCAGCGAAACGGTGCCGTCGTCGGTCAGTTGCGCGCCCTCCTCCAGGACGACGTCGGACAGCAGCCCAACCAGTTGCTTGCGATCGTCCCGGATCATGTCGGGCCGGGCGAGCGACCGCTTGCCGACGAAGTCCGGTTTGCTCCTCGCGATCGTGCGGCTGAGACCGAGGTCGTCGGGAATGACCGTGCCGTCGGTCTCCTGGCCGATGATGACGAAGCCTTTCTCGGCGCGCAGGACGTGCATCGTCTCGGTACCGTAGCGGGTTGCTCCGGTGCCGCGCGAGTAACGCCCACGCCGCGCGCGCGAAGTCGGCCGGGAGATTGATCTCGAAGCCAGTTTCGCCGGTGAAGCTGACGCGGAACAACCGGGTGGGGACGCCGGCGAACCGCCCCTCGCGCACGCTCATATGCGGCATCGTCGTCAGGTCGATGCCATCCAGGAACGGCGTGAGCGCCTCCGCCGCGCGGGGACCTTGCAGCGCGATCACCGCCCATTGTTCGGTGATGGAAGTCAGCGAGACTCGCAACGAAGTGAATTCGGTCTGCAGATAATCTTCCATTTGGTGGAGTACGCCCGCCGCGCCACCCGTCGTGGTGGTGACATGGAACCGGTCCGGCGCGAGGCGCGCGATCACCCCATCGTCGCGGATGAAACCATCCTCTCCCAGCAGCACACCGTATTTGCACCGTCCGGGGGCAAGCCGCGTGAAATCGCCGGTGTACATGCGATTGAGGAACGCGGCCGCATCCGGTCCCACGACCTCGATCTTACCCAATGTGGACGCGTCGAACAGGCCGAGATCGTGGCGCACCGCGAGGCATTCGCGCGCCACCGCCTGGTGCATGGTCTCGCCTGGCCGAGGGAAGTGGTGTGCGCGCTTCCACGTGCCGACGTCCTCGAATACCGCGTCCGCGTCGTCGATGGGTGTGCGGCGGACGGGCTCGAACAGGTCGCCGCGCGAGGCTCCGGCGAAGGCGCCGAACGTCACCGGGGTGTACGGCGGACGAAACGTTGTCAGTCCGATTTCCGGCACCGTCCGGCCGGTCAGCGCCGCCACCGTCGCCAGCGCGTTCAGGTTCGCGGTCTTGCCCTGATCGGTCGCCATGCCCGCCGTCGTGTAGCGTTTCACATGCTCGATCGCACGGAACCCTTCGCCCGTCGCGATGGCGAGATCTTTGGTCGTGACGTCGTTCTGGAAATCGACGAATGCCCTGCCGTGCGTGGGCGCGGGAGTTGGTGGAAGCGGGACGCCAAACGCGGGAGCACCGGTGACCGCGAACGTTCTGGCGGAGCCGCCACCCGCGCGGTGCCCCTCGGCGAGGCAGGCGGCGACATCGAAAGCTCCCGCGCAGGCGCCGGCGGATTGTTCGGCGGCGGCCGAGGGTCCCGGCAGAAATGTGCCGCTGTCCGGATCGAAGCGCAGCTTCCCGCGCGACTGCGAAAACAAATGCACGGTCGGCGTCCATCCATCGGACATCAGCACCGTATCGCAATGAACGGTGCCCGGCGCGGCGTCCGTCCGCACGAACCGCACATGCGTCCGGCCGCCCGTGCCGGTGATCCGGGCACCGGCGTGAACCGGGATACCGAACGCCCGCGCCTTGTCTCGTAAGCCCGGATCCACGTCCGCGCGCCGTTCCAGGATCGCGGCGATCATGGCGCCGCCCGCGGCCGCCAGCGCGAACGCGGTGTACCACGCGCTGTCGTGCGACGTGGCGACGACGATCCGTTGGCCTGGAAGTACACCGTAACGATACAAGTACGTGGCCGCCGAGCCGGCGAGCATGATGCCGGGCCGGTCGTTGCCGGGAAACACCGCGGGCCGTTCAATCGCGCCGGTGGCGATGACGACGCGCTTCGCACGAACCAGCCACAACCGCTCACGCGGGAGTTGCGTGCCGGGCTCGCGCAGATGATCCGTGACCCGCTGCAGCAGTGCGATCATGTTGTCCGGATACCAGCCGAACGCGGTGGTGCGGGTCAGCACGGTGTATCCCGCGGTCGCTTCGGCGATCCAGGCTGACGCGGGCCGGCCATCGATGCGAAAATCGCCGGGCCGGACCAGCAACGAACCGCCGGCTTCGGCCTGCTCGTCGCACAGGATGACTTGTTGGCCACGCGCGGCCGCCGCCGACGCGGCGGCCAGACCAGCGGGCCCCGAGCCGACCACGAGCATGTCGCAATGCGCGTACCGATGCAGATAACGATCCGGGTCCGGAGCCTCCGGCGCCCGGCCCAATCCGGCGGCGGCACGAATGACCGGCTCATACAACCGTTGCCAGTATGACGCCGGCCACATGAAGGTCTTGTAGTAAAACCCGGCGCCCAGGACCCGAGACAGCGCACCGGCCACGGCGCCAAGATCGAATCGAACCGATGGCCACGCGTTCTGGGAGCGCGCGACGAGACCGTCGTAGAGTTCGACCGTGGTGGCACGCAGGTTCGGCGTAACGCGTCCGACGCCGCGATCAATCGTAACGAGAGCGTTCGGTTCTTCCGCGCCCGCCGACAAGATCCCGCGCGGCCGGTGATATTTGAACGAGCGACCCACCAGATGCACGCCGTTCGCCAGCAAAGCCGACGCCAGCGTATCGCCCGCGTAGCCCTCGAACATCCGGTTATCGAAGCTGAAACGAATTGGCCGGTCGCGATCAATCCGGCCTCCGGCCGCCGTCCGATAAGGCTGCGTCATGCGTCACCGGGTTTCGCGGTCGAGACGATCCTGTCCGTCACGGTATCGCGCACGCAGTTGAAAAACCGGCCGCACCCATGAACGTGGCGCCAACGTTCCGCGTGTATCCCCCTCGGATTGGTGCGATTGTATAAGAAGTCGGCCCATGCCGTATCCGAAACGGATCCCGGATCGGCGGGCCGGGCGATATGCGCCTCGCCACCGTGATGGAACTCGATCTCCGGCCGGGGACCGCACCAGGGACACGGGATCAGCAGCATCAGTGCGACACCGCCGCGGCGGCGGCTTCGTCGATCAGTCCGCCGGTGCGAAACCGATCCAATCGGAACGGCGCCGCGATTGGATGCGGCGCGCCGCGGGCGATGGTCGCCGCGAACACATGGCCCGAGCCAGGGGTCGCCTTGAATCCCCCCGTTCCCCAGCCGCAATTCACAAACAACCCCGGCACCGGCGTCAGCCCGATGATCGGCGAGCGGTCCGGCGTGCAATCCACGATCCCACCCCAGTTGCGCAGCATGCGCAGCCGGCGAAATGTCGGGAACAATTCGCAAATCGCCTCCAGAGTGTGCGAGGCGATATGCGGCCCCCCCGCCTGGCTGTACGACGTATACACATCCGTGCCGGCGCCGATCACCAGCTCGCCCTTGTCGGATTGCGAGATATACGCATGGATCGTGTTCGACATCACCACGCAGGGCATCACCGGCTTCACCGGTTCCGACACCAGCGCCTGCAACGGAAACGACTCCAGCGGCATGCGCAAACCGGCCATCGCCATCAGCACGCTGGTGTGACCCGCCGCGACCACGCCAACCTTCCGTGTTCGAATTGACCCACGGGTGGTGCGCACGCCGCTCACCGCGCCTCCCGCGTCGCGGTCGATTCCGGTCACCTCGCAGTTTTGCACGATGTCGACACCCAGAGCACTCGCGGCCCGCGCGTATCCCCAGGCGACCGCGTCATGCCGTGCCACGCCGCCGCGCCGTTGCAGAGCCGCGCCCATGATCGGGTAGCGAACCGACGCGCCACTATCCAACGGCGGGCAAAACGCTTTCGCCTGTTCCGGCGTCAGCCATTCATTGTCGATGCCCTGCGACCGGTTGGCGTACACGTGCCGGCGGAACACCTGAACATCGTGGTGATTATGCGCCAGCATCATCACGCCCCGCGGCGAATACATCACGTTGTAGTTCAGCGCCCGCGACAGGCTCTCCCACAGCTTCAACGCATGCTCATAAATCGCGGCGCTTTCGTCCCACAAATAGTTCGAGCGGATGATCGTCGTGTTGCGGCCGGTGTTGCCGCCGCCCAACCAGCCCTTATCCAGCACCGCGATGTTTCGGATCCCGTGCTCCGACGCCAGGTAGTACGCGGTCGCCAGGCCATGTCCCCCCGCGCCGACGATCACGACATCGTAAGCATCGCGCGGCTCCGGTGACCGCCATTGTTCCGGCCACGCACCGCCGAACGCGCGTCGCAACAGAGACCAGGCGGAGAAATGCGTCGAGCCAACCATGCCGGGATTTCTCCGCCTGGACGCCGCGGCGCAAGCTGGCTATGCCTCCCGAGGACAATGGGGAACGGCCATGGCTGACGATCTGGCGACGAACTGGGATTATATCATCATCGGCGCCGGCTCGGCCGGTTGCGTGCTGGCGAACCGCCTGACCGAGGACCGGACCAACCGCGTCCTGCTGCTGGAAGCCGGGCCGCCCGACAAATCGATGTGGATCAACATCCCGGCGGGCTTCACCAAATTGCTGAACAGCCCCGTCTACAACTGGAACTTCGCCACCGAGCCGGAACCGAACGCGAAAAATCGTTGCATTCCCATCCCGCGCGGCCGCACTTTAGGCGGTTCCAGCTCCATCAACGGCATGCTCTACGTCCGCGGCAACCCGCTCGACTACAACACCTGGGCGCAATACGGCAATCGCGGCTGGTCGTACGAATCCGTCCTGCCTTACTTCAAGAAAGCCGAACGGTTCGAGCCCGGAGGCGACGACTCGCGCGGCACCGACGGCCCGCTGAACGTGACTCATATGATGGAGCGCGCCGAACTGCTCGATGCTTTCATCGACGCCGCCGTCGCCGAAGGTTTCCCGCGCAACAAAGACTATAACAACGGCCACCAGGAAGGCTTCGGCTACTTCCAGGTCACCCAAAAGAACGGCGAGCGTTGGTCGACCGCGCGTGGCTTCCTCAATCCCGTCCGCGACCGGCCGAATTTGCGGATTGAGACCGACGCCTACACCACCAAAATCATTCTGGACGGCAAACGCGCCGTCGGCGTCGCGTACACCCAGCACGGCGTCGCCAAGGAAGCGCGCTGCGGTCGGGAGGTCATCCTCGCGGCGGGCGCGGTGAAGTCGCCGCACATCCTGGAGCTGTCCGGCATCGGCCAGCCGGCGTTGCTTGAGCGCGCTCGGCCTGCCCGTGCTGCACGCGCTGCCCGGCGTCGGCGAAAACTACCGCGATCATTACGCACCACGGATGAACTGGCGGGTGAAGCTGCCGGTGACATTGAATGAGCGATCGCGCGGGCTCGCGCTGGCGCGGGAGGTGGTGAAATACTACATCCAGCGCCGCGGTATCCTGACCTTCACCGCCGGTATCGCGTTCGGCTTCGTCAAGACGCAGGCCGACATGGAAGAACCGGACATACAATTCCATTTCGCGCATGCGAGCTATGGCAACGCGCAGACCCGCGATCTGGAACGTGAACCCGGGATGACGTTGACGGTGTATCAATGCCGCCCCGAATCGAAAGGCTCGATCCACGCGAAGACGAGCGATCCCAACGCCGCTCCGGCCATCCGCCCGAATTACCTCGCCGATCCGATGGACCAGCGCATTCTGGTGGACGGCATGAAAATCGGCCGCCGGATTATCAACAACGCCGTGCTGGACAAATATCGCGCGTTCGAGATGAACCCCGGCGACAAAGTGCAGACCGACGAGGAGTGGCTGGATTTCGCCCGCGCCAATGGCCAAACGACCTACCACGTGATCGGCACATGCAAGATGGGGCAGGACCCTCAGGCCGTCGTTGACGATCAGTTACGCGTGCACGGGATCGCCGGCCTGCGGGTGGTCGATGCGTCGATCATGCCGACCGTGCCGTCGGGGAACACCAACGCCGCGGTCATCATGATCGCGGAGAAGGGTGCCGATATGATCAAGGCGGCGGCGCGGGACGGTCTTCGCGCCGCGGCGTGATCGGTCACGTCATCACCGAGCGTTGGACCCGGTGATCTTGGCGAGGCACGTGCGGCGAGAGATGGCCGGGTCGGTGCCCGGCCATGACGCGGAAGCGGCGTGCCTCCATGTCGATGCCGTTGGGTCGATGCCGTTGGGTCGGTGCCGTTGGGTCGACGCCGTTGGGTCGGTGCCCGGCCCCGAGCACGGGAGACGCCCGCGTTCAGACGTCCCGGCCGCCGATCGTGCGCGCGCGCACCGCGTCCTCCGGCACCGCCGCGCCGAAATCGGTGAACGCGCGTTTCACCGCCTCGACCGTCGGACCGAACACCTGCTTGCGGTTTTCGCGCGCCCAGGTGTTGGAGGCGGCGATGGGATCGAGCGAGGCCTGGAAGACGGGCATCACATAGCGCGCGAACAGTTCGAAGCTGCGCATTGTCTGCTCGCGGCTGGCCCATTCGTGCGCGCGGAACAAGATACCGCCGAAACCACCCTGGCTATAACCCAACAGCCGGTGAATGCCTTTGATGACGGTTTCCGGCGAGCCCACCAGTGTCGTTCCCATTTTGACGCCTTCGCGCAACGGATCGTCGGCGCGGCCCGGCGGACGGCCGAGGGTGTCCTCGAAATACGTCAAGGTCTCGATGCGCTCACCGCGGCTGACCTCGCGCAGAGCCTGCTCGTCGTCCTCGGCGATATGGGCGCTGACCACGATGCGCCAGTTCTTGCGGTCCATCGTCTTGCCGTTCTTCGCGGCGTAGTCCTCGGCGATTTTCCACTGAGTCGCCATCGCCTCCGGCCCGCCGGGCAGGCCGGCGCCGATCGACAGCACGCCGACGCCATGCGTGCCCGCCGCGATCATGCCGAACGGGGTGATGGTACTGGCGACCGCGATTTCGAAATGCGGATCGCTGTACGGGGCCAGATGCAGCCGCGCCTGGTTCATCTCGAACCAATCGGTTTTCATCGTGACCGGCTCATCGCCTTTCAACAGCCGCATGATGGCGTCCATCGCCTCCAGCATGCGCGGCCGTTGCGTGGACGGTTCGATCCCCAGCATGTACGCGTCGGACGTCAGCGCGCCCGGCCCACAGCCCAGCATGGCGCGCCCGCGCGTCATGTGATCGAGCTGCACCCAGCGTTGCGCCACCAGGAACGGATGATGATACGGCAACGACGTCACGCCGGAGCCGAGCTTGATGTACTTGGTTTTCTCCGCCGCCGCCGCGATGATCAGTTCGGGCGAGGCGATCAGTTCCCAACCCGCCGAATGATGCTCGCCGATCCATGCTTCATCGTAACCAAGTTCGTCGAGCCATTGCAGCAACTCGACATCGCGGCCGATCGCCAAAGTGGGGTTTTCGCCAAGCCGGTGGAACGGCGCGAGGAAGATGCCGAATTTCAAGCCGCGGTGGGCCATGGGGACTTCTCCAGGAAGGGTGCCGCATCCTGCCGCCTTACCGGCCGGTAGCCAAGCCCGCCACCGCATGGCAGGTTGCCGCGAATTTCGGAACCAGGAGGAATAAGCCATGCGGTTGGCCAACAAAGTGGCGATCATCAGCGGCGCCGCGTCCGGCATGGGCGCGGCGACGGCACGGCGGTTCGCCAAGGAAGGCGCCAAGGTCGTGATCGCCGACCAGCTTGAAGGCGAGGGCAAGATCGTCGCCGGAGAAATCAACAATGCCGGCGGCACCGCCGTCTACATGCCGTTGAACGTCACCGATGAGGCCGGCTGGAACACGGTGGTCGCCGACACGGTGGCGCATTTCGGCCGGCTGGACATCCTGGTGAACAACGCGGGGATCAGCGGCAGCGCGGTGAACGATCTGCTCGAGTCCGCCATCTGGGACCGCGTGATGTCGGTCAACTCGACCGGTGTGTTTCTCGGCACCGCGGCGGCCGTGCGGCAGATGCGGAAGAACGGCGGCGGCGCGATCGTCAACCTGTCGTCGATCTCGGGCGTGGTGGGTCAGACGATGGTGCACATGGCATACAACGCATCGAAGGGCGCGGTGCGCACGATGACCAAGTCCACCGCGGTACAGTTCGGCAAGGACGGCATTCGTTGCAACTCCGTGCATCCCGGCGTGATGCCGCCGATGCGCACCTCGGGCGCCACCGCCGATCCCACCGTCCGCGCCAAAATGCTGCGCGCGGTGCCGCTGGGCCGCGCCGGCGAGGTGGACGAGGTCGCCAACGCGATCCTGTTCCTGGCCTCGGACGAGGCGTCCTACATCACCGGGGCGGAACTGTACGTCGATGGCGGCTATCTCGCGATGTGACGGCGGGGAAGACTGTCGATCCCCGTCCGCCGGTTCGGTCGATAGCGACGAAGGGAGACGTTTTCTTCTTAAACAAGACCGTGTATGGGTCCTGAGAGAACAATTTTCCCTCAGATGGACCCGTACGCCGCCATGGCCACCGAAAAGGACCTGGACCGCTTCGACCGCGAAATCCTCCGCCTGATCACCGATGACGCGTCGCTGTCGCTGGCCGAGATCGCCGGCCGCGTCGGGCTGACCCCGACGCCGTGCTGGAAGCGCATTCGCCGCATGGAGCAGGACGGCATCATCCTGCGCCGTGTCGCCGTGCTCGACCCTGTGAAGGTCGGCCTGCCGGTCTCCGTCTTCGTGGAGATCGAGACGGCGGATCATTCCGCCGAGTGGCTGTCCCGGTTCGCCAAGGTGATCGAACAGACCCCGGAAATCGTCGATGCCTGGCGCATGTCCGGCGACGTCGATTACTTGCTGCATGTCGTGGTGAAGGACATCGCCTCCTACGACTCATTTTACCGCAAACTCATTGGCGTCCGTTCCGCTGCGCAACGTCAGCAGCCGGTTCAGCATGGAGCGGATGAAGGCCGCCGCTCTGCCGATCTGAATGGCGTCGCCGCGTAAGAACGCAACCGCGTTCACAAGTTTTTGAAATTCCTTGTCGTATTAGGCAGATTTTAATGATGTTCCGGTCAAATGCCTCCCGTTCAACCGGAGGGGCCACCGTGACGGTCAGTCGCCTGATCAATCGAAATGTCGTCGCCGAGCGCGGTCGCACCAGCATGCGCCTGGAGCCCGAGTTGTGGGAAGCGCTCCTGGAGATTTGTGGACGGGAGGGGCAGGACATGAGCGCCCTCGTGCGCAAGGTCGAACAGCATGGCCACGCGGGCGGGCGCACCAGCGCGGTACGCGTGTTCGTCCTGTCCTATTTCCGGGCGGCCACGACCGAGTCCGGGCATCACGCCGCCGGCCATGGCGCGCTCGCGGTGAACGGGCACATGGAACCGGGCCGGACCGGGCCCGCGAATGGCGTTTCCGAACCCGCCGCGCGCGTGGCGGTCCGGGCGGATCAGTCCGCCGCTTCCTGGCCCTTATAGAGCGCCGGCCAGCGCCGACGCACCAGCGGACCGGTATCGGCGTAAGCCAGACAGGTATTGAGGATTTTCGGTGGCCCGCCCATTTTCTCGGTGATCCGGGCATCGACGTTATCACTGCCTGGCGCGTCGTTCGCGCCCTCGGCGCGCATCTCCTGGCGCACCTTGGCCGGATTGATGGTCTGGAACGCGGTGGTCGCCATCTGCTGTAGCAGCTCCCGCAAATGGGTGCAGCCCACCGAGCCGCCGACGAGGTGGTTGGCGTCGCGCAAAAAGCCGGATTTGATGCGCAGCCCGACCAGCCGCGAGAAATTCGGCGCCGCGGTCGGGCACATCACGTAAGGCGTCTTGTCGCTGACCGCGTCGACGGCGACGATGTGCATCGTGTCGTCGATCGTCAGGCGCAACCACATGTCGTGGATCGGCTCGCCCGCCGCGATATAGCCTCGGTCGTAATTGGTTTGCCCAAAGCTCTTGGTGTCGGTCAGGTGCGCTTCGATGTGTACAGCCCGTCGACGCGGCGATAGCCGTTGATCTCGATGGCGCGCGAGTGGATCGCCTCGCGCGGTTGCGGCGGGGTCAGCGGCATTTCGGACTCCTCGATTTCGCAGTGCAACATGGGACCGCGCGAGGGTCATGACAACGGTTTTCACGGCATATCTGGCCCGCTTCGTGGTGGCGAGATGGTCCTGATCAGCGCGGGATGAACGGCACGGCCCCAGGATATGGAAGCTGTCCGCGCGGGCCTCCCAGGTTCGACCACGAGCACGTCGACACCGAGGATTTCACTGGTCGGCGGGCGCCACGGTCCCTGTGCCACGCCATCAGTTCGGCATCTGGGCGGATTGCTTCCGCCTACCCGACCGGGCGTATCGTCAGGGCCGCTTCGGTCAGCCGGCTGGTGAATTGGGCGCGCCGGCGGTGCGCCGCCCCAAGACCGATCAACGGAAAACCCAGAAGGGCGATTGTCGCGGGTTCCGGGGCGGGAACGGGCGTCGCGAGGAAGCCGCGTAGCTCCCCATTGGCATCGAGGTAGTCTCCGACGAGTTGCCCGAGATCGTTCACGCCGAAGATCTGAGTCAATACCGACGCGGCCGGATCGTCGATCGTGGTGAAAGTTCCCGCGATATCGACGAAGCCGTGCGCGAGGCCGCCGCTGTCGAGATAATAGCCAACGATCTCGCCAAGGTTATTGATGCCCGTGGCGGTCGTGCTGACACCGGATGGATCGTCGATCGTCTGGAAGCTCGCGCCGTCATCGACGAACCCGTGCGTGGTCGTGGCGTCGGTGAACGACCCGACGATCGCGCCGCCATTGTCGATGCCGAAGGCCAGGGTCGATTGCAGCGCGTCGGGATCGTCGATGCTCCCGTAGGTGCCGCCCGAGTATGTAAAGCCGTGCGTCGCGCCGCCGGCGTCGAAGTAATAGCCGGCGATCGTTCCGGCGGCGTTGATGCCGGTCGCGTAGGTCCCGGTCGATGCCGGAACGTCGAGTTGATTGAGCGCCGCCGGCGTGCCGGTCATGCCATGGGTGACGCCAGCCGGGTCCTCGAAATATCCGGCGAGTTGCCCGCTGTTCCCGACACCGTTGACGGTCGTGGATATGGCACCCGGGAAATCGACGGTCGAGTACGTACCGCCGGTATTGGTGAAGCCATGCGTTGTTCCGCTCGCGTCGCGATAGCTTCCGACGATCTCGCCGTTATTGTCGATGCCCGCGGCGACGGTATATCCGCTCCCATCCTCGGCGGGATCGATCAGTGTCGAGAACGTGTACGAGGCATGCGCGGCACCGCCCCCCGTCACGACCAGAGCGGCGGTCAAAAGGCAACGGATTCTCATATGGCACCATCCCGCGCGCATCAGGTGAAATTCCCCGTGGTCAGCTTCGTCACGTTCTGGAACGTCACAGATGTATTGTCCGAAAGCGTTATGGTCACCGCGCCGCCCGACAGGGTCTGTCCGGCGAGGGCATTGGCTTCTTCGCCGGGACCGTAACCGGTCAACGTGATGTGTACCTGAGAGGCATCGGTCAGATATTGCACCAGTTCAGAGCCGCCGGCCTGGCCTTTGATAAAGTCAAAGAGGGTGTTGGAGCCTGTCGCCCCGACCGTCGCGGCGCCGCTGCCCGCCACAACGGTGCTGTTACCGGAGCTGGTGTAGATCTGGTCGCCACCGGCGCCGCCATAGAATGTGTCGTTCCCGGAAGCAAAGCCACCGAATAACGTTTCGTTGCCGCCACCGGCGTGCAGCGCCTGAGCACCGGCACCGCCGGCGAACAACAGATCGCCATTCCCGCCGCCGAATAACGTCGCGGGTCCCGCGCCGGCCTGCAGGTAGTTATTTCCGCCTGAGCCGCCGAACATCAGATCCGGCCCGTTGGCTCCGAAAACGGTGTCGCTGCCGGTACCGCCATAGACCGTGACGCCGCCGCCAGTCCCGATGAACAGCAGTTGGCTGCTTCCGCCATAAATCTCATCGGAACCGCCCGCCGTGATGGTCTCGCTGCCGGTCGAGGCCTGGATGGTGTCGAAGCCAGTCGTGGTGATGAAATCGCTGCCCGACCCCAGTTGCATGGTATTGCGGCCGCTGCCGGAGTTGATCGTGTCGTTCCCGGAACCCAGCGCATGGATCGCGTTGTTCCCGTTGCCGACGCCGATATACCAGGCGCCGGCGTCGGAGGTCGGGATGGTGATGGAATTGTT
Source organism: uncultured Alphaproteobacteria bacterium (assembly GCA_963719675.1). Taxonomy (GTDB): domain Bacteria; phylum Pseudomonadota; class Alphaproteobacteria; order Acetobacterales; family Acetobacteraceae; genus Rhodopila. Next base: position 84,617 of record CAVRDN010000116.1, on the reverse strand, counting down.
GCCGCCGCCGCCGGCGATCGTTCCGGAGGCTCCGGTGGCGGCGTTGAATGTCAGATTGCCGGCACCCACCAGGATGTTCTGGTTCGGCGACGTGGATCCGAAGATCACCGCGGTGGGCGCGGAGTCCACGACGTAAGTATATCCAGCGGGCATCATGGTCACGCCAGGCGTGCTCTGGACGAACTCCCCAGCCACGTCGGGTGGCAGCGATGGCGGTGGGCCGGACTTGCTGTCCGCCGCCGCGATCGTGTTGTCGGCGAGGCCGGCGGCGATCGCGCCGGCGACATGCAGCGCGATCAGAGCGTTCGCGTCGCGATCGTACGACAGAGTGACGGTTGAGTGATTGGCGCCCGGTACGGTTACGTTCGGCATCGTTGGGTCCTGAGGTTATCTTCGTATCGGCGCCATACCGGCGGCATGAATTGATGCATCGTTAAATCGATACGCACGCACGGATCGTCACCGGCCATCGTCTGTTCGCCGGACTTCGCGTTACGGAGCTGGTTCGTCGGGAATAATCCGCGGCGTGGGAATCGAAATCTCCTCGGCGATTGCCGGTGTTTCGCGATGAGCATCGCCAATATGATCCCCTTTCCAGGCGACCGCCTCGTTGAAAGATCCGCGCGGCGCGTCTCGCGTCATTCCGGTTATTTCGTTCTCGGGTCCGGTTGGTCCGGCTTTCGTAACTTAATCTAATGTCATGAAATTTGAGTCGTCAACTGCAATTCCGTCGTTGCTCGGGTCGTTCTCTCACATTCTCGCTCCGTTCGGAACGGTTGCGCTTTGGTGTCGCAAGGCATTCAACATCGCGGAGCAAAATTGAAGCGGTCTCTGATTAAGTTTGAGAGGCGCCGCGAATAAGCCCAGGTGCTGTGTTATTATTTGCACGGGATCGTTTCTACAATTGGACTGTTGTTCTTGGCGTGGAGTAAAGGTCGGTTGGTGCTTTCGATTTGGCCGTTGTTGGGCAAATCGCTGGTTTTCCCGCATGCGTTTCAACACATGGTGGGAAATTGATGCGCGGATGTGCCGGGGACCGCGCTTTGTCCTCATCAATCGCCCCAATCGGCGCCCCAATCGGCGCCGATAGGGTCGCGATGTCGGGCGTCGCGCCGCCGGTGGTCAGAGCCTGATTGCTTCAGCTTGCCCCGGCACGTCTCCCGCGTGTCATGGCCCGGCCCATCGTCACCCGGGCCATCGTCACCTGGGCCATCGTCACCTGGGCCATCGTCACCTGGGCCATCGCTCTCAACACCAGGTTGATGCGGATGGTCCGCTCAGGCCATCACGCTGAGGGAACGACCGAGGCCAGGTGGGCTCGAACGCAAATGCCCAATATTCAATCACACTGCGACATCTCGCGGCACCGTCAGGCCGCCGCGAACGCGCGCGCCACCGCCGCGAGGTCCAGGTCCGATCCGCGAGGCCCGACGATCGACAATCCCACCGGCGCGCCGCCGACCGATGAGCCGGGCAAATTCACCTGGGGGCAGCCGGTCAACCCGCCCAGACAGGTCAGAGCGGAAATCCGCTCGCGCGGGAAGGCCAGCGCGGAAATGGCCTGCCCCAGCTTTGGCGCCGGAAACGGCGTCGTCGGCAGGCACAGGATGGTCCCCGGCGGCAGCAGCATCCGTAACCGGCCGCGGGCTTCCTCGCGCATCAGCGCCGCCCGCGTGCGCTCGTTGTCCGTGATCATCGATCCAAGGGTCAGTCCGCGCGCGACGCTGAACGCGAACCGCGGATTGGCGCTATCGATCCAGGGCTGAAATGTCTGCCACGCCTCGCTCGATTGCAGGCAGCGTTGCGCGGCCTGCCAGACCGACAGGCCCTGCGGTGCGAGGATCCTGTCACGCCGGTCGCCGATCACCGCTGCGAGCCGATCCACCATCGGCGCCAACGCGGCGGCGACTTCGGCGTCGGCGAACGCGAACGTATCGGTGGCGACGATGAGGCGGTCCGGCAGACCCGCGGGTGGCGGAGCGCCGAACACCGCCTCGGACACGCGCGCGAAAGTTTCGGCGTCGCGGGCGAACCATCCCACGGTATCGGAACCCGGCGCCTGCGCGAGCACGCCGGACATGTCCAGGCGGCCGTGCGTCGGCCTGGTGCCGAACAGCCCGCAGAAACTGGAGGGCACGCGCACCGAGCCTCCGGTGTCCGTCCCAAGCGCGAAATCGCACACGCCGGCGGCGACAACCGACGCCGAGCCCGAGGATGACCCGCCCGGCACCCGGTCCGGCGCGGCGGGATTGACCGGCGTGCCGGTGAACGGGTTCTCGCCGAGAATGCCAAGCGACACCTCGTCGGTGGCGGTTTTGCCGACGATGGACGCGCCCGCCGCCAGCAACCGTTCGACGATCCAGGCATGGCGGGTCGGCACCGGGTGCGTGCGTTCCCAGTCAGGATTGCCGCCGCCGGTCGGCACGTTGGCGACGTCGATCAGGTCCTTCACCGCAAAGCCAAGACCGGCGAGGATCCCGGTTGGCGCTCCGGCGACCTGACAGCGTGGACCTGGCACGAAAGCATGCAATCTGTCGTGTTCGCTCATTTCGACTCCAATCCGACTGACGCGCGCCCTCTGGGGCCGGAGGGCCGGTTGCCGCTACCGTAATGGCCCAGTTCTTGCTGGCAATCGGAGACGACGACGAACGTGAGGAGTTTGCCACCATGCCGCCCATGCTCACCGATCCCGCGCTGGATTATCTTTTGCGGAGTGCTGGCCTGACGCTGACCGAGGCGGAAAAAGCCGACCTGCTGACAATCCATGACGGGCTCGCGGCGATGAAGGCAAGGGTCCGGCAACAACGTGGTCCCATGGCGGAACTGGCTCACAGCTACGGTTTCACGGCGGAGGATCTCACATGAGCATCCCCTCGATCGCCGAGGCCGCGGCGCTGATCGCGGCGAAAAAACTCTCGCCCGTGGAACTGACCAAAGCCTGTCTGGATCGTCTGCACGCGACCGAGGCGACGATCCATGCCTTCGTGCTGCCGACCGAGGACCGCGCGCTGGCCGACGCCAAAGCGGCCGAGGCGGCGATCATGAAGGATGGTCCGCGCGGGCCGATGCACGGCATTCCGATCGGATTGAAGGACATCGTCGATACCGCCGGGATCGAAACGACCTGCGGATCGAAGATCCTGGCCGGCAGTGTGCCCGAGAAGGACGCCGCCTGCGCCGCGAAACTCGCCGCCGCCGGCAGCGTGCTGATGGGCAAGCTGACGACGCACGAGTTCGCCGATGGCGGACCCTCGTTCGATCTGCCGAAGCCGCCCGCGCGCAACCCGTGGAATCCCGATCATTTCACCGCCGGATCGAGCAGCGGTACCGGCGCGGCGGTCGCGGCGGGCGTCATTCTGTGTGGCATTGGCACCGATACCGGCGGCTCGATCCGCGGCCCGGCGGCGTTGTGCGGCATCGCGGGGCTGAAGCCGACGTATGGGCTGGTGTCGCGCGCGGGGGTCGCTCCGGCCGCGTTCAGCCTGGATCACATCGGACCGATGGCATGGACCACCGAGGACTGCGCGATCATGCTGCAGGTCCTCGCCGGCCACGATCCCGCCGATCCGGCCAGCGCGACGCACTCGATTCCGGATTACCGCGCGGCGCTGACAGGGAATCTGAAAGACCTTCGCGTTGGCGTGATCCGCCATTTCCATGAACATGACTACAAGGTCGAGCCTGCGGTACAAACCGGCATCGACAATGCGCTGGATGTATTTCGTTCCTTGGGCGCGACGATCAGCGACGTGAAGGTCTCGCCGTTGCAGGACTGGCACGCCTGCGGATCGTTGATTTCCATCACCGAACGGGCCGCCGCCTACGAAGAATGGGCCCGCACCCGACTGGGCGATTTCTCCGAGCGCGTGCAACGGCGGTTGCAGTTGGGCGCATTGGTCTCAGGCGTCGATTACGTTCAGGCGGTGCGCCGTCGCCGTGAGCTCCGCGCCGAGTTGCAGGCGGCGATGCGCGAACTGGACGTGGTGATCACGGCCGGCGCGCCCGGCGAGGCACCGAAGATGGATGTCATTCCGAAATGGGATCTGTTCGATAAGCCAAACTTCACCATGCCGTTCAATGTCACGGGCTATCCGGCGTTGTGCGTTTGTTCGGGGTTCGGCCCGGTCGGACTCCCGGTGAGCGTGCAGATCGTCGGTAAACCGTTCCAGGATGCGATGGTGCTGCGGGTCGGCGACGCGTTCGAGAAAGCGACACAGTCGCGCTCCCGGCGTCCGGCGATGGTGTCCTGATCATGGCGACGCACAGCCTGCGCGCCAGCCCCGAAACCGTGCGGATCGGTGTGTTCAACGCGACGTTCCCGCCGGTCATGACCATCGAGTCGGGCGACCGGGTCGAGGTGCAATGCGTCTCCGGCCGCGAATCGGTGATGCCGCCGCCGAACGCGCCGTTCACCATTCCGCCGGAACTATCGGCGATCATCGCCGCCAATCCGGGCGTTCAGGCGGGTCATATCGTCACCGGTCCGATCGCCATCGCCGGTGCGATGCCCGGCGATATGCTGGAGATCCGGATCGAGAAGATCGTTCCCGGCGCGGACTGGGGTTACAACGTGATCCGGCCTCTGGCGGGGACGTTGCCGGAGGACTTTCACGAGACCACGCTGATGCATATTCCGGTGGACACCGAGCGTCGCGTTTGCACGCTGCCCTGGGGTACCGAACTGGCGCTGGCGCCGTTCTTCGGGGTGATGGGCGTGGCGCCGCCGCCCGAGTTCGGCACCATCGCGTCGAAGGAGCCGCGGATTCACGGCGGCAACCTGGACAACAAGGAGATGACGGCGGGCAGCACGCTGTTCCTGCCGGTCTGGGTGCCGGGGGCGAATTTCTCGGTCGGCGACGGGCACGGCGTGCAGGGCGATGGCGAGGTTTGCGTCACCGCGCTGGAAATGTGCCTGACCGGAACGTTCACCTTCATTCTGCACAAGGGCAGCGCGTTGAAGATGCCGCGCGCCGAGACCCCGACCCACTACATCAGCATGGGCCTGAACGAGGATCTCGATCAGGCGATGAAACAGGCATTGCGCGAGATGATCGCGTTCATTTGCTCGCGCAGCAATCTGTCGCGGGAGCAGGCGTATTCGTTCTGCTCGCTGGCGGTCGATTTTCATGTGACGCAGACGGTGAACGGGGAAAAAGGCGTGCATGGCCTGCTGAAAAAGGGCTTGTTGTTCTGACATCGGAGGTCTGCGAATGGACATGGAAACCGAACCCGCACGCATGACCGCCGCCGAGGCGTCGGCGCTGATCCAATCGCGCAAAATGTCGTGCGAGGAACTGGTGCGATCGTGCCTGAAGCGCATCGGATCGCGCGACGCGGAGGTGAAGGCGTGGCTGCGGCTGGATCCGGATTACGTCATCCGGCGCGCGCGGGAACTGGACAAGCTGCCGTCGAAGGGTCCGTTGCACGGATTGCCGTGGGGCGTGAAGGACGTCATCGACACGGCCGATTACCCGACCACGCAGAACTCGCCCATTTATGACGAGTTCCGGGTTGGCCGCGATGCCGCGCCGGTCGCTGTCGTGCGAGGCTCCGGCTCGTTGATTCTGGGCAAGACCGATACGGTCGAGTTCGCCTCGATGGGCCGCAAGGCATTGAGCCGCAATCCGTACAATTCGGCACATACGCCGGGTGGCTCGTCGTCGGGCTCGGGCGCCGCGGTGGGCGATTTCCAGGTGCCGCTTGGGTTCGGCACGCAGACCGGCGGCTCGCACATTCGGCCGGCGTCGTTCAACGGCATCTACGGCCTGAAGCCGAGCTGGAATTGCGTCAGCCGCGAGGGCCTGCGGATGTCGTCGATCACGCTGGACACGATCGGCTGGTATGGCAGGAGCGTCGAGGATCTGATCCTCGTCGCCGAGGTTTTCCGGATTCCGCGCGATCCCATGCCGGTTTCGGTCAAAGGACTGCGTGTGGGATTGTGCCGCACCCCGGTGTGGCGGGAGATCGAACCAGCGGGCGAACTGGCGTTGAGTACGGCGGCGAAGCGGCTGTCGGCCGCCGGCGCGATCGTCGAGGAACTGGAACTGCCGGAGCCGTTTTCTCGTCTGCACGCCGCGCACACCGTGATCGCGGAAAGCGAGGGCGCGGCGTCGTTTCTGCCGGAATACGTCAACGCGCACGCACTGCTCGCGCAAACGTTGCGCGAGCGGGTCGAAAACGTGCTGCAGATCACCGCGAAGCAGTTGGTGGAGGCATATGCTCTGGCCGATTCCTGCCGGCCGGTGCTGGACGGGATGTTCGGTCCGAAATTGGATGTCATTCTGACGCCGAGTTCCAAAGGCGAAGCACCGGTCGGGCTGCATACGACGGGCGATGCGGTGTTCAACCGGATGTGGACCCTTATGCACGGCCCGAACGTTGGTATTCCGGTATGCTTTGGACCGACGGGATTGCCGGTCGGTGTCACACTGGTGGGCCCGCGAATGTCAGACTCGCGGCTGCTGGCGATCGCCGCCGCCTGCGCGCCGGTGATCGATACGGATCCGGAGGAGCGGAAGAGGCGGCTCTGGCCTGACTAAATCAGGCCATGCCGCCGCGCGCCGCCACGGGCCACAGACACTCCACCCGGCCGCCGCGCACGCCGACATACCAGTCATAGCGATCGACCGTCGGATCGCAATGGCCCGGCACCAGCCGGAGCTTTTCGCCAAGCTTCGGCATCGTGGTTTCGCTGCCGACGATCAGTGTCCCATGCTCGTCCGAGGCGCCCGCGTAACGAATATCCGGCTTGCCCCAGACCGTTGGCAGGCCGGAATCAACCGACACCGCCTTATGGCCGGCGTCCAGTACGGCGAGGCCGGTACGCGGCGCGCTCATGACCGTCGCCAGCACGAACAGGGCGTGGCGGAAGGTGCTGACCGGGTTGCCGGATTCATCCAGATTGCGCGCGTAGTCGGCGTCCATGAACACGTAGCTGCCACACTGCATCTCGGTATAGATGCCGGAGGTCGACTCGAGCTGGAACGTGCCGGTCCCGGCGCCGCCGACGATCGGACAATCGAGACCTTGTTGGCGCAATTGCTCCACCGTGCGGCGCGACGCGTCCACGGCGGCGTCGATCAAGGTCTGACGTTCCTGGATTGAGCGCTTGTGTTGCGCGCTGCCCTGATAGGCTTGCAGTCCGCCGAAGATCAGGTGCTTCGACGTGGCGATTTTCTTCGCCAGATCGACCGCCGCGGGACCTGGCTGGACACCGCAACGCTTCGCGCCGACGTCGATCTCGACCAGCACCGTCATGCGGCGTCCGGAGTTCGCCGCCGCCCGCTCGATCCAGTCCACCTGCAAGGCGTCATCGACGCAGACGGCGACTTTCGCGATCGAGGACAACGCGCAAAGCCGTGCCAACTTCGCCGCGCCCACGACCTGATTGCTGACCAGGATGTCGGGAATGCCACCCCAGGCGAGGATCTCGGCCTCGGCGACCTTTTGCACGCATTGGCCCACGGCCCCACGCGCCATCTGCAGTTTGGCGATGACCGGCGATTTATGCGTCTTGGCGTGCGCCCGCAGCTTCACGCCCGTCGGCGCCAGCATCGCGGCCATGTGATCGAGGTTGTATTCGAACGCGTCGAGATCGATCACAAGCGCCGGGGTATCGATTTCGTCCTCTCGCATGCCGGGAACGGCGGGGGGCGTCTGCAACATCGTCTCATCCCTTCCAGGTCTGCTCGGTTGTGTAAGCCGTGGGCTGGTCTTCGACAACCTGGCCTTGGAGGGACGAATGGCACAGCAATTCATATCGTTACGGATTCGGCCGGTGACCCTGAAGAACCGGGTGGTCCTGGCGCCGATGCGTCAATACGCGTCGAACCAGGGTCGGTGCCCGGTGATGACGATGAATGGCAGATGACGACGATGAAATTCAGGCGCTGCCGCGGACGGCAGGTGATGCTCCGGACGGGTGGCGGTCACGACGGACAGCAGGCGACCGCCGCGGATTTGTTCCGTCATCGCTCCGCATGTTGGCGCACATCGGGGGCGCATATCGGGCCTCACCCCACCCCGACCGCTCGCGCGCTCCTACCTGAACGAATACACCGCCAGCGCGTTGTCGTGCAGCAGGTTGCGCTTCTCGGTCTCGGTCATCTGGAACCGCCATGCGAGGTGCGGATCGTCGAAGTCCCAGTGCGGATAGTCGCTGGAGTAAACCATGCGATCCCAACCAATCCACTCGAAGATCTTGCGCAGGTCGTCCGGATGCTCCGGCTCCTCGACCGGTTGCGTCGCGTACCAGAGATTGGTTTTCAGATACTCCGACGGTTTCCGTTGCAGGTCCGGAACCTCGTCGCGCATCTTCGACCAGTGCGCGTCCAGCCGCCAACCGAGTGTCGGCACCCAGCCGAACCCGCCCTCGATCAAAACGATCTTCAGGTCGGGAAAGCGATCGAACACACCCTCCAGAATCAGGCTGGTCGCCTGATTCATCATCGAGTGCGTCAGCATTTGATGATCTTCGATGTAGAACTGCGGCCAGCCGCTCGGCGACGGCGCGCTGGTCATCGTCCCGCCGATATGCAGCCCGATCGACAACCCGTGCTTCAACGCGGCCTCGAAGATCGGCCAGTATTTGCGGCGGCCAAGCGGCTCGGCGGTCTTCGATCCAAGCTGGATCTGGCAGAAGCGCCAATCGCCCGCACGCTTCTCGATTTCCCGGATCGCCGCCGGGGGATCCTCCGCCGGCACCAAAATCGATGCGCGCAACCGAGGTTCCGGATCGACGAACTCCTGCGCCTGCCAATCGTTCATGGCCGAACACAAGGCCGCCGCCTCATCCAGATTGCGCGATGTGTTGCCGCCCAGAAGCGGCTCAAGCACCCCGTAGGTGATGTTGTAGGGATCGAGCAATTGCTCACGGATGAAATCCACATCCGAGCCGGGCGCGCCGCCGCTCGGCGGCCACGAATTGCGGCGTGACGTGTTCGGCGAAAACCGCGGATAGGTGCCGCGCGCCGCGTAAATCCCGGTCGTCAACTGGCCATATTCGGCGACGTGTTTGCGCCAGCGCGCCGACAGATACTTGTTCAGCGCACCGGCTTTCGGATACGGATGAACGTCGCAATCGATGATCCCATACTTGCTGCCGGCATCCGCGCGGTGCTGCGCGACATCGACGGGCGCGTTCATGACACGGTCTCCTTAAGACGGGGATAGGTGGCGAGCGGATTGTCCACTCGGATGCGTTGCAAAAGGGACGCCGACAACCCGGGCGGCGTCACCGCGTCGCCCTCGAACTGCCAATGCGGATAGTCGGAAGAAAACAGCAGCATCTCGTCGCAATCGATCTGCTCGACGATGCGTTCGACCGCCTCCTGGTCCGGTGCGTCGAACGGCTGCGTCGTGACCCGGATGTGGGAGCGAATGATATCGGCGGGAGACCGATTGACCCACGGCACCTCGGCGCGCACGCCGCGCCAGGTCTTGATCGCGCGCCAGATGAACGACGGCAGCCAACTGACGCCGGACTCGATGAATACGAACTTCAACGCGGGGAACTTCACGAACACGCCGTTGGAGACCAGGCTGAGCAACTGATCCTCGAATAGCTGGCTGTTGGCGACATAGTCGTGCAGATAGTGGGAGGGCCAACCGCCTGATGTTGGCGCGTAACGATACATGCTGCCGGCGTGAATGCCGATCGGCAGGTTATGCCGCGCCGCCGCCTCATAAATTGGCCAGTAATAGCTGCGTCCCAGCATCATCTCGCACGCGGCGGGCAGCAGAACCTGCACGAAGCGATGGTCCGGTGCCAGCCGTTCGATCTCCTCCACCGCCAGCAGCGGCGCCTGCGCCGGCACCACGATCGACGCCCGCAGCCTGGGCTCTTTCGACAGCCACTTATCGATCATCCAGTCGTTCACGGCGGAGCAGATCGCGGCGCCCATCGACTCGCTGACCGCGACCTGGCCCCCGGTCAGCGGATTGCAAATGGCCAGGCCGATGCCAAACCGATCCAGCGCCTGCGTTCGCATCGCCTCCAGGCTGGAGCCCGGACGTTCGCCCGCGACACGCCAATCGGGGCGACAGGTGATGGGCGCGCCGAGCGGGTAGCTCATCATGTCGAACCCGTCGATGCCGCGGTGAACGAACGACGTGCGCCAGAATTCGCTCATGTAGGGCAGCAATGCCTTGATATCCGGCACGCCCGGATGGATGTCGCAATCGATGGTTCCGATGGGCGTGGTGTCCGGCATGACCTATTTCAATCCCGCTCGCTTCAGGGTGCGCTGCCAATCCGCGGCGACCCCGTCCAACGCCACTTTAGCCGTTTTCTGTCCCAATAGCACGGCCGAGATCGCCACGCGCAATTGCAACTCCAGAGCCGGCCAGATCGGGTCGCGCGGCTCCAGTTTCGCGGTCTTCATCGCGGCGGCCAGGACCGGTGCCCAACCATAGCGTGCCGCGATGTCCGGCTCGCTCAACACGGACACGCGAGGCGGCGCATTGCCGCGTTCCAGCGAGCGTTGCATCCACTGTTTGCTACAGGCCATCTGGATGAATTCGAACGCCCATTCCTGGTTCTTGCCGTCTTTGGGAACGCCGAACGTCCAGCCGCCCATCGAGGTACTGCTTTCGGAAACGGAATGATGCCCAGGGGGAACGGCCCAGGCCCAGTTGCCGGCGGTTTTGGAGAGTTTTGGGTCGTTGATGAGGGTGCCGTAGGGTGCGAGGGTCAGCGTCATCGCGTAACGATCGTTCTGCCCTCCGGCGACGATTTCGTCGAACTCCCAGGTGATGGCGTCAGGAACCACGACCTTATATTTCGTCATCAGGTCGCCGTAATACTGCAAGGCCTCCACCGCCTTGTCGTTGTTGATCAGGATTTCCCATGTGTCCTGATCAAAATAATCACCGCCGTTGCCGCGCAGGAACGGCGCGAAGCCGCCGACGATAGCGGGACCCTGACGGCCCCAGATGCCAAGGCCGTAACGTTCCGGCGGCTTCGTGGTGGCTTTGCACGCGGCCAGGAATTCGTCCCAGTCGCCGGGTGCTTTGGTGATACCGGCGGCGCCGAGCAGCGGCTTCTGGTAGTTCAATATGCTCGCGGTCACACGGTATGGGATGCCCAGTACTTTCCCCTTGTAGCTGGCCATATCGCGAACCGAGGGCAGGAAGTCATCCCAATCGAAATCGGGATGACGCGCGGCGTTTTTCGCCAGCAGCTTTTCGTGGTCCTCCATATGCGGCGCCAGCCATCCGGCGAACGGCGCGGTCCATTGGATGACGTCGATGCCGACCGTTCCGGAATTGAGTTCGGCTTTCAGCCGGGCACTGAGGGCGTCGATCGGCAGCAGGGTGAAATCGATCTTGATGCCGGTCTCTTTCTCGAACGCGGGCGCCACTTCTTCGACGAGGCACCAATGCCACGGCCCATTGTCGCCGACGAACACCAGTTTGTCCGGCTTGCTTTGCGCATGGGCGAGCATCGGCGCGGCCAACGCCGAACCCAGCAGAACGCGCCGCCCGATCATCGAAAGCCTCCCGCGCGGCGGATCGCCCGCTGCCAATCGGACGCGACATCGTCCATCGCCTGTTTTGGCGTCTTTTGCCCCAGCAGGCACTGCGACAACCCGGCGCGCAGCGACAAGCCAAGCGTTGGAAAGATCGGTTGCGCGGGCGTCGGCACGCCGGTCTCGATCGCCTTGGCGGCGACGTCGGTCCAGCCGATCAATTTGACCATCTCCGGATCGCGCAATACCGAGCCGCGCGGCGGTGCGTTGCCGCGGATCATCGAGCGCCGCATGAACTCTTTGCCGCAGGCCATGCGGATGAATTCCAGCGACCATTCCTTGTTCCTGGTATACTTCGGAATGCCGAGGAAGTGACCGTCGACCCAGGACTTGCTCTGTGCTTTGTCGGTTCGGCCAGGCACGGTGTCCCAGACCCACTTGCCGCCCGATTTGGACTGCTTCGGATCGTTGATGAGCGTCCCGTATGGCGCGAAAGTCTCGACAATCGCGTAGCGGTCACTTTGACCTCCGGCGACGATTTCCTCGAAGTCCCAGGTCATCGCCTCGGGTGGAACGAGATTGCTCTTCACGAAATCCGACCAGTACTCCAGGGCGAACACCGCCTCCGGACGGTTGATGAGGACTTCGCCGGTCTTCAGATCCACCGTGTCGCCGCCCGCCGAATAGAGCCACGGCGAAAAGCTGCTGAACATCGCGGGTCCCTGACGGCCATTGAGGCCGAACCCAAAGCGCTCGGGCGGATGATTCAGCGCGACGACGGCTTTACGAAGTTCGTCGAACGTCTCAGGCAGTTTGGTGATGCCGGCCTGATCCATCAGATACTTCTGATAGTGCATGATGCCGGTCGTGATGCGGTAGGGAATGCCGATCGTCTTGCCGTCGTAGGACGCGGCCTTCTTGCTGCCGGCCAGAAAGTCGTTCCAGTCCCAATCCGGATCCTTCGCCATGATCTTCGCGGCGTATTCTTCATGATCGTCGAAATGCGTGGCGAGAAAGCCCGCCATGCCGACCGACCATTGCACGATATCGATCCCGCTGGACCCGGAATTCAGCTCGGTTTTCAGGCGTGCGTTCCAGGGATCGACGGGCAACAAAGTGAAGTCGATCTTGATGCCGGTTTCCTTTTCGAAAGCGGGCGCCACTTCCTCCACCAGGGTCCAGTGCCAGGGACCGTTGTCGCCGACATAAATCAGCTTCTCCGGTTTGCTTTGCGCCAGAGCCGGCATCGCCAGCATGGAGGCGGCCGTTCCCGCCAAAAGGTCTCGCCGTTTCATCCCTTGACCGCTCCCGAGGACAGGCCCGCGACCAAATGGCGTTGGGCGAGAAAAGAGAACACGATGACCGGCAGGATCACGAGTACGCCCGACGCGGTCATGCCGCCCCAGTCCACACCGGTATCGCCGCCGGAGAACGCCGCCATCAACACCGGCAATGTGCGCGTGGCGTTGTTGGTCAGCACGGCGGAAAACAGGAAGTCGTTCCACGCCAGTTGCAGGCACAGGATACTCGCCGCGACCAGGCCGGGACGGATCAGCGGCAGCACGACGTAGAAGAACGTCTGGTAGCGGCTGGCGCCATCGACCCAGGCGCTCTCTTCCAGTTCGCGCGGCAGGTCTTCGAAGAAACCGCGCATGATCCAGACCACCAAAGGCAGGCTGAACGTGGAATAAGCAAGGACTACACTGGATCGTGTCGTGGTCAGACCGATCTTGCTGAACAGCACGTACATCGGCACCAGCACCGCGATCGGCGGCAGCATGCGCATCGCCAGCAAGCCGAAGAACAGGAAGTTGCGGCCAATGAACGCGAAATCGCGCGAAGGCGTAGGCCGCCGGCACGCCGACCAGCAGCGACAGGCTGACGGCGCCGGTGGAGACCAGCAGGCTGTTCATGAACGCCTGCAGGAAATCCGCGCGGCCGAACACGGCGGCGTAGTTCTCCCACGTCGGCCACCAGACGAACAACGGCGGATTGGCGAACACCTGCAGCCGCGTCTTCAGCGACAACCCGATGATCCACAGCAACGGGAACAGGAACGCCGCCGTCAGCGCGATCAGCGCGGCGTAAACTCCGCCGGCGAACAGCAGCTTGCTCCGGCGCGAGCCGACATAATTCAGCGCGGCCATCAGTTGGCATCCCGGCGGCGCACGGTGGTCATGAACACGGCGCACAACAGCATCGACATCAGCAGCATGAGCCATGAGGCCGCCGCGCCGAGGCTCAAATCGAAGCGTACGAACGAGGCCAGGTAGGTGAACTGTGATAAGGTCATGGTCGCGTTGGCGGGACCTCCGCTTGTCAGCACGTAGATGTTATCGAAGGCGCGGAACTCGAAGATGGTGCGCAGCAGCAGAGCGACGACGATGTAGGGCCGCAGCAACGGCAGAGTGATATGCCAGAACATCTGCCGGACACTGGCGCCGTCGATGCGCGCGGCCTCGACCGGTTCATGTGGCAAAGACCGCAATCCGGCGAGCAGCAGGATCGCGACATAAGGCGCGTTCTGCCAGACATTCACGAGGCCGACCGCGAACAACGCCGTATCGGGCCGCCCCAGCCAGACGATGTGCTCGCCGATCCAATAGTTGATGACGCCGTGGTCCGGATCCAGCAGAAGCTTCCAGCAGAACGCGGCGACGACGGGCGTGATCATCATCGGAACGATCAGCAAGGTGCGGAAGAGGGCGATGTAGGGCAGGTCGATGTTCAACAGCAGCGCGATGGCCATGCCGCACACCAGTTCCGCCGCCACGGTCGAGACGGTGTAGATCACGGTCAGTTGAATACTGCCGATGAAGTCGGGGTCCGTCAGCAAATCCTCATAGTTCGCGGTGCCAACGAATTTGCCGTCGAACAGGCCGAGTTCCGGCGCCCATCCCCGAAAACTGAGGAAGCCTGAAAACACCAGCGGCAGACCGAACACACACAGCATCAGCACAGTGGTCGGCATCACCGTAAACGGAATGAACAGCCGGTCGAGCCAACGGCCGGGCATGGCGCGCCGTCGCGGTTGAGCGGGTATCGCGATGCCGGCCTGAGTGGCCGTTGCGGTTGATCCTCCCATATCCCGTCCGTTCCCGTCTCGGGTTGTTTCGACCTGGACCATAACCTGGGGTGCGCCCGCCGTCACGTATGGCGATTTCGCGGCCGCGGTGGGCGGCGCGGTGTCCAGGGGCGCCCACCGCGGGGCGCTGAACGCGCGGTCGTGCCTTCTATCTTCGGCCGTGAACTCTGGTCGGGCACCGCTTTGTCGCGGAGGACGCGGAGCGCTCGGAGGTCGCGGAGAAGAATTATGGCGCTGCGCGCGGAGCTGGATCGAAGGCCAGCGCGAACCACCCAATTACTTTCTGCTCCGCGACCTTTGGGCCCTCCGCGACCTCCGCGATTAAAACTGAGTCGATATATGCGCGGTGTTCCAGTGTGATGTCCCCGCCTGTTCCAGCGAATTGTGCACACCTGGCGGGAGCAGGCGGGCAAGGGGTTCCAGGCACCCCTCAATTGCGGCACAGTCCTTCCCATGCATTTCGATCTCAAGCTCTGGCGCCTCACCGCCGGCCTTCGGGACCGCATCACATGGTCCATCCTTCTGGGTCTCGCGGCGTTGTGCGTGGGCATCGCCCGGTTCGCATTCCTCGGCCGCTTCCTGGCGGGCGTATTCCGCGGCGATCCCTGGCCTGCTCTGGTGCCCCCGCTGCTGTTGACCGGCGGCGCGATCCTGCTGCGGTCGACGCTCGACCATACCCGCACGATGGTTGCGCACACCACCGCCACGCGGGTGCAGGAGGTGCTGCGCGCCCGCCTGTTCGACAAAATCCTCGCTTTGGGCCCCGCGTGGTTCGGCTCCGAGCGGACCGGCGGCGTCATGCTGTCGATGGTCGATGGCGTCGAACAACTGCAGACCTTCTTCGGCCAATACTTGCCGCAGGTGGCGATCGCTTGGTCGCGCCCGTCGCCATCTTCTTTTTCATCGCGTGGTGGGACCTGCCCGTCGCCGCCGTCATGCTGGGCGCCGCGCTGTTCACCCTGTTCCTGCCGGCGACGGTGCATCGCAAGACCGCTCGGGCATCCGGCGGCCGGCAACGCGCGTTCAAATCGTTCGGCGAGGAGTTCCTCGACGCGGTCCAGGGCCTGCCGACCCTGAAAGCCTTCGGTCAGAGCAAGGCGTACGGTGCGATGCTCGGCGCCAAGGCGAAGGCGTTGTCGGACGCCACGTTCTGGGTGCTGGCGCTGAACGTGCTGACCCGCGGCTTCACCGACCTGGGCACCGCGGTCGGCGCGGCGGCGGCCCTGGCGTACGGCGCATGGCGAGTCCAGCACGGAGAAATGTCGCTGGAGGCACTGTTGATCGTGCTGATGGCCGGCACCGAGATCTTCCGCCCGCTGCGCGACCTGCGGACCGTGCTGCACGCCGGCATGAACGGCCAATCGGCGGCGAATGGCATCAACGCATTGCTGGACACCCCGGTCACCGCCCCGGGCGTGCCGGCGCACCCCGAGTCGCTCGCCGGCGTCCGGCCGGAGATCACCTTCGACAACGTCAGCTTCGCCTATCCGGGAGGCCGCCGCCCCGCGCACACCGGCCTGAGCTTCACCATCGCCGCCGGTGAGCGCGTGGGCGTCGTGGGGCCCAGCGGCTCGGGGAAGTCGTCGATCGTGCGGTTGCTGTTGCGGCTGCACGATCCGCAGGCGGGCGCCATCCGGATCGGCGGCCACGATCTGCGCGCGCTCGACCCCGAGGCGGTGCGCGGCATGATCGCCGTCGTCTCCCAGGACACCTGGCTCTTCCACGGCACCGTCGAGGAAAACCTGCGATTGGGCAGGCCCGACGCGACCGAGTCCGACCTCGTCTCCGCTGCCCGCGCCGCCAACGCGCACGAGTTCATCCTGGGCCTGCCCGACGGGTATCAGACCGCGATCGGCGAGCGGGGGTCCCAACTATCCGGCGGCCAGCGGCAGCGGCTGGCGATCGCTCGGGCGCTGCTGCGGGACGCGCCGATCCTGGTGCTGGACGAGGCGCTGTCCTCCGTCGATGCCGAGAATGAGGCGGTGATCCAACAGGCGCTGGACCGGCTCATGACCGGCCGGACCACGCTGATCCTGGCGCACCGGCTGTCCAGCGTGATCGGCGCCGATCGCATCCTGGTGCTGGAGGACGGCGCTGTCGTCCAATCCGGCTCGCACGCGGTGTTGATCGCCCAGGAGGGTCCGTATCAGCGGTTGATGGGACCGCAGGTCGCCGAAACGCGGGACAGCGAGATCGTGCTCGCCGAACCGGCCGCGCGGCAGGCCGAAGCGACCGAGACCAACGTGGTGGTCACCAGCATCGCGGACGACGCGGCATCGGTCGGCTGGCCGGAGACGATCCGGACATTGATGCATTTTGTCTGGCCGTACAAAGGTCAACTCGGCATCGTCATGGTTTGCGGCATCCTGCGGGTGCTCGCGTTCATCGGCGTCGGCGTGATCGGCGCGCTGCTGCTCGGCGCGGTGCGCAATCATCAGCCGACGACGGGTCTGGTGGTGGCGTTGCTGATCACCGCGCCTCTGGCCGGGATTCTGCATTGGCTCGAATCGTGGATCGCGCACGCGATGGCCTACGCGCTGCTGGCGGAGATGCGGATCCAGTTGTTCCGGAAACTCGATGCGCTGGCGCCGGCGTATTTGTTGCGCCGGCGGTCCGGAGACCTGGTCGCGCTGGCAACGCAGGACGTCGAGACGGTGGAGTATTTCTTCGCTCACACGATCGCCCCCGCCATTGTCGCCTTCCTGGTGCCGGCGGCGGTGCTGATCGCGCTGTTGGTGCTCGCGTGGCCGCTGGCGATCGCTCTGGCGCCGTTCCTGCTCTACGCCGCCGCCTCGCCCATGCGAGGCCGCCAGCGCATCGATGCGCTGGGCTCGGCGGCGCGTGGCGCTTTGGGCGGGCTCGGCGCGTACGTTTCGGAAACGATCCAGGGCATGGGCGAGTTGGTGGCGTTCAACGCCGCGGGACGCCGCCGCGACGGGTTCATGGAGGCGGTGCGGCAATACCAGGCGACGAGGCTGCGCCTGTTGGAAGATTTAAGTTTCCAGACCAGCGCGTTGGAGGTCGCGACCGGGCTCGGCGGACTCGCGGTGGGTGGCGTTGGCGCGATGCTGGTGCATCTCGGCTGGTTCTCCCCGGTGTTGCTGCCGCTGTTCGTGCTGATTTCGATCGCGGCGTTTCTCCCGGTGTCGGAGATCGCCCAGGTGGGGCGGCAACTGGCGGATACGATTGCTTCGACGCGGCGGTTGCATGTGGTGCATGCCGAACCGGTGGCGATCCGCGATGGCACGATCGTTCCGGAGGCGCGACAAGGCGGCTCGGCGGTTCGGTTCGAGCACGTGACGTTTACCTACCCCGGCCGGACGCGGCGGGCCCTGTCGGATGTGTCGTTCGAAATTCCGGCGGGCGCGACGGTCGCGCTGGTCGGGCCATCGGGCGCGGGCAAGACGACGATCGCCAATCTGCTGCTGCGATTTTGGGATCCTCAGGGCGGCCGCATCCTGTTGGACGGCATCGCACCGCACGATCTGACGTTGGATGGGTTGCGCGGGCGGATCGCTCTGGTGGCGCAGGACACGTATCTGTTCAACGACACGCTGGAGGCGAATGTGCGCCTCGCGCGGCCGGACGCGACGCGGGAGCAGGTGTCATTGGCCTTGTCGCGCGCGGCGCTGGCGGAGTTCATCGCCGGCTTGCCGGAGGGACTGGCGACGCGTGTGGGTGAGCGTGGCGTGCAGTTATCGGGCGGACAGCGGCAGCGGATCGCGATCGCGCGGGCGTTCCTGAAGGATGCGCCGTTGCTGGTGCTGGATGAGGCGACCTCGCATCTCGATACGATCAGCGAGCAGGCGGTGCGCTCGGCGCTGGATCACCTGATGGTCGATCGGACAACGATCGTGGTGGCGCACCGGTTGTCGACAATCCGGGCGGCGGATTTGATCCTGGTGCTGGAGGGTGGCCAGTTGGTCGAGTCCGGCACGCACGCGGCGTTGATGGCGCGCGGTGGCGTTTACGCGCGGCTGGTGGACCGGCAACTGGCGGCGGTGGCATAGCGCTGCTTCGGTCATTGCTGTTGCGTCATGGCCGCCCATCCCAACGGCATGGCCGGGCTCCGACCCGGCCATCTCTCGCCGTACATCGTCGGATCGCGCTACGCGCCGTCGGGTTCCTGCTCGATGGCGGCGATGTCCGCGTCGCTGAAACCAAAGTGGTGCGCGATTTCGTGCACGACGACGTTGCGGACGAGGCGATACAGGTCCTCCCCGGTTTCAATCCACTCCAGCAGGATCGCTTCCCGATAGAGAAAGATCCGGTCCGGTTGACGAACCGCGTCGAGCACGCTGCGTTGCGTCAGCGGCACGCCGCGGTAAAGCCCTGACAGTTCCCACGAGGACTCGATATTCAATTCGTGCAGCGTCTCGTCGTCGGCGCGATCTTCGACCGCGATGCCGACATCGCGCACATGCTCCGCGAGATGCGGTGGGATCGACGCAAGCGCCCGCTCGGCCAGGGCGACGATGTCATCCGGACCGGGAGGCAGTGTGAAGTTCGCAACGGGGGTGCGCTGGTCGCTCATGACAACATTCGGTGGGGATCCCGGCCCACCGCGTCAAGGCCGGTCCGCGAATTTCAGATCGGGCGCGATGACCTGACAACCGGCGCGAGAGTGGTTCGTGGCATTTTTTACGATGCGGTTGATACCGCGTCCGTCAGGAAATTTCAGACCGGCGAGACATCCGCCTTTCGTTTCGATCACAGAAATGAATGTCCCGCGGCGGCACCCATTCTCGGCCAACCGAACGTCCGCGTGGCGGTACACCATGCCCCTCAGTCATGTCCTCGCGCGAAAGCGCGAGGGTGCTGGATTGCAGGGACTCGGTTCGGTCAATCCATAATGCCGTAGGGGCAACAACGAGGCCGGGCGGCGGTTCGGCGATCCCGTCGCCGCGCGAGGGAGGGGCAGAATGGGAGTGGCCAGCAGTCTGTCAGGCGTCGCGGCGATGGTTCTCGCCGTGGCCGTGGGCGCCGATGCTTATGTTCGACATCAGGATCTGAGCCGAACGGTCACGGCGATCTCGGTGAGGGTCGATGCGATCGATGCGCTCGCGAAGGAGGCACGCGCGGTCGCGGCACAGGCCTCCGCCAAAGCCGGGCAGGCCGCCGGCGGAACAGCCAACGCCGGAACCGACGCGGATCAGGCGGGGACGATCGCGGCGATCCTGGCGAAGGTCGATGCGCTCGATGCGATCGCGAAGCAAGCGAGCGCGACGGCGGCGCAGGCCACCAGCAAAGCCGACCAGGCTGTCACCGGAGCGGCCAAGGCCGCAACCAAAACGGATCAGGCGGGGACGATCGCGGCGATCCAGGCGAAGCTCGATGCGCTCGATGCGATCGCGAAGGAGGCGCGCGCAACGGCGGCGCAGGCCGCCACCAAAGCCGACCAGGCCGTCACCGGAGCGGCCAAGGCCGGAACCGACGCGGGTCAGGCGAAGGCAATCGCGGCGGCGGCGAGAGACACCGCGATCAAGCTGTCGGCTCAGCAACTCCACTTGATACAGGCGTCGGCGGTTCTGCCGGCTGTCAATCATCCTGGGACAATCGACCAGACCACATGGTGCGGTTCGGCCGCCCGGCCTGGTCGATGAGCAACGGTGACGCTGGCCGGCTTCAGAGCGGTATCCGATCGGAGTGAGTGGTTCTCTCTCCGCCCGTCGCGGCACATCCGTGGGTTGAGTGGACGGCCGGGGCAGACTCACTGCTGATCGGATATTTTGATACCCGGCGGCGATCACTTCGCCAGAATGCGCGCCAGTTCGACCAGTTCCGTGTCCATCGGCTTGGTGCGCCCGACAATGTCCTTGAGCGGCGTCCGCGTGACCTCGTTCTTCATCCAGCCGACCAGCACCCCTGTCTCCCCCTCGCTCAGGGACTTCACCGCGCCAACGCCCAATCGCGTCGCCAGCAGGCGGTCGAACGCACTTGGCGGAGCGCCGCGCACGACGTGGCCAAGCGTGGTCGCGCGCAACTCGAAACCGGTCCGCTGCTTATCGGCCTCGAAGTACGCCAGGACTTTCGCGGCGTTCTCTTTCACGCCCTCGGCCATCACGACGATCGCATGGGTCTTGCCGCGTTCGTACGCGGCGTGCAGCCGCTGGGCTATTTCGCTCGCGGTCACCTCGAACTCGGGCGTGGAGATGACCTCCGCACCGCCCGCGAGGCCGGCCATCATCGCCAGATAGCCGCAGTCCCGCCCCATCGTTTCAACCAGAAACGCGCGGTTGTGCGAGGAACCCGTCGTGCGCAGATGGTCGATCGCCTCCAGCGTGACGTTGATGGCGGTGTCGCAGCCGATGGAAATGTCGGTTCCCAGCAGGTCGTTGTCGATCGTGGACGCGACGCCGACCACGTGGACGCCAAGCTGGCTGAGCATGTGCGAGCCGGTTTGCGACCCGTTGCCGCCAATCACCACCACGCCGTCGATGCCCCGTTGCGCGAGGTTGCGTAGCGCCTTGGATCGGCCCCTCTCCTCGCGGAACTCCGCCGAGCGCGCGCTGCCCAGAAACGTGCCGCCGACCTGAATGATGCCGCCGACGTCGCGCGCGCTGAGCTGCCGGAACTGGCCGTCGACCAGGCCCTGCCACCCCTGGCGCACGCCGTGCACGGTCATGCCCTGATCGAGCGCACTACGCGTCACCGCCCGGATGGCCGCGTTCATGCCGGGAGCGTCGCCACCACTCGTAAGGACCGCGATGTGTTTCATTTGCCCAGGCTTATCGCTGTGTAGGGGAAACTCATGCAATAAGCGCGCCAGCAGGACGCGAAAAGACCGCCGCGGGCATTGCTTCAGGGCCAGCCTGGCCGCCCTCCCGTTACGTATTGGCCAGGCCGGCGCGTTCCAATCGATCGGGCAACGTTCGTGCGCGCCGGGGATCGGTATCGCCTCCTGGAGGATCTCACGGTGTCCAGTTTTCGGTGTCATGTGCGGCAAAAGCAGGCAACCGCATCCCGTTTCGAGGTCGCGCAAGGACGAGACCCGGCAACGGCGCCACGGCGTGAGGCCGGCGCGGTGACGCGGGCCATGCGACACCCATGCTGACCGCCCGGTCTGATTTGCGCGGATTCCCACCCGAGGGCCGGCGTGCTACGCTCCGGGCAGTTGCCACACCGGACCCAGGCGATGAAGCCGCGCGCACGCGTGGCGCTTCGGTGTGCGCCCACGCAACGAGGATACCCCATGCGGATTGTCCGGACACTCAGTGGGGATTGGCGCCACGCCCGAACCACGCACGCCGGTTCGAACCGCGACCACATCGCGATCTCCGCGACAGCAACCTGAATCACACCGACAGGGAGTGACGATCATGGCGAAAGTAACCGAGGCCGACCTCGCCAGCCTGACCAACTGGACCATCGATACCGCGGGCAAGTCGATCCACCGCGAATTGAAATTCGCCGATTTTAATGAAGCCTGGGGGTTCATGACCCGCGTGGCGCTGCTGGCTGAGCGCCAGGACCACCATCCCGACTGGTCGAATGTCTGGAACACCGTGCGCATTACGCTGAGCACCCACGATGCCGGCGGCCTCACCGACAAGGACGTCACGCTGGCGCGAGCGATCGACGCGATATGTCCCTGATGGTCGGTCGCGATGCTCGTCCCTGATCGCGGGACCCGCTCATGGACCTGATGCAGGGGCCGGGTTTCCCCGAACGCGCATTGGCGATCCGCCGCGCCGCCGCGCGTTTGTGTCTGCGTCTCAATTGGGCGCCGCTGCACGAGGTCAGTCTGCCGAACGGGCGCCGCGCCGATATCCTCGCGTTGCGCGGTGACGGCGGATTTAGCTGTATCGAGGTAAAATCCGGGCTCAGAGATTTCCTGACCGACCAAAAATGGTGGGAGTACCGGGAATTCGCCGATCATTTGTATTTCGCGGTCGATATCGATTTCCCGCTCGAGGTCCTGCCGGTCGAGACCGGCCTTATCGTCGTGGCGGAGCAGAGCGCCGAACTGATCCGGGAGGCCCCGGAACACAAGCTCTCCGCCGCGCGCCGCGCCGCGTTGCTGCGCCGGTGGGCGTTGTTGGCGGGCAGCCGGCTGGCGATTCTCGAAGATCCTGCCGGCATCGCGGACCTGCGCGCGTCATTGCGAGTCGAATAAATTTATCGTGTTCACCTTTCGTTATTCAGACCATTAATCCTTCGCTAACGTTCAGGGGATTACCTTTCGATCCGCCCCCGATCCTTCCGAAAACCGGTGGGGCGCGCGGCCTTCCGATACTCAGACCTGGTCGGGTCAAAATTCTCCGGTCCAGATGTCTCTTCTCCGCGAAGGACCCTGACCATAAATCCCCGTATGATCCTCATCAGTTTGGCTCTGTTGAGTCAGACAGGCTGTGTCGCGGCCATTCCACTCGCCGCCCAACTTGTCACCAGCGCCAACTCCACCGCGCAGCTTTGCTCGATGACGAAAATGCCTGGGCAGACGACCACGCTTTGCGATCGCATCTCGGCGTCGTTCATCACGCCTCCGCCGGCCGTTCCGACCCCTCAAAACACCCGCAAAAACGCCAACGGAACAGTTGTTGACACCGCGGCGCGTTGATCGCGCGCCGGCGGCATGTGCCCGACCACCGGGTACATGCCGGGATGACGTTACCGGATCGCCAGCCGTCCCGCCGCCGCCTTGCATGATGTTCGCCGGATCGCGCTATGCTTCGGCACGACATGTTGGGAGGCCGGTCATGGAAGTTGGCGGGGCGATGTTCTTCACGAACTACGCGATGGATGC
This sequence comes from uncultured Alphaproteobacteria bacterium, assembly GCA_963719675.1. Lineage (GTDB taxonomy): Bacteria > Pseudomonadota > Alphaproteobacteria > Acetobacterales > Acetobacteraceae > Rhodopila. The sequence goes on along the minus strand of CAVRDN010000116.1, from coordinate 61,318 downwards.
CGGTGCGTTTGCCCAGGCGCTTGAGGACCGAGGCTTCGACTCGGTCTGGGCGCCGGAGCACTCGCACATTCCGGTCTCGCGCCAAACGCCGTTTCCGCAAGGCGGAGAACTGCCGCGCAAATACGCGGAATGCATGGATCCGTTCGTTTCGCTGACGCTCGCGGCCGCGATGACAAAAACGATTAAGCTGGGCACTGGCGTTTGTCTGGTGGTCCAGCGCGATCCGATACAGACCGCCAAGTTGGTGGCCTCGCTCGATCAGGTGTCGCGAGGCCGGTTTCTGTTTGGCATCGGTGGCGGATGGAACGCCGAAGAAATGGCAGACCACGGCACGACCGATTTCAAAGGCCGTTGGAAACTGGTCCGCGAACGGGTCGAGGCGATGAAAGCGATCTGGACCCAGGAGACTCCGGAGTATCATGGCTCGCTCGTCGCGTTCGGACCGATGCTCGCCTGGCCGAAACCGGTCCAAACACCGCATCCACCGGTCATCGTCGGTGGTGCGTTTCCGTACGGCGCGCGGCGGGCGATCGCGTACGGCGACGGCTGGGTGCCGCATGGCTCTCGCCCGCATTACGGCGACGTCGGCCAGTTCCTGCCGGAGTTCTTCAAAATGGCGAAGGAAGCCGGCCGCGATCCGGCCTCGCTGCCGGTGACGCTGTTCGGCATCCCCGCCGACATCGATCGATTGCGCTACTACCGCGATGCCGGCGTCGCGCGTGTCGTGGTCAGCCTCGACTCCGCCGGACCCGGAGGAGGTGCTGCCGCGCCTGGACCAATGGGCCGGCCTGATGCGGCAACTCGCGGCGGGGTGACGAGGTCCGGCGGCGCCCGCGCCCGATCGCCGCTGTCCTCCGGCGGCTGGTCTGTCCGCTGCCCGGTCTTGCGTCCCACCGCCGTTCCCGCCTCAATGCGCGCTATCAACACGGGAGGAACCCCACCATGGATCTGGGTCTCAAAGGCAAGAAAGCCATCGTTTGCGCGGCCAGCAAAGGCCTCGGCAAAGCCTGCGCGATGTCGTTGGCGCGCGAAGGTGTCGACGTCGTCATCACCGCGCGCACCGCGTCCGACCTGGAGGCGACCGCCGCGGAAATCCGCGCCGCGACCGGAGCCAAGGTCACCGCGGTGGCTGGCGATATCACCACCGATGCCGGCCGTGCCGCCGCGCTCGCCGCGTGCCCAAATCCCGATATTCTGGTGAACAACGCCGGTGGCCCGCCGCGAGGCGACTTCCGTGACTGGAACCGCGACGATTGGATCAAGGCGGTCGACGCCAACATGCTGACGCCCATCTTCCTGATCAAAGCGGTCGTCGACGGCATGATCGAGCGGAAATTCGGCCGCATCGTCAACATCACCTCGGCCTCCGTCAAATCGCCCATCCCCGAACTGGGCATGAGCAACGGTGCCCGCGCCGGGCTGACCGGTTTTGTCGCCGGCCTCGCCCGTCAGGTCGCGAAGCACAACGTCGTCATCAACAATATTCTGCCGGGCCCGTTCCTGACCGATCGCTTGCGCGGCGGCTTCCAGGAGGCCGCGCGCGCCAGCAACCGCCCGGTCGATGACCTGGTGCAGGAGCGCATGAAAGGTTCACCCACCGGCAGAGCCGGCGATCCGGCGGAGTTCGGCGACGCCTGCGCGTTCCTGTGCTCGGCGAAGATCGGCTTCATCGTCGGCCACAACCTCATTCTGGACGGCGGCAACTTCAACTCGTCGATCGCGTGACCAGGCACACGTAGCGCGGGTCACGGTCCTCGCCGTGCCATCGGCGTCTTCGCGTCGTCCTCACATCGTCAGCGCGGAGACGCCGCTCACCCCGCCACGCCGAGACTCCGCGCCATCAGGTCCGGGTCGGCGCGCAATGCGGCGGGCGGTCCGTCATGCACCACGGCGCCCTTCACCAGCACGACCACCCGGTCGGCGACGGACAGCACCGCATCCACCGTTTTGTCCACGATGATCGAAGCCACGCCCGCCTCGCGCACCACGCCGATCACCCGCCAGATTTCGTCCCGCATCAGGGGTGCGAGGCCCTCGGTCGCCTCGTCGAGGATCAGCACCCGAGGGTTCGTCATCAGCGCGCGGCCGATCGCGAGCATCTGCTGCTCACCACCCGAAAGCTGATTGCCGCGGTTCGCGATCCGCTGACCCAGGCGCGGAAACAGCGCGAGCACCCGCTGTTCGGTCCAAATCCCCGGACAGGCCGCCAGCCGAAGATTCTCCCCGACCGACAGACTTGCGAAAATCCCACGATTTTCCGGCACGACCGCGATGCCGCGGCGGGCCCGCTCAAACACCGGCAGCGAGGCAGCGTCATTGCCATCCAGCAACACCGTGCCCTCGCGCGCGGGCAGCAGTCCGATCAACGTCCGGATCAGCGTGGTCTTGCCCATCCCGTTGCGGCCCATCAGACCGATTGTCTCGCCCGGATGCACGGTGAAACTCACGTTCCGCAGAACCCGACTCTTCGTCGTACCCGGCGGAAACGCCGCGCGCTTCCAGGATCGCGCTCACGCCCGATGACCCAGGTAGGCATCGCGCACCGCGCCGGAGTGCCGGATCGCGTCCGGTGTGCCGGTTTCCAGCACGCGGCCATCGACCATGACGGTGATCTCATCGGCGACCGCGAACACCACGTCCATGTCGTGTTCGACCAGCAGCATCGCGAACCGCCGCGCCAGGGTGCGCAGCAACGCGGCGACCGGCGCGGTTTCCTCGGCGCCCAGTCCGGCGAGTGGTTCGTCGAGCAAGAGGACGCCGGGTTGGGTGGCGAGGACCAGAGCGATCTCCAACAGCCGGCGCTGACCATGACTCAGGACGCCGGCGCGTTCGGCCGCGAGCGCGACCAGTCCGACCTGGTCCAACGCCGCCGTCGCGACATCGCGTGAGGCGGTGTCCGCCGCGACGCCGCGCAAAAGCCGCCAGCCACGCACCGGCCCTTGCGCTGCCAGACGCACATTTTCCAGCACCGTCATCGCGGGAAACAGATTGGTGCGCTGAAAACTCCGGCCAAGCCCGGCCCGCGAACGCCGCCATTCCGGCAGCGACGTGATATCGGCCTCGTTCAGACGAATTGTCCCTTCGTCCGGCCGCAGCGTACCGAACAGCAAATTGACCAGCGTGCTTTTGCCCGCGCCGTTCGGCCCGATGACCGCCAGCGCGTGGCCCGGACGCAGCGCCACGGACACATCGGCGACCGCGATCAGACCGCCGAACCGCCGGCTCAGCCCGCTTGCCGTCAGCATCATCGCCGCCATCCCGCCAGGCCATGGCGCAGCAGCAATACGGCGGCCAGGATGACGAGGCCCTCGACCAGACGCTGCCGCTCGGTCACCGACTGACCGAACTCACGCACCACCGTCAGCGCGAAGGCACCCAGGATGGGTCCGTGCAGCGCGCCGATCCCGCCGAGCAAAATCATCAGCAACGCCTCGGCCGCGTGGTGCCAATCAAGCAGATCCGGACTGACGAACGCGTCCGTCGTCGCCGCCATGTGTCCGGCGACTCCCGCCAGCGCGCCCGAGAGAACGAACGCGATCAGTTTAATTCGACGCACATCGTGACCGGTCGCGCGCATCCGGTCCTCGTTGACCTTGATGCCCGACAGAGCATGCCCGAACAGCGTGCCCATCAACCACCACAGGCCGCCATACATCAGCCCCAGCATCGCCAGGTTGAGCAGCAGGAATACCGCGGGCCGCGCGGATTTCGTCACCGTCCAGACCATGCCCGGCCGCGCGAGGAACACACCGTCGGCGCCGCCTCCCAGGGGCGTGTCGTGGAACAGAAAGAACAACATCTGACCAAAGGCGAGGGTGCTCATCAGGAAATAGAAGCCGCTTGTGCGTAACGCGATCGGACCAATCAGCGCGGCGGCGAGGCCGGCACTGAGGACCGCCAGCGGCAGCGAAACGAAAATCGACACCGCGCCCAGCAACCATACCGTGTACGCGCCCACGCCGAAGAAGCCCGCATGGGCGAGACTGACGAGCCCCGCGGCCCCGGTCAGAACTTGCAACGACAACGCGAACATCGCCGCGATCAGCGCGGTGGACGCCAGTTGCATCGTGTATGGCTCGGCCCACAGCGGCATCGACGCGAGCAACAGCGCCGCCGCGGCCAGCCACAGGTTTCCGCGCGGCGTCAGACGGGTCATACGCGCGAAAACAGCCCGGTCGGGCGCCAGGAAAGCACCACGGCCATGAGCCCGCACACGGCGATGCCGGCGAGTTGAGGGAAATACACCTGGCCGAGCGTGTCGATCAGACCGACCAGCAACGCGGCCCAGAACGCACCGCCGATCGATCCCAGGCCACCGATGACCACCACGATGAAGGATGAAATCAGAATGCCGTCGCCCATGCCGGGATAGACCGACTGCAATGGGGCGGCGAGCGCTCCGGCCAGCATCGCCAATGCCGTTCCGGTGGCGAAAACAAGCGTATGGATCAACCGCGCGTCGATTTCCCAGAAGATCGACCATCTCGGGACTTCTCGGCGGCCGCCCGGATCGACGCGCCAATCCGCGTGCGTTCGAGAAATCCCGCCATGCCCGCGGCGACCAACAGGCAAACGCCCAGTACCGCGATGCGATACGCGGAGTATGCGAATCCACCAACCACCGGAATGGAGAAATCCAGCGGTGCCGGCACCTGGACGGCATGGAATTCGTTGCCGGCCAGCGCGGCGCGCGCCTCTTCGAACAACAGGATCAACGCGAAGGTCAGCAACACCTGATCGAGATGCTCACGATGACGAAAACGCCGGAACAGCACGCGCTCCAGCAATGCCCCAAAGCCCAGGCCACCGAGGATCGAGGCGGGGAGCGCCAACCAGAAGTCGCCCGTTTTGGCGGCGACGATGTAGGCAAGGTAGGCACCGATCATGAACAGGCTGCCGTGCGCCAGATTGATTATGCCCATGACACCGAAAATCAGTGTCAGCCCGCTGGCGATCAGGAACAGCAGCAGGCCTGTACTGCACGCCGTTGAGGATTTGTACGAGGAAGGCGTCCATGCCGATCGGGACCCGGGTCAGATTCCCGGGCCGCTTCCCGGTCAGGTCATCGTGCAGCCTGTACCGGGATCAGCCAATGCCTTGACCGCCGCGCCGATGACCCGGTTTTCACCGTTCTTCGCTTCGCGCAACCAAATGGTCTGGATCGGATTGTGCGAGGCCGAGATCGTGAATGCGCCGCGCGGACTGTCGATCGTCGCCGCGCGGATCGCCGCCGAGAACTCCGGCACCGCGTCCATGTCGCCCTTGGCCGCGGCGACACCGATGGCCAGCATTTGCGCCGCATCGTAACCCTGCACCGCGTAAACGTCGGCGTCACGGTTGGAGAACGACTTAAACGCGGCGCGGAACGCGATGTTCTTCGGGTTGTCGAGGCCGTCGCCATAATGCAACGCGGTTTGCATTCCCTCGGCCGCGGCACCTTGCGCCCGCAGGACTCCCTCGGTCAGGAAGCCTGAGCCGTACAGCGGCAACTTCTCCCGTAGTCCGGCGGCGGCATAGTCCTTGACGAACTGGATCGCGCCGCCACCGGCGAAGAAGGCGCCGACCGCCTCGACTCCCAGGCCCGGCAATTGCGCCAGGATGGGTTGGAAATTCGTTTCGGGGAACGGCAAGGTCAACACCTTCGTCAGTTCGGCGCCGCCCGAGCGCAGGCCGTCGCGGAACCCATCGCCCGATCTCCTTGCCCGCCGCGTAGTCCCAACTGACCCATGCGGCCTTTTTCACGCCCTTGGCGGCGAGCGCCTTGCCCATTCCATACGCCGGCTGCCAGTTGCTGAACGAGGAACGAAAAACCGACGGCGCGCACAACTCGCGCGTCGCGGCCACATTTCCGGCGTTGGGAATGATCAGCGGGATTTGCTGGTCCCGCGCCGCCTGCACGAGTGCCATCACGACGCCCGAATGGACCGTTCCGATCAACGCGACCGCCTTCTCCCGGCCGAGCAGCCGATTGACGAGCGAGGGCGCTTTCGCCGGGTCCAACTCGTCGTCCACGCGGACCAGTTCCACGGTCCGTCCGCCCATTTTGCCGCCGAGTTCCTTGACATGCATATCAAAGGCCGATGCGATCACCTCGCCCAATACAGCGAAAGTACCCGAAAACGGCAGCATTACGCCAATCTTCAAGGGCGTATCCTGGGCGATCGCGGGGGTCGCGAGCCGGCCGGCGGTGACGCTCGCGCCAACACCGGCGCGGCGCCGGCGAGGATCGAACGGCGTGAAATCGACGGCATGATATGTTCTCCCGGATTAATCGTTGCCCATTGCTTCGATGAAGAGATGGGATGAAGGGTTGATCGACTGGTGCATCGTTGGCGGCGCGGGTATCGCATGGTAGACGGCGAGGCGGCAACAATGGACAGGCGTGCGGCGTGAACGATCAGGTGGTGCGATCCAGGCCTCGGTATTTTGAGGATTTTCCCGTCGGAAGAGTGTTCGAGTTCGGCTCAATCACGGTGACGGAGCCAGAGATCATCGCGTACGCGCGCCAGTTCGATCCCCAGACCATGCACACGGATCCGGTCGCGGCGGCGAACGGAGCGACCGGCGGCCTGATCGCCAGCGGTTGGCACACGATCGGGATGATGATGCGGATGTACGCCGACAACATTCTGCCGGAGAACGGACTTCCGGCGCCGGGTGTCGATGAGGTGCGCTGGCTGCGCCCGGTGCGTCCCGGCGACACGCTGAGCATGCGTGTCACGATCCAGGAGGCGCGCGTGTCGCAATCGAAGCCGGACCGCGGCGTCATCCGGCCGTTTTCCGAAGTGCTGAACCAGCATGGCGAGGTTGTGTTGACCATGCGGCCGATCAACCTGGTTCGCCGGCGTCCCTGATGGCCGTGCACCCGAGACTCGACTGCGTGAAATGCCCCAGCCTGTGTTGCCGGATGGCCGGCTATGTGCGCGTCGGACGGGAGGATATCCGGCGGCTTGCGAAACATCTGAAGCTGACGGTCCCGGAGTTCGAGCAGCGGCATATCCTCGAGGTCACGAAAAAGGGCGAGAAGCGGATCAAGGAGGGCTTCAAGTCCTGTCAGTTCCTGACCGAGGACCGCATGTGCGGCGTGTACCAGGCGCGCCCGAGCGATTGCCGCGGTTATGTCTGCTGGAACCAGGAAGACGAAACCGTCTACGACTACGCGGTGTTCCTGCAGGAGGGAATTGGCAAGCTGCGTGACCGGGAAAAGGACATCAAGAAGTCGTCCTGAGGCGGACGTGCGGATTGATCGCGGTCGCACGCTGCTTCCTTGTCATGGCCGGGCCCCCAGGGCAGCACATCATCCCGCTTAAATCGTCCCGGCCAATCGTTTGACCAGGTAGACGCGATCGAAGCCTTTCTCGTTCACGCGCGCGGTCTCGACGTACCCGATGCGTTGATACAGCGCGATATTCTCCGTCATCAGCGCATTCGTATAAAGTCGTATCTCGCGCCATCCGCGGCGCACGGCTTCGGCCTCCGCGAACGCCAGCAAGGCACGACCAACGCCTTTGCCCTGCCGGTTCGGCGCGACCGCGATGTTGTCGAGCAGGAATCCGTCCGGCGTTTGCTCGAGCACGAGGATTCCATCGATGACCGCGCCATCGCCCAGAACCCAGACCTGACCATCGGCGATGCGCTTCGGATAATCGTCAAGCATCGGCCCCGGAGGTTTGCCGATACGAGGGATATACGACCGATACGCAGCATCAACGATCTCGCGAACGGCGGCGGCATCGGCGGGACCAGCCGGCCGTATCATGTCACGCGACCGCCTTGCGCCCGGATTGGTTCCCCCAGCCTTCCCGCGCCACCGCCTCGGTCGCCGCTTCCAGATCCAGCGCCTGAGCCAACCGGGTCAACCGGCGCACCACGGCCTCGCCGGCGAAAACGCCGGTGTCCTCGGCCAAACTCAGGATCAGATGGCGGCCCTCGACCCGCAAACGCGTGCCCGCGAGCAGGTCGGGTGTGCCGGCGGACAACGTGTAGGCCAACCGCAACGCCATCCCCAGAATCTCCGCCCGCTTCGCCGTGGCCGGATCCAGCAGGCGACGCACCGGCGTCAGGAATGACGCCGCCGAGTTCAGCCTCGTACCGCAGGGCGATCGTCAGAGCGAGATACGCGCGGGCCGGATGATCCAGACCAATTCCCGGCTGCCGCAAAATGCGCAGAAACGCCTGCTCCGGCCGGAATTCCGGGTGGTCGTGGCTGCCGACATCCGACATCCAGCACGCGGCCTCGCGCAACCGCGCCGCCTCGGTCGTTTCGAACGGGAACAATGGCGCGGTCCAGATCAACAGCGCCGGCGGCAGGTTCGGATCGCGGCCATACAGCGCGGCGAGGTCGCGACCACCGGCGAGCAGCGAATCCTGCGCGCGGATGTCAGGCGGAACGAGGCGCATCAGCCATCCCTCGCGCAGGCCGCTGGCACTGAACACCACCCGGCGCGCGCTTGTCATCCGCACCAGGCGGCGCAGCACCACGGCGGCGAACGGCAAATCCTCCACCCGGCGGCGCGAGATGCCCGCCATCTGCGCCAGTTCCCGATTGGATGCGCCCAGAATACGGGCGCACAGATCGCGCGCCTCGTCGCGACCGATCGTGTAATGATGCACCATCCGCAGGCTGTAATCCGTGCGGGCCATATCGATCCGCGCCAGCGCGCGCCACGCGCCGCCGACCAGATACAGATCGCGTCCGGCGATTTCGTTAAGCCATCCGATCGAACGGAACGCTCCCTCGACGATCAGCCGCGCGGTCGATGGATCGCTTCCGGATTGTTCCGCCAACCGTATCACACCCAACGGCAACGTCAGCGCGCCACCGCGATGTCCGTTGTCCAAACGAACCAGTTCCATCGACCCGCCGCCGATGTCGGCGAGCAGACCATCCGCGTCGGGGATGCCGCACAGCAAACCGTCCGACGAGAACTCGGCTTCCTCGACGCCCGACAGGATGCGGACCGGCACGTCCGGCATGCGCGCCTCGATCTGACGCACGAAGTCGGTTCCGTTGCGCGCGTCACGCACGGCGGCGGTGGCGAGGATCTCAATCGGATGCGCCCCCATCGCCTGTGCCACCGCGCGATATCGATGCAGGATCATCATGGCCTGCGCCATGCCGTCGGGATTGAGCATCCCGGTCGCCTGCAGTCCGCGGCCCAGTCGCAGCACCGCTTTTTCGTTAAAGATCGACATCGGATTGCGGCTGAGACCCTCGTATACCACGAGGCGAACGGAGTTCGACCCAAGATCGACCACGGCACACCGCGGCAAACCAGGTCTTGGCGTAAAGGGCATGGTTCAGTCCTAACTCATACGATCCACCCGCCGGTGCGAGACCAGAGGCGAGACGACGATCTGGCCATGCAAGGCCGAGCCTCGGCCGGACAACGACGGATTGGTCATGAAGTAGTCGTGTGCCGACATGGGCCGCCGGCCGGTCGGCACCCGCTTCCAACTGCCATCGGAACGAAGCTCCCAGGATTGCAACGAATCCCGCAGGTTCACCGCCATGATCTGATCCAACACCTGCTCATGCACCGTCGGGTTGAAGATCGGCACCAAAGTTTCAACCCGCCAGTCCATGTTGCGTTCCATCCAGTCGGCCGAGCTGATGTAGACCTTGGCATGCCGTCCAGGCAGTGAGTAGCCGTTGCCGAATGCGTAAATCCGGCTGTGCTCCAGGAACCGTCCGACGATCGACTTCACGCGGATGTTGTCGGAAAGGCCCGGAACGCCGGGACGCAGACAGCAGATGCCGCGCACGACGGCCATGATTTTCACACCCGCGCGCGACGCATCGTAAAGCGCATCGATTAACCGGGCGTCAACGAGGCTGTTCATCTTCAGCCAGATCGTCGCGGCCTTGCCGGCGCGGGCGAACCTCACCTCACCGGCGATCAGTTCCAGCAGCACGTCGCGGGTGAGAATCGGACTGAACGCGACCGCCTCCATCGCCTCGGGCTTCGCGTAGCCGGTCATGAAATTGAACAGCCGCGCCGCGTCACGGGTCAGCGCCGGATCGCAGGTGAAGAAGCTCAGGTCGGTGTATATGCGCGCCGTGATCGGGTGATAGTTCCCGGTGCCGAAATGCGCGTAGGACCGGATCGCGCCCGCCTCGCGCCGCACCACCAAAGATAGTTTCGCGTGCGTTTTCAGTTCGGTGAACCCGAACACCACCTGCACGCCGGCGGCCTCCATGGTGCGCGCGAGGTTGATGTTGGCTTCCTCGTCGAAGCGGGCGCGCAGTTCGACCATCGCGGTGACGGACTTGCCCGCCTCCGCCGCTTCGATCAGCGCCTTGACGATCGGTACTGTCGTTGCTGGTCCGATACAGCGTCTGCTTGACAGCGATCACGCTCGGGTCGCGCGCGGCCTGGCGCAGAAACTGCACCACGACGTCGAAACTCTCGTACGGATGGTGAACGATGATGTCCTTGGCGCGAATCGCGGCGAAGCAGTCGCCGCCGAAATCGCGGATCCGCTCGGGAAACCGCGGCGTGTACGGCGGGAACAGCAGATCCGGCCGGTCGTCGATGATCATTTGCGACACGTCGACCATGGCCAGCAGGCCGGCCTGGATGGTGATCTCGTCCGGTTCGGCGTCCAGTTCGTCGGCGACCAGCGCGCGCAATTCCTCCGGCATCGCCGGGTCGACGCGCAGATGGATGACCACGCCGCGGCGGCGGCGTTTCAGCGCGGTTTCGTAGGAGCGGACGAGGTCTTCCGCCTCTTCCTCGAATTCCACATCGGTGTCGCGGATCAGCCGGAACAGGCCGCCGCCGTTCACCGTGAAGCCGGGGAACACCCGGTCGAGGAACATCAGCACCAGTTCTTCCAGCAGAATGAACCGCACCACCGCCCTGCCGTCGCGCCCCTTCTTCTCTTGCGCCGGCAACCGAATGAACCGCTCCACCTGGGCTGGCAGCGGCAGCATGGCGCGCATGCCCAGTCCGTCTTCGGAGCGCACGAGGAGGAGGGCCATGACGAGGCCCATGTTTGGAATGAACGGGAACGGATGCGCCGGATCGATCGCCAGCGGGGTGAGCACGGGGAACACCCGCTCCATGAACCAGGCATCCAGCCAGGTACGATCGTCGTCCGACAGCGAGTTGGCCTCGCACAACACGATCCCGGCCTCGCGCATCTGGGCGAGCAGGTCGGTCCAGATGCGCTGCTGGTCGGCGACCAGGGCGCCGCCGCGGACCGCGATTTCGGCCAGTTGCTGCGCGGGCGTGCGGCCGTCGGGGGTCGGATGCGTGACGCCGGCCTTGGCCTGGCCGATCAGGCCGGCGACCCGCACCGAATAGAATTCATCGAGGTTGGAGGCGCTGATCGACAGGAATCGCACGCGCTCCAGCAGGGGATGGCGGGTATTTTCCGCCTCCTCCAGAACGCGGTGATTGAAGTCGAGCCAGGACAGTTCGCGGTTGATGAAGCGTTCCGGTCCAAATATTGGCGTCTCGGCGCTCAACGGGGCCGTCTCGACCTCGAGGACGGTGGTCCCGTCATCGGCGTTCGGTGTCATGCGATGTCTCCAGCCGTCCGCGGCAGGGTAGCCTGATCGGTTGGAGCGGGCGAGGGGGCGGGACGGCGGCGGCGGAACGATTTCGCCGAATTGTCAATTCCAGGGTCGTGCCGGATGCCTTCCGCCCTTACTCTCCCCGCAGCCGGAACGGCGCGGCGGGATACACCCCAGGTACACGCACCTCGGACGAGAAGAACTGCAACTCCTCCAGCGCCCGGCGCAAGGCGGGCTGTTCCGGATGGCCATCGACGTCGCACAGGAACTGGGTCGCCGTGAACTCCCCGTCCATCATGTAGCTTTCCAGCTTCGTCATGTTGACGCCGTTGGTCGCGAACCCGCCGAGCGCCTTGTACAATGCCGCCGGCACGTTGCGGACACGAAACACGAACGTCGTCATCAAATCCGGCGTCGCCGGGTCGGGCGTGACCGGCCGCGGCGCCATGACGTAGAACCGGGTGGTGTTGTGCGCCGCGTCCTCGACGTTCGCCTTCAGGATGTCGAGCCCATAGATCTCCGCCGCCAGGGAGGATGCGATCGCCGCTTCCTCCTTTTTGTCCCACCGCGCGACCAGCTCGGCGGCGCCCGCCGTGTCGGCCTCGACCACCGGCTGCAACCCCATCTCCCGCAAAATACGGCGGACCTGACCCAGCGCGACCGTGTGCGAATGGGCTCGCTTCAAATCGCCGAGAGTCGCCCCGCGCACGCCCAGCAAACAATGCTCGACGCGCTGAAACTGCTCCGCGATCACGAACAGGCCGGAGCGCGGCAGCAGATGATGGATGTCCGGCACACGGCCCGCGAGGCTGTTCTCGCACGGCAGCATGGCCAGCGTCGCGCGGCCTTCCTTGACCGACTCGATCGCGGTTTCGAACGACTCGCACGGCAGCGTGGTCATACCGGGATAGGCGGCGCGGCAGGCGAGATCGGAATAGGCCCCCAACACGCCCTGAAACGCGATGACGCCGGTCATGCGGAGGCCAGGATCGCGCGGGCGCGTTCGAGGTCTTCCGACGTATCGACCCCGAACGGGCCGTGGTCCATCCGCACGCAGGCGATCCGCATCCCGTCCTCCAGCGCCCGCAGTTGTTCCAGTTGCTCGCGCTGCTCCAGCGGACTTGGCGGCAGCGAGACGTAGCGATCCAGGACCGCCCGGCGATAGGCATAGATCCCGACATGGTGCCAGCGGGGACCGAGGCCCCAGGGAATGGCCTGGCGGGAAAAATACAGCGCGGGCGCGATCGTTTGCCCTTCGGCGAAGGCGCATGCGGCCTTGACGAAGGAGACGGTGGTGGCCTCGATCTCATCGCGGATCGGCACCACCAGGGTGCCGATATCGACGTTCGGATCGGCGAGAGGCGTGATCACCAGCCGCAATCCGGCGGGATCGAGCGTCGGAAAATCGCCCTGCAGGTTCACCACCACGTCATGCGCGCCGCCCGGATCGAGTTCGGCGAGCGCCGCGTGCACGCGGTCGGAGCCCGAGGGCAACGCCGGATCGGTCAGCACCGCCCGTCCACCGGCGGATCGCACGACATCCGCGATCTCGGGATCGCCGCAGGCGACGGCGACCGGACCGATTCCCGCCGCGCGTCCGCGGTCGAGCATGTGCAGGATCATCGGCTTGCCGTTGATTTCGGCCAGCGGCTTGCCCGGCAGGCGGGTGGAGGCCATGCGGGCGGGTATCACGACGATTGGATTCAGGCGGGGCGGGTTCATGTGGGCATTTCAGTGGGTTGATGGCGCGGGGTCATATCCGTATGGTGCGGCCAACTTATGGATGCGCCGCACCGGGCGCAATGACGCTGGCGCGCCTCCGGGCGCGAATGGACCCAGGCGCCGCGAGGCGCGATCACGAGGACGCGACGCCGTATGGACAGTATCGAAGTCACCAAGGTTTCCACCGCGATTCTGGTCGCGGGCATTGCCTATTTTCTCGCGGGCACGATCGGCGCCAACATCGTCAGCCCGGAGCGGCCCGCCAAACCCGTGATCGAGATCAAGGGCGCCGCGCCTGAAGAGGCCGCGAAGCCGGCGGCACCGGAAAAGCTGGCGCCGATCGGTCCATTGCTCGCCGCCGCCGATCCGGCCGCCGGCGAGGCGACGTTCAAGAAGCTGTGCACCGCCTGTCATACCGCCAATGAGGGCGGCAAAGCCGGCGTGGGCCCGAACCTGTACGGCGTGGTGGGCGGCCCGCATGCGCACATGGAAGGCTTCAACTACAGCGCGGGCATGAAGGCGAAGACCGGGCCGTGGACCTTCGACGAACTGAACGAATGGCTGCATAAGCCGTCGTCCTACGTGCCGGGCACGCGGATGACCTTCGCCGGCATTTCCAACGACAAGGAACGGGCGAACGTGATCGACTATCTGCGGACGCTGTCGCCGCACCCGGTTCCGCTGCCCCCGGCGGAAGCGGCGGCCGCCCCGGCAGCCGCGCCGGCCGCGGCGGCAGCCACCCCGGCTCCAGCGGCGGCGGCTCCAGTGGCGGCGACCCCGGCTCCGGCGGCCGCGACCCCAGCGGCTCCGGCTCCCGCGACGAAGTGATCGCGGACACCGACGCGCTGATCGCCGCCGCCCATGCGGCGGCGGACGTCGCGGGCGCGGTGATCCGTCCCTTCTTCCGGGCGCGTATCGTCACCGACCAGAAAGCCGACCGCTCCCCGGTCACCATCGCCGATCGCACGGCGGAGCAGGCGATGCGCGCCGTCCTCTCCGAACGCTTTCCCGACCATGGCATTCTGGGCGAGGAATTCGGCCTCGAGCGGCCGGACGCGGCGTTCCGCTGGGTTCTGGATCCGATCGATGGCACCCGCGCCTTCATCACCGGGCGCCCGACTTTCGGCACCCTGATCGCGCTGTTCCGCGACGAGCGTCCAATTGTCGGGATCATCGATCAGCCGGTCACCGGCGAGCGCTGGATCGGTGTCGATGGGCGGCCGACGGAGTTCCGCGGACCGTATGGCGGGAGCGCGGAATGCCGGTCATGCGCGGCTCTGTCCGATGCCGAACTCTCCTGCACCAGTCCGGAGATGTTTGGCGCTGACGACCTGCCGCGCTGGGAACGTTTGCGCCGCGCGGTTCGCCGCAACTCCTGGGGTGGCGACTGCTATGCGCACGGCCTGGTGGCGCTCGGCCAGATCGATATCGTCGCCGAAGCCGACATGAAAGTATGGGACTGGGGCGCGCTGGTGCCGGTGATCGAGGGCGCGGGAGGCTGCGTCACCGATTGGCAAGGCCGGACGTTGCGGGCTGACGGCGACGGACGGGTGCTGTCGGTCGGCGCCAGGACGTTACTGCCGGCGATCCTGCGGGAACTTAATCATTCTCCGGTTGCCTCTGTGTAGGCGCGCTGCCACGTTGCCGCCGTCGTGATCCCCGGTCTGATCTGGAGACAACAGCACGTGCAATTTCTTATCCTGTTGTTATCCGTTTTGTTTGTGTCACGGGGCGCATGGGCGCAAAACGCGGCGGTCGGAAATGGCGCGGCGGTTGAGGGCGGTGCGACGGCGCAACCGGGCTACGCGTTCACAGTGCTGGGCGAACCCGCGCTTCCCGCCGGC
Source organism: uncultured Alphaproteobacteria bacterium (assembly GCA_963719675.1). GTDB lineage: Bacteria > Pseudomonadota > Alphaproteobacteria > Acetobacterales > Acetobacteraceae > Rhodopila. The sequence continues at coordinate 46,231 of CAVRDN010000116.1, read as the reverse complement.
TTCAAGGCGTTTCCCTACGTCAATGTGAACGCACCCAAGGGCGGGGAGGTGAACCTCGCCGCGATCGGCACGTTCGACAGCTTCAATCCGTTCATTCTGCGCGGCACGGCGGAGGCACATGGGGCCGGCCCCTGGCTGGTGCTGCCGGGCGGTTCCGGCTCCGGCTCCTCGGTCGGGCACCTGTGGGAGAGCCTGCTGACCCCATCCGCGGACGAAGTCGCCACCGGCTATTGCCATTTGTGCGAGTCGATCGAAGTGCCGGCCGATAAGACCTGGGTCGCCTTCAACCTGCGGCCCGAGGCCAAATTCTCCGACGGCACGCCGGTGACCGCCGAGGATGTCGCCTGGACCTTCCGAACGCTGCTGGCGCAAGGCCGTCCGTCGATCCGAATTCAATACGGTGACGTGAAGGATGTCATCGTCGAGAGCGCCGCGCCGGGTGCGCTTCACGTTCAAAACCACGCAAAATCGGGAGTTGCCGTTGCTGGTCGGCGGTCTGCCCGTATTGCCGAAGCACTTCTTCGAGGGCCGCGACTTCACCAAACCGCTGACCGACGCACCCATCGGATCCGGGCCCTATCGTATCACCAACTTCGAGCTTGGCCGCTCGGTGACGTACACGCGTGACCCGAACTGGTGGGCCGCGAACATTCCGACGGGCCGCGGCACCAACAACTTCGATCGGGTCCGTTACGAATATTTCCGCGACTCGACCGTCGCGATGGAGGCCTTCAAAGCCGGCAAAGTCGACATCCGAAGCGAGAATATCGCCAAAAACTGGGCTACAGCCTACGATTTTCCCGCGGTCCAAAGCGGCGCCGTCATCAAGCGCGAGTATACTCATAAATTGCCGACGGGGATTCAGGGCTACGCGATGAACACGCGACGCGCGGTGTTCGCCGATCCTCGCGTGCGCGAGGCCGTTACGCTGGCGTTCGATTTCGAGTGGACCAACAAGAACCTGTTTTATTCCGCCTACAAACGGACCTTGAGCTATTTCAGCAACACCGATCTCGCCGCCACCGGCCTGCCCTCGCCGGAGGAATTGAAGCTTCTGGAGCCCTACAAAGACAGCCTGCCCGCCGACCTGCTGACGAAACCCTTCACGCTGCCGGTCACCGACGGCACCGGCAACAATCGCGAGCAATTGCTGCGGGCATTTAAGTTGCTGCGGGAGGCGGGGTGGCAGGTCAAGGACCGCAAGCTGGTCGATGCCAACGGTCAACCAGCCAGCTTCACGATATTGCTGGATGATCCGAGTCTGGAGCGGGTCACGCTGCCGTACGTGCAAAACCTGCGGCAGCTCGGGTTCGACGTCCGGGTGCGCACCGTCGATCCGGCGCAATACCAGCATCTGACGGATGACTTCGATTTCGACATGACCATGATGATTTATCCCGGCTCCGATATTCCAGGCAGCGAGTTGCGCGATTACTGGTCATGCGCCGCCGCCAAATCCACCGGCAGCTCCAATGTTCCGGGGATTTGCAATCCGGCGATCGATGCCATGATCGAAAAGGTGATCGCGGCGCAGGATCGGGGACGCTGACGACGGCGGCGCGCGCGTTGGATCGGTTGCTGTTGTGGAATTGGTATCTGGTGCCGAACTGGTACAGCCAGAATTTCGACATCGCGATTGGGATCGATTCGGCGATCCCGGGCATCCCGATCCGCGAAGGCATCAACTTCGACAGTTGGTGGGTCGACCCACAAAAAGCGGCGAGTAACGACGAGGCGCGGCGTTGACATGGCGGCCTACCTGCTTCGCCGCCTGATCCTGGTCATTCCAACCCTGTTCGGCATTATCGCGATCAACTTCGTCATTATCCAGTTCGCACCGGGCGGGCCGGTCGAACAGATGCTCGCCGAATTGCGCGGCAAAGGGGCCTTGTCGAGCCGGCTGGGATCGGCGTCGTCCGATATCGGGTCGGCCGGCGTCTATCGTGGCGCCCAGGGCCTGGACCCGCACGTGATCGCCGACATCAGGAAGATGTTTGGCTTCGACAAACCGCCATTGACCCGCTTCGCCGACATGGTGTGGGGTTACCTGCGCTTCGACTTCGGCCGCAGCTTCTTTCGCGACAAGAGCGTACTGGGTTTGATGTTCGAGAAACTGCCGGTCTCTCTGTCGCTCGGTCTGTGGTCCACGCTGCTGATCTATCTCGTTTCCATTCCGCTTGGCATTCGCAAAGCGGTGCGTGACGGCAGCCGGTTCGATGTCGCGACCAGTGCCGCGGTGCTCGGTCGGCTACGCGCTGCCGGGGTTCCTGTTGGCGATCCTGCTCGTCGTGCTGTTCGCCGGCGGCAGTTTCCTGAGCATCTTTCCCTTGAGCGGCCTGACCAGCGAAGGATCGCGCTCCTGGCCATGGTCCGCGACGCGTGCTGGACTATCTCTGGCACATGGTGCTGCCCGATCACCGCGATGGTCGCGGGCGGCTTCGCCAGCCTGACGATGCTGACGAAAAACTGCTTCCTGGAAGAGATCGGCAAGCAATACACCGTCACCGCCCGCGCCAAGGGAGCCAGCGAAACGCGCGTGCTGTACGGCCACATCTTCCGCAACGCGATGCTGCTGATCGTGGCGGGATTTCCGCAGGCGTTCGTCGGCATCCTGTTCACCTCGGCGCTGCTTGTCGAGATCGTGTTTTCGCTCGACGGCCTGGGCTTGCTGGGATTTCAGGCGGCCATTCAACGTGACTATCCCGTGATGTTCGGCACGCTGTATATTTTCACGCTGCTCGGCCTGGTGATGCAGATCGTCGGCGACATGATGTACACCGTCGTCGATCCGCGCATCGATTTCGAGTCGCAGGCGTTGACTCTGTCGCATGTCACGCAACGGCGGCTGGCGATCTTTCGGGCCAACCGGCGCGGCTATTGGTCGTTGTGGATTTTCGTCGTGCTGTTCGGCGCCTCGCTGTTCGCCGAGTTCATCGCCAATGACCGCCCGTTGATCATCCGTTACGATCACGCCTGGTATTTTCCGGTGTTGAAGGATTACAGCGGCGATCATGTTCGGCCCCGATTTTCTCCCCACCGAGGCCGATTACACCGATCCCGACCTCCGCCACACGATCGAGGCCAAAGGCTGGATGCTGTGGCCGCCGGTGCGCTATTCCTACGCCACGACGGTCAAGGATCTGAACGTGCCCTCGCCGGCCCCGCCGAGCTGGCACAACCCGCTGGGCACCGACGATGAGGCGCGCGATGTGCTCGCCCGGGTCATTTATGGGCTGCGGCATCTCGGTGCTGTTTGGCTTCACGCTGACGGCGCTGACATCGATGGTCGGCGTGATCGCGGGAGCGCTGCAAGGCTATCTATGGCGGCCTGACCGATCTTCTCGGGCAGCGCTTCATCGAAATCTGGAGCGGCATGCCCGAACTTTACATGCTGATCATATTGGGCAGCCTGATCACGCCCGGCTTCTGGGTGCTGCTGATCTTCCTGCTGTTGTTTCGCTGGATGAACCTGACCGGCGTCGTACGCGCCGAATTCCTGCGCGGCCGCAACCTCGAATATGTCCGCGCCGCCAAAGCACTGGGCGTTTCGGACATCACCGTCATGTGGCGGCACATATCTGCCCAACGCGATGGTCGCGACGCTGACCTATGTGCCGTTCCTGCTGTCCGGATCGGTGACGTTGCTTTCGACGCTGGACTTTCTTGGGTTCGGCCTGCCGCCCGGTTCGCCGTCGCTCGGCGAACTTGTTGCTCAGGCGAAGTCGAACCTGCAGGCCCCATGGCTCGGCATTACCGCGTTCGTCGTACTGGGCGGTGTTTTGACCTTGCTGATTTTCATTGGCGAAGCGGTACGTGATGCATTCGATCCCAGACGGTTGCCGACCGCATGAGCTTGCTGGAGGTTGAACATCTCTCCGTCGCGTTCGGTGCGAAACGCGTGGTCGATGACGTTTCGTTCGATCTCGATCGCGGTGAAACCCTGGCGCTGGTCGGCGAATCCGGGTCCGGCAAATCGCTGACGGCGCTATCGCTGCTGCGATTGCTGCCGCGCGGCGGGACCAACCCGACGGGTGGCGATTCGCCTGGACGGCAACGAGATCATCGGCGCGTCACCGGACACCTTGCACAAGGCGCGCGGCGATCTGGCGGGCATCGTGTTCCAGGAACCGATGACGAGCCTCAACCCATTGCACCGCATCGGCCGGCAGGTGGCGGAAGCGATCACGCTGCATCGCCGGTTGCCGCGTGCCGCTTTGATGCAGCGTGTGGTCGAGGTGCTGGATGAGTCTGGGTTTCCCGATGCGGCCCACCGATTGGATGCGTTCCCGCATCAGTTGTCGGGCGGTCAACGGCAGCGTGTGATGATCGCGATGGCGCTGGCGAACGATCCCGCCCTGCTGATCGCGGATGAGCCGACGACCGCGTTGGACGTGACGATCCAGGCACGGATCCTGGCGCTGCTGGCCCGACTGAAGGCGAACCGCGGTCTCGCGTTGCTGCTCATTACGCACGACTTACGCATCGTGCGTCGTTACGCCGACAAAGTGTGCGTGATGAAGGACGGTGCCATCGTGGAAGCCGGAGCGGCGGCCTCGGTGTTCGCGGCGCCGGCGCATCCTTACACGCGGATGCTGCTCGACGCGGTGCCGCGCGGCATGCCGCCACCCTTGGCGGAGAACGCGCCGCCGCTGCTTCAGATCGAATCCGTAAAGGTGCACTTCCCGATCCGGCGGGGCGTGTTGCGGCGGGTTGTCGCTGTCGTGCGCGCCGTCGATGGTGTGTCGTTGACGGTGCGCGAGGGCGAAACGGTCGGCCTGGTTGGCGAGTCCGGCTCCGGAAAAACGACGCTCGCGCTGGCGGCGTTGCGATTGGAACAGGTTGAAGGGCGGGTGGTGTTCGGGGGTCAGGACGTCGTTCGTCTTGGCCGCACCGCGATGCGCGCGCTGCGGGCCCGGATGCAGATCGTGTTCCAGGACCCATACGGCAGCCTCTCCCCCCGAATGACCATCGGCGACATCGTCGCGGAGGGTCTTGGCGTGCATGAGCCAAAGCTGAAGCGGGCGGAGCGGAACCGGCGCGTGATCGAGGCGCTGGAGGAAGTCGGTCTCCCCGCGACCATGATGGAACGCTATCCGCACGAATTCAGCGGCGGCCAGCGCCAGCGCATCGCGATCGCGCGGGCGATCGTGCTGAAACCCGCGCTGGTGGTACTGGATGAGCCGACGAGTGCGCTGGACATGTCGGTGCAGGCACAAATCATCGCGCTGCTGCGCGACCTGCGGGAGCGGCATAACCTGGCCTATCTGTTCATCAGCCACGACCTGAAGGTGGTGCGCGCTTTGGCGCACCGTGTGGTCGTGCTGAAGGAAGGCAAAGTCGTCGAGGAAGGCACGGCGGACGAGATCTTCACTCATCCGCGCGAGGAATACACGCGATCGCTGATGCAGGCGGCGTTCGATCTGGACTAAGGCCGATCGATCACCACGCCTCCTTCCCTTTCACCGGCCTTACCATCGCGGCTTTCTCGCGTTGTTCCGCCTCATGCTTGTCGAACATCAGCCGGGCGGCGCTGGATCGCTTCTCCGTCAGTTCCTCGCGGTGATCGCTGCACCAATCGAACGAGTCGATTCGCGGCCGGTTATCGCCGGAGAAATGCGGCATCACATAACGCTGATACAGCTCGTACGAGCGTTTGGTTTGCTCGAAGTCAGCCCAGTTGTGAACTTGTTGCAAGAAGGCACCGAAGTCGCCCTGTTTGTCGTAGAGACGTTGGATCAGCGCGATCGCGTCATCCGGGGTACCGATCACACCGTAGTTGTTCTCCACGAACCATTCCGCGGCATCCTTGCCCGGCGGCACGATGAATCGCGGCTGATTATTATTCAGATATCCCAGATAATTCTCGAACCCGTACTTCACATTCTCCATCGCCTGAGCGCGGGTTTCCGCGATGTGCATCGGTCCCACCAGGCGCAGACCGGCCGGATTCATTTGCTTGCCTTGCTCGGCGGCGATGTCGTTGGCGATCTTCCAGTTCGCGCCCAGAGCGTCATAGCCAAAGGGATTGGTCGCCGCGACACAAATCATGCTCAGGCCGTACTTACCCGCCAGCCTGCCGCCGGAGGGCGTGACGGCACTGACAACCGCCACCTCGGGGTACGGCTTCGTATACGGCAGAATATGCGCGCGAGCGCCAACGAAATTGTACCATTCCGTGCGCTCGGTGACGATCTCGCCTTTGAAGAACCGCAGGATGACATCCAGCGCCTCGGCCATCCGGTCGCGTTGCGTATTCGGATCGATCCCCAGCATCAACGCGTCGGAGGCCAAAAGTCCAGGGCCGGCGCCGAACATGATGCGGCCGCGCGTGTGGTGGTCGAGTTGGATGATGCGGTTCGCCGTCATCAACGGATTGTGATACGGCAGCGAAATCACCCCGGTGCCGAATTTGATCCATCGCGTCCGCTCGGCCGCCACGGCGATGAACAGCTCCGGCGAACTGATCAGCTCCCAGCCGGCGGAATGATGCTCCCCGATCCAGGCTTCATGAAATCCAAGCCGGTCGAGCCACTGCATCAACTCCAGGTCACGTTCGATGCACGCGGCCGGATTTTCATTCATCGGATGGAACGGCGGCAAAAACGCGCCGTGACGAAGCGGGATACCGGCCATGGGTTCCTCCTCAGGGGACATTGTGTTCGGACGATGTTATCAGGGATCGCCGGATCGCAAACCCTGCCCGAGGGACATCATGGGGGAAGATGAGCCAACATTCTGATCGCGTGGACCGCCGGGTCTGGATCATTGCCGCGGCCTGCGCTTGTGGCCCTCTGATGTCCGGTCTGGATGGGACGATGGTCAACGTGTCGCTCGACACGCTCAGTTCCGCGTTCCACGTGTCGTTGGGAACGATCCAGTGGGTGACCAGCGGTTACCTGCTCGCACTCGCGTTGTCGTTGCCATTGAGCGGTTGGCTGGTGGACCGCGTCGGCGCGCGCCGCATATTTCTCGGTTGTTTCGCCGGCTTCATCGTGTGCTCGGTGCTCAGTGGGGTCGCCACCACCATTCACGTGTTGATCCTGTGTCGTGTCCTGCAGGGAATCGCGGGCGGGCTGTTGGCGCCGATGATGCAAACAATGATGGCGCGGCACGCGGGACGCCACATGGCGCGGGTGATCGGCGTGGCGGCGATGCCGGTCATGGTCGGCGGCATGTTGGGGCCGAGCCTTGGCGGCGTGATCCTCGGTCAACTGGGGTGGCGCTGGATCTTCTTCGTCAACGTGCCCGTCGGACTGTTGGCGATCTGCTTCGCATGGTTCGCGTTGCCGCGCGATGAGGTCACCAACGCCCGCCGGTTGGATCTTGTCGGGTTCGTCATGATCTCCCCGGCCTCGCGCTGCTCCTTCAAGGCCTCGTATCCTGGGCGCACGGCGAGGCCACGGCGCCGCTCAGCCTGATCGCCAGCGCGGTGCTTTTGGCCGGCTTCGTCCGCCACGCCGTGCGGCACCCGGTCACCGCTCTGATCGATCTGCGACTGTTTCGGGGCCGCGTGTTTCGCGCCGCCGCCGCGACGCAATTCCTGTCGAACGCGATCAATTTCGCGGGCCAGTTGCTGTTGCCGCTTTGGTTTCTGCAGGTCCGTCACGCCACGCCGAGCGCCACGGGATTCATGTTGTTTCCACTCGGCCTCGGAACGTTTTGCGGGCTGCCGATCATGGGCCGAATGAGTGAGCGCTTCGGTGCCCGCGCGATCTCGGGAGGTGGCGCCTTGCTGTCGTTCATTGGCACATTGCCCTTCGCGTTCGCGGACGTCGCGACGCCGTACGGCATTCTGGCCGTCGCGCTGTTCGTCCGCGGCTTTGGCGGCGGCTCGATCACCATCCCATCCGCGGCCGCCGCTTATTCGTCGGTCCCGCGCGAATCGCTCGGCCACGCGACGACGGCCATCAACATCTGTCAGCGCTTCGGTGGACCGACCGGTTCAGCGGGCCTCGCGATCTTCCTGCAATTCGCGTTGCTGCACGCCGCCACATCCGTAACCGCCTATCACTGGGCTTTTTTCGCGCTCGCCGCGATGGCGGCGGCGGGCCTGCTGGCCGCGTCCCGGTTACCGGGCCGGACATTCAGGACAGGATGAAGACCGTGATCACCACCTGTGCCTTTTGTCGTTCTCCGGTCGCGACGAAGATATTATCCGCGAGCCAACCGTGCGGCCCAGGAGCGACGTCGAAAACGGGCGAGGTGCGGAAGTAGTAGAGTGAGGGATCGACCTGCTCGCCCGCCGCGATGCGCGCCAGGACCTCAGGTGGTCCGCGGCGAAGACCTTTGTTGACAACAGAGATAAGCGTGCCGTCCTCGGCGCGCAATGTGTAGCGCGCCACCACTTCGGCGGTGCCGTCGGCACGGATGATCTGCCAATCCGCGCCGCCGGGAAGGATTGTCGCGGTCAGTCGAGGGCCTGTGACGGAACCTCCCGTGATCGGAACGATCCGGCGTCGCCCCTGGCCAACGGGACCGACGTCGAGTGGTGCGCCGATATCGACGTGCGCGGTGAATACGTGGCACAGTTCCAGCATGCTCTCGCCTCCCGATCGGTCCGGGGTGATGGTCACCGGATGGCGGCCCGGCGTCCAGCCTCGACGGAACCCCATGTCCAGGCATATGCTCCGGTTAAAGCAGCCCAGAGGAGCGCCAGGCCATGAGCGGAGAAAATTGTCTGACCGGTATGAAAGTTCTCGATCTCACCCAGTTCGAGGCCGGGCCATCGTGCACCGAAGCGCTCGCGTGGATGGGCGCGGACGTGGTCAAGATCGAAAACCCCAACTCCGGTGATCCCGGCCGCACCGCCGGCGGCAAGCCCGGCCAGGATGCCAATTACTTTCTGCAATACAATGCCAACAAGCGATCGGTCGCGGTCAACCTGAAAGACCCGCGCGGCGTCGAACTCGTCAAGGAAATGGCGAAGCAGGCCGACGTGATGATCGAGAACTTCGCGCCTGGCGCCGTGGAGCGTCTCGGTCTGGGAGCCGACGTGATCAGGGCACTCAACCCCGGCATCATCTACTGCCAGGTCAAAGGCTTCGGCGCCGGCAGCCCGTACGAGAAAAGTCTCGCCTTCGATATGATCGCGCAGGCTGTCGGCGGCCTGATGAGCATCACCGGCGAAGAAAATGGCCCCCCCTGCAAGCCGGGCGCGACGATCGGGGACACCGGTACCGGCATGGTGATGGCGATCTCCGTCCTCGGCGCCTATATCCGCAAGCTGCGGACCGGTGAGGGTGAGCATCTGCAACTCGCGATGCAGGATTCGATCCTGCATTATGTTCGCAACGCGTTCACGTTCATGGAGCGCAGTGGCGGCAAGGCCGCGCCGCGCGCCGGATCGAAGACGGTCGGCGGCGGCAATCCGCCGATCGGCGTGTATCCATGCAAGGGCGGCGGCCCGAACGATTATGTCTACATCTACACCAGCCGCGCCAATCCCGAGCATTGGACCCGGCTGCTGAAAGTCATGGGACGCGAGGATCTGATCGGCGACCCGATGTACAGCGATCCCGATGCGCGTACGCAACGGCGCGAAGAAGTCGACGCGATCGTTTCTGCCTGGACAAGGCAACACGATAAATTTGAAGCGATGCGGTTGGTCAGCCACGCGACGATTCCGTCGGGCGCCGTGCTCGACACGGCGGAACTCGCGGCCGACAAGACGTTCGAGCAGCGCGGCATTCGCCAGACGATGAAGCATCCCAAAGTGGGCGATTACGTCATGAGCGGATGGCCCGTTCGGTTTGGCGGCAAGACACCGGCGGTGGCTCCCGCGCCTCTGCTTGGCCAGCATGGTGAAGAAGTTCTGACCCAGTGGCTGAACCTGGACAAGGACAAGATCGGCGCATTGCGGAACGAGAAGGTGGTCGCCTGATGCCGCATCAGTTCTGCACGGTACAGGACGAAGGCCGGTTACGGATCGTCACCCTCAATCGGCCCGAGGTCCTCAACGCTCTGCACGCGGACGCGAATGATGAGTTGTCCGCGGTGTGGGATGAATTCGCGGCGCGGGACGATCTGTGGGTCGGCATCGTGACCGGCGCCGGCGGACGAGCGTTCTCCGCCGGCAACGATCTCAAGGTTCAGGCGGCGGGAAAACGCCGGCCCAATGGACCGAACGGGTTCGCCGGCCTGTCGCATCGTTTCGATCTCGATAAGCCACTGATCGCGGCGGTGAACGGCGTCGCGATGGGCGGCGGCTTCGAAACCGCGCTCGCCTGCGACATCATCATCGCCGCCGAGAACGCGGTGTTCGCTCTGCCCGAGCCGCGGGTTGGCCTGATCGCGGGCGGCGGCGGTGTGCACCGGTTGCCGCGCACGATCCCGATCAAGAAGGCCATGGGCATGATCCTGACCGGGCGGCGCGTGCCGGCGCGGGAAGGCTTCGAACTCGGCTTCGTCACGGAGGTTGTGCCGGAAGGTCAGGCTCTGGATGCGGCGAAGCGTTGGGCCGGCATGATTCTGGAGTGCTCGCCCAAAGCGGTGCGCGCGTCGAAGCAGGCATCGTATCGCGGCCTGGATGAGCAGAAGCTGGAAACCGCGATGCGCACGGTCTACCCGGCGCAGCAGGAAAACATCGAGAGTCAGGACTACATCGAAGGCCCCAGGGCGTTCGCGGAAAAGCGCAAGCCCAACTGGCAAAACAAGTAGGGAACACGATCGATGGGCATTCGGGTGCACAATCTGTATTGCGACGCCAACGGCAAATCGCACTGGCGCGACATCACCGTCGAGTGGGAGAACGAAGGCCCGGAAGGCAAGACATCCGCGCGGCAGTTCGCCAACGGTATTATCTTCCGGCAAACTCAGGCGGAGCACGACCGGCCCTGGCATCCGGCGCCGCGGCGGCAATACATCATCAACCTCGACGCCGGTGTCGAACTGACCGCGAGCGATGGTAAATCGCGCAAGATTGGCGCCGGCGAAATCATCCTCGTCGAGGACACCAAGGGCAAAGGCCACCTGTCCAAATCAATCAACAATCAGATGCGGCACTCGATCTTCGTGCCGATCGAATAAGGGAGAACCCTGACGATGCGCATTCATAACATCTACGTCGATGACGCCGGTGAAACCCATTGGCGGGACGTCGAAGTCAAGTGGGTCGAGGAACGCAACGGCAGCAAGCTGTCCGCGCGACTGCCCGCGACCGGTATCATCTTCCGCGAGACCGGCGGCGATTACGATCTGTCCTGGCACCCCGCGCCGCGCCGGCAATACATCATCAATCTGGACGGCGGCGTGACGATCACCGCGAGCGACGGTGAGGCGCGGAATATCGGCGCCGGGGAAGTGATCCTCGTCGAGGATGTGCGCGGCAAGGGGCACCTGTCGAAGTCCATCGGCGGCAAGATGCGGCATTCGATTTTCGTTCCGATCGAATAAATGCCGCGCCGGCTTTGATATGGATCAAAGCCGGCGCCTTCTTCCCCATGGCAGCGTCTCTCGTCGAATTCAGTGCGGGAGACGCCAGGATGTCAGCGGCCACGGACTCCAACCTTCTGTCGAGAGCCATCGACTGGATCAAGGCGCGTGCGTCGCGGGACAACGAAATGGCCGCGATGTCGCGGATGGATATGCATTACCTCGCCGCCGATCTCGGAATTACCGAAGCGGATTTGCGGGAGGTCGTGCCGCGGGTCACCGATCATAGCGAGCTCATGAACAAGATGATGCGCGCGCGGGGACTTGACCCGGACGTGGTGCGGCGTTCGTTCAGCGCGGTCGTGCGCGATATGGAGATTACCTGTTCGCGCTGCCGTGAGTCGCGCATCTGCCGTCGCGAACTCAAGTCCGGAACGGCGGCGGTGTATTGTCATGACTTCTGCGCCAACGCCGACGCGATGGATAAGCTGCGCGAGACCCAGGCGTAACGGCCGGCCTCGACATGGCCATCCGTCGCCGCACGTCTCTGGATCGCGGGTCACAGCCGACCATGACGCTAACCTGTCGGAAGCCGCCTTAGTCCGGCCGGCCGGACCGGTGGTACGGATGCCCGCCGGCGATCGAACGGGCGCGATAAATTTGCTCCGCCAGCATCGCGCGAGCCAGCAGGTGCGGCCACGTCATCCGGCCCAATGACAGGATGAAATCCGCGCGCGTGAGGACCGGCCGGTCCAGCCCCTCCGCGCCGCCGATCAGAAAACGGATCGGACGCGACAGGGTCAGCCAGCCCTCCAACCGTGCCGCGAAGCTCTCGCTGTCGAGCATCTCCCCCGCCAGGTCGAGCGCGACCGTAAACGCCTGAGCGGGCAACGCGGCCAACAACGCCTCGCCCTCGCGGCGCTTGATCTCCGCCGGAGCACCTTTGCCGTCGGCGAGTTCCGTCAACGTCAGCGTGGGACGGATCCGGGCGCTGTAACGGGCGAACAGTTCGGTCTCCGGCCCATCGCGCGAACGGCCAATGGCGAGCACACGCATCATGTCAGGCCGGCCAACATTCGCAGCACGGCCTGTTGCTGCCGGCCCAACCCATACCGATCGCCGACCCATTCCCGATACAGTCCTGGGCGGGACGATCGAATGAGCGCGACGGCCTGCTCGACGCTCGCGAACAGGCATTCCTCGGGCCACAGGCCGTCCGCGCCAGGGAAATCGTGCACGACGGGGAATGCGCCCACTGCCATCGCCTCGCCAATGTTCAATCCAAAGCTTTCATACATCGAGGTTGAGAGCAGCACGCCCTTGTCCGCGTACCAGGCGGGCATCTCCGTGATCGCGCCCTCGAACCGCACGACTCCGCCCAGACCGAGGGCACCCATCAACCGCTTCACATAGCGCGCGGTGCGCAGGTCCGTGAAGGCGCCGGCGACATGGAACACGTAGCGTGGGTCGGCGCGATGCAGCGTGTGGGCGATCTGCAACAGCAGCATCGGGTTCTTCTTCGGCTCCAGATGGCCAACCCACGCGATGCGGTGCCGGTCGCCCGAGCCGGCCGCGAAACGGTCCAGATCGATCCCATTCGGGATGATCTCCGGCCGGACATGGTCAGCGATCGACGGATGGCTGCTGAGGAGTATGTCCGTGATGTCCTGCCCGACCGTGACCAATCGGTCCACTTTCGACCAATCGACGTTGGCCGGAAACGGGGTCTGCAATGCCTCGATGGAATGCAGGCGGACGACGCAGCGTTTGCCGGTCAGGCGATCGGCGGTCGTAGCCCAGACCGCATGATCCCAGCACCACTCAAGCCAAACGATGTCGGCCCAGTCGATGGCGTCCGCGAGGTCAGACCCAGGCGCGGCGGTGGTGAACCGCACATCGTAGTGTTGCTCAAGGGCCGGGATCAGGGGAGCGAGAAACGTATCCTTCCGCCCTTTGACCCGATCAGCCAGAAGAAGTCTTGTCACTTGCCGGCTGTGTCGCCTTTGGCGCGGGCGCCGTCTGCTCACCTGGCGGGGTCGCCTGATGGTTACGATACGCCGCGAGTTGGCGCTGGCTCGGGATCGAATTGCTGATCGCGCCCTTGGAATCGTGGAACTCAATCACCACGAGACCCACGGTTGGGTCGAACTGAAAGCTTGGGTTAACGAACAACGGTACCGGTTTCGTCGCGGGCGCCTGAGCGGCCTCGACGTTTCGGGTCGGTGCGGTGTTGTCACCTGAGCCGGCAACGGACAGCCCGGCCTGAATCGACAACTGGTTCGACATGACTGACAGCTATCAAAATCGCCGCGCAGAATTGCGCTGCCCGTCGTTCTACCGCCAAAGCCTTAATATCGGGTTAACGGTCCGAGGTTATCTGACGAGAACGATCGCCTCGATCTCCACGGCGATGTTTCCCGGCAGGCTGCCCATGCCGACCGCGGAGCGGGCCGGCCGTCCGTTGTCGCCGAATACAGCGACGAACAGGTCGGTGCAGCCGTTGATGACTTTCGGATGCTCGATGAAGTTCGGCGCCGCGTTCACCATGCCGAACACTTTCAGGATGGTATCGACACGATCGATCGAGCCCAACGCCGTCTTCATGTTGGCGATCAGGTTCAGCCCGCACAACTTCGCCGCGCCATAGGCCTCGTCGATGCTCAGCGCCTGGCCGACCTTGCCGGTAATCGAGAACCCCTTGTCGTTACGTGGTCCGACGCCGGACAGGAACAGCATGTTCCCCGCCAGCCTCCAAGGCACGTAGTTGCCAATCGGCTCGGGCGGCGGCGGCAGGGCAAGGCCCAGCCGGGCGAGGTTGTCAGTCGCGCTCATGTTCCATCTCCTTTCCGTGGCCTCAGGCCGCCTGGGATTTCGGGCCGGGATACCGCATCAGTGTTGTCAGTTCCGTTACTTCAGCCACGTCAGCAACGGATGACAGTTTGTCGAACAACGGCGCGATGGCCGCCGTCGGCAAAGACCGTTCCGCGCAGTCGGAGAACTTCGTCCACAACTCCTCGCGGCTCATCATCTGTCCTCCGGGGCCGCACCTCTCATAGTCATCCACGCGCGACGCGAGGCGGCGTCCGTCCTTGGTATGCACAACGACCTCGGCGCCCCACTGATAAATGCCATCGGCGGGCATGTCGGGATGCGGACGCGCCTGGACCCGCGGCAGCAAAGCGCGAACGACCGGATCGTTCTCGGCACCGTTCTCGAAATGCGCGAGCCTGACGGCGCGATCCGTCAGAGCACGCGCGACACAGTATTGAATGCTGAACTTCGCCTCCAACGGCGTATGCGGATTGGGATTGTTCGTGTGTGGCAGGCGGCGAAGATGCGGCATCACCTCAATCGCATCGACGTCGCTCGCCTGTAGATCGTGTGTATGCGCGAGGTGAAGCATCCGGTTGACCGAAGCATGCGTGCTGCCGCAACAGGGATAGGGTTTAAGCCCAGGCTCGCCGGGGCCTTCACATTCCGGCGGCGCGTACCAATTCGCCAGCATTTTACTGGCGTCATACGTTCCGGGGCCGTTGAACACATCCAGGAAGCCTTGCTTGTGTTCAAAGCTGCCCGCGTTGGCGGTGAAGCCGCCGCGCGCCATGTAAGTCGCGAACAAACCGTTGCGCGATGCGTGACCGACGTGCAGTGGTTTCGTCATCGTGCCGAAATTCGCCTTCAGCCCCGATGCCAGCGATGCGGCGAGGCCGAGTGCGACCGCGGTCTGCTCGATCGTCAGCCCGAGCAGGCGCGACGCGGCCGCGACGGTGCCGAAAATGCCGATCGTCGCCGTCGGATGCCACCCTTTATCGTAATGATGAAAATGCACACCGCGCGCGATGCGGCATTCCGCTTCATAACCCACGACATAGGCCAGAGCCAGATCGCGGCCCGACGCACCGACGCTCTCCCCCAACGCGATCATCGAGGGGATCAACATCGCCGACGGATGGCCGCCCATCACACCGGAGACGTCGTCGTAATCGAGTGCATGCGACGCCGTGCCGTTGACCAACGTCGCGTCCAGCACGCTGGTTTTCCGATCGGTGGCCCAGATTGTCGCCGGTCCCGGCGCCTCGGCGATGCCGGGAACGCCCATCAGTATGTGCGGCGCGTCCTCGGCCATCCCCGCCAGAGTGCAGGCGATCGTGTCGATAAACGCGTGATTGGTCCATTCCAGGGCGGTGGCGGATAAATCCTCATACCGCAACGCATGGATGCGTTCGGCGAGTTCAAAAGCCAGAGTCACGGCACGCTCTCCCGCAACAACGCGCGCACGTCCGCGGGAGACAGAGCTTCGGCCCGACGCGCGAGCCCGATCAACCGCTCCGCGCGGTCGGAGGACAGGCGGCGCGACAGGCAATCACGGATTTTCACCAAATGATCGTCATCGCTGATCGGCGGTGAACCCCAGATGCCGCGCGGTCCGTCGCAGCGTGTGTGCAAAACGCTGCCGTCGTGCATTTCCACCGACGCCTCCACCCACATCTTATCGAAGCGCGGCGGAATGTCCGGCGACATATCGATGGCGATCTTGTCGAGCAGTGCCTGCATGTCCGGACGAGCGACTTCCTCGTCGGTGAACGTATCGATCTTCACGCCGCCGCGCAGCAGACCGCTGGCGAAGGTGTATTGCAGACTGAATTTGCCCGCGAGTCCGGTGTCGGGGTGCGGCCGATTGACGTATTGCATGACCGGCGTGGTTAACCTGATCGCTTTGATCGCCGACGGATCGGGAATCCGGGAATGCAGATTCAACCCCGCGGTAATCGCGAAATGCGTGCCGAACTGCGACGGAAACATCTTCATCGCATAACCCGGCTGGACGATCCGAAACGGCGGTCCGAAATTGAGCAGGTCCTTCGCCTCGAACGTATCTCCGAACATCTGCCGTGCATAACCGTTGTGCGCTTCGAACGGCTCGGGGTTGGCGGTGAAGCCTTTCGCGGCGAGCAACGCCAACTCCAGACCGTGCATCGCCGCCATGCCGCAGTGAGTCGATTTCGTCATCGTGCCGATATTCGCCGGCATGCCGCCACACCGCGATGAAGCGATGCCAAGCGCGTGCGCCATCTGCTCCGCGTTCAGGCCGAGGATGTGACCCGCGGCGACGGCCGAGCCCATCGGCCCGACGAGGCCCGGCGGATGAAACTTCACACCGCCATGCTCATAGACGCGCCCGGCGTGGCGGATCCAGCCTTGCATCTCGATGCCCTTGACCAACGCCGTGATGACATCGCGACCGCTGATCTCACGGATGTCGGCCAACGCCAAAATCGCCGGCAAAGTCGTTGACAACGCGTGATTGGACGGTGTCCACATCGGTTCGAAATCCAGCACGTGCATCGAGGCGCCGTTCAATGCCGCCGCGAGGGTCGGCGCGGTGCGGAACGGAAAGCCGATAACGGTCGAGTCGCCGCGTGCGCCGAAGCTTTCGTAATGCGCGGCGAGGATCTGGATCGCTTCCTCCTCGGTGCCGGCGATCGCGATCGAGATGCCGTCCAGCACCAGGCGGCGCGCGGCATTGATCGCCTCGGGCGTCAGCGTATCGAACGTCGTCGCGACGATGCGGTTGGTCAGTTCGGCGGTGATGCCCATCGATGTGCTCCGGTATCAGGCGGCCAGCGCCATGAGGTCGTTGATGGTTTCCAATGTATCGATCGATCCGGCGAGGCTGATGCAGCGCTCGGCGGCTTCGGGGCTCAGGCGCGTCGTGAGGCAGTCGCGCAACTTCACGCCGTGCGCCTCGTCGGTGATGGGCGGTTGACCCCACATGCCGGCCGGGCCGTCGCACCGTGTTTCCAGCACGCGACCGTCGCGCAACTCCGCCCGCAACAGCACATGCATCGTTTCGAACCGCGCCGGAATGGTCTTGTCCAGAACGAGGGTAATTTTCGGCAGCAGCGCCTGCATGTCCGGCGCGCGCAAACGCTGCTCGGTGAAGGTGTGGATGCCGACCTTGCCGTCCAGCAGTCCGCTCGCCATGGTGTATTGCAGGCTGAATTTGCCCGACAGGCCGGTCTCGGGTGAGGGACGATCGACATACGGCATCATCGGCGCCGTCAACGTCACCGCGCGGATTTCGGCTGGATCGGTGATCTGCTTGTGCAACGTCAACCCGGCCGTGATGGCGAAATGTGTGCCGAACTGACTGGGGAACATCTTGATCGCGTAACCAGGAGACACCACCCGCCACGGCGCGCGTCCGTAATGCAACATCTCCTCCGGCTTGAACGTGCCGGTGTAAAACGTATTCGCGTATCCCAACGGCGACTCGAACGTTTCCGGATCGCCGGTAAATCCCGCCTCGGCGAGCAACGCCGCTTCCAGCCCCATCGCCGCGGCCTGCCCGCAATGCGTCGATTTCGTCATCGTTCCGACATTGCTGAATACGCTGCCGGCCCGCGACGCCGCGATGCCGAACGCGTTCGCCATGCGTTTCGGATCCAGCCGCAGTAAATGCGACGCCACCACCACCGCGCCCATCGGACCCACCAATCCCGGCGGATGAAACTTCAGGACGTCCGGCGTGTACTGACCGGACGCCTCACGCAGCCAGCCCTGGATTTCGATGCCCTTGACCAGCGCGGTCAGCACCTCGCGTCCCGGTAACCCACGCGCCTCGGCCAGAGCCAATGCCACCGGCAATGTGACCGACAGAGCATGCGTCGCCGGGCTCCACATCGGCTCGAAGTCGAGCACATGCATCGCCGCACCGTTCAACGCCGCGGCGCGCACCGGATCGATCCGCATGCCGCAACCGATGACGGTGGAGTTGGGCGAACCACCCAGTTGGCGCATGACGCGGGCCATGATGGGGACGGCGTCTTCCTCGGCCACGCCGGCGATGCCGACCGCCAGACCGTCCCGCACCAGACGGCGCGCGGCCACCAATGCCTCGGGCGGCAGGTCCTCGTAGCGTACCGCGGCGATCCGTTCACACAGCATTGCGGTCAGGCCCATGCGCTATTCCCTCGACAAAAAAATACAATCGCCCGAATCGAAAGACAGCACCACCTGGGCTTTTTCCGCAAATTCGCGCGACGACAGCACGCGCGGGGAGGCCGACCCTGTTTCGACAACGTATTCGTAATAACCGCCCATGAACAGCCGCTGCCGCACCGTGCCGCGTAACGTGTTCGTGCCAAGGAGCCCGCCAGCGTCAGCGTCGATCACCAACCGGTCCGGCCGGACCATCGCGCGCATCGACCCGGCACCAGGCGGTGCGAACGCGGAACGGAAGATCGCGCCGACGGCATCCGTCGCCACGCCGCCGCCATCCACCGTGACGTCGAAGAAATTCGCCGTGCCGACGACCTCGGCCACGAACATGTCATTCGGCCGTGCGTAGATCGCCTCGGGCGTTCCCAACTGGCAGATGCGGCCATCATGCATCACCAGAATGCGATCCGACAGAGACAGCGCCTCGGTCTGATCATGCGTGACGTAAATCGTCGAGACGCGCAGATCGCGTTGCAACTGGCGGATCTCGGCCCGCGTCTGATCGCGCAGCCGTGCGTCGAGGTTCGACAACGGCTCGTCGAACAACAGCACCGCGGGTTCGTGTACGATGGCGCGCGCCACCGCCACGCGCTGCTGCTGGCCGCCGGACAGTTGTTGCGACGATCGGTCGTGAAACGCATCCAGACCGACACGCTCCAGCGCCCGGGTCACCCGGCGCTCGATGTCCGCTGCCGACGCGCCGCGCACGCGCAACGGAAACGCGACATTTTCGAACACCGTCATGTGCGGCCAGATCGCGTACGACTGGAACACCATGCCGATATTGCGATGATACGGCTCGACCAGGACACGCGCGGTCTGGTCGAACACCACCTCGCCATTGATCACGATGCGGCCGCTCTCCGGCGTTTCCAGGCCGGCGATGCACCGCAGCGTCGTGGTCTTGCCGCATCCGGACGGACCGAGCAGCGATACCAGTTCGCCGTCGCCGATCTCGAAGTCGATATGATCGACGACCGGTTTGCTGCCGTAATGCTTGACCAAACCCGTGACGGAAATTCCCATGCTCAGACTTTCAGCGGCGCGCGCATGACGGTGGCCATCAATGTCACGGTGATGACGGTCGTGACGATGGACAATGCGCTCGCCACACCCCAGTTGGCGTTTTCAAAGAACGCCCAGATCGATATCGAGAGCACCTGCGTCGATGCGGTATACAGCAACGCCGCGGCGGCGATTTCCCGGAAATAGGCGATAAACAGCAGGAAGTATCCGCTTTGCAGCGCGGGCCGCAGCAACGGCAGAATGATCCGCCGGAAACTGGCGAGGCGATTGGCGCCCGACGCCCATGCCGCTTCCTCCAACGCTTTGTCCAACTGTACGACCTGCGCCCCGATCGTTTCGGTCGCATAGGGCAGAAATCGGGCAACGTAACAAAATACCAGCACCAAAAGCGTGCCGTAAATCGGCAGATAGACATAAGACCACAAAAACCCCAGCCCGATCACGATGCCCGGAATGCCGAACGGCAGCGACGCGAGGACGTCGAGCGCACGGTAGCCTCTCGGCTTCAACCGATGCGTGAACCAGGCGATCAGCGTGCCGAGCGTCAGGCCGAGTACCGCTCCGCCACCCGCGACGACCAGCGTGTTCCAGAACGCGCGTATCGTGCCTGGACTTTGCCAGATCTGGTTGTAGTTACGCCAGGTCCATGCAGCCTCGAACGGATTGGCGACAAAGAACTTGATGCCGGAGGTGTAGATCAGCGCCAGCGCCGGAATGATGAAACTCATCGCGACGTAAAACAGGCAAACAGCATTCGCGACGGCGCGCCAGCGGCCCAGCGACAACGGACGCACGCGGTAGCCGCGTCCCGTCACCGTTGGTGCGCTGTGCCGCCGGACGATCTGCCGTTGCAGAAAGATCGACAGGCCCGTGACCGCGCTCATCGCAAGGCCGACCGCCGCGGCGAGGCCGGTATTGGGCGGAGAAAAGCTGGTGAGCAGATACAGTTCGGTGGCCAGCGTGTTCACGTGGCCTGGAATGCCGACCATCGCGGGAATGGCGAATTGTTCCACCGACAGCACGAAACACAGCAGCAGACTGGACAGCATCGGAAAGATCATCAGTGGCAGCGTGACCCGGCGGATGACGGCGCAGGGATTGGCGCCTGAGGCGTATCCGGCCTCCTCGAGCGAGGAGTCCATGCTGATCATTGGGCCGCGCAAGGTAAAGAACGAGAACGGAATGATGTGCAGGATCTGAATCCAGACGATCCCGGTGACCGAATAGATGTCGAACTGCAACCACTCGATGCCGAACCATTCATCCAGAACATCGTTGAAGATGCCGCCCGGCGACGCGAGGATCACCCACGCCATCGCCAGGATGAAGCCGGGAAAGAAGAAGCTCAGTCCCACCGCCGCGACGAGGCCGCGTTTGAAACGAAAGTCGGAGCGATAGACGAGCCAGGTCAGACCCGCGCCGCCGATCGTGCTGAACACCGATGTCACGAGCGAAATCAAACAGGTGAGCAACAGCGTATGAATGATATTGCCGCTGCCGAGATCGACCCAATTGTTCCACGTGAACGCAGATTTCATGCCTGGGCCGGCGGTCTGGAAGCTGCCGTGCAGCAGCGCCGCCAGCGGGGTGACGATCAGGAACGCGGTGACGAGAAACGTTGTTCCAAAAATCGCCTGGATCAGCCAGCCGGCGCCGCTCTTACTGAAGGCCAAAGACCTGGCGCCACTCATCGATGATGGCCTTCTGCTTCTCGGGGTTCAGCAATTCCGTGCTCAGCACGACTTTCTGTTTGGCGATTCCGGGCACCAGTTTCGGATCGCCGAGACCGGGCCGCGTGACCGGGGAGCCCATGACATCCTGCAACGTTTGCTCGCCTTTCGCGCTCATGACCCAGTTGAGGAACACCATGCCGGCTTCCGGATTGGGCGATTTCGCCGGCAGAAACGCGGGCGTGCCGATCGCGGGCACGGCGGAGGCCGGGTACACCACGCGCACCGGCGCGCCGTCGCCGATCGCGCTGACGACCGGCGGCTCGATCACCGCGCCCACCCAGATGTCGCCGCGGATCAGCGCCTGCACCACGCCGGCGCTGCCATTGAAGAAGCGGACGCCGTTGTCCTTCAGCCTTTTGGCCACGTCGCGCATGCCCTGTTCATGCCAGACCGCCAACATTTGCTGCACCGCGACCGAGCGCCACGGCGGATCCATGCCGATCTTGTCCTTCCACTTCGGATCGAAAAAGTCCGGCCACTCCTTCGGCGCGTCAACGTCCTTCACCTTGGTTTTGCTGGACGCGAGGGTGGAACGGATCACCTGGATAACGAAAAGCTGATCGCGGATCACGTATTTTGGATCGAACGCGGCGGCCTCCGGCGGCTTCCAGGTCTTCAGCCAGCCATTGTTCGACCACGTCAGCAGCGTATCGTCCCACAATGTCAGGCCGGCGTCGGTCTGCGAGGCGCCGGCGGAAAATTCGGTGCCAAGCCGTTGCATCAGCTCGGAACTGCCGAGACGGGTCGCCTCGACTTCGATCTTTGGATAGGCCTTGTTGAATTCCGCGACCCACTGATCGCCCAACGGCGGCGGGATGTTGTGCGTCAGGTTCAGATGGCCCTGCCGATTGGCGGTCTCCACGATTTTGTCCCAATCGGTCGTCTGACCGATGGCGTGCGACGCCGCCGCGATGAAAGGCGCGGCCAACACTGTCCGGCGAGCCAATGACATGATCCCCTCCTCCCTCTTGCCCGTCGGCTTCTAACAGCCCACCGGTTCGGGTTATAGAGGGCGAGAAACGCGAGGAGACCGGTATGACCATCGCTGAAACATTGGCCGCGCGCATCGCCGAGGTCAGCTACGACCGCTTACCGGACGCCGCCCGCCATTGGGCCAAGGTCGCGATCATGGACACCGTCGGCTGTATCCTGGCCGGCGCCGATGAGCCGTGCGCGCGCATCGCCGGACGCGTGGCGGCGATCGGTGGAGCGAACGGGCCGTGCGTGGTGTTCGGCACCTCGCATCGCGTGGGTCCGATGGACGCGGCGGCGATCAACGGCACCGCGGCCCATGCGCTCGACTACGACGATTGCAGCGATACTCTGGGCGGTCATCCATCGGCGCCGATCCTGCCGGCGTTGTTCGCGCTCGCGGAGACCCGCGGGACCAACGGGCGTGACTTCATCGCCGCTTACGTGGCCGGTTGGGAAGCCGAAACCCGAATCGCGCGCGGCGTGAATTTCCATCACTATGAGAAGGGCTGGCATCCGACTGCCACGCTCGGTGTATTCGGTGCCACCGCCGCGTGCGCGAAACTGCTTGGCCTTTCCATTGAGAAGACCGCGCGCGCCCTGGCGCTGGCGGCGACGTTCTCATCCGGGCTGAAAGCGAACTTCGGAACGATGACGAAACCGCTGCATGTCGGTCACGCATCGCGCAACGGATTGTACGCGGCCTTGCTGGCCTCGGAGGATTTTACATCCTCAACCGACGCGATCGAGCATCGGCAAGGCTTTCTGCGCGTCTTCAACGGCGATGGTAATTACGTCGTCGATCCGATCGTCGCCGAATGGGGCGCGCCATGGGACATCGTCGATCCCGGTTTGGCGATCAAACAATACCCGTGCTGTGGCAGCACCCATCCCGCCGTGGACGCGATGCTGATGCTGGTGCGCGAGAACGACCTGACACCGGCGATGGTGACACGCATCGAGTTGCAAACGCATCCGCGACGGTTCGCCCACACCAACCGGCCCGATCCGCGCGGTGCGCTGGACGCGAAATTCAGCGTGCAGTATTGCCTCGCGCGCGCGCTGGTCAGCCGGCAGGTGCTGATCGAGCATTTCGAAGACGGCAGCTATGACGAACCTGACGTGCGGGCGGTTCTCACGCGCGTCGTGTCCTCGGCGTGGCCGGATCGGAAGATGGATCTGTCCGAGCATTTCGGCGCCGATGTCCAGGTCACGCTGACCGATGGCCGGGTGTTGAAGAAGTCGGTGCCGCGGCCATTGGGACGCGGTCCGTCCATTCCGCTGCCGCCCGAATTGCTGCGCGGCAAATTCATCGATTGCGCGCGGCGGGCATTGCCGGCCGAGGCGTCGGACCGGTTGCACGGGATGCTCGACTCGCTGGAGACGGTCAATCAGATCCGCGCGCTGACGGAGGCAACGGTCCCTCGCACGGCGCTGGCGGCCGACTGATTGCCAATCGTCAGCGGGCGTGGTCAGAGTGCCCGTGACTGGTGTGTAACCCGGGAGAGAAACGTTGGGCTTCCTCGCACGGCTGATGTTGGCCTGTCTGCTGATCCTTGGCGCGGGCGTGCATGGTGCAAGCGCGCAAAAGCGCGGCGGCGTGCTGAAGGTCACGCACCGCGACAATCCGCCGAGCGCGTCGATCCTCGAAGAGGCGACGATCTCGACGGACATGCCGTTCATGGCGGTGTTCAACAACCTGGTGGTGTTCGATCCCGACAGCAAGCAGAACAAGCTGGACGCGATCGTTCCGGATCTCGCGACGTCATGGAAGTACAGCGACGATGACCGGACGCTGACGTTCCAGTTGCGCGACGGTGTGAAGTGGCACGATGGCAAGCCGTTCACCTCGGCCGATGTGAAGTGCACATGGGACATGGTGACCGGCAAGGTCGATGCCAAAATGCGGAAAAATCCGCGCAAGACCTGGTGGTTCGATATCAAGGACGTCACCACGAACGGCCCGCTGGAAGTGGCGTTTCATCTGAT
Organism: uncultured Alphaproteobacteria bacterium; assembly: GCA_963719675.1. Lineage (GTDB taxonomy): Bacteria > Pseudomonadota > Alphaproteobacteria > Acetobacterales > Acetobacteraceae > Rhodopila. Next base: position 22,139 of record CAVRDN010000116.1, on the reverse strand, counting down.
CGATCCGCAACCGTCGCTGCTGGTGATGATGGCCGGCGGATTTTCTCCGGTCTATCCGTGTCACGTGCCGGCGGCGCAAATGCGCACCCATCCGATCGGCACCGGCCCGTTTAAGTTCGTCGAGTTCAAGCAGAACGAATTGATCCGGCTGGAGCGCAATCCGGATTATTGGAAGCCCGGCAAACCGTATCTCGATGCGATCGAATACACGATCATTCCCAATCGCTCGACGATGATTTTCGGCGTTGGAAGCAGGGAAGTTCGATCTGACCCTGACCGGCGAGGTGACCCCCGAACTGGTGAAGGACATCCAGGCGCAGGTGCCGCAAATGCAGTGCCTGGTGCAGCCGTCCAACACGCAGGGCAATCTGCTGGTGAACCGGGAACGCCCGCCGTTCGACAACCCGCAAATTCGCCGGGCGATGGCGCTGGCGATCGATCGCAAGGCGTTCTCCGACATCCTCAGCCGCGGCGTTTATAACGTTGGCGGTGCGATGCTGGCGCCGCCCGAGGGACTGTGGGGCTGGTCGCCGGAATTCATGGCGACGGTGCCGGGCTACGGAGCCGACGTGGAAAAGAGCCGCGAAGAAGGCCGCCAGATCATGAAAAGCCTCGGCTACGGCCCGGACAAGATGCTGCCGCTGAAGGTGACGACGCGCAACATTCCCGACTACCGGGACGCGGCGGTCATTCTGATCGATCATTTGAAGACGGTGTATATCCAGGCGGAACTGGAACCGTTGGATTCGGCGGTTTGGTACGCGCGGCTGGTACGCAAGGACTACTCGGTCGGAATGAACGTGCAGGGCACCGGTATCGACGATCCGGACGTGATGTTCTTCGAGAATTATCTCTGCGGGTCGGAGCGCAATTACACGGCGTACTGCAATCCGGAACTGGAGAAGCTGTTTCACCAGCAATCCATGATGAAGGATCAGGACGCGCGACGGAAAGTGGTCTGGGACATCGATCGCAAGCTGCAGGAGGATGGCGCGCGTCCGGTCGTGTATCAGTCGCAGGGCGGCACCTGCTGGTGGCCGTACGTCAAGGGTCTGAAGCTGGCGGTCAACAGCATCTATAATCATTGGCGGTTCGAAGACGTCTGGCTGGATCGCTGATCCATCATGCTGGCGTACGTCATCCGCCGGTTGCTGCTGATGATCGTCACGTTGTTCGGCGTATCCGTGGCGATCTTTCTGCTGTTGCGGATCGTGCCGGGCAACATCGCCGATATTCTGTTCGACTCCGCGGGTCTCGTGGATCCGGCGGAGAAGCAGAAGATCATCGTCGATCTCGGGTTGGATAAGTCGCTGCCGCTGCAATACGGCCAATGGATCTTCGGCTTGTTCCGCGGCGACCTCGGCTATTCCTACGTCTCGGAGAAGCCGGTCATCGATGAAATCCTGCCGCGCATTCCGATCACCGCGCGGCTCGCCGGTCTCGCGTTGCTGTTCGCGGTCGCGACCGGCGTGCCGTTGGGTGTGATCAGCGCGGTGCGGCAAAACACCGGCCTGGATTACACGTTGCGGATCCTGAGTCTCAGCGGGTTGTCGATGCCGTCGTTCTGGTTGGGCCTGCTGATCCTGATGGCCTTCGTGTATTATTTCGGGACCATTCCGATCTACGAACGCGATCCCGCGACGTACTGGGAGTGGATCCAGATGCTGGTTATTCCGGCGGCGGCGGTCGGGTTTCGCAGTTCGGCGCTGATCATGCGGCTGACCCGCTCCTCGATGCTGGAGGTGTTGCGACAGGATTATGTGCGCACCGCGCGCTCCAAGGGTCTGTCCGAGAGCGCGGTCACCTTCGATCACGCGCTGCGCAACGCCATGTTGCCGGTGATCACGACAATCGGCGTGGAGACGGCGTTCCTGATGGGCGGTCTGATCGTGACCGAAACGGTGTTCAACATCCCCGGCGTGGCCCGCTTTCTGGTCGAGGCGATTTGCTGGCGCGATTATCCGATGGTGCAGAACCTCGTGATGTTCATCGCGCTGGTGGTGGTCGTAGTGAATTTGCTTGTCGATCTCGCTTACATGTTCGTCGATCCGCGCATCCGGTATGGCCGATGAGCGAGGCGGCGATCGAGCGGCCTGGCAACGGTGTCTGGCGCGACATCGGTTATCTGGCGCGGCGTTATCCGCTCGGGGTCGCCGGCGCGGTCATCATGTTCGTGTTCGTGTTCGCCGCGGTCTTCGCGGATTGGGTGGCGCCGCTCGATCCGTTCACCACCAACCCGCGTGCGTCATTGGCTCCGCCAGGCGGAACTTACCTGATGGGCGCCGACATGATGGGCCGCGACGTGTTCAGCCGGATGGTGCACGGCGCGCGCATTTCTCTCGCTGTCGCATTGGGCGCGACGTTCCTCGGATCCGGGTTCGGCGCCGCTCTGGGCCTGGCGTCCGGCTATGTCGGTGGCTGGTTCGATCTGCTGGTGCAACGGGTGGCGGAGATCATGCAATCGTTGCCGCTGCTGGTCATGGCGCTGGTGATCACCGCCTCGCTCGGCCCGTCGCTGACCAACACCATCATCGCCATCGCCATTCCGCTGATCCCGAACGTCGCCCGCGTGATCCGCTCCAACGTGCTGTCGCTGCGAGAGATGCCGTTCGTGGAGGCGGCGAAAGCCACCGGCATGAGCGAATGGCGCGTGGCGATCGTGCACGTGCTGCCGAACACGTTGGCGCCGCTGATCGTGCTGGCGACGGCGCAACTGGGTTCGACGATTCTGACGGAGGCGTCGCTGTCGTTCCTCGGCCTCGGCGTGCCGGAGCCGTGGCCTTCGTGGGGTCGCATGCTGTCCGAATCGGCGGCGGAATATGTGCGCACGGCGCCCTGGCTGGTGGTGTTTCCCGGCCTCGCCATCAGCCTCGTGGTGTTCGGAACCAACCTTCTGGGTGATGCGTTGCGCGACGCGCTGGACCCGAGGCAGCAGGACTGATGACGCCGGTTCTGGAAGTCTCCGGTCTCAACACGGTGTTTCACACCCGCGGCGGGACGGTGCACGCGGTGCGCGACGTTTCGTTCTCGGTCAATGCCGGCGAAACCTTGGCGATCGTCGGCGAGTCCGGTTGCGGCAAGACCATCACCGCGCTGTCGCTGATGCGGCTGATCCCGATGCCGCCCGGCGAGATCGTGTCGGGCAGCGTCAAGGTCGAGGGCACCGATCTGCTGACGCTCGACGAAGCGACGATGCGGGAGATGCGCGGCGGCAAGATCGCGATGATCTTTCAGGAACCGATGACCGCGCTCAATCCGCTGCTGACCATCGGGCGGCAGATCGCCGAAATGGTCGTGATGCACGACAAGGTCTCGCGGCGCGTGGCGCGCGACCGGGCGGTGGAGATGCTGCATCACGTGCGTATTCCGGAAGCGCAGCGACGGGCCCGGGAGTATCCGCACCAGATGTCCGGCGGCATGCGGCAACGCGCGATGATCGCCATGGCGTTGGCGTGCCGCCCGAAAATCCTGATCGCCGATGAACCGACGACCGCGCTGGATGTGACGATCCAGGCGCAGATCCTCGACCTGATCGGCGATTTGCGGCGCGAGTTCGGCACCGCGGTCGTTTTGATCACGCACGATCTCGGCGTGGTGGCGGAGACCGCGAACCGCGTGGTGGTGATGTACGCGGGGCGCAAGGTTGAGGAGGCGCCGGTGCGCGAGTTGTTCGCGCGTCCGATGCATCCTTACATGACCGGTCTGTTGTCCTCGATCCCGAAAGTGGGCAGTGCCCGCGGCCTCGCCGGACTGGAGGAACGGCTGACGGAAATTCCCGGCATCGTGCCGCCGTTGAGCCATCTGCCGAGCGGATGCGCGTTCAGTCCGCGGTGCACCTTCGCTGACGACCGGTGCCATACCGCCGTGCCGGCATTCGAGTTGAAGCGGCCGGATCATTCGGCGGCGTGCTGGCGGACATGAGGAGGATGGTGCGGATCATGGCGTTCCGGGTCCTCGCGGCGGAGAGATCGTGGGGGTGGCGTGGGGGCGCGACGGGCGCTGGTCCGTGCGCGCGTCGGCTGCCAGAGCGTCATGGCCGGGCTCGACCCGGCCATCTTTTACCACACGGTGCCGACCGAGATGGCCGGTTCAGGCCCGGCCATGACGGGATCGCGCGGGTGCGGGCACTCGCCCTTGCTACCCTTCGCGCCGCCGGACCCCACGGCGCGTCGATCACACCGTTGCCAGAGCGTCATGGCCGGGCTCGACCCGGCCATCTTTCGCCGCATGGTGCCGACCGAGATGGCCGGTTCAGTCCCGGCCATGATGGGATCGCGCGGGTGCGGGCACTCGCCCTTGCTGCCTTTCGCGCCGCCGGACCCCACGGCGCGTCGATCACACCGTTGCCAGAGCGTCATGGCCGGGCTCGACCCGGCCATCTTTCGCCGCACGGTGCCGACCGAGATGGCCGGTTCAGGCCCGGCCATGACGGGATCGCGACCGCTCGTGCACTCTTCCATGCCGCCCCCCGTGCCGCCAGGCGCCGCGACGTGTCAATATGAGGCGCTCCGCATGGCACCGCTGATCGAAGTCACCGACCTCAAAAAGCACTTCCCCATTCGCAAGGGCATCCTCGGCCGCACCGTGAGCAACGTGCTCGCCGTCGATGGCGTCAGCTTCTCCATCGACGAGGGCAAGACCCTCGGTCTGGTCGGCGAAAGCGGCTGCGGCAAGACCACCGTCGGCCGCACCGTCCTACGCCTGATCGAGCCGACGTCAGGCCAGATCAAAGTCCGCGGCCGCGACATCAGCGGCCTCGACAAAGCCGAGATGCGTCCGCTGCGGCGGCAGATGCAGATCGTCTTTCAGGACCCGTTCTCGTCCCTCAACCCGCGCATCCGGGTCGGCAAAATCGTCGGCGAGCCGCTGAAAGTCCACGGCGTCGGCAATAAGGAAGAACGCCGCGCCCGGGTCGCGCAACTGTTTCAACGCGTCGGTTTGCGCCCGGAACAAATCGACAATTACCCGCACCAGTTCTCCGGCGGCCAGCGGCAGCGGGTCTCCATCGCGCGGGCGCTGGCGCTCGATCCCGGCTTCATCGTCGCGGATGAGCCGGTGTCCGCGCTCGACGTGTCGATCCAGGCGCAGGTGATCAATCTGTTGGTGGACCTGCAGCGCGATCTCGGGCTGTCCTATCTGTTCGTGTCGCACAACCTCGCGGTGGTCGAGCATATCAGTCATCGCGTGGCGGTGATGTATCTCGGCCGGATCGTCGAATACGCCGATAAGGCCGCGTTGTTCGCCGCCCCGCTGCACCCGTACACCGAGGCGTTGCTCGCCGCCGTGCCGTTGCCCGATCCCGAGTTGACGCGCACGAAACATCGCCTGACCGGCGACGTGCCGAGCCCGATCAATCCGCCGTCCGGGTGCCACTTCCATCCGCGCTGCCCGATCGCCGAAGCCCGCTGCAAGGTCGAGCGGCCGGCGCTGCGGGAAGTGGCGCGAGGCCATCAGGTCTCCTGCCACCTACGTTGACGCGCGATCGGCCTCGAACAACGCGGTCAGTTCCTCGGCGGCTTGTTGCGCGCTTTGAATCATCTGCGCTTCGTCGCGATAAATCGCGTGCGCGGCGACCAGATTTGCCTCGTCATGATCGCGGAACAACGCGACCGCGCGCGCGGCGGCCTCCGGTTCGATGCCGAGCGCCGTCAGGCTGAGTTCCGCCAGCCGCAGACTGGACAGGAACGTATCGCGCACCAGACCGTCCACGTGCCGATCCATCAGCAAATGCGCGTGATGCCGATTGCGCGCCCGCGACAGCACGGTCAGATTCGGATGGTTGCGTTTGGCGGTTTCGACGGTGCGCAGATCGCGCTCGACGTCGTCCAGCGCGACGACCAGCAGCTTCGCCTGGTCGGCTCCGGCGGCGCGCAACACATCCGGCCGCGCGGCGTCCCCGTAGTACACCTTGCTGCCAAAGCGGCGCACCACGTCGACCTGACCGGCATCCTGCTCCAGCGCGGTAAACGCGATGCCGTGCATGCGCAGCACGCGGCCGACGATCTGCCCCATGCGGCCGAAACCGGCGATGATGACCGGCGCGTCGGATGGCGCGATCGTATCGAACGCCGGCTCGGGCGCGCGGCGCAACCGCGGGATCAGGAACTGCTCGGACAACGCGAACAGGATCGGTGTCGCCAGCATGGACGCGGCCGAGATCAACGTCGTCAACGCGGCGAGGTCGGACGACAACGCGCCCACGGCGACCGCCGCGCCAAACAGGACGAAGCTGAACTCGCTGGCCTGCGGCAGCGCCAGGGCGAAACGGATGGCGTTGGTCCGGTCGCAGCGCGTGAGCCGCGCCAGAACGAACGCGATCGCGATCTTCACCGCGAGCAACACGACCGTCGCCGCCGCCAGTGATCGCGCATCGGCCACCGCCGCGTGCAGATCGGCCGACATCCCCACGGATATGAAAAAGAACCCGAGCAGCGTGTTCTCGAACGGCGCGATATCGGCCTGCAGTTCGTGCCGGTATTCGGAGTCCGACAGCATCACGCCCGCCAGAAACGCGCCCAGCGATGGCGACAATCCCGCCGCCTGCGCCAGCAGCGCGGTGCCGGTCACGATCAGCAGCGCGGCGGTGGTGAACAACTCCGGCGAACGCGCGCCGCCGATCGCCCGGAACAATGGCCGCATCAGATAGCGGCCGCCGCCGAGGATCAGGGCGATCGCCGCGAGGCCCTTGCCGACTTCCAGCCAGGGCAATCTCCCGGCCATCGCGTGGCCGGACGCCAATAACGGCACCAGTGCCACGAGCGGGATGAACGCCAGATCCTGGAACAACAGCACGGCGAAGGCATCGCGTCCGGCGGGGGTGGTCAGCAGGTCGCGCTCGCCCAGCAGCGGCAACACGATGGCGGTGGACGACAAGGCCAGCCCCAGGCCCAGGATGGCGGCGCTGGGTGGAGGCATTCCGATGGCCAGGGCCAGGCCGGCGAGGCACAGCGCCGTGATCGCCACCTGCGCGGATCCCAGCCCGAACACCGCGCGCCGCATGGTCCAGAGGCGTCGCGGCCGCAACTCCAGCCCGATCAGGAACAGCAGCATCACCACGCCGAGCGATGCGACGTTGGCGATCTGTTCGACGTCGGTGACGAGCCGCAGTCCGGATGGGCCGATGACCAGGCCCGCGATCAGGTAGCCGAGCACGCTGCCCAGACCGGAGCGGCGGGTAAGCGGAACGGCGATCGTGGCGGCGGCGAGCAAGGCAACCAGAGTGACGAGCATGGATCCATCCAGAAGTCGGCCCAGGTCGAGGCCAGAGGGGGGCTTGGTCATTCAGCGTGACATCGTGGATGATGCAACGATAGCGGGAGGACGACGACGATGCGGACGCATGCCTTCGGACGACTGGCACCGGTCTCCATCCTGACCCTGGGCGGCGGCGGTCTGGGCCAGCTCTGGGGCCCTACCACGCGGGAGGAATGCGTCGCCACGGTCCGCGCCGCGGTGGACGCCGGCATCACGCTGCTCGACCTCGCGCCCGCGCTATGGCGACGGCAAGGCCGAGCAGGTCGTTGGCGAGGCGTTCGGCGGCCGCCTGCCGCCGGGCGTGCGGGTCACCAGCAAGTGCAACCTCGGCAATCCGCCGCCCGAGCGGATCGAGCGCATCCTGCGGCAATCGATCGAGGCCAGCCTGCGGCTGACGCAACTGGATCGGTTGGATCTGTTCTTCCTGCACTCCAACATCGTGCCGCGCGGCAATGCGATGTGGCGGCGCGTGGATACCAGCCCGTTTCGTGCCGTTGGAGGTGTTTCAGGACACCATCCGGCCGCTGTTTGAAAAGTTCGTGGCGGAGGGCCTGATCGGCGCCTGGGGCGTGACCGGGATCGGCCACCCCGACGCGATCGTCACGGTGCTGGGACAGGACCCGAAACCGGCGGCGGTTCAGGTCATCGCCAATCTGCTCGACTCGCCCGGCGGGCTGAAGTTCTTCGACGATCCGGCGAAGCCGCGCGAGATCATGGCGGCGGCGCATGCCAACGGCGTCGCCGTGATGGGCATCCGCGCGGTGCAGGCCGGCGCGCTGACCGCCGCGATCGACCGGCCGATGCCGGCGGATCACCCGGAAATGCTGGATTACGCCCGCGCCGCCGGTTTCCGCGCGCTGTGCGCCGACCTGGGTGAAAACCCGGCGGTGCTGGCGCATCGTTACGCGCTGTCGTTGCCGATCGACACCCTGGTACTGGGCGTGAAGAACCGTCAGGAACTGGCGGAGTGCATCGCCGCGGCCGAGGCCGGCGCTCTGTCGCCCGACCTCATCGCCCGGATCGACGCTTCGGTCGCCTGAGCCGATTTCCGGCCGAGTCCAGGCAACGCTCCCAACACTTCCCGTCGCAGGCGGCTCACCAGGCTGCCGCGCCAGGCGGTATCGACGCGGTGCACGTAATCGCGCGCGACCGGGGGGAGTGGCGTGTGCGGGACGCCTCGGGACATCATGAAAGCCGCCCACACCGCGCGCGGCGTCTCGCTCAGGCAGCCATTGCGAGCCGCTTTGATGCAGTATCCGGCGATGCGTGGGGTCAGGGCCAACCAGGACTGGCCGCATTTCCGGCCGATATAGAGCCGGTTGCGCACGAAATGGAACCAGCGGTCGCCGGACCACGCGACCCGGCGCTCGGCGCTGACCTTGTGGCGGATGACGATGTCGCCGCGATAACGGACCCGCCAGAACCGGGCGATCGCGCGCAGGCAGAAATCGTACTCCTCCCAGCAGAAGAACAGCCGCGCGTCGTAGCCGCCGGTGTCGTTCCAGGCCTCGCGCCGGATCGCATGACCGGCGCCCACGAACGTCGCCGCTTCGAACGTCTCCTGACTGCTGGGCTGCAACGCGGCGGATACCCCCAGGAGGACAGGTCGTCCTCACCCGTCGCATGCACGACGATCCGGCACCCCAGCGCGGCGAGATCCGGATCGGCGTCGAACCCGGCGGCCATGCGCGCCAGCGTGTCGGGCGCCGCGAATTCCGCGTCGTTGTCCAGGCCGACGATGAGCCGCCCGTGGCCGAGTCCGGCGCCCACGTTCCGGCCGCCCGGCACGCCGTGGTTGCGGCCCAGAGTGACCAGAGTCGCGTCGATCCGCCCGCGCACCGCCGCCGTGAGAGCTGCCAGCGCAGCCGGGCTCGAACCCTGATCCACGACGATGACGTAGCGTGAAACGCCCGTCTGACTCAGGGCCGAACGGATCGCGGCCACCGTCTCCTCGGCGCGGTCGAGCGCCAGGATCACCACATCGGCGTCATACGCGGCCCATAGTGGTCGTTCCGCGCCGGCGACATGATGAAGGGTGAGTTCACGCATGGCGCGTGACGGTGCGTCGTCCGACATGACCGAATGTCCGTCCAGCTTTGGTTCCGTTCAGTACGCGTTACCCATGCGCAGCACGGAACAGGCGGTGCGCCAGATGATCGCGAGGTCGAGGCGGACCGACCAATGCGCGATGTACTCGAAATCGCAGTCGATCCGATGTAGCAATTTTTCTTCGGTATCGGTTTCGCCGCGCCAGCCGCGCACCTGCGCCAATCCCGTCAGGCCGGGTTTCACGAAATGCCGCGCGCCGTAGCACTGCGTCACTTCCTCGAACAAATGACCGCCGGCCCGCGTGCCAGGCGCATGCGGCCTGGGCCCCACGATCGACATCTCATTGCGCAGGACGTTGATGAGTTGCGGCAACTCATCCACCGAATAACGCCGCAGCCAACGCCCTGTCCGGGTGACCCGAGGATCGTCGTGAGTCGCTTGCGTTATCGTTCCCGTCCCCTCCGCCCGCCAGTACATGGAACGAAACTTCAACGCGGTGAACGGGCGTCCCAGCTTCCCGATGCGCTGTTGCCGAAACAAAATGGGTCCTGGGCTTTCCAGGCGGATCGCCAGCATGATGAGCAGCGCCGGCACCGCGAGCACGATCGCCGCGCCGAGTGCCAGAACCAGATCCATCGACCGCTTGAAAAAGCGCGCTTTGCGATCCAGTTGCCAGATCGGCAGCAGCACCAGCCGAGGATGCCAGGCGAATGCGTAAACCGGGACCTCATCCTCCGGCAGACCTAATCCGTCGAAGCGCCCGATCTTCGTCGGCGAACGGAACTTCGAGCATGAGACCACCGCATGGAATGTTGTGCGCGCGGCTATCTCAACCCGAACTGATGAACGATGTATTAATCGTAAACGCCAGTGTAGGCGGCAGGTCATTTATTTCTCGCTCAACCATTGCGGCGTAAGAACATACAACGAACTGCGCGTCTCGTTCAGCGGAAAACCACCTTGCGGGAGAGATTGAAGTTCAGCGTCATCCCCGCCATCGCGCCGGCGAACACCGCGATCACCGGCTGGCGCGCCGCGGCAGCGACGAAGGTCACGAGCGCCATGTAAACCCCACGATTGATCACGAAGCCGCCCAGATTGGCGGCCAGGAAGCGGCGCCATTGCACGTGCCATGGCTCGTGCCTGTCCGACATGGCGAAAGGTCCACAGCCGGTTGCAAAGCCATGTGCCGGAGGCCGCGGTGAAATACGCGGCGATACCGGCCACGTACAGGCCCACCGCGTTGCGCAGGGCGTACACCGTCACGGTGTCGATGCCGAAACCAATCAGTCCGACCGTCCCGAACATGGCGAACTGGACCAGCAGACGGATCCGCGCCTCGGAGGGTAACGCGCGCAACGGAGCGGGCAACCAGGCCGACAATTGGATCAGGAATGCGGTCATGGGCATCGGTTAGTCCTCGGCGTCGGGTTCGGCAACCAAAACCGCTTCGCGATCGATGGCCGGGGTCGCGGATCCGTTGCCACCCCATCCTGGCGATCCCTCCGGCACCCCGCCCTTGCCGACCTCCCGCCGGAGCGTCTACACGCCGCGCCAGCACAAATTCCCCTGGCGTCGCTTCTCCAGACGCGGGGTCCCCAAAGGAGCGACCATGGCGACCGAGCGTACCCTGTCCATCATCAAGCCGGACGCCACGCGGCGGAACCTCACCGGCAAGGTCAACGCCTGCCTGGAGGCGGCCGGCCTGCGCATCGTCGCGCAGAAGCGCCTGCAACTGACCCAGGCGCAGGCGGAGGCGTTTTACGCGGTGCACAAGGAGCGGCCGTTTTATCGCGATCTGGTGACGTTCATGACCTCCGGCCCGGTCGTCGCGCAGGTGCTGGAGGGCGAGAATGCCGTCACTGCGCAATCGCGACGTGATGGGCGCCACCGACCCGAAGAAGGCCGCCGCCGGCACGATCCGCGCCGAATTCGCCGAGAATATCGAGGCGAACTCGGTGCATGGCTCGGACAGCGCGGAGAACGCCGCGACCGAGATCGCGTTCTTCTTCGCCGGTATCGAAATCACGGGCTGACGCGGCCATGCCGTGGGTTATCCTGCTGAGCCGCGTCTTGATGGCCGCGATCTTCATACGCGGCGGTTACGGCAAGGCGATGCATCCGTCGGGCACGATGGCGATGCTGGCGCACTACAACCTGCCGCTGCCCGGAGCGGCGTACGCGGTCTCGCTGCTGGTGGAGATCGGCGCGCGGGATCGCGTTCCTGTTGGGCTGGAACGGCCAGGCGGCGGCGTTGATCCTGGCGATCTGGTGCGTGGCGACGGCGTTCGTCGCGCATTATCATCCGGGCGACACCAACCAGATGATCAACTTCATGAAGAATCTGTGTATGGCCGGCGGGTTCCTGCAGGTCTTCGTCTATGGCACGGGGGCGTTCAGCCTGGATCGGCGGTGACAGCTGAACGAGCGGGAGGGGTGGCGTCAGGTCCGTGCACCACCGACGGACAGGACAATCGACGGCCTGAGGCCCGGCCAAGGCGCGGAACGGTTACCTCCCGGTGAACACCGGATGCCGTTTCTCCACGAACGCCCGCGCCGCCTCGGCGTGGTCGGCGGTATCCCGGCACCGCAGCATCCCGATACGCCTCGGAATCCAGCGACGTCCGCCAGCTCGCCCGCCTCGGCGACATTCAGATTGCGCTTGATGTAGCGGTACGCCACGCGCGGTCCGGCGGCGAACTGCCCCGCCAGATGCCATCGTCTCCCCGACCAGTGCCGCGTCCGGCACGAGCCGGGACACCATGACCCATCGCCAGCAGCTGGGATGCGTCGAGCACCTCGGCGGTGAGATACAATTCCCGCGCCTTCGACGGACCGACGAGCTGGGTCAGAAAATACGTGCCGCCGTAGTCGCCCGACAGACCGACCTTGGCGAAGGCGGTCGTCATCCGCGCGGACTCGCCCGCGATCCGCATATCGCAGGCCAGAGCCAGCGACATGCCAGCCCCGGCCGCGACGCCGTTGACCATCGCGATCGTCGGCTTCGGCATGTCGTGCAGCAGCCGCGACGCCTCCATGCTGGCGCGAAGCTGGTCGGAGCGCTGCTCGGGCGACTGCTCGGACTTGCCGGCCACCGCCGCCTGCACCTTGACGTCGCCGCCGGAGCAGAACGCGCGGCCGTTGCCGGTCAGCACGACGCAGCCGACCGCCGGATCCTCGGCGACAGCGCCAATTGCGTGCGCAAGCCGGACAGCATCCCGCGGGTCAGCGCGTTCAGCCGCTCCGGCCGGTTGAGAATGATGACCGCGACACCGTTTTCGACCGACAGCAGCAGTTCCTCGGTCATGTCGCGTCCCCTTTGGCTGCCGCGCCGTTGCGGTGGGAGAACGCGGTCTCGGCGCTGGTGATGAATTCCAGCAGGCAGGTGTGGCCGTCCTCGGTCTTGCGTTTCGCGCGCAGGATCGCGTTGGCGACTTCGTTGGGGTCGGCGACCCGCTCGCTCCAACCGCCGAGCTCGCGGGCCAGCGCGGCGTAGTTGCCGCCCAGATCGCGCGACTTATGCCGATCGTGCGACAGTTTCATGTGCGGGATTTCGATCGCCATCGTGGAATTGTTCAGCACGATCGTGCAGATGCGGAATGCCGCACCGGACGGCGGTTTCGAAGTCCAGGCCGGTCATGCCGAACGCCGCGTCGCCCATGAAGTTGACGCAGAACTTGTCCGGGCGCGGCGACCTTGGCCCCAATGGCGAACCCAAGACCGGTGCCAAGCTGATGCGACTTGCCCCAGCCAAGATAACCGCGCGGCGTGGTCGCCCGGTAGAACGGCAACAACTGATCGCGCGGGCTGCCGGAATCATGCGTCACGATGGCGCCGGCGGGATCGACGACGCGCATGAACTCCGACATCACGTGGTACGGCGTGATCGGCGCTTCCTTGGAGTTCAGTTTCGCCTCCCAGCGCGCGAGCCACGCGGCGCGCTCGGCGGCGATCTCGGCGGCGGGCGAGCGATTGGGCAGCTTGCCGCCCAGCCGGTCCTTCACCGCCTCGATCACCGCGGCCAGAGTCAGCTTCGCGTCGCCGAGCAAGGCGACCTCGGTGTTGTGCGTCTTGTGCAGATCGCGCGGATCGTTGGTGGCGTGGATGATCCGCGCGTTCTTCGGCAGTCGGCGGCGTGGTCAGCGGATGCAGGTTGAGGCCGGTGCCGATGGCGAAAATCAGATCCGCCTTGGTATAAAGGAACATCCGGCCCTGGCCCGGTGAACGTGTTGCCGCCGGAACCGAGCGCCAGAGCGTGATCCTCGGGGAACGCGCTCTTGCCGTCCACGGTGGTCATCACCGGCGCCTGCAGCAGTTCCGCCAGTTGCACCAGTTCCGCCGAGGCCTGCGCGTACAGCACGCCCTGACCGGCCAGAATGACCGGGCAACGCGCGTCGATCAGCAGTTTCGCGGCCTCATCGGCGTCGCGTGGGTCAGGCGCCGAAACCGTGGGCCTCGCCGGGGTGTAATCCAGCGTATCGGTGCCGATATCCAGACCGACGACATCGCGCGGCACTTCGACCATCACGGGACCCGCGCGGCCGTTCTTCAACGCGCTGAACGCACGCCGCATCACCGCCGGGACGGATTCCGGCATGCGGATTTCCTCGACCTGCTTGGTGACCGAGGCGTAGGTGCGGTTCGACATGAAGATCGGATAGACCTGCGACTGATCGCGCGACTGCGCCAACGGCAGGAACAGCACCGGCACCGAGTCCGAGTAGGTCGTCGCGATGCCGGGGAACGCGTTCTCCGACCCGGGCCCGTACTGCATCGCGAACACGCCGGGCGGGCGGCCGTTGGTCACACGCGCGAAACCGTCCGCCATATCGACGCCGACACGCTCCTGCCGGCAGATGATCGGGCGGATCCCGGCGGCGACGGCGTTTTCGATGATCGAGGTGGTGGGGAAGCAGAACAGCGTGTTCACGCCTTCCCGCTTCAGGACTTCGACGATGGCGTCGGCGGCTTTCATGGGACGCTCCCTTGGATCGTTTGGGGGACTGGTTGGGCCGCAGCATAGAGCATGTCGCGCGCGGCGCCCACCATGCGACGGGCACCATGCGACGGGCGCGTGCCGCGTGCGCGGATCGTTGCCATGTCAGTCGAAGGTCATGCGAAGCCGCCGCGGGCAGCAAGCGCCTTCGCGGGCCGGGTCCGGATCGCGATGGTCATGCCTATGGCTCAGGCAACAGGCGTGTATACAATCGCCATAACAAACGGGAGGGATCGACCATGCGGCGTCGCGAGTTACTGATGGCAGCACCCGCGCTGATGGCTCCGGCACTCGCGCGCGCCGAGGCCAGGCCGCTGCGCTACATTCCGAATGCGGGGCTTTCCACGATCGATCCGATCTGGACCACCGCTTTGGTCGCGGGAATCCACGGCTACATGGTGTACGACACGTTGTACGGCCTCGACGCCATGGGCCAGGCGCATCCGCAAATGTGCGCGGGCCACGATGTATCGGCCGATGGGCTGACCTGGACGTTCACCTTGCGCGACGGGTTGACGTTCCATGACGGCGCGAAAGTCCTGGCGAAGGACTGCGCACAATCGGTGCGGCGCTGGGGCTCGCGCGATTTGTTCGGCCAGCCGTTGATGGCGGCGACGAACGAGATCGAATTCGATCGACGATCAACGCTTCCGCATCCGATTGAAGCGGCCGTTCAGCCAGATGCTTTACGGGCTCGGCGCGCGGGGCTGCTTCATCATGCCGGAGCGGGTGGCGAAAACGCCTGGCACCGAGCAAATCAAGGAAACCGTCGGTTCGGGACCGTTCCGATTTCTGCCCGATGCGTGGGTCTCGGGCGTCAGCGCGGCCTACGCGCGGTTCGACGCCTACGTGCCGCGGCAGGAACCGCCGAACTTCCTGGCGGGCGGCAAGGCGGCGAATATCCAACGTGTCGAGTGGGTCGTGCAGCCGGACCCAGGCACCGCGGCGGCGGCGCTGCGAACCGGCGAGGTCGACTGGCTCGAAGTGCCGCTGATCGATCTCTGCCCGATGCTGCGCCAATCGCCGGGCGTGACGGTCGCGGTGAACGATCCGTTCGGTTGGCCTCTGATCCTCGCGCTCAATCATTCGCAGCCGCCGTTCAACAATCCGAAGCTGCGGCGGGCATTGCTGCCGGCGATCGACCAGAAGACGTTCCTGGCGTCGGTGATCGGCGACCAGCCCGACCTCGGCCGTGCGCCGAGCGGATATTTCATCGAGAGTCAGCCGATGGCGAGCCATGCCGGGCTCGAGGTCCTGTCCGGACCACGCGACGAGGATCTGGCGAAGCGTCTGGTGCGGGAATCCGGTTACGCCGGCGAAAAGGTCGTGATGCTGTCGCCGACCGACCGGCCGGTTTACAACCAAATGATGCAGGTCGCCCGCGACGTGTTCGTCAGGCTCGGCCTGAACGTGGATTTCCAGCAAATGGACTGGGGGTCGGTGGTCACGCGACGCACCAGCCGCGAACCCGTGAGCCTGGGCGGCTGGAGTTGTTTCATCACCCAGATCGAGGGCGTGGCGGCCTGCACGCCGGGCGGCAGCTTCGAGCTGCGCGGCAATGGCGCGAAAGCCTGGTTCGGCTGGCCGGACGATGCGGAACTGGAACGTCTGCGCACCGCGTGGTTCGACGCACCGGACCTGCCGGCGCAGAAGGCGATCGCCGCGCAGGTGCAGGCGCGCGCGCTGGAGACGTTGCCGTGCATTCCGCTTGGGCAACTGTTCCAGCCGACGGCGTTCCGATCCGACATCACGGACATCGTGAAAGCGGCGTTCCCGCTGTTCTGGGGGGTGAGGCGAGTGTAGCGGGCGCGAAAGCGTTGGCCGTGTCGACTTAATCAGGCGGGGGACAGGCTACGCCGGTTGCGGCCGATCGTGGTCTGAGCCCATCCTTGCGCTACCTCGGCGGCGAGATGCGCGGCGCGGCCCAGAAGTCGCGCACGCACCGACGTGAGGATGGGACCTGTGACAACGAGTGGCGCGCAGCCTTCGGCTTCCCACCACATGCGGACGGGGAACCGCGGCTGGTGTCTGATCGGGCCGCCGCCATTGGCGAAATTCGCGCGGTCGCCAACGTCGAGATAAGACTCGACCGCGAGCCCTTCGGCCAGCACGACGTCATGCCGTTCGAGTTCGACGTGATGGTAGGTCACCGCGTCCCGCGGCTCCGGCACGATCGTGCGTCCGTTGATCAGGTGCCGGATCGGGATCAGCACACCGTCCACGAACACCGCGTGATCCGGCGACAGAAACAGGTCGCGCCGCGGTGCGCCAGGCCCGAACGCGCCGGCGCGCACCCGCACCGGCCAGACCGCCTCCGGCTCGGGATGCCGCGCGCAATCCACCGTCCGCGTGCCAACCCAGATGATGGCGCCGCCGCCGCCCAGAAGCGTCACCGCCGTATCGCCCGCCGCCAGCGTCTCGACTGGCCGCTCGCCCAGAGGGGTCAGGATCAACGTGCCCGCGCCGAAGCAGGTGACACCGGAACCCAGAGTGATGACCGTCCCGAAGTCGCCATCGCTTGCCAGGTCGAAGGTCGCGCCCTGAAGACCACCCGACAGCGACAGCGCCAACGTGCCGCCGCCGCTGAGCGTCACCGTCAGGACATCGTCGCTCCAGGACGCGGACGTGGCGTCTTCAAAGGCGAGGTCGATGCGCCCGCCGCTACTGAACAAGGTGCCGGTCGTGACGCCGCCAGGCTCGATGGTCAACGCATCCCCGGGCCGTCGACGAACCCCGAAATCGAGCCGCTGCCGACGAGGCCCGTGGGGGCGGTGGGGGAGGCGATCGTTACATGCGCGAAACCGCCGTTCTGGATGGTCACCCCGTCGACGACGTTCGGACCGCCGGCGTTCCACACCAGTGAGCCGAACTCCGTGAAATAGATCGTCCCGCCGCTGGCGACGGTCAGCCCGCTCGCGACGGCGCTGGAATCACCGAACGAACCGAGCTCGACGGTGCCCCCGCCGCTGACCACCGAGCCACTGACCACCGCGGCCCGCTGCAGCGCGTTCGGCGCGGAGATCGCCAGAATCCCTCTGCTACTGACGATCGTATTGCTCGCCACGCCACCGGCTTCGACGGTGACGAAGCCGCCTTCCACCACCGTGTCGTCCGCGATGCCGTAGACCTCGGTGGCTGCGCCGCTGCCGTTGATGAAACCCGAGACCGATCCGCTGGACCTCGATCACCAGACCGACGATCGCGCCGCTGTCGATGGTCACGCCGTCGATCTCGTTCGTGACGTTGGGATCCCATGACCCAAGCGCGCTGTTCACGCCGAACCCCTCGAAGTTCCCGCCACTCAGGACGAGCGAGCCGCTGGCGTTCATTGTCGAGCCGATCGTCGGTCCGTCGTTAAGCAACGCCCCGCCGCCGCTGACGACGACATCGCTCGCGGAGCCGGGGTACACTCTCCCGGCCCCCAGCGTGATCACGCCGCCACTTAACACCGTCGTGCCGCTGGCGACGCCCAATACGATTTCGCTGCCGCCGTTCTCGATCACCGTGCCGGTCGTGCTGGCCCCGGGGCTGATGATGTCCTCGGCGCCGCCGCCAAGGACGGAACCGCTGCTGTCGACGAAGCCGGTCAGCGACGCGCCGGATACCAGCATGAGTTCGACGATCGCACCGGGACTGATCGTCACCCCGTCGACGACGTTCGTGCCCGTCGCGTGCCACGCCAGCGAACCCGACAAATACAGCGAAACCAAACCGCCGCCGCTGATGCTCGCACCGCTCGCGGTGGCGCCGGAGAGGACGAACAGGGCGCCGCCGGCGTCCACCACCGTGTCGCTGGCGACGCCATGCGCGGAAATGGTCTGATAGCCGCCGCTGCCGACGATCGCGCCACTGGCGACGCCGCCGGACGACACGGTCTCGAAGCCGCCGTCGCCGATCATCGTCGCGACGGCGACGCCGCCGGAGAACACCGTGTCGTCCACGCCGCCGCCGGCGATGAAGCCGGAGATCGATCCTCCCGAGGAGATGTAGAGCTGTGGGATGAACGCGCCGGCGTCGACGGTCACCCCGTCGATCACGTGCGCGCCAGCGGCGGCCCACATGCCGTACGCACTGGTCAACGCGAGCCCGGCGATCGTCCCTCCGGCACTGATGGTCGTGCCGCTGACGACACCGCCGGCGCCATTGGACAGTTCGCCGCCGCCGCCGACCATGGCGCCGCTGACCACGCCTCCGGACGAGACGACAAGTTGCCCGCCATTTTGGACCTGCGCGCCGATCGCGACACCGCCGGAGGAGACGGTCAGGAAGCCGCCGCCGCCGATCACCGTATCGAGCGCGGAGCCGCGGTAGACGAGTTCCTGCCCGCCCCCGGTGATCACCGAGCCGCTGTCGACGCCGCCCGCGACGAACTCGGCTCCGTCGCCGCTGACCAACGTGCCGCTCGCGACGCCGCCCGATTTGACCGTCACGGACTCGTCGTCGCCGGCGGGGAACCCCGAAACCACCGCGCCGGGTCCCAGCACGAGCCGCGCGGTCCCGCCGGCTGAGATCGTCGCCCCACCAACGACATTGGTGCCGGCGCTGTCCCACACCACGCGCGAACCGGAAAACCAGAGCTGGATGAGGCCGCCGGCGCTCACCACCGAATTGCTGAGCACGGCGCCCGCCGAAACCTGTTCGTAGCCGCCGCTGAGCACCGTCGTGCTGACCGCGGAACCGGGGCTCATGCCGAACGCGGAGACCACGATTTGCAGGCCGCCGTTCTCGACCATCGCGTCGGTCGAGACACCAGCCGAAACGAACTCGAAGCCGGCGCCGGTGATGATCGTGCCGATCGCCGAGCCGAAGTAGATTTCCTGCTCTCCGCCGCTGACCGTCGTGTCGCTGGCGACGCCACCAAAGCCGATCGTTTCTTCGCCGAAGCCGCTGATCGCGGTGAAGTCGGTAACGCCGCCGGACTCGACGGACACAACCCCGGCGGCTTTGACGATGGTGCCGATCGCGGTGCCGCCGACGTCCTGGACGCCTTCACCCTCTCCGAGGCCGCCCGTGCCGCTGCTGATCACGGTATCGATCGCGACGCCGCCGCCCTCGATGATCTGCTCGCCGTAACCGCTGATGGTCAGGTTGACCGCGGAGCCGCCGGAGAACACCTCCTGCACCGCTGAATTGTTGACCAACCCGGCGCTCACCACGCTGTATTCCTGCGTGGCGCCGCTGATCACCGTGCCGCTGGCGACGCCTCCGGAGGAGACATTCTCGAGCGCGAAGTTGCTGATGACCGTGAACCGCGCGATGCCGCCCGAGTCGACGTTCTGAAAGCCGTAACCGCTGATCACCGCATTACTGGCGATACCACCGGAGAAGATGTTCTGCGTGGCTGAGTTGAAGATATCCGAGCCACTGACGAAGACGGCTGCCACCGCCGCACCGCTGATCACCGAGAAGTCGGCGACACCGCCGGAGAAGACATTCTCCTCGCCGAAATTGCTGATCACCGTGCCGCTCACGGTGCCACTGGCGGATACATTGTCCTGCCCGCCGCTGCTGACCTGAGCCAGATTCACGACACCGCCGGAGACGACGACCATGGTGCCGCCATTGAGCACCGCGACGTCCGAGACAGGTGAGTTCGCGTTGGTGTAGGTGGAGGTTACTCCGCTGCCGACGATAATCGCCACGGTACCGTCTCCCTCATGTCGCCGGCGTGGTGTCGCTCTATTGGTACACCCGTCGTACGAGGTGTGGAACTCCCCATGCCTCCATCAATTGGGCCAGGGCGGCGTCATCCCGGCCGGAAGTATAGCCTGGAAGCCCAGCACTTAAACGGTTGTCATGACTGGTCTGGTGAAGCGAACAGGCGAGTCCGCGAGAGGCCTTGAACCAGTCGCCGCTCGCAGTCAAATTCCTCGAGCCGTGCACAACTTTCGAGAATCGCCTCAAGTGTCCAGGCCGCTTATCGTCTTTTAATCATGCGTCAGCCGCACAGGGGTCAGGAGTTTCGGGCCGGCGCATCGGTTGCCGGTCCGTCTTCACACCAACGCGCCCGGGTTCCTCACATAATTCTCCTTGATCGCATCGGCCGCCCAACAGGCCAGCATGCCGATCGTCTCGGTGGGGCCGTTCGCGGGGTTCTGCGGAAACGCGCTGCCGCCCACCACGAACAGATTCGAAACGTCCCACGACTGCAGGTATTTGTTCACGACGCTGGTCGACGGATCGCTGCCCATCACGGCGCCGCCGACGTTGTGCGTGCTCTGATACCCCACGAGACCGAAATGCGTGCCCTTGCCCTTGCCGCCCAGACCCGAACCGTTCAGCGCGCGGCCGATCTCGGTGCAGCGCTCGTCCACCCACTTCATCATCCGCAGTTCGTTCTCGTTCCAGTCGAACGTCATGCGCAGCAGCGGCAGGCCGTACGCGTCTTTGTAGGTCGGATCGAGATCGAGATAGTTGTGCCGGTAGCTCAGGCAGGTGCCGTGACTGGTGATCGCCATGTTGCGGCGGTAGTTATACGCCACGGCCTTCTTCCATTCGCCGCCCCAACGCGGCGTGCCGGGCGGCACCACCTTGCCCTTGATCGGCGCCGCGCCGCGTGCGGATGTGTTGACGTACGCGCCGCCGATGAACCCGAGCGGCCCGCGGTCGATCACGTCGCCGTTGAGTTCGTCGATCGACGTGTTGAGCTGACCGCCGCCGATGAACGGATTGAACTCGCGATCGTCGAAGAACACGTGCACCGAGCCGCCTTGCTGGTAAGAGTAGTTGCGGCCGACCACGCCTTTGCCGGTGCGCGGATCGTACGGCGTGCCGATGCCCGACAACAGCAGCAGCCGCGTGTTGCTGAAGCAATACGCACCCAGAATGACGATGCTGGCCGGCTGCTCGACCTCGTTGCCGCGCGCGTCGATGTAGGTGACGCCGGTGGCCTGCTTGCCGGTGGAATCCTTGTTGACGCGCAGCACGTTGCACAGCGGGCGCATCTCGAACGTCGGCTGCCGCGCCAGCGCCGGGTGCACCGACGTCAGCGGATTGGCCTTGGCCCCTTGCGCGCAGACATGGCTCGAGCAGAAGCCGCCGCGCGCGCATTCCAGCATCTGCACGCGGTACAGATTGCGGTAATCCTGCGTCATCGCCGCGGTCGGGCCCTGGAACGGCACGTAGCCCAGAGAGCTCACCGCGTCGGCGAACAGCCTGCCTTCATACGATGGCCGCGTCGGCGGGTTTGGATACTCGCGCGAGCGCGGCCCTTCGTGAGGATTGCCGCCTGCCTGGATCTCGCCGTTCAGGTTGCCGGCCTTACCGCCGACGCCGAAGATATGCTCGAACTGGTCGTAGTATGGTTCGACCTCGTCCCACGTGACGCCCCAGTCCTGCAGATGGCAGTCCTCGGGAATGAACGATTCGCCATAACGTTGTTCGATGCGTGAGCGCATTTCGAAATCATGCGGCAAAAAGCGGCGCGCATTGCCGCCCCAGTGTGCCGCCGTGCCACCGACCATCTCGCCTGGCTTGAACGCGCCCATCTCGCGCATCGGCAGCGCCGTCTGCGAGTTGTTGTTGCGGAACGTGATAGTGTCGCGCGCGAGGTTCTGAAAGATGTCGCTGTGGCGATCGAACTTCAGTTCGTCGTACACATTGGGCTTATAAAAGTCCGTGTTCACATCGAACGACCTGCCGCGCTCCAGGCACACCACGCTCAACCCGGCGCTGGCCAGTTCCATCGACATGATCGAGCCCACGACGCCGCTGCCCACGACAACGACATCGACGGATTTCAGTTTCGTATTCGACATCTCAGTGCTGCCTGTCGCGTTTGATGATCACGTGCTTCGGAAAGCCTTCCGCGTCGACCGGAACCCTCCCGGACTGGACGTCG
>CAVRDN010000115.1:0-14688 GCA_963719675.1 uncultured Alphaproteobacteria bacterium | reverse complement strand
TGGGATTCTCCAAGTTCTCGGGCCGGGACGCATGTCACGCCGGACGACACGCCGGTGGCCAGCCGGATCGCGGAATGGAGCGAAATCGACGCGCTGGTAGGCGCGATGGCGGAACTGGACGCGGGAATTTTCCAGGTCGGGCCTGACGTTTCCAGCGGGCCGGGGCAGCGCGAATTCCTCGAGCGATTGCGCCGGGTGGCCCTTAAGTCGGGGCGGCCGGTGATGTTCGGCACGATCTGCGACCCGGCAGGGCGAGGCGCCGAATTCGTATCGCTATCAGTTGGATTATCTGGATCATTGCGTTGCTGCCGGGGCCCGGATGTTCGGGCAGACGACGACCAAGTCGATCAACGCGATCTTCGCGCTGAAGTCGTATTTGCCATTCGATGTGTTGCCGGCATGGAGGACTTACGGGCATTGCCGTTGGCCGAGCAGAAGCGGCGCATGGCGGATCCGGCGGTGCGGGCCCGGCTGGTCGCGGACGAGGCGCGCATGAAGCCGCGCGACAATGTGTTTCAGGGCGGCGGCGCGGCGACGACCGATCCGCGCAAGCCGGACTACGCCAACCTCTTCGCGATGAAGGATGTGGCGTGGGAGGATCCGACCGTTGAAACGTTGGCCCGGGAGCGCGCCGGCATCCGGTGGAGGTGATGCTCGATCTGATGCTGGCGAACGAGGATCAGGTGTTCGTGCAACCTCTGGTGAACGAGGCGCCGGACGACATCCTGGACATGATGCGGCATCCCTGGACGTTGACGACGTTCTCCGATTCCGGCGCGCACGTGTGCCAGGAGATGGGCTCTTCGTTGCAGACCCACATGTTGAGTTACTGGGTGCGCGCGAAGCAGGCGTTCACGTTGGAGCAGGCGGTGCGCAAGCTGACGTTTGATAACGCGGCGGCGTGGGAATTAAACGATCGCGGGCTGGTGCGCACGGGGTTCGCGGCGGATCTGGTGCTGTTCGATGAAGCGACCGTACGGCCGGGAATGCCGATCGTCGAGTTGGATCTGCCGGGTGGCGCGCGACGGTTGGTGCAGAAGGCGGAAGGCATCGCGGCGACAATCGTCAATGGCACCGTGGCGTTCGAGGATGGCGTGGCGACGGGCGGATGCGGTGGACAGTTGTTGAAGGGACGCGGGGCGGCGTGAACCGACGAACGGTTCGCATTGTGGCCCTATAAACGTCTCCGGGCCCGCGTACCGCCGCTCATCGCGCCGCCATCGCGATCGGCGCCGCCAGTCCTTGGGCCACGCACGAGAACAGGTGTCGCGCCACCAGTTCCCGCTCCCCCGGGTCACGCGCGGCGAGGTCGAGGGTGCCGTCCTCGCTCCATAACCGCATCAGCGCGTGGCGGCGGAACAGGGGAACGTCATACGCGGTCGCGGCGGCCAGCAGGCGATCGCGATAGGCCTCGATCGCGGCCATCCGCGCCGGCGACGGCACGAATGTGGTGTCGAGCAGGATCAGGTCCGCGCCGTTGCCGCGCACCGCCTCGATCCCCGCGTTCAGGGCGGCGCGGAACGCCTCGAAGCCCAGATGCGCCATGACGTCGCGCCCGCCTGGCCCCCAGATGACCAGACGCGCGCCGGTCTTCGCGATCAGACCAGGCAGCGCCGCCGGCACGTCGGCGGAGGTCTTGCCGGGCGGCGGCTCATTCGCCACGGTCACCGCGGTTCCGGGCAACTCGGCGGTCAGCGCGGCCTCCAGATGGGACGGCAATGTCGCGGCGCGGCTGTCCGGGTCCGTCTCAGTGGGATGCGCGCCGCCAAAGGTCAGGATGACGAGGCGATGGTTCTCGCTCACCTGCCGCTTCACGGCGGGCAGGGAAATATCATGCAGCGCGAGCGCGTCGGGTACTGGGCATGGCGGATCCGCCCATGCGCGACCGCTTCCCGGCGAAATCAGGGCCAGGCCCAGGGAGATCGTGGCGATCAGGGCCACCGCGCGGCGGCCCACCCCTGTCACGGGTCCGGCGCGCATCTCACCCAAGCGCGATGGCCGAAATCTGATGGCCGATCGGTCCGCCGCCGGCCAGTGTCCGGCGCCGGTGACTGAAAAAGCGGTCAGCCTCGGTCAGGGTATCCACGCCGGTCACGCTGACCTCGCCCACGCCGGCCGCATCGAGACGCGCGGCGCAATAGCCGGGCAGGTCGAACTGCCAGCGTGCCTCGCGCGCGCCGTCGGCGAAGAACCGCGCGTCGTCCCGCGCGCGGGCCAGCACGGCGTCGCGCAGATCGGCCGCGACCTCATACGAGTTCTGACCGATGCACGGCCCAACCGCGGCGACGATCCGCCCGGTGCGCGCGCCGAGGGCCAGCATCGCGGCGATCGTCGCCTCCAGGACGCCGGCGACCGCGCCGCGCCACCCGGCATGCGCCGCGCCGATCACACCGGCTTCAGCATCGGCGAACAACACCGGCGCGCAGTCGGCGGTGATGATGCCCAGCGCGAGGCCCGCCTGGCGGGTGACCATGGCGTCGGCGCGCGGACCGGCGCCTGGTTGCCATGGCGTATCGACGGCGACCACCTCGATGCCGTGCACCTGGGTGCAGCCGACGAGATGCGTCCCGGGTACGCCAAGCGCGCCGGCGACGAGCCCGCGATTGCGTAGCACGGCGTCGCGGTCGTCCTGGCTCGACAGGCTGCAGTTGAGGCTGGCGAACGGGCCTTTCGAAACACCGCCGCGGCGGGTGAAAAACCCGTGCGGCAGCGGGAACATGTCAACGCGCAGGGATTCGGCCATGGCTCTCTCGTGACGGTCCCGCGTCTTCGCGCCGCCGGTGCCAGGCGTCAACCGGTGGCCACCGCGGGAACGCCGCGAACGCCGGGGTTTCGTTCTCGCTCTCGCCAGGGACCGCCGTTGAAAGTCCGCCTTCTCGCCGGCCCTCGGCGTCCGCCACTTGGCGGCCCCACGCCGCGGGCGTTAAATCGTCCCGACAAACGGAGGAACCCCCATGGCCGATGTATCCACGTTCGAGGACGTCAACCTGCCGGCCGAGCCGTCTGGAACGTGATCGGCGACTTCGGCGGCATCCGCAAATGGGCCGTGCTGGTGCAAAGCGAGTTGGTCGAAGACACGGCCGCCGGCAAAGTCCGGACCCTGTCATGCCGGAGAACCGCGTGGTGAAGGAACGCCTGGCGGCGCAATCGCAGTATGCCTACACCTACACGATGGTCGATCGGCCCGAGATGGCGGACTATCGCTCGACCGTCGCGGTGATCCCGCTCGATCCGACGCATTCGCGGATCGAACTGATCATGCACCTGAGCCCGTCCGAGGGGCAGACGGACGAGGACATCACCGCCCGCTACACCCGCAATCTGCGCGGCAACCTGCGGGCGATGAAGAAGGCGCTCGGGCTGGCGACCTAAACGACCTGATTGCGCAACGTGGCCTCACCGCGCCACAGCCGGTCGAGGTTCTCCATCAGAATTTCAATGACGTTGGCCTCATAGCGCGTGGTTTCGCCGCCGGTATGCGGCGTCAGAAACACATTCGGCATGGTCCACAACGGTGAGCCGGCGACCGGCGGTTCCGGATCGGTGCAATCCAGCGCCGCGCCCGCGATACGCCCGTCGTTCAACGCGGCGATCAGCGCCGCCTCGTCCACGCAGCCACCGCGCGCGGCGTTGATCAGAAAGGCCGACTTTCGCATCACGCGCAGCGTGTCCGCGTTGATCACCCGCGCCGTCTCCGGCGTCAGCGGACACGTCAGCGCGACGAAATCCGCTTTCGGCAACTGATCCTTCAACGCACTCAGAGCGAACACCGCGTCCGCTTCGCCGGAACCCAGCGACGGATCGCGGCGAAAGCCGATCACGGTCATGTCGAGCGCCTTGGCCAATCGCGCCAACCGCCCGCCAATCCGCCCGAGACCGACGATCGCCAGCGTCTTGCCGCCCAACTCATCCTCGCGACGGCTGAGATCGCCGATCATGCCGCGCCAATGCGTCCGGGCCTGGTTGTCGCGCGCTTCAGGCAACCGCCGCGCGAGCGCCAGCATCAGGCCGAGCGCATGTTCCGCCACCGCGCGCGCGTTCACCCCGGCGGCGGAGGCCAGCCGGATCCCGCGCGCCGCCAGCGCCGCTTTGTCGTATTGATCCGTCCCCGAACTGATCGACTGGATGAACCGCAGCTTCGGCGCGTTCGCGATCAGGCCGTTGTGCCACATGCCGGACGCCAGCACGACGTCGGCCTCGCCGATCCGGGCGATCGAGGTCCGCGCGTTCGCGGACCTCGAAGTTGCTGATGCCGGTGTTCAGCGCATCGAACGTGTCCTTCATCCGATACGCGGCGTGCGCGAAGCAGATGGTCAGGTCCGGGCGTTTCGGAAACATGTGATCAGCGCCGGAAGTCAGCGCCTTTGCGCTCCACCGTCCGCACCAGGGCGGTCCACTCGTTCAGGCCATAGGCCTCGGTCAGGCGGATTTTCTTCATCCGCTCGGCCGCTTTGTCGATCACGTATTCGGTCGATCGGCGCCAGTTGCCCGGTCATCGTCCGCGCCATGACCTCCAGCTCGCAGGACCGCTCCATCATGTACAGCCGCATCAGGGCACCGTGGATGGTGGGGCCGAACGACAGCAGGCCGTGATTGAGCAGCACCACGCAACTGCCGTTCTGGCAGGTGCGGCCCAGCGCCTCGCACTCCTCGACGGAAGCGGGGACGCCGTAAGCATGGTAGGCGACGTCGTCGTAAATCTGCAGCACATCCTGACTGATCGGGCGCAGTCCGTCACTGAGCAGCGAAACGCCGGCGCCGGCCCTCGTGTGAGTGTGCAGCACGCAGTTGGCGTCGGGACGCGCCTTGTAAACGCCGCTGTGGATGGTGAAGCCGGCGTTGTTGAAGCGGCCGGACTCGCCCAGCACGTTGCCGTCCATGTCCATCTTCAGCAGCGAGGACGCGGTCACCTCGTCGAACATTTCACCGTAGCGATTGATCAGGAAATGATTGGGCTCACCGGGAATGCGAGCCGACAAGTGGGTGTTGATCGTATCGGTCCACTCGAAATAATCACAGATGTGATACAAAGACGCGAGATCGCAACGCGTGCGCCATTCGGCGTCGGTCATGTCACCTCGGTTCAATTGCACGACGGCTGACATCGGGACCTCTCCTGTCTGAGTTATGTTCATCCTGGTGGAACCGGCCAGGCGCGGCAAGCCGGGTCAGACCACCCCGGCCGCCTTCAATTTCCTGACCTCCGCCGGCGGCAGGTCGCACAACGCGCCAAGCACCGCCTCGGTGTGTTCTCCCAGCAACGGCGGCCGCCGCACGGTGACAGGCGAGTCGGAGAGTTTGATCGGCGAGCCAACCGTCTGATACGTGCCGCGGGTGGGATAATCGACATCGACGATCATCTCGCGGGCGCGCAGATGCGGGTCGGCCAGCACCTCCCCGGTGTCGAGGCACGCGCCGCACGGCACGCCGGCGTCGCCCATCAGTTTCATCACCTCGTGCTTGGTGCGCTGACGGGTCCACTCCGAGATGATGGCATTCAACGCCTCGCGATTTTCCCAGCGCGCGTCCGGGCGTCGCGTAACGCGGATCGTCGGCCAGTTCCGGCCGGCCCATCACGCCCAGAAACGGCTTCCACATCTGCGGCTGTGCGAAAATATAGACATAATCGTTGGACCCGCCGGGCGCGCAGGGATAGGTCGTGCCCGGAATGGTGCGGCCAAGCTGATTGCCGGAGCGCGGCATCGGCCGGCCCATGCGCTGATGATCGCGCAACGACACGCGGATCAGATTGACCACCGCGTCCTGCATCGAGACCTCGACATGCTGGCCGCGGCCGGTCTGGTGCCGCTGCTGCAGCGCCGCCAGGATGCCGATCGCCATGTGCATGCCGGTGCCGGAATTGCCGATCGCCGGAAACGTTGAACGTCGGCGGGTTCTCCGGAAATCCCGTCACGCTCATCGCGCCCCCCATCGCCTGGGCGATCGGCTCGAAGCTCTTGAACTCGCTGTACGGGCCGTAGGTGCCGAAGCCCTTGATCGTGGCGTAGATCAGCCGCGGGTTCAGCTTCGACAGCACCTCATAGCCCAGGCCCGAGCCGATCCAGTGCGCCGGGGCCGAAATTCTCCAGCAGCACGTCGGATTGCTCGATGACCTGACGGAACAGCGCCTTGCCCTGCTCGGTCTTCAGATTGAGCGTCAGGCTCTGCTTGTTGGCGTTCAGCACCAGGAAGAACAGGCTGTCGCTGTCCGCCTTGTCGCGCATGTTGGTGCGCGCGACGTCGCCGCCTTTGGGTTCCTCCAGCTTGATGACCTCGGCGCCGAGAAACCCGAGGATTTGCGCGCAGGCGGGCCCCGCCTGGTTGTGGGTCATGTCGATGACGCGAATGCCGGACAGCGCCTGGCTCATGGTCTGCTTCCCCCAAGATCGATGGATCGGGGCAGCTTACAGGGCGGCGGCGGGACGGTCGATCAGGGACGCGGGCGCGCGGAGGTGCGCCGGTCAGGCCACGGTCGCAAACTTCGGTCAGCCCTGGCGGACCTTCATCCGAGGGTTCTTCTTGTTGATGACGTAAACGCGCCCGCGGCGGCGCACCACGCGGCAGTTCTTGTCGCGCACTTTGGCCGACTTCAGGCTGTTACGAACTCTCATGGGAAATGGGCTCTGTCCAGGACGATCGAAGGCGCGGGGGATACGGGCCGCGGCGTCCGGTGTCAAGCGGCTCGACGCAGTGCCGACCGCCGGATCGCGGCCGGGGATCACCGGTCCGGTTCGCCGGCCAGGAAGTTCGTCGTTCGCCGGCGGTTCCATGCTACATTCCGGCGCGAAGGAGTTGCCACCCCGAAGAGCGAGCAGGACACGCGAACCCGACCCGATCTCTCGGCCGACGCCGTGATCGCCACCCCGCGGGCGCACGAGGCGGAGGTGCGCGCCGCCGGCATCCGGCGCCTCGCGCTGTTCGGTTCGGTCGCACCCGGCGAGGCTGGGCCCGAAAGCGATATCGATCTGGTCGCCGAACTCGACCGGGCGGCACGGATCGGCCTGTTCGAACTGGTCGGGTTGGCGCGGCGGATCGGCGATCTCCTCGGATGCAAGGTCGATCTGCTCCCCGAACCGGTCGAGAAAGCCCGCCTTCGGGCCAACATTGAACGGGACCGTAATATTGCCTTTTACGCATCGTTCCGGCGATTGCTTCGCCGATAAATTGAAAACGTCGAGCGTTCTTAAACAAGCCGTCCGGAAGCCTGACTCGTGACACACCCATCGTCATGACGCCGTACGTCAATGTTTTGGGTCTCTGGTGCCAGATCGGCGCCCTACTCGCGCGATGACCTCAGCGCTCCATACACCTCTCACAAGTCAGACCTCATCCTCCGCCTCGGCGGCCGTTTCGCCGCGACCCGATGCGCCGCCGCCAGCGCCGCTCGAGCCCACGCGACAAGCTCCTCGGGCTCGTCGAGCAACCGCTCCGGCACGCGCCAGAACGACAGGTCGATGACGCGGCCCCCCTTTTCGTAGTTATGCGGCGGCACCGCCTCGACTTCCTTGAATACGGCCCGGTTCTCGTCATCGACCCGGAGGTAGAGCGTATCGTCCGCCACCATCCCGAACATCAGCCCACGGCAGAATACGCCGGTTTTGCCGAACATCCGCCGGGTCGAGACGCGGCCAGGCGGGGCGAACTGCTCGCGCGGGAACGCGATGAAACCGTCGCTGGCAACCACGCTCCGTCCCGGCCTCGCCGCCTATTTGTTGAGGTTCCAGATATCGACGTCGAGCAGCCACTTGCCGGCGACCTGCTTCCAGATGACGACATACTTGCCGTTCAGCGGGATCCACTTGTTCCTCGGCGTCAGCCCCTCGCCGGTGAAGCGACCGATCTCCCGCGCCGTATCCGGCCCAACCTGGGCGACATCGATGGCGGTCAGCGCGAAGTTCCGCACCCTCCCCAACGCGGCGATGGTCTTCTCGATCGCCGCGCGGCCCTTCTGCATGTCCATGCCAGGCGGCAGCATGGTGGCATTCTCGGTGTACATGGCGGCGATGGCCGCGGCATCGCCTCGGTTCGCGGCGGCGGCCCAGGCTGCGTTGTTGGCATCAATCTGCGCTTTCAGGTCGGGCGCGGGCGGCGCGGTCATCGGCTGAGCACAGCCAAACAATACCAGCACGGTGGCGGCGAGCATGACGTGTTTCACGACTGGTTCTCCCCCTGTTTTATTTGAATTGCCGAAGCAACGTCCCGCGGATGCCGCTGCTTTGTCAACCGTGTCGCGACAAAACGGCGGATCGGTGGCGAGCCACCGAGTCAGCGGGTGACGGGATGCGATCATCGCGAGGATCGAACCCGTTTCACCTCCACCGCTTGACGCCCCCCCCTCGCCCGCTCCACATGCGCGCGACGGGAGAAGGAACCCAGGACCATGACCAACCGGATCAACCGCGCCATCGAACTCCTGGCCCAGGATCAGGCGATTTACTACGACGGCCCGCACAGCGGCCACGTCCTCACCTTCGACCAGGGTCGCGAGGACGCCGCCACCTGGGCCGACTACATGAACGTCGGCATGGAGCATGGCTGCTTCGACATGACCGGGCTCGAGGCCTATATGCGCGGCCTCGTTGACGGCGGCCCGACCCGCTCCGGCCATCGCACGCCGACGATCATCGTCGAGGCGCCGGTCAACGGCATCGACGAAAACCATGTCCGCACCAGCGCCTGGCAATTCCGGCAGATCCTCGGGCGAGGCGTGCACGGCATCCTGCTGTGCCAGGCCGAATCAGCCGCCGCCGTCCGCGCCTTCGTCGAATCGTGCCGCTATCCGCACAACCTGCAAGGCGTCGACCCGTCCCTGCCCTCGCCCGAGGCGCGGCTGCACGGTGCCGTCCGCCCGCCCAGCCGAGGTCCGCTGCTGGGCATCGGCACGCGGGGCCGCGGGTCCGAGAGCGACCGCCGCGCCGATCTGGGGCCTCTCCGGCGAGGACTACATGAACCGCTGCGATCCCTGGCCGCTCAACCCGGCCGGCGAACTGCTTCTGGGCGTCAAACTGGAGAGCCCTGAAGGCATCGCCATGGCCGACGAAATCTGCGCCGTCCCCGGGCTTGGGTTCGCCGAGATGGGGCCAGGCGATCTCAGCCTGTCGCTGGGCAGCGTGAAGCTGTTGCGCGACCCTTATCCGCCGGTGATGCAGGCGGCGCGCGACAAGGTGCTTGCGGCCTGCAAGCGCAACGGCATCGCGTTCCTGGAGGGCTGCACGCGGGCGAACATCGCCGCGCGCCTGGATGAGGGCGTGCGGGTGATCTCCGGCCACGACCCCGAGATGGCGCGCATCGGCCGGGCGCATCAGAAGCGGACGATGCCGGCCTGACGCGCGCGCGACCGGACCGACCCACCAGGACAGCGCCGCCACCCGCCGCCGATCGCGTGCCAGCGCATCAGGCGCAGGCTGCCGGCTTGCAGCAGCCGCAGGCGGAGCAACCATAACTCGGCCTCCTGGATGCAGCGCATCGCCTCGCGCCGGGTCGGCGGGATGTCCTCCATGGTCCGCACGGTCGAGCGCCAACCCATCAACGCCTGATGGCTGTGCCGGTCGGACACGTCCTCGGCGACCCGCACGTCGAACCCCAGGCGGCCAAGGATGCGGGTGATCCCGATCTCGCTCGGCAGCGCGGCGGGGTCGCGGCGCTCCAGGTGCGCCCAGGCGGCGACGAGCGGATTGGCGGGGTCGAGCGGCCTGTTGGCGACGAGGTCGAGCATCATCAGATGACCGCTCGGCTTCAGCGCCCGCGCGATGGAGGACAGCGTGCGCTCCGGCTGGCTGCCATGCAGCGCCTCCAGCAACAGACCGTGATGATAGAAATGTTCGCGAAAATGCGGCGCGGTTGGATCCCAGGCCTCGATCTGCGCGCGCTTCGTCAGGTTGCGGTGCGCGATGCGATCGACCGCGGCGGCCACCAGCGCCGGATCGGCCTCGAAGCCGCTGACCCAGGCGCCGAGTTGAACGGCCAGGGAGCATGCGGCCCCACCGCCGCCCGCGCCAATCAACAGCAGGCTGCAGGCTTTCGACAGACCCAGAGGTTTGGCGAGTCGCAAGGTCTCGATCTCGCCGCCGGGAAACTGGTAGCCGTCACCCCACAGCGCGTCGGTGGTCGCGAGCCGGTCCCGCGTCCAGGTCAGAGGCGGTCGCGGCCCGATCAGCGGCGAGGCGGCGGCGCGGGGAATGACCGGCGGAGATCGCTCGGTCGAGCGGGGTTGCGCGGCGTCCGTGCTCAGCACCGGCTCGATCCTCGGCGTCGGTCCCGCGACGCCGATCTGCGACGGCACATGCCGTCCAAACCAGTTCTTCACGGCGGACAACGCCATCGCTCACACCTCCGGAGGCGAAGGTGGCGGCGATTGGTTGATAAGTCGTTAAGATCGTGTCGGTATTCAATCGAATTCGGTCAACACGTAGCGCACGGTCTCGGCGCCGACGACGTGCGGCTTGTGGCGGTGCGCCGGGCCGGCGGGGATGTGGATCATGTCGCCCGGCCCGGCCTCGATCGTATGATCGTCGAAACGATAGCTGATGCGGCCGGACAGGATGAAGATGGAATGACCGGTCTCGCACCAGTCGACCTCGGGCGTGCCAGGCGGATCAGGGGCGCGTTCCTGATAGCGCAACGCGATGCCGAAGCCGGTGATGGCCTCGCGGATCTTCAGCCGGTCGTTGGCGGCCTGGAGGGGATGCTCGGCGGCGGTGAACAAATACAGGCTGTCTGTTGTCATGCGCCGGAGTTTGCCCGCGCCGCGCGGGTTTGTCACATGGGGCGAGCGGCGATTTTAACGAGGCGACGGGCAGACGCCGACGGCCGCCTGGCATCGCGGACAAACCGGACGCGGCACGGAATCGACCGCGATCCCGATGACGTTGTCTCGAGAGAATGGCAGCGGAGCCGACGTTTTCGCGTCCCGCGATTTCGGCTCCCCGCTGATTTCGGCTCCCCGCTTGCCAACCAGAACCCGTCGATCCAGTCTTCATTTTCTCATGATGCGCGCAGGGCCGGAGCGATCGGAATGTCGTTGACGCTGTATTCTCATCCGTTCTCCTCCTACTGTCAGAAGGTGCTGGTCGCCCTCTGGGAGAATGCGACCCCGTTTACTTACCGCCATCTCGAGGAGCCGGGCGCGGCGGAAGAACGCGCGGCGCTCTGGCCGTTCGGCCGCTTTCCCGTGCTGGTGGACGAAGGCCGGACGATCGTGGAATCCAGCATCATCATCGAGCATCTGGGCCTGCACCACACCGGCCCCGCGCGGTTGCTGCCGGACGACCGGGCGGCCGCCCTCGAAGTCCGGTTCATGGATCGCTTCTTCGACAATTACGTGATGACGCCGGTGCAGAAGCTGGTTTCCGAGGCGCTCCGGTCGGAGCCCACACGGAAGGACGAGGCGATGGCGGACGCGCGCCGGGCGCTCGATACGGCCTATGCCTGGTTGGAAACCCGGCTGTCCGGCCGCACCTGGGCCGCCGGCGAGAGCTTCACCATGGCCGACTGCGCCGCCGCGCCGTCGCTGTTCTACGCCGATTGGGTGCACCAGATCGGAGACGCCTTCCCGCGACTGCGGACTTATCGCTCACACCTCCTGGCGCGGCCGTCCTTCGCCCGCGCCGTCGAAGAGGCCAGACCGTATCGTCATTACTTTCCGCTCGGCGCGCCCGATCGCGACTGACGCGCCGAACGAGCACGCGCGGACGTGGCCCGCCGGCCGACCGCGACCGCGGACTGTGATGAATCCCGCGTTTCCACTCCATGCACCCCGTGGTAACCTCGCCCTGCCACACTGGCATTGCTCCGAAGCATTTCTCGCGCGAAACCCTCGACCTTGACCCCCGCGCCGCGGCGGAGCGCGACCGGCCGAAACGCCAATCCATCGACGCCGCAACCTGGTGAGGCATGCTCACGTGACACCACCCGCCAACGCCGCGGCACTGCCCATCCGGTCGAGGCCGTGACGGTCCCGCTCCACCCCCCCTTCCCCGCGCCGGCGCCGCGCGTCGCATGACGGCGGGAGAACGGTTCGCGCTCGGAGGGATCGTCCTGGGCAGCGCGGTACTGGGCCTCAAAGGCCTCGCCTGGTGGCTCACCGGCAGCGCCGCGCTGTACTCCGACGCGCTTGAGAGCATCGTCAACGTCGCGGCCAGCGCGGTCGCGCTGGTGGCACTCCGGTTCGCCGCCAGGCCGGCCGACGACAACATCCCTACGGCCACGACAAGGCGGAGTTCTTCTCCGCCGTCATCGAGGGGGTGATGATCGTGATCGCCGCCATCTCGATCTTCGACGAGGCGTGGCACGCATTTCTGGTGCCCAGGACCCTCAGCGTGCCGGGACGGGGGCTGGCGCTCAGCGGCACCGCGACGCTGATCAACGCGCTCTGGTCCTATGTCCTGTTCCGCGCCGGCAAGCGGCTGCGGTCCGCCACGCTCTCCGCCGACGCCCGTCACCTGCTGTCCGATGTTGTGACGGCGACCGGCGTCGCGGTGGGGTTTGGACTGACGGTCCTGACCGGTACCACAAGCTCGACGCGCTGATCGCCGCCGCGACCGGCGTCTACGTGCTGTGGTCAGGCGCCTCGCTGATCAGGGGCTCGGTCGGCGGCCTGATGGACATGGCCCCGGACGCCGCCGAGCTGCAGCGGATCGACGAACTCATCGCCCAGAGCGGCACCGGCTCGATCGAGGTGCATGATCTGCGCGCCCGCCAGGCCGGACGCCTGACGTTCGTGGACTTCCATCTGGTCGTGCCGGGGGAGATGACCGTCACCGAATCGCACGCCATTTGCGATCGGATCGAGAGCACGCTGAAGACCGACATGGCGCACCTCGCCATCACCATCCATGTCGAGCCGGAAGAAAAGGCGAAGCTGCATCAGGCCCTGACCATCAGCGGAAGGCCGGCGGTTCCGGCTGTCCCCAGACTGAGCAGCAGGTCGGTCTCGCGGCGATGTTCAGGCGGCTCGTGCGTGTTTGTCGTTCGGACTGATCGTGTCGCGGGGGCCAGCAATGGGTGGTTTTCTGCCGGTCTGCTTACGGGTCGGACTTATCGGTAAGCCGACATTCCACCCAACCTCGCCAACTTGATGCGCGCGCTTGCATTGCCGGAGCAGGCGATACTTCAATATCGCGGACCGCGTGGGCTGAGAACAAACAACACGATGATTGGGGGATTTCAGGATGAGTTGGTATGTCGGTGCGATCGACCAAAGCACATCCAGCACCCGTTTCATCGTCTTCGATCGTGGCGGCGCGATCGTGGCCAGCGCACAGAAAGAACACCGGCAGATTTTCCCACAGCCCGGATGGTCCGAGCACGATCCGGCGGAGATCTGGACCAACACTCAGGAGGTCATCGCCGAGGCTCTCGCCATTTCGGGGCTGACCGCGGCGGATCTGGCTGCGGTGGGCATCGCCACGCAGATGGCGACGTCGGCGGTTTGGGATCGCAGCGGAAAACCGCTGCACAACGCGCTGGTCTGGCAGGACACGCGAACAACCGAGCACGTTGCCGAGATGACCGAGGATGGCGGTCCCGACCGGTTCCGCGCGAAGACTGGACTTCCGCTGGC
Organism: uncultured Alphaproteobacteria bacterium; assembly: GCA_963719675.1. GTDB lineage: Bacteria > Pseudomonadota > Alphaproteobacteria > Acetobacterales > Acetobacteraceae > Rhodopila. Next base: position 1,127 of record CAVRDN010000115.1, on the reverse strand, counting down.
GCCAGTATTTTCCTCGCAGCTCATGCGCTGGCTGTTGAACCATCTGCCCGACGCGCGGGGGCAGGCCAGGTCTGGGAACCTTCTTCTGGGCACGATCGACAGCTGGCTGCAGTGGAATTTGACCGGAGAGCACGTCACCGACGTATCGAACACCATCATCACGCAACTGATGAATCTCGCCACATTGGATTGGGATCCCGAGCTGCTGGAGGTTTTCAGAATCCACGTCGGGACCCTGCCGCGGATTGTGCCCTCAAGCGCAATCCGTGGAATGGGGCGCAGCGTACTCGATGGCGTGCCGATCCGCCAGCTCTCTGGGCGACCAGTTCGGCGCGCTGGTGGGGCAGACATGCTTCGAGCCCGGGGAGGCCGAAAACACTTACGGCACGGCCGGCGTGCTGGTGATGAACACGGGCACACGGCCGGTCCCCTCCGCATCCGGGATGTGGACAACCGCGGCTTACAAATTCGGCGACGAACCCGCGCGCTACGCGTTGTTGGGTCCGGTCGCGGTGGCCGGATCGCTGGTGCAGTGGTTGCGGGACAATTTGAAACTCATCCGATCGGCCGGCGAAATCGAAACATTGGCTAGGTCCGTGTCCGACAACGGGGGTGTCTACATCGTTCCGGCTTTTTCCGGGCTTTGGGCGCCCTATTTCCGGCTGGATGCCAGCGGGGTTATCGCCGGTCTGACGCAGTTCGCGAATACCGGGCACATCGCTCGAGCCGCGCTGGAAGCAGTCGCGTATCAGACCCACGATATTATCCGGGCGATGGAGCAGGAGACGAGAAATCCGCGTTCCGGCATTGCGTGTCCCCAGCGGATAAGACGGTGAACGAACTTTTGATGCAGTTCCAAAGCGATATCCTGAACATACGGTCGTGCGGCCACAAACCCTCGAAACAACGTCCCTTGGCGTCGCCTATGCCGCCGGCCTCGCGGTCGACTATTGGCGGGGAACAGACGATCTCGCGCGCAACTGGGCGGTGGATCGGCGTTGGGAACCTACCATGGACGCGGATCGGCGCGAGAACCTCGCGGCGTCGTGGAAAAAGGCCGTCGACCGCTCCTTCGGTTGGGCGACCTGATTTCACTCAGGGTCTATGGCAAGATCTGCATTCAGGTT
>CAVRDN010000114.1:0-19828 GCA_963719675.1 uncultured Alphaproteobacteria bacterium | reverse complement strand
CCATCCGGCCGCCCAGCCGGGGACCGTCGCTGGGCATCGGCACCAAGGGACGCGGCTCCGAGTTCGACCGCCGCGCCGATCTGGGGCCTCTCTGGCGAGGACTACATGAACCGCTGCGATCCCTGGCCGCTCAACCCGAACGGCGAGTTGCTGCTGGGCGTCAAGCTGGAGAAGCCCGAAGGGCATCGCCATGGCCGACGAGATCTGCGCCGTCCCGGCCTCGGGTTCGCGGCAGATGGGGCCAGGCGATCCAGCCTGTCGCTGGGCAGCGTAAAGCCTGCTGCGGGACCCGTATCCGCCAATGATGCAGGCGGCGCGCGATAAGGTCCTGGCGGCCTGCAAGCGCAACGGGATCGCGTTCTTGGAGGGCTGCACGCGGGCGAACATCGCAGCGCGGCTGGATGAGGGCGTGCGGATCATCTCCGGCCACGACCCGGAGATGGCGCGCCTCGGCCGGGCGCACCAGAAGCGGACGATGCCGGCCTGACGCGCGCGCGACCGGACCGACCCACCAGGACAGCGCCGCTACCCGCCGCCGATCGCGTGCCAGCGCATCAGGCGCAGGCTGCCGGCTTGCAGCAGGCGCAGGCGGAGCAACCATAACTCGGCCTCCTGGATGCAGCGCATCGCCTCGCGCCGGGTCGGCGGGCTGTCCTCCATGGTGCGCACGGTCGAGCGCCAGCCCATCAACGCCTGATGGCTGTGCCGGTCGGACACATCCTCGGCGACCCGCACGTCGAACCCCAGGCGGCCAAGGATGCGGGTGATCCCGATCTCGCTCGGCAGCGCGGCGGGGTCGCGGCGCTCCAGGTGCGCCCAGGCGGCGACGAGCGGATTGGCGGGGTCGAGCGGCTTGTTGGCGACGAGGTCGAGCATCATCAGGTGACCGCTCGGCTTCAGCGCCCGCGCGATGGAGGACAGCGTGCGCTCCGGCTGGCTGCCGCGCAGCGCCTCCAGCAACAGACCGTGATGATAGAAATGTTCGCGAAAATGCGGCGCGGTCGGATCCACGCCTCGATCTGCGCGCGCTTCGCCAGGTTGCGGTGCGCGATGCGATCGACCGCGGCGGCCACCAGCGCCGGATCGGCCTCGAAGCCGCTGACCCAGGCGCCGAGTTGAACGGCCAGGGAGCATGCGGCCCCACCGCCGCCCGCGCCAATCAACAGCAGGCTGCAGGCTTTCGACAGACCCAGAGGTTTGGCGAGTCGCAAGGTCTCGATCTCGCCGCCGGGAAACTGGTAGCCGTCACCCCACAGCGCGTCGGTGGTCGCGAGCCGGTCCCGCGTCCAGGTCAGAGGCGGTCGCGGCCCGATCAGCGGCGAGGCGGCGGCGCGGGGAATGACCGGCGGAGATCGCTCGGTCGAGCGGGGTTGCGCGGCGTCCGTGCTCAGCACCGGCTCGATCCTCGGCGTCGGTCCCGCGACGCCGATCTGCGACGGCACATGCCGTCCAAACCAGTTCTTCACGGCGGACAACGCCATCGCTCACACCTCCGGAGGCGAAGGTGGCGGCGATTGGTTGATAAGTCGTTAAGATCGTGTCGGTATTCAATCGAATTCGGTCAGCACGTAGCGCACGGTCTCGGCGCCGACGACGCGCGGCTTGTGGCGGTGCGCCGGGCCGGCGGGGATGTGGATCATGTCGCCGGGTCCGGCCTCGATCGTATGGTCGTCGAAACGATAGCCGATGCGGCCGGACAGGATGAAGATGGAATGACCGGTCTCGCACCAGTCGGCTTGGGCGTGCCGGGCGGATCGGGGGCGCGTTCCTGATAGCGCAGCGCGATGCCGAAGCCGGTGACGGCTTCACGGATCTTCAGCCGGTCGCTGGCGGCGTGGAGCGGATGGTCGGCGGCGGTGAACAGGTAGGGGCTGGTTGTCATGCGCCGGAGTTTGCCCGCGCCGCGCGGGTTTGTCACATGGGGCGAGCGGCGATTTTAACGAGGTGACGGGCAGACGCCGACGGCCGCCTGGCATCGCGGACAAACCGGACGCGGCACGGAATCGACTGCGATCCCGATGACGTTGTCTCGAGAGACTGGCAGCCGGAGCCGATGTTTTCGCGTCCCGCGATTTCGGCTCCCCGCTGATTTCGGCTCCCCGCTTGCCAACCAGAACCCGTCGATCCAGTCTTCATTTTCTCATGATGCGCGCAGGGCCGGAGCGATCGGAATGTCGTTGACGCTGTATTCTCATCCGTTCTCCTCCTACTGTCAGAAAGTGCTGGTCGCCCTCTGGGAGAATGCGACCCCGTTCACTTACCGCCATCTCGAGGAGCCGGGCGCGACGGAAGAACGCGCGGCGCTCTGGCCGTTCGGCCGCTTTCCCGTGCTGGTGGACGAAGGCCGGACGATCGTGGAATTCCAGCATCATCATCGAGCATCTGGGCCTGCACCACACCGGCCCCGCGCGGTTGCTGCCGGACGACCGGGCGGCTGCCCTCGAAGTCCGGTTCATGGATCGCTTCTTCGACAATTACGTGATGACGCCGGTGCAGAAGCTGGTTTCCGAGGCGCTCCGGTCGGAGCCCACGCGGAAGGACGAGGCGATGGCGGACGCGCGCCGGGCGCTCGATACGGCCTATGCCTGGTTGGAAACCCGGCTGTCCGGCCGCACCTGGGCCGCGGGCGAGAGCTTCACCATGGCCGACTGCGCCGCCGCGCCGTCGCTGTTCTACGCCGATTGGGTGCACCAGATCGGAGACGCCTTCCCGCGACTGCGGACTTATCGCTCACACCTCCTGGCGCGGCCGTCCTTCGCCCGCGCCGTCGAAGAGGCCAGACCGTATCGTCATTACTTTCCGCTCGGCGCGCCCGATCGCGACTGACGCGCCGAACGAGCACGCGCGGACATGGCCCGCCGGCCGACCGCGACCGCGGACCGTGATCAATTCCGCGTTTCCACTCCATGCACCCCGTGGTAACCCGCCCTGCCACACTGGCATTGCTCCGAAGCATTTCTCGCGCGAAACCCTCGACCTTGACCCCCGCGCCGCGGCGGAGCGCGACCGGCCGAAACGCCAATCCATCGACGCCGCAACCTGGTGAGGCATGCTCACGTGACACCACCCCGCCAACGCCGCGGCACTGCCCATCCGGTCGAGGCCGTGACGGTCCCGCTCCACACCCCCTTCCCCGCGCCGGCGCCGCGCGCCGCATGACGGCGGGAGAACGGTTCGCGCTCGGAGGGATCGTCCTGGGCAGCGCGGTACTGGGCCTCAAAGGCCTCGCCTGGTGGCTCACCGGCAGCGCCGCGCTGTACCTCGACGCGCTTGAGAGCATCGTCAACGTCGCGGCCAGCGCGGTCGCGCTGGTGGCACTCCGGTTCGCCGCCAGGCCGGCCGACGACAACCATCCCTACGGCCACGACAAGGCGGAGTTCTTCTCCGCCGTCATCGAGGGGGTGATGATCGTGATCGCCGCCATCTCGATCTTCGACGAGGCGTGGCACGCATTTCTGGTGCCCAGGACCCTCAGCGTGCCGGGACGGGGGCTGGCGCTCAGCGGCACCGCGACGCTGATCAACGCGCTCTGGTCCTATGTCCTGTTCCGCGCCGGCAAGCGGCTGCGGTCCGCCACGCTCTCCGCCGACGCCCGTCACCTGCTGTCCGATGTTGTGACGGCGACCGGCGTCGCGGTGGGGTTTGGACTGACGGTCCTGACCGGGTACCACAAGCTCGACGCGCTGATCGCCGCCGCGACCGGCGTCTACGTGCTGTGGTCAGGCGCCTCGCTGATCAGGGGCTCGGTCGGCGGCCTGATGGACATGGCCCCGGACGCCGCCGAGCTGCAGCGGATCACGAACTCATCGCCCAGAGCGGCACCGGCTCGATCGAGGTGCATGATCTGCGCGCCCGCCAGGCTGGACGCCTGACGTTCGTGGATTTCCATCTGGTCGTGCCGGGGGAAATGACCGTCACCCCATTGCACGCCATTTGCGATCGGATCGAGAGCACGCTGAAGACCGACATGGCGCACCTCGCCATCACCATCCATCTCGAGCCGGAAGAAAAGGCGAAGCTGCATCAGGCCCTGACCATCAGCGGAAGGCCGGCGGTTCCGGCTGTCCCCGATACCTCAGCCGTCCGTCGGTCTCGCGGCGATGTTCAGACGACTCGTGCGTGTTGTCGTTCGGACTGGGAGGCCAGCAATGGGTGGGTTTGTGACGGTCCGCTTAGGGGTCGGACTTCTCGGTAAGCCGACATTCGACCCAACCTCGCCAACTTGATGCGCACGCTTGCATTGCCGGAGCAGGCGACTCCAATATCGCGGACCGCGTGGGCTGAGAACAAACAACACGATGATTGGGGGATTTCAGGATTAGTTGGTATGTCGGTGCGATCGACCAAAGCACATCCAGCACCCGTTTCATCGTCTTCGATCGTGGCGGCGCGATCGTGGCCAGCGCACAGAAAAGACACCGGCAGATTTTCCCACAGCCCGGATGGTCCGAGCACGATCCGGCGGAAATCTGGACCAACACTGAGGAGGTCATCGCCGAGGCTCTCGCCATTTCGGGGCTGACCCGGCGGATCTGGCTGCGGTGGGCATCGCCACGCAGATGGCGACGTCGGCGGTTTGGGATCGCAGCGGAAAACCGCTGCACAACGCGCTGGTCTGGCAGGACACGCGAACAACCGAGCACGTTGCCGAGATGACCGAGGATGGCGGTCCCGACCGGTTCCGCGCGAAGACTGGACTTCCGCTGGCGCCAGTATTTTCCTCGCAGCTCATGCGCTGGCTGTTGAACCATCTGCCCGACGCGCGGGGGCAGGCCAGGTCTGGGAACCTTCTTCTGGGCACGATCGACAGCTGGCTGCAGTGGAATTTGACCGGAGAGCACGTCACCGACGTATCGAACGCCAGCATCACGCAACTGATAATCTCGCCACATTGGATTGGGATCCCGAGCTGCTGGAGGTTTTCGGAATCCCGCGTCGGACCCTGCCGCGGATTGTGCCCTCAAGCGCGATCCGTGGAATCGGGCGCGGCGTACTCGATGGCGTGCCGATCGCCAGCTCTCTGGGCGACCAGTTCGGCGCGCTGGTGGGGCAGACATGCTTCGAGCCCGGGGAGGCCGAAAACACTTACGGCACGGCCGGCGTGCTGGTGATGAACACGGGCACGCGGCCGGTCCCCTCCGCATCCGGGATGTGGACAACCGCGGCTTACAAATTCGGCGACGAACCCGCGCGCTACGCGTTGTTGGGTCCGGTCGCGGTGGCCGGATCGCTGGTGCAGTGGTTGCGGGACAATTTGAAACTCATCCGATCGGCCGGCGAAATCGAAACATTGGCTAGGTCCGTGTCCGACAACGGGGGTGTCTACATCGTTCCGGCTTTTTCCGGGCTTTGGGCGCCCTATTTCCGGCTCGATGCCCGCGGGGTTATCGCCGGTCTGACGCAGTTCGCGAATACCGGGCACATCGCTCGAGCCGCGCTGGAAGCAGTCGCGTATCAGACCCACGATATTATCCGGGCGATGGAGCAGGAGACAGGAATCCGCGTTCCGGCATTGCGTGTCGCGGGCGGAATGACGGTGAACGAACTTTTGATGCAGTTCCAAAGCGATATCCTGAACATACCGGTCGTGCGGCCACAAACCCTCGAAACAACGTCCCTTGGCGTCGCCTATGCCGCCGGCCTCGCGGTCGACTATTGGCGGGGAACAGACGATCTCGCGCGCAACTGGGCGGTGGATCGGCGTTGGGAACCTACCATGGACGCGGATCGGCGCGAGAACCTCGCGGCGTCGTGGAAAAAGGCCGTCGACCGCTCCTTCGGTTGGGCGACCTGATTTCACTCAGGGTCTATGGCAAGATCTGCATTGAGGTTGCGTCGTAGAGCGCCGGCATCTACGAGCAGCGTTTCACCAGCAAGTGGCTGGGCAAAATACCAGACGTGGTGAAGCGCTGGAGGGCGGCTGACGTGGTAATCGTGCCGACCGGAGAGGCGCGTCCGTTATCGGGTTGGACTGACAGGTCATGTCATTGCCGGGTAGGGTCGACAGCTGCGGGCTGGTCTCCAGACATTCCCGAGCTACATTCCAACCAGATATACGCTGCTGACACCGCCAAGTAGACTCCAATCGGACGTCTGAGAAACTGCGGGCGGTTCAAGAGGGAGGATAAATGCATGCGAATTGCAATCATCGGCACTGGGGGCATCGGTGCTCCGCTTGGTGCGTCGTTGGCTACAGCTGGTGAGGATGTCAGTTTTCTGGCCCGCGGCGCGCATCTTGCAGCCATGCGTGATAACGGTCTGCGCATCGAAGGGGACCGTGGCGAAACGATCGTGCGTCCGGTCCAGGCCACCGACAATCCCGCTTCGATCGGCCAGGTCGATCTTGTGTTGTTTTGCGTGAAACTCTGGGATGTCGAGAGTGCTGGTGAACAGATCCGCCCGTTGATTGGAAGTGGAACCACGGTGCTTCCTTTACAAAATGGTGTCGATGCCAGTGAACGCCTCGTTCCGATCCTCGGCGCCTCGCACGTATTGGGCGGCGTCGCGAAGGTGACAGGTTCGATTGTCGCCCCGGGCGTCATTCGTCAGTCCGGCAAGCATCATGGAATTGCGTTTGGCGAGCTCAATGGCCAAATCCTGCCGCGTACGGAACGTATTCGACAAGTCTGTCAGGCCGCCGGAATCGAATCCGAATTATCGAGCGACATTCAGGCCGAGCGGTGGTGGAAATTCGTCGGTCTGGTCGCGTTCAGCGGTCTGTGCGCTCTGACCCGCCGCTCCGTCGGCTACCTGCGGGACGATCCCGACATCGCACCAGTAATCGATGACGCCATGCGGGAGGTGATCGATGTTGGTCGAGCCCGCGGCGTTCGGCTTGCATCCGGTGCCCTTGAAACCTGGCGCGCTTTCATTCGCGGGGCCCCAGCGAACCTGACACCATCAATGGCCGTCGATCTTCACGCCGGGAACCGCCTGGAGCTGCCGTGGCTCGCGGGCAAGGTCGTGGAACTCGGGAAGGAGTGTGGCGTACCTACGCCAGTCAACCGCGTCGTTTATGCGGCCCTGAAACCGTACGTGAACGGCGCGCAACACTGACAGATGAGCCTTCGTCGCATTCGCGCAGAAAGCCACCTGCTCGCAACCTGATGAAGGTCGGCTTTGGGTCGTGTGCGGTCCTACTGCTGGTGGTTTCTTTGTTCGATGCTCAGTTCCGGCTGTCCTTCGCGATTACGCGAGATCCCAACATCCAGGTCTCCGGCGTTAAACCGGCAGGCTGACGATCGCGCGCAGGCCGCCTTCCGGCCGGTTCCTCAGCACTACGTCGCCGCCATGCGCGCGCAACATGTTACGCGCGATCGGCAAGCCCAGACCGACCCCGCCGGTTTCCCGATTGCGGCTTTGCTCCAGGCGATGAAACGGCTCGAACACGCGGTCGATTTCCTGCACCGGAATGCCCGGCCCATCGTCGTCGATGGTGACCGTGACCGAGCCGTCCGTCGGCGGCACCATCGTCACGCGCGCCGACCCGCCATAACTCATCGCGTTCGACACGAGGTTGGCCAGCGCGCGTTTCAGCGCCACCGGACGCACGCGGACCGTCTGATGCGGCGGCCCCTGATAGGTCAGGTTCGCTCGGCCGGCATCAGGATTGGCGTCGCTGGTCTCGTCCAGGATGGTGCGCAGCAGTTCGGCCAGATCGACCGACGACACCGGCTCATTCGCCCGCGCATCGCGGCCGAAGGCGAGCGTGGCGGAAACCATCGTCTCCAGTTCATCCAGGTCGCCGAGCACCTTGGTGCGCAACTCGTCGTCGTCGATGAACTCGGCGCGCAGTTTCAGCCGGGTGATCGGCGTCCGCAGATCGTGGCCGATCGGCGGTCAGCATCTCGGTCCGGTCGCTGACGAAGCGGCGGATGCGGCCAGCCATGGTGTTGAACGCGACGGCGGCGACGGCGGTCTCGGTCGGCCCGTTCTCCGGCAGCGGCGGGGCATTCACATCACGGCCGAGAGCTTCCGCGTGCGGCCGCGAGCACGCGGACCGGTTCGGTCAGCCGCCGCACCGCCCACAGCGTCAGCCCCGCCGCGGTGAGTGTCATCAAGAGAAACGCGGCCAGGAAGGTCGGCGAATGCCACGGCCGGATCGGTTCCGACTCGGCACCGATGTCGAGCCAGCCGCCCTCCGGCATATGAAACGCGATACAGCATGTGGCCCACACGAAAGCCGCCGTAGAGCTGCAACTCGGACCAGCGCAGTTTCGGATCGCCGAGGCACGCCGTAGTTCACGCCGATGCGGAACAGCCCATTGCTGCGCGCGCGGCAATCTCCGGCAACAATCGTCTCTGGCGGTCCGTCGGTCAGTTGGACGGTGATCGCCGGCGGGATGTGCTGCTCCGACAGGACCGCCTGCGCGCCGCGCCGGCTCGGTCGAGGCGATCAGCCGGTAAATCGGCATCACCCGCAACCCGAGATTCGCGCGCCTGGGCGAGGCGCTGGATGTCGATCCGGTCGAGCGTATGGATCGTCAGACCGGCGATCTGCACCAGCGCCAGACCAACCAGCACGACCGCCGCGGTCCGCGCCGCGAGACTTCGTGGCCAGAACCGAACCGTCATGCGCGATCGACCGTCGCCGCCAGAACGTAGCCGCCGCCTCGGACCGTCTTGATCAGTTGCGCATTGCGCCCGTCGTCCTCGAGCTTGCGCCGCAGCCGGGACACCGCGACGTCGATCGCGCGGTCGAACGGACCCGCCTGACGGCCGCGCAACAGATCGAGCAGCATGTCGCGGGTCAGCACCCGATTGGCACGCTCGACCAACGCCAGCAGCAGATCGTATTCGCCACCGGTCAGCGGCACCTCGACCGCGTCGGGATTGAGCAGGCGGCGGCGCGTCGGCTCCAATGTCCAGCCGCCGAAGCGGAAGCCGCGGGTCGAAGCCTCGTTGCGACTTTGCGGCGTGTCGCCGGCGCGGCGCAGCACCGCCCGGATGCGCGCCAACAATTCCCGCGGGTTGAACGGCTTCGAGAGGTAATCGTCGGCGCCAAGTTCCAGTCCGATGATGCGGTCGGTTTCCTCCCCCATCGCGGTCAGCATGACGATCGGCACGTCGGACTGGCCACGCAGCCAGCGCGCGAGATCGAGGCCGGACTCGCCTGGCAGCATCAGGTCGAGCACCACGAGCTGGTAATGCCCGTTGGACCAGGCGCGGCGGGCCTCCTTGCCGTCGCGCACGGCGGTGACGCGAATTTGTTGCTTTTCCAGAAACCGCGCGAGCAGATCGCGGATTTCACGGTCGTCGTCGATGACGAGGACATGCGGAGCGCTTCCATGGATTGTAACATAGCGGTCCCGACGGCGACCGGGAAACGATCGTTGCAATTCTTTGCAATTCGTCGCGCCAGCCTGACCAGCCCTTGACCCATTTGTCGCGACATTGACTGGCACCAGAGGAAACGCCAGTCCAGCCTGGAGGTCAACTTGAACAAATCCTTGTCACCACGGCCGTTGCCGCGTTTCTGACCGGGCCGATCACGACCGGCGCCTTGCTGGCCCAGTCGCAGCCAGTGTCGCAATCCGCCACGCCTCCGGTGGGACCGCGGGTGGTCCGCAGCCCGCCGACGACGGCCCGATGATGCGGCACGGGCCGCGATGGGTCCGGGCGGCGCGCCCGGCTGGGCCATGGGTCCCGGCGAGGGCCCCATGGGAGGTCCGATGGGCGGTCCGATGGGTTGGATGCGGGAGCGTCACATGCGCCGGATGGAGATGATGCGGACCTTTGCGCTGATCCACCGGGCCGAGGACCGCATGCTGACGCCGCCCGACGTGCAGAAGATCGCCGAGGGTTTTTTGTTGTGGAACGGCAACCATACCTGGAAATGCTCAACGTGAAACCGGAGGGCGACGTCATTGGGTTCGACCTGGCGACCGGCGATGGCTCGGTGTTCGCGCACTTCACGATGGACCCGCATACCGCCCGGGTGGCGCGGGTGAGTTAGGCGCGGTTCCTGATCTTAACGGCTGACAAACGACCGGGCGTGACCTGATCGCGAACCGCCACGCGGACGGGTCACGCCGCGGAGTTGAGGGGACGCACCGGTTTCCCCCACCGCCGATCCCCCCTACCATCCCACCGTGTCCTTTCCGCATCCCCCCGCCGGAGCCCAGACCGCGCTCGACGCGCTGATCCGCGCCGACCCGGATCTCGCACGCATCGTGGAGCGTGCCGGCCCCCTCCCTGGCGCACCCGCACCCCCGGCTTCCCCGCCCTGCTCCAGGCGATCGTCGCGCAGATGATCAGCAACCAGGCCGCCGCCGCGATCTGGGACCGCCTGCGCGCATTGCCCGGCGCGCTGGAACCGGAGGGTCTGCTCGCTTTGCCCGACGAAGACCTGCGCGGCGCCGGACTGTCGCGTCCGAAAGTCGCCCATGCCCGCGTGCTGGCGGACGCCTTCCGCACCGGCGTGCTCAGCACCGCCGGGCTGGCGGCGATGGAGGACGACGCGGCGATCCTGACCATCGCGTCCGTCAAAGGTCTCGGCATCTGGACGGCGGAGATCTACTTGCTGTTCGCTTTGCAGCGACCGGACGTGTTTCCCGCCGGAGACATCGCGCTGGCGGCGGCGGCGGCCGAGTTGAAGGGCCTCGCCACCCGCCCGGATCCGAAAGCCTTGCGCACGCTGGCGGAAGGCTGGCGCCCGGCCCGCTCGCTCGCCGCGCGACTGCTGTGGCATCATTGGCGGCACCTCACCGGCCGTCCCGCGTTGGATGATTTCCCCGCCTGAGCGCCGGACTATCAACGGTTTGTTCATAATCGCGGCGCATGCTGCCGGCATGGCCGCGCCCAATGACCCGCCGCTGATCCAGTCCCTGAAACCCGCCAGCTTCCTGGAGCGAGGGGTCGCCGCGCCATTCACCACGCCCGCGCTGGCCGGCGCGCGGATCCGTACCGCCAACCGCACCGGCACCGAGTTCGTGGTGCCCAACCCGTCGGGCGGGCGCGGCGTCTACATCCTCAACTGGGGTGCCGTGCGCCAACTGTGCCGGCCCACCGTGCACGACACGTTACTGCACCAACGCATCTCCCGCCTGCCGGTGATGGACCCGGGCAGCGTCCGGCTGACGGCGCGCAAGCTCGCCGCCGAGGGGTTGGCGGGCAAGGAAGCCACGCTCGCCGCCGCCGCCTCGCTGGAGGCGGACCACAAAGAACTGGTGCTGATCAACTTCCTGCTGCTGGTCCTGCTGATGGAGCAGGAGGAGCCGGCGGGCCTGCGCATCAGCGCGGAGACCGAGCGGACGCCTGAACTGGATCACCGCGCTCGCCACGTCGTGACCCATGTGGCGCAGGTCCTCGGCCGCAAAGTGACCCAGATCGGCGAGGACCTGGAAGCGCTCAGCGTGCTGTTCGTCCCGATCGGGCTGAACGCCGACACCCCGCCGGCGCGGCTGCCGCGACTGACGGCGCGCCTGGAGGCGGCGGCAAACAGTCTGAGCGCCTGGGCCAGCCGGTTTCCCGACGACGGCACCGCCGGCCTGGCCGCGTCGCTCTCCCGCTCCGCGTTCGTGACCGCGAATTGCGCCGCGATGACCCTCAGCGCGGCCCGCGCCACCACCGACGACATGCGGGGCCTGCTCCGCTCCTGGGCCGGCGCATCGGCCGAGGTGACCAGACAGCTCGCGCGCACCGAGTGGATCCTCGACGGATGGGAACGCTTTTGCCTGCTGTGGGAGACGGCCGATCACCCCAGCGTGCAGCGCGCCGCCCTGGGGGAGATGGCGCAACTGGTGCCGATGCTGCCCAAGGAGGTTACCGATCTGGGCGGCCAGCGCGTCGAACTCGAACAACTGGAGCCCGCGCTACGCACCGCGCGGCTGAACGCCAGCTTTCGCGGCGGCGGCGCCTCGCAAGGGCTCATCGCGCGCAACGAACGCCTCCAGGGTCTGATCGCGTAGGCACCCGGTTCCGCACAGGAGAAGGTCATGGTCCAGGTGCTGACACGTTCCGCCAATCCGGCCATTCGGGAGGTGGCGCGCGGCCTCGCCTCGGCGCGGGATGAGCAGATCATGCAGGTCGTCGCGATGGTCGACGCGATGCCGAACCGCGGCCCGGCGGACCAGTTGATCGCCCCGCTGCGAGCCCGGCTGGCGCGGCTGCGGCCGCCGCGGCCGCTACGGTTCGCGCGGTTGCTGTTCCTGCCGCTGGACCCTCTGATCGTCCCCGCCGCGCGCTGGCGCGTAGAGCAGCCCACGATCCCGCGCACCGTCATCCCGGTCCTGGCGGCCGCGATCGAGGCAACTCTGGACCTGACGATCCCCCCGGGCGCACATCCTGGCGGCACGACAGAGACCGATCCGAGGAACGGGAACCCGGGCGTGGACGACCCCGGCCGCGGCAACCCGAGAAGCACGAACATGACCGGCGGAAGTGTGGCCCCCGGCGGCCCGTACCGGACCGTCGCGGCGCTGATCGAGGGGTGCACGACCGAGGATACCGCCGTTGTCGATGCCGCCGGCGCGACGCTGTGGGCCCGCGCCGGCGCGTGGCTGCTGGACGCGCCGGTGCCCCAGGGTTGGGACACCACCGGCCTGAGCGTGCAGGTCTACAAACCCCTGACCCGTCGGATCGGCGCGCTGCTGGAACAGGCGGACCGGCTGCGGCGCATGACGGCCGACGCCGCGCACGGGCTGGTGCCACCCGAGGCGAACGCCGTCCAGGCGCTGCTGACCGACGCGATCGCGCGGGAGCCGGAGGTGCAGCCCATGCTGATCACGCTCCTTATGGCGCGGATTCCCGAATGCGGCCCGGTCCTTCTGCGCGTCGCCACGATGTTGGGCAACCGCGGCGGGATGCTGCTGCGGCACGCCGGGGAGGCGGCGGCGGATACTCTGCTGGATCAGCTTGAGGCGCCCGGCGGCGCGGAAGCGCATTTGGGGGGACAGAATCTCGCCGAGACGGGCGCCGCGGTGCGGCGCCTGACCGCGCTGGTCGGTGCCCTCGACGGAGAGGCGTTGTCGCCGGACCGGCGGCAGCGGCTGAAGGACGTGCGGGCCCGGATTCGGACCGGGTGCGAGTTGTTGTTCACCGAACGCCTGACCACGGATTTGCTCGAGCCGTTGCGCGCGCATGGACCGGCGTCGGGGCCGGAAGCGGGTTGGGACCTGGAGACGGCCGCGCGCGGGTTGCGGGCGTTGGAGACCGAGGCGCGGCGTGCGGGTGGCGAGAAGACCTATGATACCTTGCTGGGTCAGGCGGCGGACGCGGTGCGCGAGATCACGGCGCAGGGTGGGCTGGAGCGGGTGGAGGGGATGCGGTTGATGGAGATCGTCGCCGGCCCGGAGGCGGCACTGGCACATTTTGGCGAGGAAGCGTGAACTGAGGCCGGCGCGGGTCAGGGTAGCGTTGAGACTGTGGGCGTCGCAGCGCCCCGGCTTTGGATCCCATGGCGATCGGTGGCGTTGGGCGTTGGGCCTTGAGGTGGTTGACGTTCGGGTCTAAGGATGCGGCCGGCCTTCGTCCCGTTCGTCTAGAGGCCCAGGACAGTGCCCTCTCACGGCACCAACAGGGGTTCGAATCCCCTACGGGACGCCAGCCCTATATAACCTTCTGAAATCGCAGAGAGCATTGATTTCACAGAGGGTTTCTGGACAGATTGTTGTCAACAACGTTGTCAAAGACGGTTTTTGAAACTCCCAAACGATATGAATGATAAGTCACCTGCTCGGCGTGCCGATCTTCTCATTGTCGCAATCTGACCCATTCGTAAGCTACGGCACTGCATTTGCAGCCTCAAATGGATCGTCTTATTACAGATGCTCTGTATAGTGGAATGCGAGGTGCTCGCTCATGTCAAAACATCCAGGCGGAAAGTTCTGTGTTCAGATCAAAAGAATGAGTGATGGCAGCTACGACCTCTTCTGCGTCATTCGTTTCGATAAGCTTTCCAAGGTAGTAGAGCAATCGCCACCCTTCCCGTTGACTTCCGAAGCACAAGCATGTGATGCGGCGAGACAATGTGCAGACGCAGAAGGCTTTTCCTACGAGGAGATTGTGTGGGAATGATCGACAATTCTGGAAATCGGCAAGCGGTCAGTATGACAGAGATGGAGAGAGACCGAAGGGTGAAGCGTCTGCACTGTTTGAGTATGGCGTTGGCATTCGCTGTCGGTGCCATATGGATCGGACTGGTCGATAGCTTTCCAGCAATGGCTCAGGATAATGATTGTGTGGAGATCACTGAGAAGGCATGGCGCTTTGGTAGAGCGGGGGGTTTCGACGGATGTGGACTGGTCGAGCAACTTGCACCTTATTGTGTTGCGATATGCAAACAACTTGTGCTTTTGGACGCGTCACCACCGTACGGTTGGTCTTGCAAGCGCCAAGGGTTTTTCGGAATGGACGTATCATCCGATGGAAATGCCGGCCCCTGCCGTAGATTGGTTCACCGATAGCAGCCGTGGCCATCGTATCAAGACCCGCTCAAATGAAATCAAGTCGAGCGACCATTCCCATTGTCATCGGTGTTTCCTCTCGATCCATCGGTACATTGTCGGCGTCACGTCAGCGAGCGGCACAGTATTTGATGGCAAATTGGATGACATGGAAGCGTCTGGTGCTCACCTTCGTTTTGAGAACAACATACTGACCAGAGTGAGCGCAATATATTTTCGGGGGGATTACAACGTCTGTCTTGACTCTGGAAAAAGGCCGACAACGATTGGGTATTTTCGATTTATTCTGGGGAACTGACATCCGACGCCGAAGCTCGACACCTCAATTTCACGTCGTCTCCGTAAAGTCCTCGGTCTGAGGCAAAAGCGAGCATCTTTTTTATGACTGGCCCTTGTGTACGTAATCGTTAGACGAGATATACGATTGAGGACGCAATGACCCAAAATGGCCTGGCATCGAAAAGGGCGCATCGTCGGGCCGTCCATTCTGCCGTGCGGACTCGTGGGCCGTTGCCCGTTGGCACTCGCTTCCGCCTCCCTGTCCGGTTTGTCAGCAGGACAGACCGGAACAGTGAAGGCAAGTCAGGCTCCATATCCTTGGCCCAACAAGGTGCTTACACACATGGACGGCGAACCTGAGGGCCATACCCAATTTACCTCGCCAGGCGACATTGAACCAATCCCAACAGCGGAGCGTCCGCATTGGTATCCACCTCTCAGGCTTTGCTTTGCCGCAGAACTTGATTTGAAGGTCATAGCGTTTTGCAATGCAGGACGCATCGGAGATCATTGGCTGATAGACTGGCCTGGCTTTTTTGATTTGATCGGATTCATTTGGTCGAAACGGCTACGCCTTCAATCAGAGGCTTTGTGGCATGTGCTGGGTGCTCATGGCATTCCCGAAATTCCAGGGGTGAAGTATCTGATTTCTATGCGAAAGGCAGGAGCCTACTCATGCATGTTGCTGGCAAACGTTACATGAGAAAAGACGGCGGAGTAGATAGGGAAAAAGCCATGCGTAAGATGTGGAAGCTCTACGGGATATTAGCAGCCGTGAGCTACTCGGCAGGAAAGGCAGCGGAGCCGAACTATAACGTGGCTGCCATTTTCTATATTGGACTGTTCGTATGTCTTGGGTTTTTCTTTTGGTCAGTCTGGCCGATGAGAAAGCGGTATCCTAAAGAATAATAGCCTCATTGCTACGAACGCCAACGCAACATCGGAACATATAAGTGAGAAGGCCCATGGCGGTCGCTGACAGCAGCCAGCTTCCAGTGTCAATAAGTCGATGGCACCACAATCGGAGTTGGCGGCGGTGCTCATGCCGCAATCTTGTTCGGTAGCGACGGCAAGGCGATCCGAATAATAACAACATCTCGCAGCAATAGGCATATCCAAAATCGACGTTGCCGCTGATTGTCTGCTTGCTTTAGCAAGCGCACGAGGCTGTATCCTCTGACGCAAGCAGACAAGCAGACAGAGGATGTGTTATGGCGGTGTTCGGGTATGTTCGGGTCTCGACAATGCGGCAAGCCGAGGACGGCGAAAGCCTCGATGTTCAGGAGCGAACCATCGCTGGCTACGCCATGATGCACGGGCTAAAGGTCTCGCAGACTTTCGTGGAAGGCGGCTTGTCGGGTTCGGTGCCGTTGGCTGAACGGGCACAAGGCAAGGCGATGCTGGCGGTTCTCAAGGCTGGCGATGTGGTGATTACCGCCAAACTGGACAGAATGTTTCGCTCTGCGCTCGACGCACTTGGCGTGCTGGCCGACTTGAAGGAACGAGGCATCAGCCTTCACATGATCGACCTCGGTGGCGACGTGACCGGCAACGGTATCTCCAAGCTGGTCTTCACCATCCTGTCGGCGGTGGCCGAAGCCGAACGAGATCGGATCAGAGAACGGATCAGCGTCGTGAAGGCGGATCAAAAGACCCGTGGCAGGTATCTCGGCAGCAAGGTGCCATTTGGCTTCATGGTCGTTGATGGGCGATTAGAGCCTGTTGCCAGCCAACAAGCGGTCATCTCTCGAATTGTCCAGTTGCGAGACGAAGGCAAGTCGTTGCGGGCAATCAAAGCAGCGTTGTCTCTTGATCTGTCATTAGACGCCATCTCTCGCATTGTTTCACCGTGATTGCCGTTTCCGTTCTTCGTGTCGATGTACCTCAATCTACTTACATCACTATCAGCCTGTCTGATTTGTCGTGTCGATTACACTATCATGATCTTCCATATCATCAAATCACGGCATCCAATGATACCGTGTGATTTCAGATCGATTTTGTCCGAGTCTAGTCAAATAGTCAGGTGGCAGCACGCTAAACTGGTTTCCAGCCTTGGGTCGCTTGAAAGTCGAATTGCGACCAAACTCAAATGTTACGAACGAAGAAACTCTGCGCTATCTATGATGTCCGCCGAGTCCTGCAAGCTCTTCGTGGCATATCCCGCCCATCCAAACCTGTATTCTTGTATATTATACTCTCCATTGGGTGCGAATGTCAGCCATACACTCCTGCCAACATCGCCTCAAGTTTGCTGATGTCGTGCGGCGATGGCAGTTTCCACCCGGCGTGAATATGTGCATAGGTATCTGATTTCTCGACCACGGTCCATATTAGAGAACGCTCATGTATGGGCCGTAAATGAAAGCGCCGACCGAGAAGTTTTCGATCAACCATCCTGTGCAATCCTCGTAAATCTTGCTTTATACGATCCATTGAAACGGGCCATTCGTTATACACGAGCGTCAGCGCACATTGCCATTGAGCTTGAGCTTGAGCTTCAAGGGTATCGGCATAGGCTTTACGGATTTCCGGTGTCATCATTGTAATATGATAGCTCGAACAGGATTGTTATGCCCATACATCGTCCATAGCCTCGGCAATTTCACGATCTCGGCAGGCGATATATAGAATCATCATTCCGTCTTCTGGATCAGAATAGGCCGTGATCCTGACACCATCGCTGTTGTCGATCAGACAACTAAAGCGATAGAAGTTTTCAACCGGCAATATGATTTTGGTCTGGATGGGGTGCGAGGATATTGCTCTGGCACTGGTAAATGTTTTCGTCATAATGTTCCTTGCTGTTGAAGCCGAGTGTAATGGTTATCAGCGCCAGTGCTTATATTTCCATCAATCCGGCTCTCGCCTTTTGTAGTTTCTCTGCACTGTCGGATGTGATGTCTGAAATCCGCATTTGCGCTTTCTCAATCCGATCAGACGTCGCTCGTGCTTTGTCTGGAGTCTAGGGGTTTATTTGGCTTTTTTTGGTGTGGCTTCACGGAGTTCACGAAATCTCATTGGACTTCTTCTCTTGTGCCCGCAGCCATTCAATGACCTGATTTCGGTCATATCGGATTGATCTTCCGATACGGAAAAATGGTGGGCCTTCGCCTCGCAACGCCGCATGGTCAAGAAACCCACGAGAAACTCGCAGGGCCTTTGCCATCTCATTCCGTGTATAAAACCGTATATTTTGGTTCAATTCAAAAAATATCCTTCTGTTCTGCTCTGTTCCTCTATTTATCCAGACAATAAAAAATAGTGGCAATAGCGCCTATGCATTTGATTCTGTTATGACTTCAAGACGGACACGTTCTTGATCAGTTTGCCGGACAGCGCAGCCTCCGTGAGCGCATTCTGATACGTTTGCTTATCGTCCAACTTGACTTTCTTCGGGCGACCGGCGCCCGGCCTGGCACCACCCCATCGCTTCTTCGGTTGTTCCTCGGAGTTGGCTGCTTCGGTAATCTCATCTTGCTGGTCGGTCGGCTGATCGCAAGATGGCTGGTTGAAGAATATATGAGGAACACGAGAACCTGTCCACCATATCTTAGGGGAAGTGCGTCAAGTATTTCGTCAAGTATATTGTTGCCCTATTTGGTGTATGCCTATTGCTGCGAGATGTGGGTGACTCGGATCATCTTGCCATCGTTACCGAACAAGATTGCGGCATGAGCGCCGCCGCCGACTCCGATTGCAGTGCCATAGCGTATTGCCACTGTAAAAGCTGGCTGCCGTCAGCGTTCGTGCTTACCGCCATGGGCTTGCCGAGCTTTGCAACTGCATCTTGCTGGGTCGAGACGCCTGGGGTTAGTTGGTTGATTGCGTTAGGGTCGAAGCGAGTCCCGGTGCTGCATGTAGACGCACGCCGAAAGCGAAAGCGCCAACAGAATTGGCCACAAGTTCCTCTTGTTCATCGTGCCTATCGCTTCCCCTGGTCATTGTTATCCGTCAACGAGATCGCCGCCAGCACCAGTCCAACCGCACGGTTCGGCATCGCCATAAGCCCAACCACAGGTCGGCGGAGATCACGGCTTCAAGATGTTCCCGCAATTCCGGCACGGCGTCCAGGTATATGACATATGCACTGTCTATCGGGTCACGGATGCTGACCATCTACTCACGTCCACCCACTGGCGGCGTGTGCCAGATCATGATCGCTACCGGCGCGTTCGCTGCCGCGGAGCAAAGCATCGGCCGCCTGATCGAGACCGCGACACGTATCCATGCGCCATTCTGGCAGACCGCCGGACATTTCCTCGCCGGGCAGTCGATGATCGAACAAGGCGAGTTTGCGCGAGGCGTGCTTATGTTGCGTGATGCGTTCGACGTCTGCCGCCGCGGCGGATGACGAATGTCATACCCGGAGTTCAAGGGTGCGCTGGCGACCGGGGTTGGCGGGCTTGGCCAACTCGACGATGCACTCGCCGCCGTGAACGAGGGATTGGATGACGCGGTACCGTTTGAGCATGGCCACGACCTGTTCTTCGCCGAGCTGCCGCGCATCAAGGGCGAAATCCTTCTGCGACGAGATTCCGTGACGGCGGCGGAGGAATTCGTTCCAGCGCGCGCTCGCCATCGCCCGGCAGCGGGAAGCACTGTTCTGGGAACTGCGCGCCGCGTTGAGTTTCGCGCGCCTGCGCGTGACCCAAGGCCGCCGCATCGAGGCAAGGCAGCTTGTGGCCCAGGTCTACGATCGCTTCACCGAAGGCTTCGCGGCGCCCGATCTACGTGCCGCGAAAGCGTTCCTGGATGAACTTCCGGGGTGAAGCACAGCCATTCCGTTCGGGTCAGGTAATGAAACCTCACCAGCAGAGTGTCTGCTTTTGAGAACAACGATGGCCTGCTTCGGCGACCGCCATGAGCGCGCAGCCGTTGGCGCCATGCTGTGACGAACGTCCGGTTCCGGGATCACTCTGTTACTGGTCTGGCGACCAGGTTGGGTCGATTGCAGCGGTTCACGCACCGCCCCAGCGTATCACCGCCGCGAGTGGAAACCAGTTAGGTCCCCGGTCGTCACGGGCGGCCCACCGCTCATGGCGGTCAAAGGTCGCCATCGTGTGGCCCCGGCGCCGATGCGCCGGAATTTGTCGGCCGCTTCCGTCGTGGCGCCCTCCTTCCTGCCGGAGGCGCGCGATGAT